>NZ_VILD01000009.1:72716-124552 GCF_009712085.1 Anabaena sp. UHCC 0253
ATTGAGGTTTATTTTGTTGACGGCGAGAACGCATATCTTCCCGCATTTGCTTCATTTGTGCTTGCTGTTCAGGAGTTAATACAGCTTGCATTTGTTGTTTAGATGATTCTTTAATTTGTCTCATTTGATTTTTCTGTGCTTCCGTTAGGTTCAAAGAAGCAAAGAGATTACCCTTCTTACCACGTCTACCCTGACGTTGCCCTTGTCCTTGTTGGCGTTGAGCCTTACGTTCTGCCATTGCAGCCGTTAATTTAGCTTTTTGTTCGGGAGTTAAAACAGCTTCCATTTGGGCGCGGGTACTGCGGCCAATTTCCTGCATTTTAGCTTTTTGTTCGGGAGTCAAATTCAATTTTTGGAATTGGCCTTTTTTTTGCCATTCTTTGCCAGGTTGAGGAGAAGATGGATTTTGTTGTGCTTGAACTGCAAAAGGAGTTGCGGTTAAAGTCAAAGCCAAAGTACCAGCAATGAGTGATAATGTTTTCAGTTTCATAGTAACCTCTTAGTTATCTCGGTTTTCCATGCTTCTATCATAGGGACTAATGCCCAGTAACGACATGAGGCAAAAGTCACGTCTACATCCATTACTTTAGTCATGACATTAGCATTCAGATATCTGGCTCTCATCCTATTGAACTTGATCGTGATACAACTATTTTAAATCCGGGTTAGGCTTCCATCTTTTCAATTGTCAATTTTCAATTATCAATTGTCAATTATTTATGAATCGTCCTATTCAGTTTAATAATCATCCCTTTCGATTTTTACTGTATTTAGAATGGCTACTATTAGGATTTTCTACTTTAATGGCATTAATGCCATCTCCATCACCGCGCTTTTCTGTCTTGTATCCAGAACTGACAATTTGCAGTTTGGCAATTTTTGGGTTGATGGGTTTAAGGTTGCCTACTTACAATAAAACTAATAAAGTTATCTATACAGCTATTGAGGTAATATTAATTTTAATTACTGGTTTTTTTGGTGGTAGAAGTGCCAGACTTTTTCCTTTTCTTTATCTAATTTTAGTAACTCGCAGTTGTTTAATATTTAAACTTCCAGGGCGGTTAACAATAACTCTTGCGTCATTTGTTTTATTCTTATTTAATCTTAGGCAAAGGATGCCTCCGGGTAAATTTGCACCCATAGCCCAAGAAAGATTTAGATTTTTTAGTTTTAGTTTAGCTGTTATATTTGGTTTAAGTTTAGTATTTATTTTATTATTAATGAATGCAGTATTATCTGAACGTGAAAGTCGAGATAAATTAGAAAATGCCAATGAAAAACTTCGTCAATATGCACTGAAAATTGAAAATCAAGCTACTTTAGAAGAACGTAACCGCATTGCTAGAGAAATTCATGATTCTTTAGGACATTCTCTCACTGCTTTAAATTTGCAATTAGAAACTGCTTTAAAATTATCAAAATCTGATATACCTAGAGCTATGACATTTTTAGCCACTGCCAAAGAACTCGGTTCAAAAGCCTTACAAGATGTGCGTCAATCTGTTTCTACAATGCGATCGCATCCTTTGCAAGGAGAAACTTTAGAAAAGGCTATATATCTCTTATCTACAGATTTTCACCGTTCTAATGGCATTTTACCTAGTTGTCATATTTCTATTATATCTCCATTGTCTCTAGAAATTAGTACCCCGATTTATCGCATTATTCAGGAATCATTGACAAATATTTCTAAATATGCACAATCTACAGAAGTTAAACTAGAATTAACCACAACAATAGACACTTTAAGGTTAATAATTGAGGATAATGGCAAAGGTTTTGATTTGGAGAAAAATACGACTGGATTTGGTTTACAAAGTATGCGCGATCGCACTTTAGCATTAGGAGGTGAATTTCAGATTCATAGCAGTCATAATCATGGTGTTAAAATTCTCGTTGATATCCCTTTACCCAGATATAAATAATGATTACACTCTTGCTAGTTGATGATCAAAGTCTTATTCGTCAAGGTTTAAGAGCATTATTAGAATTAGAAACAGATATAGAAATTATTGGAGAAGCAGAAAATGGTAAAATTGCCATTGATCTAGTTAAAGAATTACAACCCAATGTAATTTTAATGGATATCAGAATGCCCATCATGGATGGAGTTGCAGCTACTAGAGAAATTAGCCAATATTTCCCCCATAGCAAAGTTTTAATCTTAACAACCTTTGATGATGAAGAATATGTTAAAGCTGCACTCAAAAATGGAGCAATGGGTTATTTACTCAAAGATACACCATCAGAAGAATTAGCAGTTGCCATTCGCGCTGTTGATAAAGGATATTCCCAGCTAGGACCAGGAATAGTTAAAAAGCTTTTAACTCAATTTTCTTCTCATCCACCCCAACCTGTATTATCTGTACCACAGAACTTAGTGGAACTCACACCGAGAGAAAAAGAAGTTTTACGACTCATTGCTATTGGTGATAATAATCGAGAAATCGCCCAAAAACTTTACATTTCTGAGGGTACAGTCAAAAATCATGTGACAAATATTTTAAATACACTCAATTTACGCGATCGCACTCAAGCTGCTATCCTAGCCAATAGTTTTTTTGCTTACTTAGAACAAGATACTTAAAAAATAGCACCTAATTAATTTAAGTGATAAATACTAGATGGCTATTTTTTTGCCTTTACCATAGTTACGTATCTATAACTTAATTCTTAATAAAGATTAATATATAATTGGGTAAACTTAGCATGGCTAAAATGCTGGTAATGCTTATTCTACATGACTTTTTTAGACTTATTTAACCCAAATATCTCATTTATATGCTTAACTTATGTTAATGATAAAATAAACTGAATCCAGTATTTTCTCGGTATTATATTAATCTTTTTTTCGGCATAATTTAAATCACAAGGACACTAGTGAAGAGGCATCTAAGTAATAGGACATAATTAATTACACAACTGATCTTTCTGTTCCCTGTTACCTCTCTCAACAAGTGAATTTGATTTTGTCCGACTACTTATTTACACAGTTACCTGATTTTTAAAATTAGTTAGTTTAGATTATGTTTATTTTTGCAGCAGTCGGATAGATTCGCAGTGTCAGCCTGTAGTGAAATCAGGAAAAATGTGTTACCTGATGGAAAGTTGCGTAGTTTAACGCTCAGAGCTTTTTTTCCAAGTAAATATCGGCATATTTGAATTCTGGGTTTTAATTTTCATATTAATAAGGAGGTCGATTATGTCTATTACTGGTAACTTTGCAGATTTTTCTTTGCCAGAACTACTACAATTTTTAGATCAAGGCAAAAAAACAGGTATACTTCATATTGAATTATCCTCTGACAAAAATCAAACTAACGCCAAACAAATTTATTATATTTGGTTGCATCAAGGACGAGTTATAGGTGCATCTGATCGTTTAGATCATCAAGGTTTAACCTTAATGATTGCTCAAAGAGGATGGATAAGTGAGCGTGTAATTTCCAGGGTGACTCAAATTTCCTCATGTTTTATTAATGCACCTCTTGGGCTATGCTTAAAATCCCAAGGATTAGTACAACCCGAACAACTAAAATTGTTATTTAACTCCCAAGTTCTTCGGCCAGTTTGTGCTTTATTTCAAATTAAAGATGGTCAATTTAAATTTGAAGCAATCTCAACATTACCCTTGGGAGAAATGACAGGTTTAAGTATGTCTGCAACCGAAGTTATATTAATTGGTTTGCGAGCATTACGAGACTGGAGAGCTTTAGCAGAAAAACTACCAGATCCTACTTCCGGTTTATCAGGGTTAAGCGCAAAACAGCCTCGGTTACATCTAAATGCTCAAGAATGGCAAGTATGGGAATTTGCTAATGGTGAAGTTTCTTTAGAAAAAATTGCCAGTCAACTCAATCTAAGCGTAGAGACAGTATTGCAAATAGCGTTCCGTTTGATTGTCGTCGGTTTGGCAGAAGAGCATTTTATGGTTACGGCTGCTTCTATCCCCATGATAGAAGATTCTCACCCCGAAATACCTTTGGTAACATCAGTACCAGAGCCTACTCAAAAGCCATCTGTTAGTCAATCATTCCTCAAAAATTTAGTAGGTTTTCTGAGAAGTAAAACTATATAAACTACCCTGTTGTAAGACAGACAGGGCTTCCCAATTCATCGGGAATAATCCAAATAGCCAGATATTTTGCACAAGTTTTCCACATTCTGCCTTTATATTCTTGAATATAGCACTCAGAGCAAGGTAAACTATGGCTATCTCAGGATTCCTATCTGAACTTTCCCTCGCAGAAATCTTTCAACTGCTTGAGCAAGGAAATAAAACAGGCCGGTTAACAATTAAAGCCCAATCACATCTTTCCTCTCAACACGAAAAAAACTTTTATATTTGGTTTAAGCAAGGACATATTGTTGCTGCGGCTAATAGGTTAGATGGACAAGGATTGTTATCCATCATCCAACAACGAGGTTGGCTTAGTATGCGTGCTGCGGCTCGAATTACAGATGTTTGTGCAACTAATCAACCAGCAGGTTTGTGCCTCAAATCCCAAGGAGTATTAGAAGCAGAGCAATTAAAAATATTATTTAATTATCAAGTTTTGAATCAAATTTGCCAATTATTTGAGTTAGAAGATGGAAGATTTCAGTTTGATACCAAAATGCCCTTACCTACTTCAGAAATGACAGGTCTAACTGCTGTACCCAAGGAAGTTATACTGATGGGCTTAAGAGCTATGCGTAATTGGCAAGTGCTGGAAGACAAGTTACCAGATCCAAGTTTTGCTTTAGTCAGTACAATTAATGAGAAGCCTCGATTGCGCTTAAATCAACTAGAGTGGCAAGTTTGGGAATTCACCAAAGGCACAGTTTCAATTATAGCGATCGCTGAACAGTTAGGGATGCCTATAGCCAAGATCCAACAAGTTGCATTTCGGCTCATAGTTGTCGGCTTATTAGAAGAAGTGCCGATTGTTTCCGAAGCACTAGGTCGGCTATCTGAACTAGAATCCACCATGCTTGAGCTAGAATTTGAACCAAGCAAAAAACAAGCTCCTGTGAGTAAGTCTTTTCTTCATAGTCTAGTTGGTTTTCTCAAGAACAAGGTTTAAATTTTCAATCAAAAATATCTATGATCTATGAATGATTATAGAACTATAAGACTTCGATGGAATTTTTGTGAACGTAGTCTAGACTTTGTGCTTAAAATTTCTTATGCATCTACCACCTAATTTCATACTATAAATATCTATCTAATTTTACCTATTGTTTTAAATCTCTGGCAATCTTGGATAGGGATAACGAGGCAAGGATATAATAAATGTTGTGCCTAAATTCTCCTGGCTTTCTAAAGAAATAGTACCTTGATGGACTTCAACACATTTTTTGACAATTGCTAATCCTAAACCTGTTCCCTTAATATTACCCACATTACTACAACGATAGAAGGTTTCAAACAATCTTGATTGACTCTCTACAGGAATACCAATTCCTTGATCTTTGATGCGGAATATAGCCTTCTGATTTTGACATTCTAAGTCAAAATAAATTTTTGATTCAGGTGAAGAATATTTAATTGCATTGGAGAGTAAGTTAGTCAGAATTCGCTGAATTAATGTAGAATCCATCTCTGCATCTGTAGGTTCTTCCGGGCAAGTAAAGCAAATTTGATGTTGATTATTTAAACTATATTCCAAAGTATCCATAACTTGCTGACAAAATTCTTTCAAGTTGATATTTACAGGTTCATACTGCATTTTAACTGCTTCCATATTGCCAACAAGCAGGATTTCATCTAATAATAATAGCAATTGATCAACAGCAGTATTAATCTTGCCAATATAACGGTTGATGATTTCAGCAGGAGGAATATTGCCACCACATTCAAGTAATCCGGCAAAACCTTGAATACTGGTAAGCGGATTGCGAAAATCATGGGAAATCATGGAAACAAACTCTGATTTCATCCGATTAAGTTCTTGTTCTTGCACTAAAGCTTTGAGAGCTTGATCTTTTGCTTCTTCCAGTTCTATTTGCATCCGTCGTAATCGTAACTGATTTTCAATCCGAGCTAGAACTTCTTCTACTTGAAATGGTTTAGTGATGTAGTCTACTCCACCAATGCGAAAAGCTTTAATTTTATCTATAGTTTCGCTCAAAGCACTCAGAAAAATTACTGGGATTTCACAAGTATTGGAATCTAGCTTTAACTGTTCACAGACCTCATAGCCATTGATATTGGGCATATTGATGTCTAACATGATTAGATCTGGATGCTCTATTGCCACAGCTTTGAGTGCGATCGCTCCACTGTTTGCACAACGCACATCATATCCTTGTTCTTCTAGCATATTAGAGAGCAAATGTAGATTGTTTGGTGTATCGTCAACTATTAAAATAGTTCCTTTATATGGTTCATATTGAATATTATTCATCATTTAATACACTTCACTAAAAAATAAAAACAAGAATTTATATGATGTTAAAAAATCTATCTAAACGTGATTTCGGATTGTGCGAATACGTTGAAGGCGATTGCTAATTCTGGTTAAGAGTTCTTTAGGAACAATAGGTTTATTTAAGTAATCATCTGCACCCATAATAAAGGCTTTGTGTAACATCTCTGCATCATTAGAGCCAGTCAAAACTAGAATTGGCAGCCAGTTCCAATCATGATTTTGGCGGACAGCTAAACATAAATCTAACCCTTCTGTGCCACTAGGCATATTAATATCAAGAATCAGAAAATCTGGACGAATTGATGCCAATATTTCCCAGAACTGATATTGATTTTCCAAACAAGTAAGCTCAACACCTAAAGGTTCAAGTAATTTTTTTAGGGTGATCAAAATTTGTGGATCATCATCAACTGCCAAGATTTTGGCATTAATTTCTTCATACTCATTTATAGTAGGTAAACTAATTACCTCTTGAGCATACCCTTCTAAATGCTGGCGTAAATTTCTGACTAACAGATCTAATTTTTGAGCAACTTTATGTTGGTGAACCGGTGTAAAATGTGATGATAACTTAAATTCTGACTCCAATATAACTTCTATTTTTCGAGCCAAAATAGTTCCCTCATCTAAGCCAAACATACCCAAAGATCCAGCAAGTTTATGAGCATTTTGAAGAGCTTTTTGGCATAAATTATCATCAAAAACACCAACTAATAAAGAAGATATAGTTTCTTCTATAGCAATTAATCGGTCAAAACTTAAATTTTTGGTCTGGTTCCAAATTTTCCCCAAAGATACATTTAATATTTCTTCTTTGGCTACAGTGGGAATTGTTTGATTATTTTTGGGTAAAGTAAAAGCCGGATTAATTCTGTACCCCTGTCCATAAACTGTTTCCAGGAAATCATCCGCACCAACCACTTTTAAATTTCGACGAATATTTTTAATATGGGATCTGACTGTAGATTCATTAGGTGGTTCAGCATCAAATGACCAGAGGTGATCAACAATATCTCTGGGACTATAAACCCGTTTTTGGTTGCGAAGAAACAATTCCACTAACAGATACTCTTTACGGCTAAGTTTCAGCACTTGTGACTGATAACTCACTTCGTGCATACTTGGATCAAGAGTGATATCACCACATTCTAGGATAGGAGAAACTGATGTGCTGCCACGACGAATTAAAGCCCGAATTCGAGCAGCCAGTTCTTGAACATGAAATGGCTTCACCATGTAATCATCAGCACCGCTATCTAAGCCAACTAGTTTATCAGTCGTAGTATCACGAGCCGTCAAAAGCATTACTAAAACTGGATTTTTTCTCTCTCTTAAGCGGCGACAAAAACTAATTCCATCCAATTTTGGGAGCATCACATCTAAAAGGACTAAATCATATTGAAAGCTTTCAACAAAGTCCCAGCCAGCTTCACCATCGTGAGCAATATCAACAATATAGTTTTGCTTTAATAAAAGCTCGGTTAAGACTTTTATTATAGTTTCATCATCATCTACTAGCAAAATTCTCATCAGTTGTAATATATAGCAGTCCTAAATGATACAATCCGAGATTGAGCCTATAGCTTAAGGAAATTTTACCAAAGAAATGGGTTTAAAGCCTTGCCCTTTTAGCTTAACCGACAGAAGCCCCACGTCTCACTTTTAGGAGCGTGGGATGAATGTTTGTATCTCAAAAGAGCGCAATCTGCTGTATTAATACAGATAAAGAATACTAAATAAAGGTTACTGATGAAAAGTAAAAAAGTTTTAATAATTGATGATGAAGAGGATATTCGAGAAGTTGCTCAAATTAGTTTAGAAATTATGGCTGGATTAGAGGTGATTGTGGCTCGAACGAGTCGGGAAGGAATACAAAAAGCCGAAACTGAGCAACCAGATGCAATTTTACTAGATGTGATGTTACCTGATATGGATGGTTTAATCACATTTGAGCAACTTCAGTCTAATCCCCAAACAAAGCATATACCAGTAATTTTGCTAACGGCTAAAGTCCAGCCATCAGATCAACGTCGCTTTGCGA
Organism: Anabaena sp. UHCC 0253; assembly: GCF_009712085.1. Classification (NCBI taxonomy): domain Bacteria; kingdom Bacillati; phylum Cyanobacteriota; class Cyanophyceae; order Nostocales; family Nostocaceae; genus Anabaena; species Anabaena sp. UHCC 0253. The sequence continues at coordinate 81,171 of NZ_VILD01000009.1, forward strand.
CTATAGGCATTAAAGCGGTGATTACTAAACCCTTTAAACCTGCTCAATTAGCTGAACAGTTATTAGTAGCCTTAAATTGGAGTAAATAATATCCTCTGGAGTTTTGACGGATATCCACGATTTTTCCACAATTACAGACTATAACTTTTGAGTATCAGCTAAGTAGGTAAACATAATAAAAACGATATATGTTTAGTTTTGTAAAAACCGTAAAACAACCTATTTGCAAGGCATTCATTGAATTTACATTTTGTCACATACCTTTAAATTTTTCTGTTAACCTACTTAATTAATTTTTCAACTAGTATTAAATATGACAAGTACCCAATTTTTGAATTTCCATTATCCTTATCCTGTTAGCACGGAAATAAAAGAATAATTTTTTGTTAGTTTCTCTGTTTTGTTAATGTGATAAAAATTTCAGTTTTTCAGCAATGATTAAATACGGATTTTAAAATAAATTTTGATAAAAAAATGAGCCAGAGAGAAAAGTTACAATTACCCGCTAATATTTTAGTAGTTGATGATAATCAGGTAAATTTACTTTTACTTTCCAAGGTACTTGCTAGGTATGGTTATAAAGTTTACCCAACTATAGATGCTAATTCAGCATTAGGATATCTGCAAACAAATTTACCTGATCTGATTTTAATGGATATCATAATGGGTGATATGAATGGTTATGAGCTTTGTCAAAAGCTGAAAGCAAATGAAAGCACTCGTGATATCCCCATTATTTTTATTAGTGCATTAGATGAGCCTTTTGATAAAGTAAAAGCATTTAATGTGGGTGGTGCTGATTATATTACTAAACCATTTCAAACACAAGAAGTAATTGCCAGAATTGAAAATCAACTGCGGTTGCGACGCTTACAGGATCAATTAGTTGAGCAGAATACAGAATTACTACAAAAAACTCAAGCACTAGCAAATTTTAGTTCTAGTTTAAAGCAATTACATCGCATCAATATCACTGATTTTAATAATGTTGAAGAACTCTTTACTGACTATTTAGATACAGGTTGTCAAGTCCTGGAGTTTTCAGCCGGAGCAGTTGGCCAAATTAATAATCAAAGTTATTTATTTTTAGCTGTTAAATCTGAGTTTGATTCTTTAGTACCTGGGTTACAAATCAATCTATCAGATGCTTATTGTGGAAAAGTAGTTGATCAAAGACAAACAGTTACATTTGATCATGTAGGAGAAATAGAAGAGATGCGTTGTCATCGTCTCTATCAAAGCTTAAAAATAGAATCTTATATTGGTACTCCCATTTGGGTAGATGGAAAAATTTATGGGACACTTTGCTTTTTTTCTACTAATGTCAGATCTAAAAAATTTCAAAGTCATGAGAAACAAATTATTGAGTTGATGGCTCAAAGTATTGGTAAATTTATTAGCGCTCACAGAACAGAAATTAAACGCCAACAGGCAGAAGAAGAATTAAAAATAAGTGAAAGAGAAATCAGGGAAACTCAAGCATTTCTAGATTCAATTATTGAAAATATTCCTGACATGATATTTGTTAAGAATGCAGAAAATTTAAAAATTGTCCGTATTAATAAAGCAGCTGAAGAGCTATTAGGCTATTCCCGAGAAGAATTAATAGGCAAGAGTGACTATGATTTGTTTCCAGCAGAGGAAGCAGATTTTTTTAATGCCAAAGATCGAGAAGTTTTAACTAAGAAAAAAAATATAGATATTTTTGAAGAATTTATTCATACCAGATCCCAAGGAATAAGAATTCTACATACAAAGAAACTGCCAATTCTTGATGAAATGGGAAATCCAAAATACCTACTAGGTATAGCTGAAGATATTACTGATCGCAAACGGCAACAAACTGCATTGCAACTGATTGTTGAAGGGACAGCTTCTAAAACAGGTAATGAGTTTTTTCGTTCCTTAGTTCGCTACCTAGCAGAAGTTTTAGAAGTTCGTTATGCTTTTGTAACTAGATTTGTAGAACCTACAAATACTAAAGTTCGTACCCTGGCATTTTGGCGAGGAGAAGACTTTGGTGAAGACTTGGAGTATAAATTAGTAGGAACACCTTGTCAACATATATTATCGGGAGAAATACTTTACTATCCTCAAAATATTCAGTCGTTTTTTCCTGATTATGAACATTTAGCTAAGTTAGAGGTAGAAAGTTATTTAGCGATCGCATTACATGATTCAATGGGCAATATTCTAGGACATTTAAATGTGTTAGATACCAAGCCAATGCTAAAAACCCAGACGACAGAACTAATTTTAAGAATTTTTGCAGCCCGCGCTGGTGCAGAGTTAGAGAGGCTCTTATTTGAAGATACTTTACAAGACAGTTTAGAACAGCAACAGGGAACTCTACGAGTAGTAGAACGAATGCGGCAGACCTTGGATATTCAACAAATATTCCGAGCTACGACAGAAGAATTACGAGAATTATTGAAATGCGATCGCGTCGCCATTTATTATTTCCATTCCGACTGGAGTGGTGAATTTGTCTCTGAAGCAGTTGCTCCTGGGTGGAAATCCTTATTAGAAGAAAAATGCCATGATATCGTTCTTCAACAACATCTTTATAACTCTAAATGGGAAAATTTAAAACCCAACTGGTTTGCAGATACCTACCTCCAAAACAATCAAGTCAATCAAATATCAGATCAATCAAAATTTGTTGTTGACAATATTTACAAAGCTGGTTTTTCTGATTGCTACATACAGATATTAAATAAATTTCAAGCTCAGGCATATATTATTGTCCCGATCTTCAAAGCTCATAAATTGTGGGGACTTTTAGCAGTTTATCAAAACTCTGCTCCCCGTTCGTGGAAACAAAATGAAATTAATCTTGTTATCCAAATTAGTAACCAGTTAGGAATAGCACTGCACCAAGCACAGTTATTTAATAAAATTCAACAACAATCACTAGAACTAGAAAAAGCTAAGGATACAGCGGAATTAGCTAACCGATCTAAGAGCGAATTTTTGGCCAATATGAGTCACGAATTACGGACTCCCCTCAATGCCATAATGGGCTTTACTCAACTCATTAACCGAGATTTACTCTTAAGTCCAAAACATCAGGCACATCTGGAAATTATTAATCGCAGTGGACAACACCTGCTAGAACTAATTAATGACATACTAGAAATGTCGAAGATTGAAATAGGTAAAATTCAACTCAATCCTTCTAGCTTTGATTTATATTATTTACTTAATAATTTGGAAGATTTATTAAGTCTAAAAGCTGCTTATAAACAGTTACAACTTATTTTTGATCGCGCTCCTAATATTCCCCAATATATCACTACTGATGAGGTGAAACTTCGTCAGATTTTACTGAATTTACTAGGAAATGCGATTAAGTTTACCGAGCAAGGGCAAGTAACACTGCGTGTTAGAACAGAAAGCAATAAAGATCAAGAAGGTATAATTTCTACTTTGTTATTATTTGAAGTAGAAGATACTGGACCTGGTATTTCCACCGAAGATATTAAACAATTATTTAATGCTTTTGTCCAAACAAAAATAGCTCAGTACCATCAAGGAACAGGACTAGGATTAACTATTAGTCAAAAATTTGTTAAGTTGATGGGCGGTGAGATCACGATTGAGAGTATTGTTGATCAAGGAAGTATATTTAGATTTCATATTCAGGTAGATTGTGCTGAAAAAGTAAGTATTCCTGCCAAACAGCCTAACCGCCACATTATTAGCCTAGTACCTGAACAACGAAGTTACCGATTATTAATCGTAGAAAATCATAGCGATAGCAGAAAACTTTTGGTTGAGTTACTTATCCCATTGGGATTCGATATTTATCAAGCTGAAAATGGCCAAGAAGGAATTGCTTTATGGCAGCTTTACCAACCCGATTTAATTTTAATGGATATGCAGATGCCTGTCATGGATGGTTACGAAGCAACTAAGAGAATTCGCACTTTAGAAAAGCAAAATATGGCTTCTTCACACCTACCAATCAAAATAATTGCTTTGACGGCTAGTGCTTTTGAGGAACAACGAAATCATATCTTATCTATAGGTTGTGATGATTTTATTCATAAGCCTTTTCAAGAAGAATTTCTGTTAAATAAACTTGCTGAACATTTAAAACTTCGCTACATTTATGAAGAAAATATAAAAGATGTAGAAAAAGAAGAAGAACAATATTCATCCTTAGATTTGATGCCTGATGAATGGATTATCCAATTATATAATGCTGCTAGTAGATGTAGTAAAAGTCAAACGATGGAATTAATATCTCAAATCCCTGAATTTCAAAAAAAGTTAGCTAAGACCATAACAGATTTAGTCTATGATTTTCACTTCGATAAAATTGTCCAGTTATGTGTTGAATATTTACCAAAACAGCTAAAATAGTTATACCCCTCATTTCCCACTGTTAACTCTCATCATCGGTGATTACGGAAGTTGATCTATGAAAATTACAAGATGTGCGTCAATCGGTTTCTATTATGCGATCGCAAAGGTTAATAATTGAAGATATTGGTAGAGGTTTTGATGTGCAGAAAAATACTACCGGATTTGGTTTACATCGCACTTTAGCATTACATTTCCGAAGCAACACTCAAAAATCATGCTAATAACATTTTGTACGAGCTTAATTTACGCGATCGTACTCAAGCAGTGATCCTAATTAATACTTTTTCCACTTACTTAGAAAATGATACTGAAAATACATAGTACCTATTTTATTTACGTATTAATTACTGAATTATACCTTTTAGTTTGAACTATATTTATGTGCATATAGCTAATAAATTTTACAAAATTTAATATAAATACTCACAACTTACTAGGGTTAAATTGCTAGAAAAGCTGATCTTATATGGGTTACACGGCGTAAAGCAACTCATGTCAAATTTAAACATAGCCTGAACTTATATAAATGATAAGATAAACTGAAGTTCAGTATTTTCTCGGTATGATATTAGTTTCTACTGAGGCATAATTTAAATCACAAGGCAGCTAGTGAAGAGGCATCCATTTACACAGTTCCGTGATTGTTAAAACATGAATTTGGAAACATGATGTAAAAAGCTAGTACCGGATGGGGGAATTAACAATTAAAAATTAAAAAAGCAGATTACACAAGCTTCTTAAGAATTTTTAATGGTTGGTTGAATTACACCGTTGTGTACTAGTACAATTAGTAACTAAGCTGTGCATTTAAAGAGTGATGATAATTATGTATTCTAAGTTACGACTTTAGAATAAAAAAATCTGTATTTTTACAGGCAAAAAAGGGTTAAGCTAATTTAGTATTTGCTTGATTTCCATACTCACTTTCCCATTCAACACAACGGAGAATAATTATAATGGCTATCAACTCAGAAAAACTTGGTATGGTTTTGCAAAATTTTGTTAGTGGTACTACAGATGTACAGGGTGCTGCACTTGTAACTCCAGATGGTCTACCACTAGGAGCAAGCTTACCTGGTGGGATGGATGAAGAAAGAGTATCAGCGATGTCAGCATCTATGCTATCCCTGGGTGAAAGAATTGGGATGGAATTAGCCAGAGGAACTATTGACCGGATCTTTGTAGAAGGCAATAAAGGCTTTGGCATACTAACTGGTTGTGGTCAAGATGCAGTTCTTCTAGTCTTAGCTAGTGAAAGTGCTAAACAGGGATTGCTAATGCTAGAAATTAAGCGGGTACTGGCAGAATTAAAACTGATCCTCCAGTAAATGACAGCACCTTACAGGTAACTTAATTTAGAGTTCCCTGGTAGATAAGTGCTGCTGATTCTAGGGAACTTGATATTTGATTTTTGAATGTGTTTATTTTTGCAGCACGCGTCTAGATTGGTCGTATAAGCCTGTGGACTGGATAGCACCAACGTTGCCAGAGTGAAACAGGAAAAAAATGTGAGCAATTATTAGCATTTTCGTATCGGAGTGGATAAAGATGGAAGTTATGCGCTTGGTTGTCACGGGAACTGTAGGAGCGGGTAAGTCTACCTTCATCCGTTCCGTTAGTGAAATTGAAGTTGTAGATACAGATACCCGTGCAACTGATGAAACAGCATTGCTGAAGAAAAGAACCACTGTAGCCTTTGACTTCGGCAGATTGCAATTTGGTCCTGATATGGCATTACACCTTTATGGAACGCCTGGACAAACTCGCTTTGATTTTATGTGGGATATTCTCATACACAAAGCGCACGCTTATATTCTACTAGTAGCTGCCCATAGACCGAGAGAATTTCGTCAGGCACGGAATATTCTTAACTTCATGCAAGCGCGAGTAAGTGTTCCTATGATTATTGGTATCACCCATACCGATTGTCCTGGAGCGTGGGCAGAGGAAGATATATATCTAGCAATTGGTTATGTAGATGAGCAAAATCGGCCTCCTCTAGTTAAGGTTAATCCCAACGAAAGAGACTCAGTAGCAGAAGCAGTAATTCATTTAGTACAACACTTAATGGAAAGTTGTGTGGTTTAGAAATTAAAAGCTTTTTTAAAAGTACAAATTGGCAGTTTAAATTCTGGGGTTTAATAAATTTCTTATGAATAAAGGAGGTCAGTTATGTCTATTAATGGTAACTTTGCAGATTTTTCTTTACCAGAACTACTCCAATTTTTAGATCAAGGTAAAAAAACAGGTGTACTTCATATTGAATTATTATCTGACAAAAATCAAACTAATAGCAAACAAATTTATTATATTTGGCTGCATCAAGGACGGGTTATAGCTGCATCTGATCGTTTAGATCAACAGGGTTTAACCTTAATGATTGCTCAACGTGGATGGGTAAGTGAACGTGTAATCTCTAGGGTGACAAATATTTCCTCTTGTTTTATTAATTCCCCTCTGGGACTATGTTTGAAATCCCAAGGTTTAGTACAGCCAGAACAACTAAAACTCTTGTTTAACTCTCAAGTTCTCCGTCCAGTTTGTGCTTTATTCCAAATCAAAGATGGCCAGTTTAAATTTGATCCAATCTCAGCCTTACCCTTAGGAGAAATGACAGGTTTGAGTATGTCCGCAACCGAAGTTATATTAATCGGTTTGCGAGCATTGCGAGACTGGAATGCTTTAGCAGAGAAACTACCAGATCCTACATCGGGTTTATCAGGATTAAGTGCAAAACAGCCCCGGTTACAGCTAAATGCTCAAGAATGGCAAGTATGGGAATTTGCCAATGGTGAAGTTCCCTTAGAAAAAATTGCCAATCAACTCAATCTTACTGTAGACACAGTATTGCAAATAGCTTTCCGTTTGATTGTCGTCGGTTTGGCAAAAGAACATTTTATGGTTGCGGCTACTTCTATTCCCATGATGGAAGAATCTACTACCGAAATACATTTAATCGAATCAGTCCCAGTACCCAGTCAAAAGCCTGCTGTGAGTCAATCATTTCTCAAAAGTTTAGTAGGATTTTTGCGGAGTAAAACAGGTTAATTATACTTGATACTGCTGCTATCTTAAATTTTGAAAAATTTTCCAACTCTATCTTTTATAGAGTCTCAACAAAAGTTAATTAAATCCGATAAAATCTAAATCTAAATCTAACTATCAATTGGTAAAATGGTTTATCCAGGAATTTAAAATTATGTTAGAGTTACGAAAAGAACTAGGCGACTTTAATAGTATTATCTGTTTTAAGGCAGCCATTACAGGTATGGAAGAAGCTTTAGGAGAAAAAGCTACAGCTATTGCACTAACCACAGCAGGTCGAGCCAGGGGGAAAAAGGTAGCTGAAAATTTAGGTTTTACAAAAGCTTCACATTCATTAAATGATGCAGCAAATGAATTAAACCTGGCTTTAGGCAAAGAAGGCACACGGTTGTGTATTGTTGAGAAAATTGTTGCTGAAGGTGAAATCATTAAAGTCTATACTTCTGAAACCTTTTGTTCTGCTGGTGAACCACTAAATTCACCTCGTAAATGCACTTTTACTATGGGTGCATTTTGGGGTGCTATCGAACAAATACTTGGTAAGTGTTTGAGAGGAACACATACTAAATCAGTCCTCCAAGGAGGTACTCATGATGTATTTGAATTAGTTCCTTTCTAGTAACGGGTATATATTAATTATACTTCTACCGCTACTATGTGATTTGGAAAAAAATCCATACTCTATCTTTGATCAAGTTTCCACAAAAGTTAATTAAATCCACTTCTAACAGTTTTTAAGGATTAATCATGGCTATTGAACCTCGCGCTTTTTTGACCACTATGGAAACTCGTATTGGTCTGACTCCAGAAGATAAATCTGTCATGAAAGAAAATGCAGATTGGGGAAGCAGTATTGCTGAAGAAATGGCAAATCATTTTTATGCTTATCTCGGACGTGACGCAGAAATGAGTGGCATTTTAAGTGCAACTGAAGGACGCGCTCATCGTTTACATAAAACCTTTATTGAATGGTTTTCTCAAATGTTTACAGGTATGGATAATTGGGGCGATGAATATGCAAAATGTCGTTGGCACATTGGTCTAATTCACGTCAAAATTGGTATTGCTCCTCAGCACGTAGTTCCAGCAATGGCTGTTGTAGTTCATGAAGTTGGCAAAAAGCTTAAAGCTGATGGTAAATCAGAAGAATTAAAAGAAGCATTGGGTAGAATTTGCATGATTGATTTAGCTTTTATTGAGCAAGCTTATGTAGAAGTTTCTTCAGCCGCTGTACTCAAAGAAACTGGTTGGTCGGCAGCTTTATTCAGACGTTTAATTGCTACTGGTGCATCTGATATGTAATTTACATGATGAAAATATAGCAATTCCCATTTTAGTGAGGTATAAGAAGAAAGAATTAACCGCAGATGGACGCAGATAAACACAGATAATTTTGTACTTCATTAGACTAGGAAATGCGTTATTAATGGATAATTGACAATTGGTTTAAAATCTTTCTTTGTCAAGAGAAAGAGACAGAAAAACCTTTTTTACCTATATTTTCCAAAGCCCTGGTAATATCCCAAGGGCTTTATTTTTTTGTATAATTAGAAACTACTGTAAGATTCAGAAATTTGCCCAAATTTGGGATTTAGGGGTTAAATCTGTTGAATCTATGAGTATTTGTAACTATTCCTATGTCGTAGCTTTTGTTGCTCAAAGTAAGTTAACGGATCTTTTTGACGATTTACCTATTGCTGGCGGTGCTGAAGCAGTATGAGAATATGGTAGTAAATATTACGTTATGGCTGATAGTCTTCTCCGTTGGTCAGAACGGCCAGAACCCTTAAAAAACAGTATTTTGGCAAAAATACCTGTCTTGCTATAGAATTAACGTGAGTAGAGAGGCAATACTCTTGGGTAAGCGACAGCACAACCCAACCAAAGTCCGTAAATGTTGGGTTTCCTAATTTCAACCCAACCTGCCTGATTTAATGTTTTTAACTTAACCGACAAGTATTGAGTAGAGAGGTGCTGCTAGAACGTCTTTACTTGATATTAGGCTTTAAATTGGCATCTGCTATAAAGTGAAGCACAGAAATTAATAAAAATTTTGATCCGTCGAGATTTCTCGGTTACAAGTCCACCATACAATTGAATTAAATCAACCATATTGATGATGAGAATATAGCTTTGAAAAATCAAAATTTATACTCGCAAGATCATGAAACAAGTAAAAATACCAAATGATTTAACACAAAAATCTAGGGAGAAAAACAGAGAAGAGAAATTGATCAGTGATGTTGAACTATTATTAACAACGTTGGTTTATCAGGAAGAAGCTATAATTAAGGCAATTTTGGATTGTCTCTATGATGTGGGATCAACTAATTTGGTAAATCAGAAGTTCAAGTTGGGAACTTTGAATAAAACACTGAAATTTATAACTAAAATGTCTAAGCCTGCATTTAAACTTTTGGCTTGGCAATGGTTTAAGAAAAATTGCCCGAATTTGATTACTCAATGGTTGCAAAGTAAAGTTGCTTTTCCTCGTGTAGAAAACCCTCAAATAGAGGTGGTGGGGGAAAATGAAAATCCGAGTTTAGTTTATGCTCCCCCGTATCCAGAGCAGAATCAGATACAGCAGGTAAAGCGTCTTCATTCCCAGGTAAAATTGCTAATCAGTCTTTTAGTGACTGTGGTGACAATGTTTAGTGGTAGTTTGATTTGGCTAGGTTATTCATCACAGCAAGCGCATTTGCAAACTGTGGAAAAATTGCAAAACCAAGTCAAAGCTTTGGAATCTATCACAGGTGATAGATAATAGCTTGTAAAAATTTTAAATTGATATGTTGCGGGTTTTAATTCTAGGTGGAATTGGTGATGCGGCAGAATTGGCTGCTAGGGTAGCAAATATTTCTGGTATTGAAGCGATCGCCTCTTTAGCCGGTCGAACCCGTGAACCTTCTACTCCCGTTGGTAATGTGCGGATTGGCGGTTTTGGTGGTGTAGTTGGGTTGGTTAGTTATTTGCGAAAAATGCAAATTGATCTCTTAATTGATGCTACTCATCCTTTTGCTAATCAGATTTCTGGGAACGCAGCCGCAGCCGCACAGGAAGTTGGTATTCCGAGATTAATGGTAATTCGTCCACCTTGGGAAAAACTAGAGGATGATCATTGGTTAGAAGTAGAAAATAATATTGCTGCTGCTGCTGCGTTGGAAAACCAAAGCCAACGGGTATTTTTAACAATTGGTAGACAGGAAATTGCGACTTTTGCACATTTGCAGAAATTTTGGTTTTTAATGCGGATGATTGATCCGCCAAACAATGATGTTTTAGTACCACCGGGTTTGATTATATGCGATCGCGGTCCTTTTACTTTAGAAAACGAACAGGAAATTTTACTCAAATACAATATAGATACTATTGTTAGTAAAAATAGCGGTGGTAGTGCTACCTATCCTAAAATTATTGCCGCCCGAAAACTAGGAATAAAAGTTGTGATGGTAAACCGTCCACCTGTACCCCCAGGAGAACAAGTTCCAGATGTGGAAAGTGCTATCAAATGGCTAAAAATTAAACAATTGACAATTGTTAATGATCAATTGTCAATTACCAATTAATAACTGAGAAAATCCTTAGAAATAGCAAAGGTTTCGCTCACAATTTCCGATGCTAACTGATCAAATTTGAGTTGAGGATAAGTTTTACTACCATTAATTTGATGCCAAGATGAAAATGACTGAGATTGTAAAGAAATCCCTATAGCCACACTAGGTAGATAACTAATATTATAATCCACCGAATTTAAAGACGAGATTGCAGAAAAAGACAGATTAAATAAACTGTGTAAAGGTAACTTGTACAAATCACGATGGGGAATTAAGATGATTGTATCTATCCCTTCTAATTCTTGAATAATTATCGGAATATTCAAGATATTTTGTAATTCCAAAACTTTGGATGGAATTGCTAATTGTTGCCAATCTGCTAACCAATTTTCAAATTCAATTAAACGTCGTACTGCTTCTGGTATAGCCTCAATATCTTGTATAGGCGTAAGTAGAAGAATGGGAGACGGTGCTTGATCTTTGATGATAAATGTGTGTAAAGCGGCTGGGCTAAAATGCCAGTAAATTATGGCTGTGGAGGGATTAAGTAATTGTTGAATAGATGTATAGTTAACATTGTTAATGTGATAATTTGCTTCAGACATTAACCAATGTAAACAACTATTTTTACCTTGTTCGGCAATTTCCCAAGCTTCTACTAAGTCTCCTGTATTTACAGACAAATCAACGGCTAGTTGTCCCAATCCAGCAAATTTCAGTGCTAGTTGCTTTTTATTTTCATCAGAACGAGTGGGGTGAGTGAGTAATTGTTGTAATAATTCCATACCCCATTTTTGCAATTCTTGTGCAGTTGCTGTTTCTCCCAAACAGATCAGCATTTTGGTCAGAGATTGCAGAATTTCTAGATGCAATTCGGGGAAATCTTCTGGTGTGAGAGTGGATAGTGCTAGTTGATATTCAGATATAGCATGATGCCAATAATCACGAGGGTTGGATTCCTTTTTGCCTTGCTCATAATAAGTATTACCAAGAGCTATATGTAATCTTCCCCAGCCTTCTGGGTGAGTATCGGGGCGGAGATGTTTTAAACCTTCTTGATAACTGGCTAATTTGCCTGCATATCCGCCTAAATTGAGGGCGGGATTGGCAGAAGAAATGCTACTAACGACAATCAATGATGATTGGTGAGGGTTTAAATTACCAGCAGCAGCACCACGACCGAGCCAAGCTTCCCAGTAGTCTAGTTTAATTTGTAAAGCACTGTCATAGCAGGAAATAGCTTGAGCGAAACGTTCTAAATAAAATAGGGCTACGGCTTGGTTATACCAGGCGGGGTGGAAATCGGGTTTAATGGCGATCGCTTGTTGATAAGAGGCGATCGCATCTTCACGTCGTCCCAGGTTTTCAAAGGACACGCCCCGGTTATACCAGGCTAAATAAAATTCAGGTTGAACAGAGAGGGCTTGATCCCAAGATTCAATGGCTTCTAACCATTGTTTCAAATTAAACAGCACTACACCCCGATCAATCCACACCTCATGATAGTCAGGTTGGAGATTGAGGGCTTGATCATAACTAGCGATCGCTTCGGGATATTGCTCACCTACAGCTAAAGCTATACCTCGGTAGTACCAGGTTTCTGGATCTTGGGGTTGGAGATTGAGAGCTTGATCGTAACTAGAAATGGCTTCCCAGATTAAACCTAACTTTAATAATGCTAAACCCCGGCTTGACCAAGCCTCTTCATAATCTGCTTTAATCGCGATCGCCTGATCAAAAGAAGCGATCGCCCCATCAAAGTCTCCCAACTCGCCGAGAATACAGCCACGACTGTACCAAACCTTGTAGAAATCTGGTTTGAGTGCCAGTGTTTGGTCATAAGCGGCGATCGCCTCTGGAAACCGTTGCAAATAATAAAGTGTCAATCCCTGATTAAACCAATATTCATAAGCTCCAGATTCTATTTGACTTGCTTGCTCATATAAAGCCAAAGCTGTCAATAAATTCCCAGATTTAGCTTGCTGCAAACCTTCGTAAAATAAAATTTCCGCCTCATTAGCAACAACAATTTGCGATGTTTGACTATCCCGAATTGCCAAATCTGAAGCCAACTGCTGGACAAGATTGGTACTTTGCTCCAACCGCACTACCAACTCATCTAAAGTGGATGCTAACTGCGGTTCTACATTCGCCAAAGAATGATGCAAATTTTCCTCAGTTAGAGATACTGCAACTATTTCCTCAACATTCTGAGAAAATTCCTGAATTGTATACTCATAACTTAGCTGCTCAGTTTCCGACTGAACATAAACATCATGTAGATTTTCATTCTCAACATCTTTGACCAAAAACTCATCACTCAAATCGAAAGAGTAATCAGTCAACACCTCCTCAATTACTTGAGGTATTGGTGGATTAGTGACACTGTCTGTTTCCTGATATTCCCAAAGCTGTTCACCAAATTGGCGGAGCAATTCTTGTCCTGGACTATCTAACTCCTCTTCAGTGGGGATCAAGATGTCCAACTCCGGTAGCTCTTGCTTACGCTCATACTCTTGATTCAAATTGCGCCGCAATAACTGAATCCCAATATCATAAGCCAGGTTACTAACCTCACCCAGCCCCAATTCACCCAATTGCACCATCCGCTTGGCTAACTGATGATTGGGAGCAGGAGAGGCTAATAATTTATCACCAAATATCAACAGCCAATCTATCCAACGGTCAATAGTAATACGTGGTTCCATCCGCTGCAAATACTTCAACGCCCACTGTTGTCCTCGCGCTTGATGCACGCCTTCTAGTAGTTCGTTAAACAACAACTCTAGATCCGCATTCGTGAGTTCTGGGGGTTGATCTACCACCAGTTCGCCTTGACTAAACCGGGGATCACTTATCCCAAGGCTGCCAAAGGGGTACTTTAAAAATTTGTTAAGCCACTGCAAGAGCCACCTGAACATCTGCCACTTTATTGGGTTTTCTTTCTCCTAGATTGTAGCTATCGTTGTGTCAAAAAAATTATTAATTACGGAATGGACTACAAAATCTAGATTTACTCGCGTAAAAATACTGACAGCTACTTTGAACAATTAGAACATAATTACTGCAATTAGTCATCAGGAGATGGAGTCAAAAATTCTGTCCTCAGTCTTGGATTATGTAGAAGACTCATTAGCTTCATTATACTGATTCACCAAGGCTTGAATAATCACTTCTGGATTATCTGTTTCTATCCCTAATTGTTGGGCAACTTGCTGACACAAATGTTCATCCTGTTGCAACATAATCAGTAACTCCTCTAGAGTAACAGTTTTGTATTCTCCTTCTGGTGAATCTTCTGGCTCTTGCGGAGGTGCTGGGGGATTATTTTGGACAGCATCAGGTCCAGCATATTCCCAAATCGGTTCTCCTGGATTGCGTGTTAACACTTTCATGCCGATGTCATAGGACAGATTACCGATTTCCCCAACACCTAACTCACCTAATTGAACTAATCTAACTGCTAATTCATTATGGGGTTTGGAGGATGCTAATAATCTGTCACCAAAACGATTTAGCCATTCCAACCAGCGTTCTATGCTGACACGATGCTGAAGATTATGTAGCCATTTTTGCGCCCAAGCCTGTCCTTTGGCTTGATGAACACCTTCTAAAAGTTCTGTAAATAGAAATTCTAAATCTGTATCGCTCAGAGGTGGTGCTACTTGTTTGGGGATATTTTCTGGACGTGAGGTGAGATTTTTCTGACTACCAAACAAGCGCCGGAAAAATTTTTTAAGCCATTGAATTAGCCGCTTGAGCATCTGATACACCATTGATATTTGTTGCTTATTCAAATTTTAGCCATGTCGGTGACTCCCGTGGGTGGAATTAAAAATTAATAATTAAAAATTAAAAAAGCAGACTAGACAAGCTTTTTGCTAATTTTTCATAGTTGTTTAACTTACACCATCCTGTACTGGCGGCTATCTATCAGGGAAATTGCCATGAGTTGTTAGAATGGTAAAGCCCTAAATTCACCAGGGCTATACGGATTTAAACCTGTCTCCATGTCTTACGAACCCCTGCACCATAAGTATCGGCCAAAAAGTTTTGCTGAACTGGTGGGTCAAGAGGCGATCGCTACTACCCTGACTAACGCCATTCTTTCAGCGAAAATCGCCCCTGCCTATTTGTTCACTGGCCCCAGAGGTACAGGAAAAACTTCTAGTGCCAGAATTCTCGCTAAATCTCTAAATTGTCTCCAAGGAAACCAGCCAACTCCACAACCCTGCGGCGTTTGTGAAATCTGTCAGGGCATTACTAAAGGCTATTCTACAGATGTTATTGAAATTGACGCTGCCAGTAATACAGGTGTTGATAATATTCGTGAACTGATTGAACGGGCGCAATTTGCCCCAATGCAATGCCGCTATAAAGTTTATGTGGTTGATGAATGTCATATGTTAAGTACAGCGGCATTCAATGCATTACTAAAAACATTAGAAGAACCACCTAAGCACGTTGTTTTTGTCCTCGCTACAACAGATCCACAGCGGGTATTACCAACAATTATTTCTCGTTGTCAAAGATTTGATTTTAGACGAATTCAGTTAGAGGCGATGGTAAAGCATTTAACTTATATTGCTGCTAACGAAAATATTAATATTGCTCATGACTCTCTCACCCTCGTTGGACAAATTGCTCAAGGGGGATTAAGAGATGCAGAAAGTTTACTTGATCAATTAGCTTTAGTCGCTGGGGAAGTCACACCGGATAAAGTTTGGGATTTAGTGGGTTCAGTCAGTGAAAAAGACCTATTTGGATTATTAGAAGCGATCGCTCAAGATCATGCCGAAATAGTCTTAGATACTACTCGCAAAATCCTAGATCGAGGACGAGAACCCCTAATCATCCTCCAAAACCTCGCCGCTTTTTACCGAGATTTACTAATAGCCAAAACCGCTCCCAATCGTCAAGATTTAGTTGCTTGTACTCAATCAACCTGGACAGCATTAGTCAACTTTGCCCAAAAACTTGATACCAGTACAATCTTGCGAGGACAACAACACCTGAGAACAGCAGAAGTCCAACTCAAAAACACCACTCAACCCCGTTTATGGCTAGAAGTAACATTACTGGGATTATTACCCAGCGCCAATATTCAGATCCAGCCTGTAAATATCCCCCAGCAAGTTCATACAACCTCTGTAACCCCAGCTTACCCTCCTGTTTCTGCACCTCCACCAACATATCCAACTCATTCACCACCCACACCCATCCCAGAACCTGTATTTGCACCACCTCCACCTATTGACAATCAACCAGCAGCAGTACAACCAGTTGGAGAAGGTTCACAATACGACGTAACTCAACTGTGGCAGCAAGTTCGTGGACATATTCAACAGTTACCCACCCAAGCATTGTTGGGGCAAATGTGCCATTTAATTGAGTTCAATGGTTCTCATGCCCGGATAGGCGTAAAAGCAGTTTGGTTTGATAAGGTGAAATCTTATTTACCTATCATCATCACAGCTTTTAGGCAAACCTTCCAACAGGAAATTCAAGTCTCTTTAGAAAAAGTCACATCTGCAAACCCTACATCTACTAGGAGAAATCCACCACCACAAACTTCTCCCCCTGTACAACAACCATCCCAACCTACTTACAACCAGCAAATCCCCACTCCACAACCCACTCCACAAGCGCCTCCAGCCGTACCACAGCCAGTACCGACACCGTTACCCGAAATGGTAAAAACTGAGCCTGTTGTTACCAACACAGCGCCCGTAAAAACCATTTCTCCACTACCAGTGCAACCATCCCCATCAAACTGGGATCATGATGGCGTAGTCAAAGCTGCGGAAAGTTTAGCGAAATTCTTTTCTGGAGAAATCATCCGCATGACAGATGATACTTTCCATCTATCGAATTCTGTGACAGCTACTGAAACAACTGAGATATATGAATCCTACGTTGATGATGAATATATTTAGTAGGGGCGGGGTTTCCCCGCCCTCACAGGAGTCAGGGGATATCTTGACTCAATCGTCTGCGCGTAATAATTTGCGGTAAAAAGGTTTAGAAAAATCAGTAATGCGATGGCGCTTATAATTTTCCATCAGTTCAATCAAAAAATTAATAAATTCAAAACTAGCCATCATTACTTCATAAGTTAGATCAGAATCAGTATCAAACTGCATCCGGCAACGAGTTAAATCGGAGGGTAAGGTGGCAACATTCCAAGTAGCAACAAAGGAAATATTATCACTGGCTTCAATTTTACGGTGTCCTTCTAATACGCCTTTTTGATAAAGACTAATAGCATAGGGTAATAAATTTCGCTTGTTCCCCTGAATATACGGTAGATACACTGTGGCTTGTTGCTGACTTGCTGGTTGGAGTTGATCAAAAGACGTATTACCAGACATCGTTGTAGATTCCTTAAATTAACTAAGAATTGGTGATCCTATCGTTTTCTCAATAGTATTCCGCAGAATATATTTACTTTTTAGCAGTATGTATATAAAATAGCATTCAAATTTCCCTCCACCAGTGAAAAATTTTTCTAGAACAGTTTTTTTGATGTGATTTCAAAAGAGTCTGGATTTATGCAACTGGCACATTGGTAAGGTGCGTCAGAAAGCAACAATCTGTTTATTTGCAGAATTTATGCAATCTGACGTGGTTGGTGAGCTTGCCGAACCATACCCTACAACTAGAACTAATAAGGTACGGCTACTTGCTCATTAGTGACTTCGAGTTTAGAGTAGTCGGCGACAATTGTCCGGAACACATCACCATCAATGGTTTCTTGTTCTATGAGCAAATCTACAACACGCTCTAAAATTAAACGGTTTTCTTGTAGTAGTTCCTTAGCTTGAACATAGCTGCGGTTAATAATTTCCCTGACTGTGGCATCAATTTTAGCGGCGATTTCCTCAGAATATTCTGATTTATTCATCCAGTCACGCCCTAAAAATACCTCATTATTTTGATTTTCCAAAGAAACCGGACCCAAATCAGACATCCCAAATTTAGTTACCATTTGTCGTGCCATATTGGTAACTTGTTGTAAGTCATTTCCTGCACCTGTGGTCACTTCCGCTTTCCCAAAGACGATTTCTTCTGCTGCCCGACCGCCCAAAGCAGCGGCAATTCGGGCTAAAATTTGGGAACGGGAAATTAAACCTTGTTCTTCATTGGGAGTAAACCAAGTTAAACCTAATGCTTGTCCTCTAGGAATAAGAGTAACTTTTTGTACAGGATCATGACCTTTGACTAAAGTACCTACCAAAGCGTGTCCGACTTCGTGGTAAGCAATCAGGCGTTTATTTTTGCTATCTACTAAAGCAGTTCCTTCCATACCGGCAACTACTCTATCTATGGCATTATCAATTTCTAAATCGGTAACAGCTTCTTTGCGTCTTCTGGCTGTGAGAATAGCAGCTTCATTGAGTAGATTGGCTAAATCTGCGCCAGTAAAACCAGGAGTTCTGCGAGCGATCGCTTCTAAGGATACAGTAGGATCAATCTTTTTATTTTGAGCGTGGACTGTCAAAATATCCTGTCTTCCTTTCAAATCTGGGACATCCACAATCACCTGTCTGTCAAAGCGTCCGGGACGTAACAAAGCTGAATCCAGGACATCTGGGCGGTTAGTAGCAGCAATAATAATAATTCCCGTATTCCCTTCAAAACCATCCATTTCCGTTAATAGTTGATTGAGGGTTTGTTCCCGTTCATCATTACCACCACCAATACCAGCACCCCGTTGACGACCTACTGCGTCAATTTCATCAATAAAGATCAAACAAGGAGCATTATCTTTAGCTTTTTTGAACAAATCACGGACACGGGACGCACCAACACCGACAAACATTTCTACAAATTCCGAACCAGACATACTGAAAAATGGTACACCTGCTTCCCCGGCGATCGCTTTTGCGAGTAAAGTTTTCCCAGTTCCCGGCGGTCCAACTAACAGCACACCTTTGGGAATTTTTGCTCCCACAGCCGTAAATTTTTCTGGCTGTTTTAGGAAGGTAACAACTTCTTGTAATTCTTCTTTTGCTTCTTGGACTCCAGCGACATCATCAAATTTCACCCCCGTTTTTGCTTCCATTTGAAACCGAGCGCGAGATTTACCGAAACTCATAGCTTGGTTAGAAGCATTTGCTGAACGACGCAGGAACAACAGCATTAAAGCCACCAGTGGTAAAATCCACATTAGATTGATTAACAACCCAACAGCGGCTCTATTACCAGCAGAGGAAACTTCGCCAAAATCAACGTTTTTTTCTTTAAGTTTATTAATTAACTCCGGATTTTGATTTAAAAGTCGTACCTGTAAAGGAGGTGTATCTGGCTTTTGTCCAGCTAAATAAACCCTAGCTGTCTGCTCAACTTGATCCAACTCTACCTTTTTAATTTCCCCTTTATCAGCCTTCTGGATTAATTCTCCATAGCTTAAAGTGTTACGCTCTGTTTTTTGCTGCGCTGATACGGGACTACCACCGAATGCTCCCGGCAACATCATCAACCCAGCCGCGATAACTCCAGTCAAAACATGACGCTGGTTCATTAGACCTTTTTTGTCGAAATTTCTCATAAAATTTACCTTTTATCTATTAGCAAAAGCTGAGAGGATGTTTTATGCCCTTTTGTCTCAGAAATGGCCATTTGTAGAAATTACAGTTCTCCTATCTAGTTTAACTGCCAGACCTAACTATTGACAGGTGACAGAGAAGAAGGTGACGGTTCAACAATTGACAATTGACAATTGACAACGGACAACTGATAACTGACAACGAACAATTGACAACGGACAACTGACAACTGACAACTGACAACTGACAACGGACAACTGACAACGGACAACTGACAACTGACAACTATATATTTATGCAAATAAATTTTCAAAGCTTTACCGTTAACAAGCGATTTCCCTTAACCATTAGTAGAGGGACAACAGCACAAACGACAAATATCTGGTTACAAATTGCCCAAGAGGGAATTGTCGGTTGGGGAGAAGCATCTCCTTTTGGTGTGGGCAACCATAGGCAATCTACTGAGCAAATCCAAGAGGGGTTGCAGCAAATTACACCGATTCTACAAAAATTTAGCCCTTGGCAACGGCAAGAAATTGAGGCAGTATTAGAACGAATGCAAATCCCTTCCGCCGTTAAAGCGGCTGTGGATATGGCATTACATGATTGGTTGGGTAAGCGGGTGGATTTACCATTGTGGAAACTTTGGGGACTAGATAAAAATGCGATCGCTCCCACTTCTGTAACAATTGGTATTAATTCCCCAGCAGGTGCAAAGGCCAGGACGCAAGACTGGTTACAATTTATGGATGTGCAGTTATTAAAAGTAAAATTAGGTTCAACCGAGGGAATAGAAGCAGATCAAAAAATGTTGTTAGCGGTATGGGAAGCAGCCGCAGGAAAAGATGTGTTTGTTGACGCTAATGGTGGTTGGAGTTTGGCGGATGCTATAAATATGTGTGGTTGGTTAGCTGACTTAGGGATAAAGTATGTAGAACAACCTCTAGCCAGAGGTGAAGAAGCAAATTTAGCTAATTTGCAAAAAAATTCCCCGTTACCAATTTTTGTGGATGAAAGTTGTTTTACCAGTGCTGATATTCCCCAATTAGCAGATCATGTAGATGGAATTAATATCAAGTTAATGAAATCTGGGGGTATAACCCAGGCTATGAGAATGGTGCATACAGCCAAAGCCCATAATTTACAAGTCATGTTTGGCTGTTATTCTGATAGTTCTCTGGCTAATACCGCCGCATTACAACTTGCACCACTAGCTGATTATTTGGATTTAGACAGTCACTTAAATTTAATTGATGATCCTTTTACTGGTGCAGTCGTAGAAAATGGGCGAGTTTTACCGAATAATTTACCTGGTTTGGGAGTGAAACATAGTGCGTTTGTCGCTTAATCAAAAAGTAGCCATTCTTCTCCATGAAGGAATTACAGGATTGCAGGGAAAGACGGGTTTATCAATTTTACGTTACAGTGAATCTCAAATTGTCGCGGTGATTGATCAAGAATCTGTTGGTAAAAGTTTAGGAGAATTAACAGGTATTCAGCGAGATGTGCCAATTGTGGCATCTGTAACAGCAGCACTACAGTACAATCCAGACGTTTTAGTAATTGGAATTGCGCCTAAAGGTGGTGCTGTACCGAATAATTATTGGTCTGATATCAAAGATGCCCTGAAAGCGGGAATGTCTTTGGTAAATGGATTACATACACCAATGGCAAATATACCGGAATTAACCGCCCTCCTTAAACCAGGACAATTAATTTGGGATGTCCGCAGAGAACCAGCTAATTTAGATGTAGCATCAGCAATGGCGCGAACTCTGGCCTGTCGGCGGGTTTTGACTGTGGGGACAGATATGGCGATTGGAAAAATGTCCACCAGTCTGGAATTACACCGGGCGGCTAAGTTGCGGGGTTTACGTTCTAAGTTTTTGGCTACCGGTCAAACTGGGTTAATGTTGGAAGGGGAAGGGGTAGCTTTAGATGCTGTGCGGGTGGACTTTGCGGCTGGTGCTGTAGAACAGTTGGTAATGCGTTTTGGTCAACATTACGATATTCTGCAAATTGAAGGGCAAGGTTCTCTTTTACACCCTGGCTCGACGGCAACTTTACCTTTAATTCGGGGTTCTCAACCCACACATTTAATATTAGTGCATCAAGCAGGACAAACTCATAACCGTAATAATCCCACTATCCCGATTCCACCTTTACCGGAAGTAATTCGGATGTATGAAATTGTGGCTAGTGCTGCTGGTGCTTTTAAGCACGTTCCTGTGGTGGGGATAGCGTTGAATACGAAGAATTTAGAGGAAGTAGAGGCAAAAAATGCGATCGCTCAAATCATAGCAGAAACTAAACTACCTTGCACAGATCCTATCCGTTTTGGGGCTGGGTTACTATTGGATGCTGTTATGCAAAGTTAGATGTAAGATTTTCTGCACGCAGAGACGCTCCAGGCGCAAAGAGTAGAAGTTTTATTGTTGATGTAGTTTAATGGGAATTTCAATGATAAATTCTGTTCCTTTTCCGGGTGCAGAAATACAATCTAATTTACCACCGTGTTTATCTACGATGATTTGATAACTAATTGATAATCCTAAACCTGTTCCTTCTCCTACAGGTTTGGTGGTGAAAAAAGGATCAAATATGCGTTGTCTAACTTCGGGATTTATGCCCATACCATTATCTTTAATGGCAATTTGTACCCAATTATCATTAACAACTTGGGTACTAATCATAATTTGGCTAGAATTATTTTTTTGTTCTACTTGAGATGAATTTTCCTGCTGCTGTTTCAGAACATCAATTGCATTACTAATGATATTCATAAATACCTGGTTCAATTGGGAAGCATAACATTGAACTAAGGGAATATCACCATAATTTTTAATTACTATCTGATTAGAATAGCCTAATTTTTCTTGGAATCGAGGTTGTAAAATCATTAATGTACTATCAATTCCTTCATGGATATCTACAGGTTTCATGGCTGATTCATCAAGACGAGAAAAATTACGTAAACCTAAAACTATCTTGCGAATTCGTTCTGAACCTACCATCATTGAATTGAGAATTTTCGGTAAATCTTGCATGATAAAATCAAAATCATGCTCTTTTTTATAGTTTTCAATAATAGCTGAAGGATGAGGATATTCCTGTTGATATATATTCAGCATATTGATCATAAATTCAATATAATTGCTGGCGTGTTCAACATTAGCATAGATAAAATTTACCGGATTATTAATTTCATGGGCAATACCTGCAACCATTTGTCCTAAACTGGACATTTTCTCTGTTTGAATAAGTTGAGATTGTGTGGTTTTTAATTCATACATTGCTTCTTCTAAATGCTGATTCTTTTCATTTAATTCCTGAGTTCTTTGTGTAACTTTTTCCTCTAAACTCCTATAGAGTTGAGCATTTTCTAGAGAAATAGCAGCTTGGGAAGATAGCAAATTTAATATTCTCAATCTTTCAGTGGTAAAAGCTCCTACAGTTAGATTGTTCTCTAAATAAATGATACCGATTAATTCCCCTTTATTCAAAATAGGAGTACAGAGGATAGATTTTGGTTGATATTGAATAATATATAAATCATGAGCAAATTCTGGAGAATCTTTGACATTGCTAATTAGCAAATATTTTTGCGTATGAGCAACATAATTAATAATACTTAAAGGTAAATATTGACAATTGTTAATTGGTGTATTCGATAATTCATATTCATGCTCATTTATACATTGAGCTACCAAGACTAAATTTCCCTCTTTTTGCAAAATTAACGCAGATTTATTAGCAGCAACATTTTCTGATATCATCTGCATGAGAGTATGTAATAACTTGTCTATCTGAATTTCTGAAGAAATTGCTAAAGAGGCTTTAGTCACAGTTTCTAAATCTAATAATGCAGAAACACCTGTCAAACTAGGTTTACTAATAAGGGTACTTACTTCACCTTCTGTTAATTTAGTTTTTGTTTGATTAATGATAGGTTCAAGTAATTGAGGATAGGTTGTTTCCAAATTTTCAATTTTTACCTTCGCTCCCCAATTAGCATAACAATAATAAGCATCTATTAAGTAAGCTTTAGCAATTTTTTCTTTATTACAACCCAGGTAAAATTTAGCTGCTAGTTCATTAGCTAGTGCTTCCTCTTGAATATATTTATTTTCCTTAGCTCCCGCAATTGCTTGATCATAAAGCTCCATTGCTTGCCAATTATTTCCTAATACTCTGGCTTTTTCTGCTTCTACCAATTCATATTTATGTTGATAATTCATGGGGGCGTAATTAGCCCAATTTTTCATTTGTTCTTGATTAGATAGAATTTTTTCTAAAAATCGTTTTTGTTCACTTGCAGACTGATAAGGATATTCAGCTAAAAGTGATAAAGAATAGTAAAAATTATATTGACTAATTGTCACTTGTCCAACAACAAATTGCAAATATTCTCCACCTTTGATGGAATTATCAACAGCAATATTTGTGAAACCAAAGAAGTAATAATATATGGTTTTTGCTAAATATAATGAAAAGAGTGTGGTGGAAGCTTGAGTCTCTATAAGAATTGGTAATAATTCTGATTCATCAAAAATATCACCATCAAATATTTGTTGATTTTCATTAATTTCTAAAAAGTTAAAAACTAGCTGATACCATATTTTATGAAGTACAACTGTACCTTCTTGCTTGATGCTATACATTAAAAGGATATGATTTTTTAAATTCTCAAATAGATAAGATAAATTTTTACCACTAAGGAGCATATTGATATCATACATTGCACAACAGTAACCAAAGTATTCTATATCTCCAGTTTCCATTCCACTTTGTAAACCCTCTTGTAAACTAGTTATTGTTTTTCGCAAATGTTGTTTCCAAGGGAGAATATTACTATTCCACATCACTAAAACTCGGCATTTAATAGTTCTAGCATCAAATTTATCTAATATACTTAAAGCCAATTCACCATAACGATATCCAGTTTCAATATCCGCAAAGAAACCGCACAATAATAAACCATAATTCACATATCCATGAGCAGAAAATGGAGAATTACCATATTTCACAGATAGATGAATCATTGTAAATATAATAGCTGGAAATAGTTTTGGATCAACAAAATAACTAGCAGCAGTCATATTAGTTAAAATCCGCATGACAGCAAGTTTATCAGCAGCTATCATCTTTGGTAAATTGATTAAATCATCAACATTTAAGTTAAGTGGAGGTGTTGTTTCTAAATTCACTCCCAGCAAATTGACTAAAGTTAAACCTGTCTCAATTGCTCGTTGTATTTGCACTTGAGCCATATATATTTGTATTTGTGCTTCATACACTTTTACTTGATCAATCAGACTATTAGCATTTTGCTTAACTGCTTCTATATATATTTCTGCTTGCTCAAAATTAATGTTTAAATATTCTGCTTCTACAGCTTCAACATAAAGATTTAAAGTTAATTCATAGTGATATTCCCAACTATCTGCTGCTAAAAGTTCTAAACCTACTTTTAAATATCTGACAGCAGCTTCATAAGCGGTTGAAGATTTAGCTTTACAACCAGCAATTAAGTTTAATTTAGCTAATTCATATCTATCTAACTGATTTGAAATTAATTTCATCCCCATATTTAACTGATTAACTATCTCAAATATCTTTTCTTCTTTTTCCTCAAAATTACTATCTTTTAACAGCAATTGACCAATTCTTAAGTGTGTTGCTGGTTTATCCTCATCAGAAATTAATGAATAAGCTGCTTGCTGAACTCTATCATGGAGAAATCTATATTGAACTATAATTGATTCATTACTATTAGCTGTTAAATTTGAGTCAAAAATATTTAATGGTGATTTTTCATCATCTGTAAAAAATTTATAAACTTCATTTTGAGATATAATTAATTCTTCTTGTAAAGCATTCCATAACTCAGATGCTATTTGGATTTGGGATTTTTCGCAGACTATAGACAAGGTATATAAATCAAATTTATTACCAATACAAGCAGCTACTTTTAAGATATTTTGAGTATTTTTAGGTAATTTGTTTAACTGGGTTTTTAGAAAATTAACAACATCCTCATTATGATATAAAGCTTTGGTTGCATTAATATCACACTTCCAATAACCTAGACTAGAATTAAAGACAATTAATCCATCTTCATGAAGTGATTTTAGTAATTGATTTGTAAAAAATGGATTCCCTTGAGTTGTCTTTAAAAGTAGTTCAATGAGAGATTCAGTATGTGCTTCTGAACAAATCAGAGTATCTGTAATTAATAGCCGCAAATGGGATTTATCTAAAGGTTGTAACCTGATTTGATTAACAGTGACATTCGCTTTTTGAATATCATCTAAAGTCATGACTAACGGGTGTCCGGGCTTGACTTCATTATCTCTATATGCTCCAATTAATAATAAATATTTGGTGTCTTTTGCACTCATTAATAATTTGATTAATTTCAAAGAAGCTATATCAGCCCATTGTAAATCATCTAGGAAAATTACTAATGGATGTTCACTAGTAGCGAATACCTGAATAAACTTACCAAATAGTAAATTAAAGCGATTTTCGGAAGCATTACCTGTCAGTTCTGGAACTGACGGTTGTTGGCTAATAATATTTTCTAGTTCAGGGATAACATCAATAATGACCTGTCCTTGTTCTCCTAATGCTGATAAAATTTTCATTTTCCACTCTTCTAACTGATTTGTATTTTCAGTTAGGAGTTGTGTCATGAAACTACGAAATGCTTGTAATAATGCAGAAAAAGGAATATTTCGTTGAAATTGATCATATTTACCAGAAATAAAGTAACC
Organism: Anabaena sp. UHCC 0253; assembly: GCF_009712085.1. Lineage (NCBI taxonomy): Bacteria > Bacillati > Cyanobacteriota > Cyanophyceae > Nostocales > Nostocaceae > Anabaena > Anabaena sp. UHCC 0253. The sequence continues at coordinate 107,466 of NZ_VILD01000009.1, forward strand.
TTTTTCCCGCACAATTGGTTTATGAACTTCATTAACAACAGCAGTTTTACCAATACCAGAAAAACCTGCTACTAACATTAATTCTTTATTCCCAGCACTGACATTTTTAAAAGTATTTAGTAAGGTAATAATTTCCTGTTCTCTACCATAAAGCTTTTCTGGAATCAAAAAGCGATCGCATATATCTTTTTCTGCTAATTTAAAATTACTAATTTCTCCCTGCATTAATAACATTTGTTGACATATTTCTAAATCATGTCTAATTCCTCTGGCTGTTTGATATCTTTCATCAGGGTTTTTTGCCATTAATTTCAAAATCATATCTGCCATAATTGGCGGAATTTGTGGATTAATTTCTCTAGGATTAATCGGTTCTTTTGCAAGATGACAATATACCAATTCTAAATGATTTTGACTATAAAAAGGTAATTTTCCGGTGAGTAATTCATAAAAAGTCACTCCCAAAGAATAAAAATCTGTGCGGTAATCTATCCCTCTATTCATTCTTCCTGTTTGTTCAGGAGACATATAAGTAAGTGTCCCTGCTAACACTTCTGGGTTTTTGATATCCGCAGTTTCTTTGGGTAATAGGGAAGAAATACTAAAATCTATCAGCTTAATTTGCTGCGTTTGAGAATTAATTGTAATATTTTTAGGCTTAATATCTTTGTGAATAATTTTATGATCATATAGGAATTCTAAAGCTTTGGTAATTGCGATCGCAATGGGTAAAAAAGAGATTAAATCTAAACTTTGATAATTAGCATATTCACTCAAAGATATACCTTGAAAATCTTCTAAAACCAGAGCATAACTATTGCCATATTTTTCTAAACCATAACATTTAATAATATTTGGATGATCAATTTGTTGACTAATAGCAAACTGATTTTTAAAAGCAATTAAATCCTGCAACCGGGGATATTGTGCATTGAGAATTTTGATAATAACTGGAGTCTGGGTTGTTTGTTGCTCACCACGATAAACTGTAGTTTTTTCACTAGCATAGATGAGTTCAGTAATTTTATAACCAGGAATAGTAATTGCACAGATATTGCTTTTGCTCATAAGGATAAAATCAGAATTACAGCAGTGAACAGGGAAATATTAACTGGGTTGAATGTATTTTTATATATGGCTTAATTCTTAACTTGTGTACCTCATTTACCTGCAATCTGCTGTAAATTACCTACGAATCCTGTTGGAGCTATAGGAGGTAATAGAAAAAAATGCGCTTTTGATTTTGAATTATGCTACCCAAAATCAAAAATTGTTTAACTCGATAAACTTTGATCAAAATCTAGCCAAAAGTTGTGCTATTCCAACCCCACATTGAGCCTTGAGCATCTGAAAATTCTAAATAAATGCGGTTTTTAGGTATATTCAAAAATTGATTAATTTCCTGACAAAAATCCTGACTCATTGCTTTAGTTTGCTCAGGTTTCATTGTTCCCACACTCTTAATTTCTATATAGCAAACTGGTTCTGTAGTACCAGCAAAAGTCATGGGAACTCCGGCTTCAAAAGCTGTCATCACATAGGATTCTGGTTTACCCGTATGTTTAGCTAACTTAGCGGAGAGAACCTTGAGCATAGATTCAACCTGAGATTTTTCAGGATTAGAAACAGAAGTTTGGACTTTAATTAATGGCATAATCAGGATTTTAAATTGCTAAATTTGTATTTATTGGATTCAATTTTATCGCAACTACCAAAGTAGTGAAAATATGTATCCTCAACCATCTAATTTTTCACCTACTTAATGTGATGAACGGAATAAATGATTATGTTCAGGATGATATAAACGTGAACGTCCATTTACTGGTAATAATGCTGGGCTAATCACATAAAGTGTAGTCCGCACTAATTGTTCTTCATGAGTACAATTTGCCATTTGTGCTAGAGGAACAACCCGAATTTTTTCATCTGGCCATCCTAAGCGATAGCAAATCGCTACCGGAGTATCCTGGTTATAATATTCCAACAATTTGGCTTGGGCTTCAGTGATATGACGCACACTGAGATATAAACATAAACTAGCATGATGTGCCGCTAAAGACGCTAACTCTTCAGTAGCAGGAACGTGGGTGCGGCCACTAATGCGGGTGAGGATGATAGTTTGTACTAAACCAGGAACAGTTAACTCTATTTTAAGTTTAGCTGCGGCGGCTTGAAATGCACTGATACCAGGAATGATTTCAAACGGAATATCCGCCTCTGCTAATAGCTGCATTTGTTCATGAATAGCACTATAGAGACTAGGATCACCAGAATGCAGTCTAACGACAGATTTATGCGATCGCACCGCAGTAACCATGATTGGTAAAATTTCTTCTAAAGTCCGATTTGCCGTTTTCACAATTTCCGCATCTGCACGACAAACATCTAAAATTTGTTCGGGAATTAAGGAATCTGCAAATAAAATTACATCAGCCGTAGCCAACAACTTTTGCGCTCTAACCGTTAATAAATCAGGATCTCCAGGTCCTGCCCCCACAATATAAACCGCTGGTTCTAAGGCATTTATATACTTAGATGAACTTAAATTATTAGTAGATTCACTCATGAAATTTCCTCTTCACAACGCCACAAAAAAGTTTTTTTGGCTTTTCCTCAGTACCCGTCCGGATTCACCCTCTTTCCCTAGTAGAAATAAATGGTAGATGCACCCTGGTTAAGCCCTAGAGATTAATTACTCTGGGGCATTTTTTTCTCCATATAACGGAGGCACAACATCAGGTAAAGGCCGCTTAATGACATACAACCACGCCAAACCAACTACTCCTAAAGTTATTCCCCCTAAACTGATCATCTGTGCCATCCGTAGGGGTCCTAGCATTAAGCTATCTGTGCGTAAACCTTCAATCCAAAACCGCCCTAAGCTATAAGCTATCCAATAAACTAAAAATAAAGTCCCTACTTTCAAACGTGGTTTTTTAGATAAAGCCCGAAAAAATAAAGTTAGTAGCAGGGCAAATACCATTAAATTCCACAGCGATTCATATAAGAAAGTGGGATGAAAATATTCAAAGTTAACTAAATCCAAAGGACGACGATCTGGGGGAATGTACAGTTTCCAAGGTAAATTTGTGGGACTTCCGAATGCTTCCGAGTTGAAAAAATTTCCCCACCGACCAATTGCTTGCCCTAAAATCAACGAAGGGGCAACTAAATCAGTCAATTGCCAAAAAGAAACTTTATTGATTTTAGCAAAGATTAGCGCCGCTACCACACCGCCAATAATTGCCCCATGAATAGCAATACCCCCTTGCCAAATTGCAACGATCCGTTCTGGGTTTTGAGAGTATTCTGACCATTCAAACAAAACATAATATAACCTGGCGGCGGGAATAGCACCAATTACTAGCCAAATTGATAAATCACTGATTAAATCTGGATTTACATGACGACGCTTGGCTAGATACTGGGAAAGACTAACACCAATTAATACAGCACAGGCTATTAACAATCCATACCAGCGAATAACTATTGGTCCAATTTTCACTAGAATCGGACCAGGAGAAGTAAATTGAAACCCTAAGGGCAGAACAGAAAAATCCAGTACCATGAGAAATTACCTATAGGAGTATGGGTCAATAACTCAGGGCTAAAGCCACTGAGCTTGTAAAGAACAAACTTTACGTGTTTGACTAGCCCATTGAGACTAATCCTGATACGCACTTCCGAATGCTTCCCTAGTATGGCTTACGCCACGCTACGCTATCGGATTATCTGCAAGACTGTTTGTTCAGTCGTTGGGTTAAGCCAAGACATTTTGGATTAGTTGGGCGAGGGGACTTAAACAGGTTTGCTAGTTCCTGGGATTATATCCATTCAAAAACTAGCATTCTCATGACCACAGCGGTTAAAACCGTGGTCAGTGAGCCTGTCGAACTGCTCGTGTCGCTTCCCTCTCAGGGCTAAAGCCGCTGAGTTTCCTACTTACCGCGAGGTCTTATGAAAAACAATAATATAGTATGTCTGAGCGACTAATCCTCAATCCTGAAGCAGGAGATGTTAGATTTAATTAAGTTCTACGAAAAAACTGTCAATATAATCACCTAAAATAACATTGTGATTGCTATTTATCCTGGTAGTTTCGATCCCATCACCTTGGGACACCTAGACCTCATACAGCGCAGTAGTCGTCTGTTTGAACGGGTGATAGTTGCCGTGCTACGAAATCCTAATAAAATGCCCTTGTTTACAGTAAAGCAAAGATTAGAACAAATTACTCTGGCTACAAAACATTTACCAAATGTGGGAGTAGACAGTTTTGATGGTTTAACCGTAGAATATGCTCAAATGCAACAAGCGCAAGTTTTGTTGCGGGGGTTAAGAGCGGTTTCTGACTTTGAAATTGAGCTACAAATGGCTCATACCAATAAAACACTGTCTACTCAAATTGAGACTGTTTTTCTGGCAACATCAAATGAGTATAGTTTTTTAAGTAGTAGTGTGGTACGAGAGATTGCCAGGTTTGGTGGCTCTGTTGATCATCTTGTTCCTCCACACATTGCCCTAGATATATACCAATGCTACAACCAAAAATCTCTAGCCTCGAATCCAACCACAACGGAAATAACCTTACCCCACGAGAGTATGTGAATGGAATTCCCCCAAATGGGCTGCCAACACCTGCTGGAGGGGTAGATATTCAGCAGGAACTCAACCGCTTAGAGGAAATAGTTCTCTCCAGTTTGAGGATTCCACTCACGGGACGTACTCTCATAGATGAAGATAAATTACTTGAACAACTTGATTTTATCCGCCTTTCTCTGCCATCAGTGTTCCAGGAAGCATTAGATATTTTGGAACAAAAGGATGAAATTCTCCTAGAGGCTGAAGAATATGGACAACAGGTTGTAGATGTAGCCCAAGCCAAACGAGCGCAAATTTTGGCGGAAAGTGATATTATCAGACAAGCTCAACGGGAAGCTGACCAATTACGGCGACAAGTGCAGCAAGATTGTGAAGCGATGATGCAGGAAACCCTGACAGAGATTGAACGCAAGCGTCGCGCCTGTCAGCAAGAATTAGAAGAAATGCGCCAAACTGCGATCGCTCAAGCCCAAGATATTGAAGATGGTGCTGATAAATACGCTGATAACGTTCTGGGTAATATTGAGCAGGATATTCAAGAAATGCTACAAATTATTACTAATGGTCGCAAACAATTAAGAGGAGATGAATCACAACAGCGGCCTGCACATAATTCTAAAAAGAGATAAGTAGGTTGGTGTTAAAAATTGTCTATGGCAAGCTGACAGGGAACAGGGAACAGGGAATAGGGAATAGATAATATTGATAATTACCTCTTTAACGGCGAATAAAAGCTAAAATTAGCAATTGGAGAGTTAACCAATGCCATGTTTGATATATTGCCTTTTCGCTTTGAGTTAGATAAGATTGCGATCGCCGGAGCTTGTTTATGGGCTTTGGCTTTATATCTGGGTTTTTCCCAAACTAGAGAATGGGTAATTACACAACTCAACCGCTGGTTCAATTTTGCAGAACGTTCTCTCTACACCAGTCAGTCAGAATTTGAAAAGACGCGCAAAGCTAGAGAAGCACAAAACTTCTTCTATGCTTCATTATTTAGCATTTTCCCTTTCCTAATATTTGGTAGTTTATCTAACTGGATTTTAGATATAAGTTTAGGTAATAGCTGGGGAATTAGTATTGGTATTCTTGCTTGTATGGGTGCTGGTGTCTATGAACTAGGACGCAGACAAGGAGAAGATTGAACTAATTGTTGTCAGTTGTCAGTGGTCAGTTGTTAGTTGTTAGTTGTCAGTTGTCAGTTGTCAGTTGTTAGTTGCAGCAAAGCCTAAATACAAAAAATTAACGAGTCTCACCCCTTCACTTATACTGATTAGCGTCAGCAGGGATAAAACTCGTTATAATCTTCAGTGAAAAAAGTAGACTAGTCTAACCTTCAACAATGAGTTTACCAACCATGCCAGCACCACGGTGAGGTTCGCAATAGAAGGTGTATTCACCAGGAGTAGCATCAACAGGAATAACGGTAGTTTCAGTTTGTCCAGGACTCATCAACAATTTCTTGTGAGACAAAGATTTGGCCAAATCAGCACTCTTAGCGGGGTTTTTAGCAGGATCAAATACAACGTTGTGAGGAGGAACTTTATTATTTTTCCACTCAATAGTATCACCTGGCTTAACAGTCAGCTTTTTAGGTTCAAAAGCCAACAAACCTTTATCACTACCCAACTTGATTGTATATGTTTCCGCAGATGCAGTGGGAGTAAACACAGCGAAGCTACTAAAAATTACAACCACTGTCAATGCAGCTAGGGTAAAGCGTCGCAAATTTGCCAAAATAGATTTCATGCCTCTCTCCTCAGAAATACTTTTACTTTCTTACTCCTATTTTAAATACAATTCACGCCAAATATGACAACCTGTCATAGATTTATTTTTGTTAAGTAATACCAAAGGCTAAAAACCAGGGAGATAAAAGGGCGAAATCCTGTAGGGGCGCAGGGTCTGCGCCCTGCATTATTCCCAATAAATCGCCAGGAATGTCAATTAGATTGAGTTGATACCGTTAAAACCTGTGGTGGTGAAGCATCGGGTGGATAAAGAAAATCTACTTCTACTAAAGAATTCTCACCTGGTTTAAGATCCAATGATACTAAAGGTTCTCCCGTTTCACCACGCTTTTGAACCAAATGCACAAACTTGTTTTGCCATTTTCCTTCTGCTTGATAACGCAAGCGTACAGTTCCTCGGAAAAAGACTTGACGCGCTGGGGGGTCAAAAAAGCGGAGTCCAGATTTGCTTAATTCATTTTCCTTAATGGGAGTTTGTACCGCAATACTCACAGTTTGTTGATTTTGAGTATTGTTGTATAAAGGTAACTTGAGACTATATTGAATACCATAATTACCATGGGCGTAATAAGCGGTATCAGGATAGCGCACTAACATAGGTGCAGTTTGAATTTGACCAGTTCCCAACATTCCCCCATGTAAGGTGCTTAAACCGTAGGAAAATGCTTCACCAGGTTGAGGAATAGTTAAATACTTACTTGTTGGCTGATCTACTACATAAGCTCGCCACCGAGAACCTTTAGATACTCCGGCTACACGTCCGTAAATTTCCGGTTTATTATTTCCTGTTATGGGAGTGGGGACTTTATCTCTAGGCGTAGATAATTCACCCTGATCTAATAAATTTTGCCATTCTTCCAAATTGGGCGATCGCTCACTACCATCAGTATTTGTACGTGCGAACATAGCCAAACTAGCCGCGTAAATATTACCATTACTCCGCAGTCGCATATATGTAGAACGGCCATTCAGTGGTGGAGTGAGTCCTTGAACAGGAATTGGTAAATTTAATAACATCTGACTTTCCCCTGGAGGAATAATAATTTGTGAGGGGAAAATATCTTGTTTTCTACCTCGTAATACATCAGATGTGACTCGGCTACCGGGTCCGGCAAAAACTGTTCCTAAGTTATTGGGAACGAAAGATGATAATGGGATAAATGGTGCATCTGGTTGACTTAAATAACTCGCACCTTGCAATATATTCACGGTTACTGGTTGAGAACCAGGATTATGTAAGATTATGCCCAAGTAAAGAGAACGTAAATTTTCGGGTGGATCTGCTTTGGCAACATGGTGGGCAAAAATATCAAATCGGCCGCGAAAGGGAAAGTCTAAATGGGCTGATGTGACTTTTTTTCCCGCGCTTGGAAACGTAGAAAGTAAGATTCCTTCCTTTAATACCAGTTCTGGACTATTGCTATTAAATACCGGCACGGCATCCAATTTTCCTGGCAAAGGGCGTACTGATTGCACTTGTAATATTTCTGTCGGTGGTGGTGTAGCAGGAACAGCTTGGGAAAGAGTCAAAGAAAGTAATAGTGGCAACATAATACTGAGTAAATTTGTCCTAACAGACGTTAACTTTTCTAAAGAAGTGCCAAATTGTTAATGATCAAAATAAAATCGGCAACTATATCTATCAAGTTTTCTTGATTTAAGATTGGTACATGAACAAAAATGCACTTAATTGACAGTTGGGACTGACGTAAATAGTCCAAGACTGAATAGTAAAGTCCCTCGCAGACAAACTTACCACAGTCGTAGCTAATCTCAACTGCGGCTGTTTGGGCTAATAATTTTTCGATATCAACGCTGGTTTGCAAAACATTTTCGGGAGAATTTATTGTCTCTACAGGTAAGATAGCTGTACTACTAGCAAGGACTTCTACGCTTAATTGGGAACGACTTGCAGCCATGCCACAACAGATAATATAGTCAGGTTGAATTTCCTTAATTTTGGCAATGACACGAGAACTAGACAATTGCACATTTACAGGGAGACGGTGCAGAAAATTTAAGTCATGGGAGAGTGAAGCCATTTTGGCTAGTGCGAGTAATAAGTCATCGGATGAATTTGACTCTTGTTGGCTCAACCAAATGTCAAAAGAAGTTAATAGTATTTTTTTTTGCATAATAAATAATATTTAGAATTAGAATAATTAAATGCCCTCCCTCATAAATTTACAAGGAGCAGCTAAATGCCAGTGATTGCAGTTGTTGATTACGACATGGGAAATTTGCACTCTGTTTGCAAAGGATTAGAAAAAGCTGGTGCAACTCCTCAAGTTACTTATTGTTCTCAAGAGATGGCAAAAGCAGATGCTATAGTTTTGCCAGGAGTGGGAGCATTTGATCCGGCTGTACAACATCTACGATCGCGTGGTTTGGAACAACCTATTAAAGATGCGATCGCTTCTGGGAAACCGTTCTTGGGTATTTGTCTAGGGTTACAAATTTTGTTTGAATCCAGCGCCGAAGGGACGTTACCAGGACTAGGAATTGTGCCGGGAAAAGTTCGTCGTTTTCGTTCTGAACCGGGAATGACAATTCCTCACATGGGTTGGAATCAACTGCAACTTTCTCAGCCAAAAAGTCTTTTATGGGAACATTTACCTATCGATCCTTGGGTTTATTTTGTTCATTCTTTCTATGTTGAACCAACAAATCCCCAAGTTCGCGCTGCTATGGTTACTCATGGCAATCAAACGGTAACGGCGGCGATCGCTCATGAAAATCTCATGGCTGTTCAATTCCATCCCGAAAAATCATCAAATGTCGGATTGCAAATCTTATCTAATTTTGTGGCTCAAGTCCGCGAAAAAGTTTTTGCTTAATAAAAGTTTGCAATATTTTCAGGTGTTTATTTTCTCAAAGTTGAAGATTTAATGATCAATAAGTAATGAGTCTGAGAATTTACGGGAATCGTCTGCTTAAAACTTTACCAGGTGAAAATACCAGACCTACCAGTGCGCGAGTCAGGGAAGCATTATTCAATATTTGGCAGGGGACAATTAGTGGTTGTCGCTGGTTGGATTTGTGCGCCGGTAGTGGTTCAATGGGTGCAGAGGCTTTATGTAGGGAAGCCAGCTTAGTCATCGGCATTGAACAATCAAGTCAAGCCTGTGCCATTATTCAAGCCAACTGGCAACAAGTAGCCCAGCCAGAACAGAAATTTCAGCTATTGCGGGGAAACGTCACCCAGCAGTTAAAAAAATTATCAGGTCAAAAATTTGACAGAATATATTTTGATCCACCTTATGCCAGTGGATTATATGAACCAGTATTAGAAGCGATCGCCCAATATCAGCTTTTAGATCCCCAGGGAGAAATAGCAGTCGAACATCGTCACCAAGATTGGACACCACCAAACATCCCCAACTGGGAAATCTGCCGTCAAAAAACTTACGGCAACACAGCCTTAACATTTTATCGGGAACAGGGAACAGGGAACAGGGAACAGGTAATTTAGTGATTCTCTCTTCTACTGTCACCTGTCACCTGTCACCTGTCACCTGTCACCTAATTAATATCAGCCACCCAACTCGTTAGGACGCTTATATTGCCGATAAGCAGCATAAAACAATCCACTTAAAGTCACAAAAATCAACCCAAGCACAATACCTGATAGTAGGGGTTCAACCACTGTAAATCTCCTCGTTACAATTATGAAAGATTCGTTTCCTGTTGTTGATTTTAACAAATCTGGCACTAATCCCGCGTCCTATCAGAGTTTTAAATCAAAATAGTTGTAAAAATCATCATTTGTACTTGCTAACACAATCAAGAAATTTTAAGCTATGTGTAGGAAATGAAAACTTTGGGATTGTCAAAGCAACTCTTTTGGATAACCAGCTAATTAAACCTGAAACTCTGATTCAACAGATTATTATCTTCGTCGTAGCGATGTTGATAGCCATCCCTCTTGTCCTTTTTTGTATTCAGATAGTACAAGCCTCTGATCCTTATGTCAAAAGTGTTCTATCCATTCAGGGAGACCCAGTACAGGGAAAAGCTATTTTCCTAATCAACTGTGCTGGCTGTCATGGTTTAGAAGCCAACGGTCTAGTTGGTCCTAGCTTGCATGAAATCTCTAAATACAAATCCCGCTATGGGCTAATTCATCAAGTAACTAGCGGTGACACTCCCCCTATGCCAAAATTTCAGCCCAGTAGCCAAGAAATGGCAGACCTTTTAAGTTATTTAGAAAGCCTATGAATTTATTTGCATAATATAGCGTAGTGTGGCTTTGCTTATAATAAATTTTGGGCGCACGCCCTGCGCCCCTACATTAAATGTCAATTTGCGCCTGGTAATTGATGACTTGCCCTGAGCGTAGCCGAAGGGTTGGTGATGAAATTCCAGTTATCATCCTGGACATCCTTAAATCCTGGACATTATCTCGACTTCGCGGTAGTTGAGCGGAGTCGAAACTCGATAACCACCTGATTCTGACAATTTCTCTAACTCTTACACAACGGCGTAAATCAGCCAATCATTAAAAATTTACACAAAGCTGTTTAAGGGATTTCCAAATAAAAAAACACTCAACCACCTAACGTAAAAACCACTCAAACCCTTATTCCTCTGTGTCCTCTCCGCCTCTGCGGTTCATTAATCTGGATAATTTATTTCTTGGAAGTCCCTAATCTGCTTTTTCAATTCTGCTTTGCGGTACTAGGATTTGGTAATAGGGTATATCTCAGATATAAGCCCAACCAGACAAATGAGATAATTAATAAAGTACCAATTCCTAAGAAATTAGGCAACCAGAAAACTACTTCTATGTGATTTATAGAACCTGGTTTAAGTTGCCAAATTAATTGATTATTGTGTTTTTCGGGTTGGATAGAATTTTCATTATTTTGAATATTCTTCACACCCCAAGGTGTTTGTAAGCTAAAATCTAAATTGATGATAGAATTATTGCTTTTGCTAGTCAGCATAGCCAAAGAACGTAAATCCAAATCATAGATTAAGTGATTTCTAGATAATAAAAGAAAATTCTGATCTTCGGCTACTAAAGTTGAAGTAATATTAGAAATTTCCGAACCATCAATATCTTCATCTGTTCGAGAGTTAAAGAAACCGCTAAACTTTTCTTGTAATTCCTTAACATTAGTAAAAGGAATTTTAACAACTATATCTTCTGGGGAAATCTTTTCTGCTGAACCAGATAAGGTTCGCGCTCGATTTTCTAAAGTTTTTAACCATTCAGATACATAATCATTACTAAAAAGGCTAATTTTTTCCGATAACTTAATATGCTGGACTAATTCACCATTATTTGTGCTGTTAAATGTAACTCCTAAATCGTACTTTACACAACCAGATAGAAGTAATGATGCCAATAATACCACTAATAAAATAGGATTAGCTTTGGCAAATTTTCTAATTTTGTTAATTGGAGAAATAACATATTTTCCCAACCGTGAGATAATTTTCATCAACATATAAAACTCCTATTTAATTAGAGAAATTCAAACCTATTTCCTAATAGATATTCATGATGCAATTTGCAGAATTGTAACATCTGCTAAAAACTTAACCAAACTAGATAGGAAATTGTCAAAGCAACAGCGATTAAAGCCACCCAAACAAAGCGATTATCTGTAGTATTGACTGTACTAAGATCAACATATTCTGGTTCTACAGGTTTTGCTTTAGAGGGAGATTTTTTAGGTTGAGCAGTGACAATTATTTTGGATTTATTATCAGAAATTGTCCCCAGATCAGGAATTTCTGTCATCCACTCTTTGGGTCTTTTTAGTTTAGGTGCTTTTAAAATATAGCCTAGACGTTTTGCTTGTTGACGCACTTCATAGTGGGGATGACGACTGAGTTGTTGACAAAGAGCGATCGCTTCTTCAGAACGTCCCGCAGCCTCATACGCATTCACTAACCAAATTTCTACTTCACCACCCAAACGGGTATTTTTTACTAATAGGGCGCTGGCTTTTTCTAAATTTTCTACGGATTCCCGATATTGGCCATTTTCAAAGGCAATTTTGCCAATTTGATATCGAGATTTAGCAAGTTCTAAACTTTCTGTAGTCATTAGTCAGTTGTCGGTTTTAATTATGATTAGGGGATTTTGGATAGATTTTTTTGTCCAGAAAAAATAGCTTTATCTAGGGAATAAATCCAAAATCCAAAATATCTTGACTTTTAAATCATCTTACTGTCGAAATTGAGAACCAAGAATCATTGTTCCAATCCCCACATCTGTAAACACTTCTAATAATAAAGCGTGAGGAATGCGGCCATCAATGATATGTGAGGCTTTCACACCTTGAGCGAGCGATCGCACACAACAATTCACTTTAGGAATCATCCCTCCACTGACTATACCATCAGCAATTAATTGCCGCGCTTCCCGAATATCTACCTTGGGAATTAAGGTAGATGGATCTTTATAATCTTTGAGAATACCTCTAGTATCAGTCAGCAAAATTAACTTTTCTGCACCTAAAGCTGCGGCTATTTCTCCCGCTACAGTATCAGCATTAATATTATAAGCCTGTCCAGTCTCATCAGCCGCAACGCTAGAAACTACGGGAATATAGCCATTACTAGAAAGTGTTTCTAAAATTTTGATATTGACATTACTAACTTCCCCGACAAAACCAATCCCTTCATCACCTTGAGGACGAGCCGTAATTAAGTTACCATCTTTACCGCAAAGCCCTACAGCCATCCCTCCAGCTTGATTAATCAGTTCCACAATTTCTTTATTCACACGCCCAACTAACACCATCTCGACTACATCCATTGTATCCGCATCAGTTACGCGCAAACCATTTTTAAATTGTGCTTCAATTCCCAGCTTACCTAACCAACTATTGATTTCTGGTCCACCACCATGCACTAAAATTGGCCGCAAGCCGACACAAGATAAAAAGACCACATCACGAATAACTTTATCCTTGAGGGTGCTATCCTTCATTGCTGCGCCACCGTATTTAACAACGACGGTACGACCGGCGAATTGTTGAATGTAAGGTAGTGCTTCGCTGAGAACTTCTACGCGATTAGCTTCAGCTTTCCTGATATACTCCGTATCATTAATCATGTTATTACCCAAGTTGCTAGTTATATAGTTTATGGGATAACTAGCAACTAGAGCTAATAAGCTATTGTGATCATAGCCAGGGAGCAGGGGAAATATTTATTTCCTATTCCCTGTTCCCTGTTCCCTGTTCCCTATTCCTAAGAGAGTTGAAACAAGAAAGTTACTAAATCTCCCTTACCCAAGCTGATGCGATCGCCTGGACGGAGGCGGTGTCTGTTTCCAGGTAATAGAGGTAAGTTATTGATGTAAGTACCATTGGAACTACCTACATCTTCTATGTAACATGAATCTCCCTCAATGCGAATATCTGCATGAATCCGCGACACAATTTCCGAATTAGCAAATCCCGAAACGTCTATATCTGGAGGAATCCGATCATTAGGCTTACCAATATGAATAACCGAAAGATTTTGTGGTAATTCTATTTCTTGGTTAGCTTGAACATAAAATAACCGCGCTACTATCTGTTGTAATTGTGTTTTTGACACATTTCCTGCTGGTTCAGCAACTGGTATGGGGTCTATTTGAGGTACATACGCAGGCGGAATATAAACTTCTGGTTCTGGTTCTGAAGCTACAGGCGCAGGTGGAGGTGTAACTACAGACGGAATATAAACTTCTGGTTCTGAAGCTACAGGGGCTGGTGTAACTACCGGAATATAAACCTCTGGTGGAGCTACAGGTGCTGGTGCTGGTGTAACTACAGGTGGAATATAAACCTCTGGTTCTGAAGCTACAGGGGCTGGTGTAACTACCGGAATATAAACCTCTGGTGGAGCTACAGGTGCTGGTGCTGGTGTAACTACAGGTGGAATATAAACCTCTGGTTCTGAAGCTACAGGGGCTGGTGTAACTACCGGAATATAAACCTCTGGTGGAGCTACAGGTGCTGGTGCTGGTGTAACTACTGTTGGTGGCACATTAGAACTAACAGGAGGGTGAGCAGCCTGAGAAAGTCCCAAAGCGTCCGGCTGCAATAGTTCTATCATTGGGTCAGGAGCGACCAATGGGGGTACTGAGACGGGGTTTGGAGCTATGGTTGGGGCAACGGTGGTTGCAACTACAGCGGCAGCATGAGCGTGTAGGTTATAGCCGCACTGACCACAGAAAGCAGCATCTGATTGTACAGTTGCTCCACAGTTAGGACAGTTAGCTGTAGCTGGTAACGGCGTATAGCAAGCTTCACATTGAACAGCGCCGTCTGGATTGGGATGATTGCAATTAGGGCAGACGATCATGGATTTAAGCCTTAGTGAAGGTCATTGTAAAAATATAGGTGAGAGGGAGGAGAGAGTAGGAAAGGATCAAAAACTTTCCCAATCCCCAATCACCAGTCCCCAACTAAATAACTAGGAACTTTGCGGATTTAGAGTCAGAACACTTATGAATTGAGTTCTAAACCAGCCGCTGCGTCTAGCAACCAGTAAAGTTCTCCCTGGGGTCGAATTAACCTGGATGGATAGGTGAAATCATCGGCTACAGGTGCGAAAATTTGTGCTAAAGCTGGTCGTTTGGTAGCACCAGCCACAAGGAAAATCACATTTCGAGCCGCGTTAATCAATGGGTAAGTAAAAGTGATGCGAGGATTGTCATCTTTATTGCCAACAGTGATTAAGCGATCGCTCACCTTGAGAGCCGCTGTGTGGGGAAACAAAGATGCCGTATGGGCATCATCGCCTATTCCCAGTAACACGACATCTAATCCAGGAAACTCGCCTGATCCAGAATTAAAAAATGTTTGGAGATGCTGGTTATACTTAGCGGCATCCACTTCTGGGTTAGCAGATAAAGTGGGGATAGCATGAATATTCGCGGCGGGAATAGCAACCTGATCTAACCATGCACGTCGAGCCATCAGTTCATTGCTATCAGGATGATCTGGTGGTACATAACGCTCATCTCCCCAGAATACATGAATTTTATCCCAGGGTAAATTTTGAGTAGCTATCGCTTCGTATAACGGTTTTGGTGTGCTACCACCAGATAAAGCAATGGTAAATTGCCCCCGTTCACTAATAGCAGTTTCGACTTTAGACAGGATCAATTCCAGCGCCCGTTTTACTAGCGCGGAGACATCTGGTAGGACTTCAACAGTTTTATTCATGGCATTATCACAACATAGCCTGTTTCTTTGCAATACCATACCGAACTTTTGCCAATTTTCCGTCTTAATTCTGGAAACTTTTAATATGATCAAGTTAAGCCAGAAATTATCGTCCTCTACCTTCTTTACCATCATTTTTAGTTGGTTGTCAGTATTCAGTTGTACTAATCGCTCATAATCACCGCAGAGGATAGTTAGGGAAATAAAAAATACATCAATCTCTTATTTTTACTTTAGTCATGTTTTACATTTTGCGTAAGTCCTAGAAATTTTTATATAGTTGTTGAAACGCTGACTAAACCAAGATGATTAACAAATGGTAAAAAATCTTTATCACTAAATAAAAGTGAGTTTTGATTTTCAATACAAAAAGTTGCTATAATTACATCAGCAGTTTTGCGGATAGTAATACCACGTTTACGGAGAAATCTATAGTTATTAACACTTTTGATGAGCAATATCCAAACCTAACATCTCAAAAATCGTTAGAGAAGTCAGTAATTATTTGGCTGTTTTATATTCTGTATCTGAGCGAAACCCTTGCAAAACCTCAGTTAAAATGAGATCACCAATAGCAATTGCTTCTACTCCCAAAAGTTGATCTAGCTTATTAGTTTCTGGTATTTCTGTACCATTAAAATAGTCTATCCAGACACTTGAATCTATAATAATCATGAGTTTGTTCTCATTTCTTCAAGATCATCTTCCCATTTAAGTTTTCCTCGATATTCTTTAATTTTTGCTTGTTGCTTAAGTATCCTTAACTGATGTATTTCCTTCTGAAAATTGCTCCAATAATTAAACTCTTCATTTCCTACAGTTTCATGATGATATGCAGCTTTCTCTTCACATCCACGTTCTACCAGAGTAAGTAAATTATTCACAACATCTGCAAAATTATGATCATTAGGCAAATTATCAACAAGTGTTCGGTAGATTTTTTGTTCTAATTCAGTATCCATAAGTAGGGCTTGCTGAAAAAGTAGAAAAAGGCAAAAAAAAATTAACTAGGTAGTTAGGCAAAAGCAAAGATAAGTTTTTGTTGTTTAAAATTAGGCAAAACATCACTTTTTCTAATTGAATTAAAGAAAAAAGAGATTATTTGGAAAAATTGCCATAAAAATCCCCAAAAAACCCTTGATAGTAAGGTAGAAAGATTCATAACTAAAAAAGTAATAGCAATAGCAGTTAGAGAGGTATGAGGAAGTTTAGCCATGACTCTACCCAAACTAAATCTTCGTTTACCCTGCCCAAATTTACCTTCAATACAGTTACGAATACCTTCGTCATAAGCAGCCTGTTTCTTATTTTCTTTACTGACATTTTTAGGTGGTCTTCCCAACGGCGGACCACTAATTCTAATTCCTCTTTCTTGACACCAAGCTCGATTCTCTCTTGTCCGATAAATTTTATCCACATGAACGGATTCAGGATAATATCCAGTGTCAGTTTTGTATGCCTCTACCTGCGATTTTAAGTCTCCTGATTCGTTAAAATTATCCCAACTGATGTGGTCTAAAAACACATATCCATCATGACAACTAGCTGATAACTTTGC
>NZ_VILD01000009.1:125455-160921 GCF_009712085.1 Anabaena sp. UHCC 0253
GCTGCGTATTCGCCATCAAATTCCGACCAAGGGATCATTTTTGCCATAATTACCCATCGGTTGTCTAATGCCAATTTCTCCTCGAAGGGTAGTTGAAACTTTTCCGGTGCTGTTTCCTGTTCTTGCGCTTTTCTATACATCTTAATGCGCCTTAATGCAAGGGATTTTACTCATTTTAACTCTTTTTCTTGCACCTTTTTCACTTTCTATCCCCATCAAGTCATCTATTTGTCCCGGTTTTATGTTTATTCAGCAAGCCCTAAGTAGGTGGGCGTTAAAAATTGTCGTTGGGGCAAGGGAACAGGGAACAGGGAACAGGGAACAGGGAACAGGGAACAGGGAACAGGGAACAGGAAGAGAGTGTTGGACGATTTTACTTTTCTTCACATACCTTTAATTTTTTCTGTTAACTTACTTGTACTATAGCAGTCCTACCCTAAACATGAAAAAATACGTAGATAAAAATCCTTATTTTATAAGCATTTGAGGCTTTTTGAACTCTTATGTATCATTTAGAATTGCTATATAGGTTTTTCAAACAGTAGCAAAGCCAATATAAAATCCATTATAAAAATTGCTACCCAAGTAGTCACAACTGATGTAGTAGCTGATTCTCCTACTTCCTTTGCTCCTCCTTGAGTTGTAAGTCCCCAACTACAGCCGTTAACAGCAACTATAGTCCCAAAAATAAACCCCTTGAGTAAAATAATGAAGATATCTGATGGTGATAAAAAATTTCTAACTGATTCTAAAAATATTTCTGGAGCAACTTGATAAAACTGTGCAGCCGCAAAAGCCCCTCCTGAGATGCCGACAACTACAGCAAAAATCATCATTACAGGCATCATCAAACAGCAAGCAATTACTCTTGGTAGCACCAGATAATCAATAGGATCTGTTCTGAGCATATATAAAGCATCAATTTGTTCTGTTACCCGCATTGTAGCTATTTCGGCTGCAAAGGCTGAACCAACTTGACCGGCGATAATACTAGCAGTGAGAATTGGTGCTAATTCTCGACAAAATGCTAGAGCAAATGCACCACCAACAGAATCTACAGCGCCAAATCTAACTAATTCTCTAGCGGTTTGAATAGTGAAAATCATACCAGCAAAACCACTGACTAACAATACTGGAGAAAGAGACGCTGGTCCTGCTGTTACTGTATGTTCTAATATCTTACGATAATACGTTTTCCCTTGAATTAAGTGCAGTAAGATTTGACCGAACAGCAGTAATGCCGACAAACAGCGAATTATCCACAATTGCTCTAAATTTTTTTTGGTTGCAATTTTTCGGACATTAATTGAATTCTTGTGGTGGGGAATGATTCCTCCTTAATTTAGTACGAATAGGGTATGCCAATCAGGAATTGCATTTCTTTGAGCAATTAATAATTGTTGAATACCTTCTTCAGAAAAATCTAGGAGTTGATTCAACTGGTGACGACTAAAAGTACCGGCTTCGGCTGTTCCTTGGACTTCAATAATTTCCAGTTTGTGGTTCATGACTACATTAAAATCCACATCTGCGGCGACATCTTCAACGTAGTTAAGATCCAAAAATGGTTCACCCTGCAATAAGCCTACAGAAACTGCCGCTACTTGTCCAGATAAAGGCGATCGCTCTAACACTCCTTGCTGTAATAATTGAGAAATAGCATGAGCTAAGGCGACAAAACCCCCTGTAATTGCCATTGTCCTCGTTCCTGCATCAGCTTGTAATACATCTGCGTCCACAGTCAATGTCCGTTCTCCTAAAGCCTCAAAATCCAATGCAGCCCTTAAACTCCGGCCAATTAAACGCTGAATTTCCTGTGTTCTGCCCGATAATTTCATTAATTCCCGTTCTTGGCGTTTTTGGGTAGCAGAGGGCAACATCCTATATTCAGCCGTCAACCAACCTTTACCACTACCAACCAGAAATTTAGGTACTCCTTCTGCAACACTGACAGTACACAGAACTTGAGTATCACCACACTTAGCGAGAACAGAACCAGGCGCAAAGCGGGTAAAATTAGGATAAAAACTATGGGGACGAAGTTCACCTGGTGTTCTCCCATCAATACGCTGCCAATTCATTAAAGTTACCTCAAAATTTTTGCCTACGCCTTATAGAATAACTGAGTAATAGCAATAAAACTATTACCAATCACCAATGACCAATCACCAATTACCCTAATAAAGTCAAAATATTTTGCTGTACTTGTTCTGGAGATTGATCACCATTAATAGTTAATAGGCGACGACGGCGATCGTAGTATTCTAAAATGGGGATAGTGCGATCGTAAAATAATTCCACCCGACGCTGCACAATTTCCGGTTGATCATCCGGTAGTAACCGTCCCAAAGAACGACTAACCATCACTGCTGCGGAAACTTGCAAATAAATCGCCCAATCGAGGTTTTGTCCTAAATCTTCTAACAGAAAATTTAATTCCTCCGCTTGAAAAGCAGTGCGTGGATAACCTTCTAAAATCCAACCATCATTGACATCAGGCTGCTTGAGACGAACTTTAATAAATTCAATCATCATTTCATCTGGAACTAACTCTCCCTGTTCCAAATAAGGTTTAGCTTCTATAACTAAATCATGCAATTCACCATAGGTATTATCTTCATTGTCTCCATATATTGCTGCTCGTAAAGTCTCACCTGTCGAAACCAAAGGAACATCAAGAAACTTGCACAGTCTTTGTGCTTGTGTACTTTTTCCTGCGCCTGAACCTCCCAAAATCACTAATCTCACCACCAATTACCCCTCATGTATAACATTCACTATTGTTGAAGTATATTTTGCTGTAGCAATACTAAATCATTTAAACCAAAATCATATAAAAATATACCTAAATTAACCAAAGCTTAATAGCCAAATATCAAAGTTGTTTTACTGATCAATACTGCTGTATAATGACTATATGTTTTGCTATCAGCAAAGATTTGCATTTATTTGTAAATCATTAAATTTATAGTAAGTTTTTAACCTTTGTCTTATGGTTGTCCCATTAGAAACCCCCAGTCTAAATTCGACTCTCAGCTTACCATATTCCGTACAAGGTCTAGTGCAAGTTTTTACTACTTCTGAGCGGAGCTTTTTTACAAATGTGATGGCTCAAGCACTGAGAATTGCTGGACAAGGTACATCAGTATTAATAGTACAATTTCTCAAAGGTGGGATTCGTCAAGGATATGAGCGACCCATACAAATGGGACAAAAGCTAGATTGGATTCGCTGTGATTTGCCCCGTTATATTGATACTCCAGATTTAGACGCATCAGAAAATCAAGCTTTACAACAACTGTGGCAACATACCCAAAAGGTAGTTAATGAAGGTAAGTATTCTTTATTGGTATTAGATGAGTTGAGTTTAGCGATTAATTTCGGTTTAATTCCGGAAACTGAGGTTTTAGACTTTCTCTCTAAACGCCCTTCTCATCTAGATATTATTCTGACAGGTTCACATATGCCCCAGTCTATTTTAGATGTGGCAGATCAAATTACAGAAATTCGTCGCTCTCATCAACCTTAAGTATTAAGATATCCTAGTAACTTGGTTTGAATTATCTGTGAACTTGTGATTAAAAACGACATCTGGATTACCGAAATGGCTCAAAAAGGCATGATTTCACCTTTTGAGTCTAGTTTAATTCGTCATTCTGAAGAACTACCCGTAATTTCATTTGGACTTAGTAGCTTTGGCTATGACATCCGACTATCAGCAGAAGATTTCCGTATTTTTAGACATATTCCCGGAACTGTGGTAGACCCCAAGCATTTTAATCCTGAAAATTTGGAAGCAACAAAACTCCATGAGGATGCTAATGGTAGCTACTTCATCCTTCCAGCACACTCCTATGGACTTGGTGTTGCGCTTGAAAAGCTAGAAATCCCAGATAACATTACAGTAATTTGCATAGGAAAAAGCACTTATGCTCGTTGTGGCATAATTGCAAATGTAACTCCTGCTGAAGCGGCTTGGCGGGGTTATTTGACTTTAGAATTATCCAATGCTTCAAGTGCTGACTGTCGTATTTATGCGAATGAAGGAATAGTCCAGTTAATGTTTTTAGAAGGAGCGCCCTGTGGTGTTAGTTATGAATCCCGTCAGGGTAAATATCAAGACCAGTTAGGTGTTGTAACTCTAGCTAAGGTTTAAATTTTAAAAACAAACCATCATTTACCTTTCTCTACATTTTCTTTGGGGGGACTTTGTTGTACTTGCTGCTGTAAGGGTTGCACAATTTGAACTGCTGTTAAAAATATAGTAGCAATAGTTAGGAGAATGGTAAAATATGTTTGATTGGCCTCTATAAAATCTCTAATTTGATTTAATAAACGTGTTTGAGAGTTGCCTGCAATTTTTTTACCAGGCTTCGCATATGGAATGCTCCCCTCTCCCACATCAATTATATAAAATGTGCAGAAAGGTTGATGTTTTTTAAGCTCAATGGTTCTTTTACCTAAGTTAAAAACAGTAATGGAAAGTCTGCCATTATAACCAGGATCTACCTTTGATGAAGTGTTAGATAAGCCTTCTTGTAGAAGAGAAACTTTTGGAACTACATGACCAAATCTAGATTTTGGTAATTGAAATAATTCGGCTGTTTCAATAATGACAGTAGCTCCTGGTTGAAGAGATATTTTGCCATTATCTAACAAATCAGCTTTACCAGAATCCCTATGATCTCTGTATTCATCACCAACTCTTAAATCATAAGTAGCATTACTAGAATCTGTATCACGAATTTGTGTGGTGTCAATGTTCTGGATAAAAATTACATTTCCTTCCAAACCACCAGCTTTTTCATACTCTTCTCTAGTCTCTACTATTGTCTTGTTATTACCGTCCAATATAAATGGGATAACACTCATAAGTTTTGCCAATTATAAAATTACTGCAAACTAATTATACAGCGACTTGTAAGTTTTACCTCATTAGTTAGCAATTAGGTTACATCAAGCTTACCATTATATACTTAAATAATTATGTCAGAAAAAGAACCAATCTTAGATCCATTTCTAATACAGCTATTAGAAGGGTATACTTTCACAGAGGTGGCTGAGATTGAAAAATATATGACTGAGTGGGATGCTGCTACTTATAGCAGTGTTGCTCAGAGTATATTAGATCATGCTGCTAGAAAACAAACTGACCCTTTGAAGTATCTGCGTAAAGCTTATAATTTTAATAAAAGAGGAGCAGTCAGAGTTCCAAAAACTGGATATCGTGGAGATAGTTCAGCAGTATATCGTAAAGGTAATGAATATCTGATTGTCAGACCAGACAAATATGGTAGCGAAAAGATAGTTACTTATGGAGTTAACGATGACTGAAGCAGTTTTAGATCAGAAAGAAGTGACAAAGAGAAACATTAATCAATTATTGTCACAATTAACTAATACTTATCAAAATACCCGCAGCGAAAGAAAGGAAATTGTTATTCAGTTTCCTCCAGTGAATGAAGAGTTTTCACTATTAGAAGAAATTGAACTTCTAACAGTAGATTTAAGAGGTTGTGCTAGTCAAATTGCGGCTACAGGTCAAATAGTTCATAAAGAGCAGGTAATTTCTCAATTACAAGCAATGCGAGTTTTTAGTGTGTCTTCAATTTGTCAATTTTACTTTAGCAGTAATGGTAACTATGAACAGATGAAGAATTATATTAGAATGTTGGATTATTTGCGTTTATTATTGTTAGAATTTTTGCAATCTGTTTAAAAGTTAAAAATCAAGTTAGATTCTTTTTCAAAGGTTTATCTTGTTCATAAATAAACTGTTCTTTCATTAACAAAGCCATTTCCGCTTTTTGTAATTCCACACCTAAATACATTGCATGAGAAACTTGTAATCCAGGACAATCGGTGAATAGTTGCTGGGAAAGTTTATGTGCAGATTTACCAGAATAACAATTAACTACTTCTCCAGAACCAGGAGTTGTATGCTCGACAATAATTTGATTATTCTGAATGGTAATAATAAAACTACCAGCGGGATCAAAATAGTCTTTTTTCTGAGAAATTTTAGTATATTGAGATGAAATCACATTTTCAACATTTTCAAAACAATCATCATAAATATGGGCGCTTTGACTAATGGTAATTAATGCCCCCATTTTTAATGGATGATCAGTTTCTTTAACTAAAGAATTATAAATATATTTTTGTAAAGCCCTTAATCCCATTGCATTTGCTGGCCAAGCTGAGAACATATCATTACTTCTGAAGGTAGCAGTTAAAGATAGTTCATTATCAACTATTCTCACCCAAATATGATTTAAACAAGGTGGATTATCATTGTCATCTTGACTAGCATCCCATAAAGACATCACAGCCCTCGCGGAATCAATATCATTTGCTAATTTCTCAATTACTTGTTCAATTTGATCTCTTCCAAACCAAGAACGTAAACGTTGCCCATAAGTGTATTTTACCCCTTCTCGATTTGGTGCATCGTCTAAAATTTGGGAAATGTATTCTTCTAAAAAGCTTCTATCTATTGGTAAATAATTAGGTTCGGGAAAATAGAAATCATCAGGTTCGTCGGTGACAACTGCCATTAAATCTATTAATTCTTGCCATTTACCGTCATAACCAGTTGGTCTAATTGTGCCTGTGGTTTTAATTCTGTGAATGATTTTTACCCAAGTTTCGGCGATGGTTTTACCTTCAATTCTGTGTCCATAGCGTGTTCCTGGCAAAACCGTTGGTTCAACTTTAGTTAGGGGAAATTCTATCGGTGTTCCCCAAGGTTCAACAGGTTCTTTTTGGGCGTAATATTTAATTTTTTCGACAGCATCAGAAATTGATGTCACGTCTTGAATTTTTACGGACTGTCGTAATTTTTCTAAGGCATTTATA
Source organism: Anabaena sp. UHCC 0253 (assembly GCF_009712085.1). NCBI lineage: Bacteria > Bacillati > Cyanobacteriota > Cyanophyceae > Nostocales > Nostocaceae > Anabaena > Anabaena sp. UHCC 0253. The sequence continues at coordinate 132,314 of NZ_VILD01000009.1, forward strand.
TCAATATCAATATCAATATAACCAGTAATAGAAGAACGAATTAACCAAGATTTACGTCCAGCATCGCTAATACTTTCTTCAACACCATAACGGAAAAAATCGCCTAAGCATTGACAAGCACCTGCGTTTTTATCTTCTTTGGTGGCATTGAGAATGACTAAGTAGTGAACATGGGGATTTAGTAATAAATTGCGAATTAGTAAATTTATACCCCTAGTAGGTGAATATAGCTGCCCAATTACAGCATACTCGTTTGGTTGGAGGTGTTTCGCGATCGCCTGTTTCACCATCCATCCTGTAATCACTGCGGTTTGCCCACTTCCATAAATTAACTGGTTGGGTTTGTGCTGTGCAGTATAATTAAATTGGGTTAATTGACCCATTTTTGCCATTATCTATAATTGACTAAAAACAAAACTTATGTATTATAGCATTAGTGTCGTAGCTATAATTACAGATTTTCTTGGTTAAAATAATAAATATAATCACAACTATTTATATAAAAAATTTTAATATACTTCAATGTGTAGTAACGAATTTATTATGAAAAAATTAATTATTATATGATTTATCATGTTATGATACGCAATAATTATTTTTAATACTTATAAATGTCTATAGAAATTCTATTTTTTCCAGGATAACAAAGGTTTATATCCTGATTTTGTGGTTCATGGCTACTATCCTCTCTGGAGTTCAGAAATTTTTCTGAATATAATTTATGGAATTTCAAACAGGACATTGGTTATTAGATCAGAAAATTAACAAATTGATCTTTTTTAATCTAGGAATAGCAATTGCCTATATTGTAATTGTCAAAATCAGCTTTGAGTTTACATCTTTACCGGGTAATATTGCATCTGTGTGGTTGCCCGCAGCCATGACATTAACTCTAGTTATTTCACAAGGAATACGCGTATTTCCAGGAATTATTTTAGGGTCTATATTTGGCATATCTAAATCTTTATTGGAATTGACACCTCCTCTATCAATTTTTAATTTTATTTTCCTAAACTTAATCTGTGCTGGTCTTAATTGTCTACAACCATTTATTACTCATTATCTAATTCAAAGATTTGCTAGGGGTCAAAATATTTTCAATCATGTTAATGCCGTTTTTATATTTATAATTGCTGCTATTTTTTCCCCGGCTGTTTCTGCAACCATAGGAATTGGCGCACATTGTTTAACTGGAGTAATAAACTGGAATAACTATAGTATTTCCTGGCTAACATGGTGGTCAGCTAGTGCATTAGGACACCTCATATTTACGCCATTCTTGCTGTTATTCAAAAGCTTTAGTAAACAGAAATTTCAGCATTGTAGAATTGAAAAATTGTTTTTACTTACTATATTTATCTTGATAGCTTGGCTCACTTTTATAAAAAACTATAATTTAGAATATATATTTCTGCCTCTTTTGATCTGGTCAGTATTTCGCTTGGGTAATTTATTTTCCAATTTACTGGTAAGTTTAGTTGCTATAGTTGCGATTGTGGCTACTGCAAATGGGTATGGTAATTTTGTGAAAAATACACCCCATGAATCTTTGGTGATTTTACAATCATTTATAGGAGTTTTTTCTATTACTTCTTTGATACTTTCTGCTGTAGTGGATGAAAAAAGAGTAGCACAATCATCTTTAGAGAAAACTTTAAATACTTTAGAATTACAAGTAAGAGAAAGAACAGCAGCATTACAACAAAGTGAAGCTCAACTTGATGGCTTCTTTTCTTCTGCTTCTATAGGTATGAGTATTGTTGACGAGCAGTTAAGATATATGAGAATTAATGAAGTGTTGGCAGAAATTAATGGGACATCAGTTGCTGATCATTTAGGTAAAACTGTGCAAGAAATATTGCCTAATTTATATCCAGCAATAGAACCTTTTTACAAACAAGTTCTATTAACAGGAAAACCATTTCTAAATCAAGAAATAACGGGTGAAGTTCCAAGTCAACCAGGTATTAAATTAACTTGGTTAGTTTCTTTTTTTCCAATATTTAATATGGATAATATTCCCTGTCGAGTAGGAGTTGTGGTGATAGATATTAGCGATCGCAAAAAAATAGAAATTCAACTCCAAAAACAAGCTCGGATTGATGGACTCACCCAAATCGCTAACCGTCGTTATTTTAATGAAATATTTTTGATTGAATGGCAGCGTTGCATACGCAATCAACAACCACTCGCTTTAATTTTATGTGATGTTGATTATTTTAAGCCTTACAATGATACCTATGGTCATCCCATGGGTGACGAATGTTTGATTCAGATAGCTAAAGCACTTTCTGAAAATATTCAACGTTCTACTGATTTAGTCGCTCGTTATGGGGGGGAAGAATTTGTGGTTTTGCTCACCAATACAGACGCAGAAGGTGCATTACATCTAGCTAACATGATTAGAGACCAAATCCATAAATTGAATATTGCCCATAAAAATTCCCTGGTCAGTAATCATATTACTGTCAGCATAGGTGTATGTGTTTCTATCCCCACTATAGACAAGCAACCAGAGCAACTTATAGGCATAGCAGATCAAGCCTTATATCAAGCTAAACAAGAGGGACGCGATCGTATTATCATCAAAATGATGGATAATGAATCTGTATTGATTTGAGTTACAAATCTTGGCAGCAGGAGTTAAAAGTCAGGAGTTTAGAAGAACAAATAAGAAAGAAAAAGTTCATATTTCCTAACTAAGGAACTGCTAACTCATATAATTGCTGTTTTCCTAAAGGTGTCACCACCATAGCTCTGACTCTGCGATTTGGGGGTAAAGGAACATTAATATCGAATTTGCCATTGGCATCAACACTTTGAGGCTGTTGGGAAATTATCAACAAATTTACAGGATCAATAATACCAATAACTCGTACCTGATTACCATTAGCTGCAAGTTGGCTGATATTTAAACGGGTATCTTCCCGGAGAGGAATCGCTGCTGAAGGAGGTTTTCCGGGAATTGTCAAATTTTGGAAACCACCATTTACCAGCACTGTGCGTCCTTGAGCATTGGTAGCTACACTACCCTCCTTAGTCCCTACACCCATTTTGCCATCTTCCTGAACGCTGACCCCAAATGTAGTTCCCCTCACCCCAGCAATTCCCGCAGGAGTCTTAATATTGACACGGGAAGCGGAATTAGTTAATGGCCTCATTTGCAAACGGACTTGTCCAGAATTTACCTGAAGTTCCGTAATCCGTTCACCTTTATTTCCTGTTTGAAGTTTGCTGATTTTAATATTTGTATTTTCGGAAACTTTAATTGTACCAGTCCCGATATCAATAGCCAGTTCAGCACTAGAACCAGAGCCTGTAATGATTGTATCCCCAACTGATTGCAGACGTATGCCTTTGCGGGCTGGTTGAGACTTTTGTCCACGGGTGTACATAACTTGACCGGTGGTACGGCGTACTTCTATCCAGCGATTGACTTTAACCTGTAATTTATCATTGGCAACTGAGGCATTAATGGTACTAACTAACCCCAATACTACCAAAATCAAATTACCAGTCCACCCTGTTTTCATTTTAAATTTTTCCTATTTTTGAAAGTAGACAACCCTGGCATCTAATCCGTAGGATCTCAACACATAAGATAAGCATTCTGCTTCCCCTCTTTTTGTAGATCCTCCAGCATATATATAAGCTCCACGTCTATGCTGTGCCAGAAATGCGTCAGAAACGTAACTTCTCACAGTGTTTAATAATTTCGCCGATTCTCCAGGTACAACAACTACATATTGACGATTAGGAACTTTGCCAATAACGATAATATTATTTTCTCGGAAACTATTGAGAGAGTTGCTAACTCCAGGTAAAGTTCTGGGAATGCAAGGAGGTGGTTGTGTCCAAGCCTTGCATAATGAAGCTTGCCATAAAATAGCTGTGATTATTCCTGTAATTAAATAACTATTCACTGATGCACCCAATATATATAGCAATCCTAAATTATTTAGGATACAATGGTTAGTTTAAATTTATCAATAATCACAAAAAGGTTTAAGTAACTAGACAAAAATAAATCAACTTAGATTAAGTAGTGTAAAAAATATTGAGATGATTTGGTAGTAAGGGCTGAAGCCCTTACATGAGGACTTTAGTCCTCACTACAAATCTGAATTATTTAGTCTATTCTACTTAGTACCTAAATTGTGTGATGATAAATAACCTAAGTTATGAATTGATAACGGTGTAGTTAGGCATGGATTATCGGGATGCAGGTGTTGATGTTGAAGCAGGTAGAGCTTTTGTAGATCAAATTCGCAATTTGGTGCAAAGTACCTTCAGAAAAGAAGTTTTAGGTGGACTGGGTGGGTTTGGTGGTTGCTTTCAACTCCCCACAGGCTATAAAGAACCAGTTTTGGTGTCTGGGACGGATGGTGTGGGTACAAAGCTAAAAATAGCCCAAATTCTCAACCGTCATGACACCGTTGGCATAGATTTGGTGGGGATGTGTGTTAATGATGTGTTGACATCAGGCGCAGAACCGCTGTTTTTTCTAGATTATGTGGCTACTGGTAAGTTAGATAAAGAACAATTAACTCAAGTTGTCGCGGGGATAGCTGCGGGTTGTCAATTAGCAGGTTCGGCTTTATTGGGGGGAGAAACGGCGGAAATGCCGGGTTTTTACCAAGTTGGTGAATATGACTTAGCTGGGTTTTGTGTGGGAATTGTCGAAAAAAGCCGAATGCTTGATGGTTCACAGGTAAAAGTGGGAGATGTAGCTATAGGTTTAGCTAGTGCGGGTGTGCATAGTAATGGTTTAAGTTTGGTGCGGAAAATTGTGAGTGATGGTGGTTTTGCTTGGAGTGATACCCCAGATTTATTAAATGGAAATTCTATTGGTGCGACTTTTCTTACACCTACACGGATTTATGTAAAATCTGTTCTCGCTGCATTGCAAACTGGTTTAGAAATTCATGGGATGGCGCACATTACTGGTGGCGGTTTACCAGAAAATTTACCTAGATGTTTGGGCAAAGGTCAAGCTATTAAACTTATCCCAAATAGTTGGACTATTCCCCCTGTGTTCCATTGGTTAGCTGAGGCTGGGTCTGTAAGTGTTGATGCTATGTACAATACTTTTAATATGGGGATTGGTTTTGTCTTATTAGTTCCACCCCAGCAAGCAGAACAGGTAATTACTCATTTTCAAGCTCTGGATATTCCTGCTAATGTTATTGGTGAAGTGATTGAGGGGACGGGTGAATTGGTAGGTTTATTTTGATAACAAGAGGAAAAAGCAGACTGAGTAAGGAAGATAGAGGGAGATGGGATGGAACTTATACACAAACTTTAAATTCTCTTGATGAAAGTAATCAAAAATACTCATCGCCGTCAGCGTTAATATTTGCTAACGTAGTCTTAACATATTGCAAAAATCCATTGGTGCAGTTGAGGAAGTATCTGTATTTACCAGTTAGCGGTATTCGTTATATCTCATTTATAAGTGTGGCGTGTTGGTGGTTTGAGAAGAATGTAATTTTTGTGTAGAGGGGTTATGGTTGTAAATTTTGCCCGGACTACTGTTTCCAAGGAAATACTGAAGCAAGTATTCCAAAGCATTGATGCACAAAGTTGTCCCAAGTTATTTAATTTTCATATGCACACGGTTCACTCGGATGGCAAACTAGAACCGAGTGAATTGATGACTCAGGCGATCGCTATTGGCTTAAAAGGTCTAGCAATCACAGATCATCATAGTATCAATGGCTACAAGACGGCTCTAGCTTGGTTAGAAGATTGGAAGTGGAGTAATCCAGATATAGATACTCCTCACCTGTGGAGTGGTGTAGAAATTAATGCCAATCTGCTCAATGTTGAAGTCCATATTTTGGCTTATGCTTTTGATTCCGAACATCCCAGCATGAAGCCTTATTTACAAAGGATGCCTACTGTAGGTAAGGTTTATCAAGCAGTTAACGTGATTGCAGCTATTCATCAAGCAGGTGGACTAGCGGTACTGGCTCATCCAGCCCGGTACAAGCGATCGCATTTTGATCTCATTCCTGCTGCGGCTGATTATGGGATTGATGGTGTTGAAGCTTTCTATGCTTACAGTAACCCCAAACCCTGGAAACCTAGTGTGGTGGAAACTGAGGAAGTTCAACAATTAGCTCAGAAGTTCAATTTATTTAACACTTGTGGTACTGATACACATGGTGTAAATTTGCTGCAAAGATTGTAAATCTGTATTTACATTTTTAAACTCCTGGTTCATATAACCAGGGGAATAAATTCACAAATAAACAGACGCTTTGTACCAAAAGCGCCATTTTGATTATTTTTTTTAAACGAGCGCGGAGGGATTTGAACCCCCGACCCACAGGACCGGAACCTGTTGCTCTATCCACTGAGCCACGCGCCCCTATACATTCGCTAGTATAGCATACTTTTGTAATTTAGCCATAATTTAATTATGGCGGTATGAATTATGTTATGCCTGACACGCTGCACGAACGCGCAAAGGCGCAAAGTTTGAGATTTGGAATTTTCCCATTTCATTGAAGTTATGGGACAGAATTAATTACACAACTGATTTTTGGCGTTGCTGATTGAATGTATGAATTAGCCTCACGCAAAGGCGCAAAGGCGCAAAGAATTAAGAGTTAAAGAAATCTAATTTTTAAATTTCATACTCTGATTCAGCAACGCCTGATTTTTCTGTTCCCTTGTCATAAAGACAATTTTTAACGCCAATCTACTTAATTATATATAAATATCACCAAATTCACTCATCTTCATACCAGAAAATATTAAAGATGAGGGTTGAACTATTAATTGAGTAATCATTATGTGTTCACAGTTTATTTATTTCTATTAAGCCTGAAAAAATCCTGTCAATCCTTAAATCTTGGACATCTTGATTCTGACAAGTTAAATATCAGGCTCTACTCCAAGCGCCCTCAACTGTTCTATCAATCTTTCCTTTTGTCGTCTTTCCTGTTCCATTGGAGTCAACATCCAATTACCAGAAACATCATACCAGCGTAACCAAGGCTGCTGAATATTATTATATGTTCCTTCCCAAACACCCAAACCTAATTCTATTTCTGGTATCCAAAAACGATGATTTGATGATGATAAATCTATTTCCGCATAACGACCACCATCTAATTTAAACATTCTAAATTCATACTTGTAACGGTCAAAAATAGCATAATAGGGAATCCTTAAAATCTGTTCATAAACTTCCCATTTCGTTGGCGGTTTTTCCACATCTCTTAAAGTCTGTCCTAAATCTTCCTTTTCTGTTCCTGGTGATAGTAATTCAACTATAATAAAAGGTGTAATTCCTTCTTGCCACATTACATAGCTTAAACGTAAATCACCATTTTTATAAAGGGGAGAAACACCCACAGATACAAACCAATCTGGTCTTTTATACCATGATGGATGATGAGGATCATAATATAAATTCATATCACTAGCGGTAAATATTTTGTTGCTAGGATAGGTAGGAGAATTAAAAGTTTCGTCTAATAAACGAGGTTGTAATAAATGAAATTGATCAGGCAAACCTTTCTCCTCTGGATCTTCACTTTTGAGATCATACATCGTTGGTAACACCTCTTGAGGTGAACGGGGTGGATCTGTTTGATACATAGTAGTATTCCTGGAAAATATACTTTATTGTGTAGTCACGACTTCTAATCACCTATGTTCATAAATCATAACTTATCTTGGCGGTGGTGAATGAAAGTATGAATTTTTCTCACGCAGAGGCGCAGAGGCGCAAAGAGTAAGAGTTTGAGAAATATAGTTTTTGATTTTCATACTTCAATTCAGCAACCTCCTAATCTTTTACTAACCGCAGACAAGAGCATTTTTGTAAAAAACTGGCTGCTTTTTGATCAGCATCTGGATTATGAATATGCGTTCGTGTTGGTCGAATAATGCCGTTAAATAAATCATCTAAACCATAGGGAGTAAAAAATTGCCATTCTCCTTGTTTATTCATCCGCACTCCTACAGCAGTGGCAGTATGTAACCAATTATTAATGCCATCTTCCGTGCTATTATAAGTCATGCTTCCAGCCCGCCAATGCCCAAAACTGGCTTGATTTTTGACATCAAACTCATGTTCAGGAAATTGTGTTTTTAGAGTAGATTTAGCTAATAATTCTTGTTCACGATTTCCTGTTTCATCAAAAAAAGCAATATCAAAATCTTTGATAAATAAATCACATTCTTTACTAAAAAGAGAACGCCAAACTGTATTTCTGACTGCACCTCCAGCCAACCACAAGTTAGGTAAATCAAGTTGAGCGATCGCAGGTAAAACAGTAGCAACAATTGAATTAGCAAGAATAATTTGTAGTTGTGTATTATTATTCATAACATAGATTTTAGGGGAGCATGGATAGTATGACTATAGATAACAATACTTTGGATTTAGTGACTGGGGGATTAGGCCTCATTATTTTGGTAGGGGGAATGTTGATGATGTTCACTACCATCTTCAGCACTAAAAAATAAATTAGTTTTGATCACCAAGAAACCCTGGGTGATCAATTCCCTATTTTCATCCTGTTCATCCTTTAATCCTGTACATTATCTCGACTTACTTCGACTTCGCTCAGTACAAGTCGCGGTAGTTGAGCGGAGTCGAAACTCGATAACCATCTGATTCTGACAATATTAAGCCAGCCATCGCAGTAACAGACTTTTAACAGGATTGATAAATTCCCGTTTTTCAGATGCTGCGCGAGCAAACTCCCGCTTTAACTGATAGTACCATTGGGCTTGCATATCGGAATCTTTAATTAATCGCAACACTGGATCATATTTGAGTCCAATTTGCTGTTTTTCTACCACGGCGCGATCTTGTCCCAGGAATTTTCGTGCCAATATATGAATTAAAGGTTTGAATATTTGTAACCAAGTAGGCATTCCATAAAGAATAAAATTTACCTCAGTTTCTGTCTCAGAAATTGGTGTAACTGCTGTTAAATTAGAAAGACGATGTTTACCAAAAGTTATCTCTTCTATTCTCACACCTGGTAAACGAAAAGAAATTTCTACTTCTGGAATACCACCACCGACTAACCAATATAATCGGCTCATATTCTCCATATTCTCTGACAATTTATGTCGTCGAACTGTAAACCCATAAGGTGAAGGATCAAATTGCTTGACTTCTTCATGTAGTTCTCCACTTCTCCACCACCATACCCGATGTACATAAGGAGAATGAGCCGGGTCCATTAAACCTGTCACCGCATGATCAACAAAACAGGGAAACCGCATTACCTCAACTAATTGAGGGAGTTGTTCCGCAAAACCTGGAACTATGGGAACGTCCATTTCGGAAGCACTGGGTGAGGATTTATCACCATCTGTCATGTATATCCAAATATTGCCTTGAGTTTCATGGATGGGATATGATTGCACATTGAAGCGATTTAAATCTATGTCTTGTTCTGGCAATAAAGAAGGAATTGCTACACAATGTCCAGCAGGGTTAAAACGCCAACCGTGATAACAGCATTCTACTTCTTGTCCATCAAATCGGCCACAACTCAATGGTACAGCCCGATGAGGACAAATATCCCGCACAGCAGAAACCTGACCATCTTGGCTTCTCATTAATAATACTGGTTCTCCCAAGAAAATCCGCGCCACTATCTTACCTGGTTTCAGGAGATGACTAGGTAGTGCATAGTACCAAAGATTACGTAATAAAAGGTTGTTATTATCTATCATACATAGGGTTTTCTGATAAAGTCTTTTCGTTAGAGTTAGAAGAAGGTGACAGGTAAGAAGAAGGAATAATTAGAAGGAGATCAGAATAGTCTTGAATTTGGGTTATTAAGTGTTGTCAATTATCAATTGTCAATTGTCAATTGTTTTTATAGCCATCAAGATAAGTAAGGTGCGTTAGCGATGCCTACATAACGCACTTTTTGTCCATTGTTGAAATAGCTTTTATTAAGAAATTTTAGAACCAAAGGCGATCCTGATGCCCCAAAATATGATTAAAATGGCGATCGCTAACCCATCTCCTATTCTTAATCTTAATTCTTGCCATTTAACTCGATGTTCATTAGGACTGGTAAAACCTCTTACCATCATCGCATTTGCCATTTGTTCGGCTCGCAAAAGCAGATTTTCTAATAATCTTTCAGTCACAATTAACCACACTTTTGCTCCTCCTTTTAATCCTAGTTTTTTCCAATTAATTGCCCTAGTCATGACGGAACGAACTAGGTTTTGGATTTCTTCTAAAACCAGAGGAATAAACCGTAAAGATAAAGTTAGAGTTAGGGTAATTTCTGTGACTGGAATATTAAACTTTCGCAAAGGCTGCATTAAACTTTCCATTCCCGAAGTGATTTCTTCGGGTGCGGTTGTCAGCAAATATAAATTAGTGCTGTAGATTAATGTAAAAACTATTGTACTCAAGCTAATTGCTAAATCCAAGGAACGGCGACTTACTTTCACAAATCCTTTATCAATCAACACATAGCTATATTCTTTATTGCTATTGGTGATTTCGGGGGTAACTTGGGTATTTTTAGCGGTGGTTGGTTGGGTGAGGATTTGTTCATTTGCTGGTAAACGGGGCTGATAATTTATCCCTAATCCATCAGGACTAATCGAGCCAATTACTAATACCATAAATGATAGTATCAACAGCCAGCCCATTTGTTGTCGCCATACTCTCAGGGGAATTCTGGCAAATACAGTAAAAAGAATTAACAGTAATACCAGCAATACTCGCCAAAAGTTGTTAGCAACAACATAACTACTGAGAAAGCTCAATAACCACATTAACTTGACTCGCGGATCGAGTTTATGTAACCAAGTTTGCGGTTCTTCTAAGTAAAGTCCGAGCGGAAGCGATCGCAATAAATCCATGTTTTGGCAGTTGTCAGTTGTCAGTTGTCAGTCGTCAGTCGTCAGTTGTCAGTCGTCAGTAGAAAACATATTCTCCCTGCCCTCTGCTCCCCTGCTTCCTTTGGTGATGACTAACTGACAATAGTTATCTATTTTACACGAGTAGCTCGATTTGGGCCACCAAGTTCCATTTCCCGAACTTTCTTACTGCGCCAAAATAGCCGAATGGGTGTACCTTGAAAACCTAACTGTTTGCGGAATTGGCGTTCAATGTAGCGACGATAATTGTCGTTAAAACGGCTATTATCATTGACAAATAAAGCGATAGAAGGAGGCTGACTACTCACCTGAGTTCCATAGTATATCTTACCTTGACGACCGCCCCGTGAAGTTGGTGGTGAATGCCAACTAATAGCATCTTCTAGAACTTCATTAATTACTGATGTACTTACACGACGTTTGTGTGCTTCAGCAGCTTTATTTACCAATTCTAAAATCTTTTCTACCCGTTGTCCCGTGACAGCACTAACATAAATGGTATCTGCCCATTCCGTAAAGTGCAAGCGTGATTGTAACTCTTTTTCATGATCATAGATCGTGTAAGAGTCTTTCTCTACAGCATCCCACTTATTGACAACAACAACACAAGCGCGGCCTTCTTCTAAAATCCGTCCTGCTAATTTTTGATCTTGCTCAGTTACGCCATCTACGGCATCAATCACTAATAAAACCACATCAGCCCGACGAATAGCTTTAAAAGCGCGGTTAATACTGAAGAATTCCGTCCCGTATTCTATATGTTTCTTTTTGCGAATTCCGGCAGTATCAATTAACCTGTAGGTTTGCCCACCTCGTTCAACTATTGTATCAATTGTATCTCTGGTCGTTCCCGAAATAGGACTGACAATAGCTCGATTTTCCCCCACAAAAGCATTGAGCAAACTGGATTTACCTACATTTGGTCTGCCGACAATGGCAACTTTAATTTCAGTATTTTCCTCTATTTGTGGGGTGAGGGGAATGTGATTAAGTAACTCATCTAAGATTTCCCCTGTGCCGCTACCATGAATGGCAGAAATGGGGTAAGGTTCACCTAATCCTAATTCCCAAAATTCAGCAGCTTGAATGATTCCTTGATCAGGAGATTCACATTTATTAACAGCTAACAACACCGGTAATGGTTGTTGACGTAACCATTCGGCAATTTCTTGATCTGCGGGCAAAAGACCAACTTGCCCATCTACTACGAAAATAGCAGCACAGGCTTCTGACAGCGCCATTAAAGCTTGTTGGCGAATCAAAGGCAGAAATTCGGTGTCATCGTTAAAAACTAAGCCACCTGTGTCTACTACGACAAAATCACGATCATTCCAAAATGCTGGGCGATAAGTGCGATCGCGCGTTACCCCTGGTTCATCGTGGACTATCGCCGTTTGGTCTCCGGCTAAACGATTAACAAAGGTGGATTTGCCCACATTGGGGCGACCGATAATTGCAATAATTGGCAATGCCATAAACTAGAGTTCTTTAGTGCTGAGTGTGTAGGTGTGCTGAGTTTTGTCTCTACGTTCTTCACCCAGCACTGTTTTAGAGAACTACTAATTATATCATATTTTTTTAAGGTTACTCACATTATATTTCTGAATAAGTCAAAACCTGAGAATAATCCTAAAATAGGATCAATGATTTTTTGAGCGAATTTTACTCTTTAGAGACATTTCGGCGGAATGTCGCTACTCCTAAATTCTGCTATATTATTGATTTTGTTGCATATCATTTTCAAATGATTAAATTAATTAGTATTTTCCTGAGTCTGTTACTGGTTTTTGGCTGGACTACACCAGTTATGGCACAAACCCAAACTATTACTCCAGAAGAGTTACAAGCAGGGGATGAATTAGCTACTAAAGCCTTTGCAGCCACAAATCAAGGAGATTTTGTTACAGCGGAAGCGTATTGGACAGAAATTATTGAAAAATTTCCCACCAATGCAGGAGCATGGAGTAATAGAGGAAATTCTCGTGTCAGTCAAAATAAATTAGCAGCAGCATTAACCGATTATAACAAAGCTGTAGAGTTAGCGCCTAATGTGACAGATCCTTATTTGAATCGGGGGACAGCATTAGAAGGTTTAGGAAGATGGGAAGAAGCGATCGCTGATTATGATCATGTATTAGAATTAGATCCTAAAGATGCCATGGCCTATAATAATCGCGGTAATGCTAAATCAGGTTTAGGACAATGGCAAGAAGCGATTTTAGATTATCAAAAAGCCACAGAAATCGCCCCCAATTTTTCTTTTGCTAGAGCTAATTATGCTCTGGCTTTATATGAAACCAATCAAATAGACAAAGCCATCCGCGAAATGCGAAATATAGTCCGTAAATATCCCCGATTTGCTGATATGCGAGCCGCTTTAACAGCCGCTTATTGGGTAACAGGAAATAAAGGAGAAGCGGAAAGCAATTGGGTAGCAGCCTATGGATTAGATATCCGTTACAAAGATATGAACTGGGTAAAAAATATCCGCCGTTGGCCGCCTAGTATGGTAGCAGCTTTGGATAAATTTTTGAATTTACAATAAGTGAATTTTCCAAAATAACAATAGACATCTGGTAAAAAGTAGAGACGTTCCATGGAACGTCTCTGGATAATTCATATTCAATTTTTAGATATGTTTAATAGTTGGAGGTGACGTTATCTCTTTAACGCACCTTTCAATCTCCACAAACTTAAATTTAAAACCATTTTCCTGGAACTTCTCTTCTTTTGTAGTTTCTCCAAAATCTGCAAATTCAGGAAAGTATATATCTCCAACAAAATTACCTTCAACAATAGTTAAATAAAGCTTATTTGCAAATTTGATTGTCTCAGCATAAATCTCTCCACCACCAGCAATAAATATTTCTTCTGTTTCACTCATTTTCACCCATTCAATTGCTTTTTGGAGGGAATTAAAAACCAGACAGCCAAAAGCTTGAAAATTAGGATCTCTAGTAACAATAATATTTGTACAATTGGGAATTGGTGTATTAAAAGTAGTATAAGTTTTGCGTCCCATAATTATAGGATGTCGCCGAGTAATTTCTTGAAAGCGACGTTCATCACTGGGAATATTCCAAGGAATACCCACATGAATATCTTCTTTTGTAGAATCTGCTAAAATCCGATTTTCAGAAATGGCGGCTACCAGGCTAATTAGAGTCATAATTGATACTATTCTGATTTTTGAAGAAGAGAAATTTGAGGTTTTTAAGAGTTAAACATAAGTTTTTAAAATTAGAGTAAGCACTTTTAAACGGAAATACCTATGCTTTAAATCTATGGGACGGTTTTCTGGTATACATCATTGTAATTAACCAAAAATACTGAATATGATTCATTATGGCTTAATGTGTCCTAGCTCAACTGAAACCCTGAATACAATTTAGGGCAAGAAATGAACAAATATGGTTATCGTGTTACTGTTTTTGCCCTACTTGATATTCACTCAAAAATATAACAGCAAATTTAGAATTGCAATCAATTTTTTGTTGAAGGGAAATTTATGTTACAAGAAATTACTGGTCAGATTGCTTCTTATTCCTCATCTCTAAATTTAGTCTCAGTCCTAGGCGTTAGTAGCACGGCAGGAATAATTGGTTGGCGCTGGTGGAAACGAAAGAACAGTTACAAATCTCTACATTCCTTTCCTTCTCCTCCCAAACACTGGTTATTAGGAAATATTCCTCAAGTATTAGCAGCAGTAAAACAAAAGAAATTCTTCCAATTATTATTTGATTGGAGCAAACAACTAGGACCAATGTATGTGTATTGGGCTGGCCAACCCGTTCTTGTTTTGAGTCAGCCGAAAGTGATCGAAGACACAATTGTCAATGGCATGAGAGACGGTAGCTTAATTAGATCCCAGCGAACAAGCACAGCTTGGAACGACATCGGCGGACCAATTCTTTTGGGTCAAAACGGCAATGAATGGCAGTGGCGACGTAAAGCTTGGAATCCTGAATTTAGTTCTAGCGGTATTTCCAAATATGTTGATCTTATTAATCAAGCCTGTGAACAAGTAATTGAAAATATTCAGGAAGCAGGTCTATCAAAAGAGGTTCAGGTAGATCCTCTGTTTGTAGAACTGACAATGAGGGTAATTTCCTCTTTGGTACTGGGCATTCCTGTAGACAGAAAAACTGTTAGTCC
Source organism: Anabaena sp. UHCC 0253 (assembly GCF_009712085.1). Taxonomy (NCBI): domain Bacteria; kingdom Bacillati; phylum Cyanobacteriota; class Cyanophyceae; order Nostocales; family Nostocaceae; genus Anabaena; species Anabaena sp. UHCC 0253. The sequence goes on from NZ_VILD01000009.1 coordinate 147,353, forward strand.
CGAAGGTCAACCCCTTGATGTTGCCAAGGTATACGAAGCGATGTCTATTTTAAGCTATCGTTTCTTGCGGGTAGCGACTGGCGAGAAGATATGGAAGAAATATTTGCCAACTAAAAATTCACGAGATTATTGGGCAGCAAGGCGATATATAGAGGAATTTCTTAGTCCCCGTGTAGATTTAGCTTTGCAGATGAGAGAACAAAACAAGACCGATTTAGAACAGGTCAGTTCTTTGTTTCAGGAATCAATGTTAGTGAAAATAGCTGCCAAAGAACCAAACTATAACCGGGAATCACTGATAGCAGAAGCTATTGAACTCTTAATAGCTGGTACTGACACAACAGCCCATAGTTTATCCTTTGCAGTGGCGGAGTTGTCCTTAAATCCAAGGGTTTTTCAACAGGCACGGGCTGTAGTTGATCAAGTGTGGGAAAATCAAGGTGGTATTAATACAGATAGCTTCAAACAACTGAGTTACATCAGTGCTATTTTCAAGGAAACCTTGCGCCTTTATTCCGTTGCTTCTGGTTCAGCGCCATTAGAAGCCACACGAGAAATTGTGATTGAGGGTCAGGTGATTCCTCGTGGTACGAAAATATTCTGGTCAATGCTTGCTGCTGGGCGAGATCCAGAAGTTTATTCTCGTCCTGAAGAATTTCTACCAGAGCGTTGGTTAGAGAAGAACAAGGAAACTAGTCAACTACTAATGATAGATTTTGGATCAGGTTCTCATCGCTGCTTAGGTGAGCATCTTTCAATGCTAGAAGCAACGGTAATGCTGGCGCTGCTATTGCGTTATTTCGACTGGGAGTTGGTCAACGGTCGTTCATCTGTGGAAGAGTTACAGCAGAACCTTTTGATTTATCCATCTGATAGAATGCCAGTACGTTTTCGGTTGAGAAACTAGTACAGCTTGGCGTAAATAAGATTACCATTAAAAACTACGAAAATTTGGTTGATTACAAAGCTTAAAAATGGTATGTACATTTACGCCACACGATACTAGATAATATAAATTATCCCCCATAGGTAGTGTCCGATTAAGATAAACACTCCCTATGGTGAGGATATCAAGATTATTTTTATTAAATCTGAACTGTGAACGATACCGACACTAAGCTACATTAACGCACCTTAAATACTTTAACTAACGCGCTTTTTCCAAAACAGGCTGATTTTGTAGACGTTTGCCCTTCACAATCATATTGACACCACCATCTGGACCTAGCAATAAACCTTTGCGAATAGGCTTAACTGGTTCAGTTTCAGCTAATTCCAGATGCCAATTAGATAGCACATTTGCCAAGACAAGTTTCATTTCAAATAAAGCAAAAGCCATACCAATACAGCGACGATTCCCACCACCAAAAGGTAAAAACTCATAAGGAGTAAATTGCCTTTCTAAAAAACGTTCTGGCTTAAACTTTTGAGGATCAGGATATAAATCTTCTCGATGATGAGTTAAATAAATACAGGGAATAACAATAGTTCCCGTCTCAAATTTGTACCCCGAAATTTCTAAAGGTGATTTAACTAAGCGATTTAATCCTACCATTGCTACTGGATAAAAACGCAGTGTTTCCGAACAAACAGCATTCAAATAAGGTAATTTAAAAATGGCATTTGGATCAGGATTTTCACCCAAGCTATCTAATTCTGCTAATAGCTTTTCATATATCCCCGGCTGAGAATGAATCCAATACAAAGCAAATGCTAAAGAACTCGCGGTAGTCTCATGACCTGCTACTAACAAAGTCATTAACTCATCACGCAATTCTATATCTGTCATTGGCTCACCAGCTTCATCACGAATAGCCATCATTAAAGATAGAATATCAGTTCGAGATGGATCTAATTGCGATAGCTCCGCTCGCCGAAGGCATCGCCTTTCTTGAATCTCTGCATAGATAAGTTCATCTAATTGCTGACGTAATTGCAGATACCTTCCCCAAGGACTCCATGTGCCTAAATCCTTTCGCAAAAAGGGAAACATAATCATTGCTACTCTGAGCAAAGGTCTTTTAGGATTAAGGATACCAATCAAATTTTCTTTGAGTTTTTCGCAACGTTCTCCATCTTTAAGACCAAATACAGCCTTTAAAATTACCTGAAAAGAGATTTCTTGCATTGAGGATAAAACTGGAAAAACTTCCCCAATCTGCCATTGACTGGTTTCTTCCTTCGTAATATCGTTAATTAACTCACCATAAGTTAACATCCGTTCCCCATGAAATTGAGGAGTTAATAATTTGCGTTGCCGTTGGTGGGTTTTGCCTTCTAAAGATAACAGCGAATTTGGTCCTAAAAGCGGCGCTCCTGCACCTGCTGGCGCACCAGAATCTAAATGTTTAGGGTCTGTGGTGAAAATCTGTTGAATCCCTTGGGGATGGCTAATTAACACTTGTGGTTTAAAAAGTGGACCCACCCTTAAAGTGAAAGTATCACCATATTTTTTAGCGCATTCTTCCATATATCCCAAAGGATTTTTCACCCATTGGTATGTCTGTATCCAAGGATGAGTTTGTGGTCCAGCAGGTAGTTTATTAGACATTTTGACTTATCTCCCCATAAATGGGCGCAAAATTGGTGACAATCTTGAACCTGTTGCTTGATTAATATTAGAACATTTATTCTCTTAATAATTCTTTGATTTGCTTGGCAGTCAATTCTTGTACATTACTAAATACTATATTTGCTCCTGCTTTCATTAACGTCTCAGTATAAGCATCTCGATGTGTTACCATTTCCTGGACATGGGGCGGTAAAACTCCCACACCTAACCAATTGCGCGAATTATCTAAACTTCTTGCTTTCTCTACGGTGTACATATCTGCCACTGTATCACCCACATATATTACTGTTTGTTTTTTATCAGTGCCATTTTCGAGTAACCGAATCGTCGCAAATAATCCCGTGGGATCAGGTTTACCCGGTGCGTCTTCCATTGCAATTAAGACAGGAGACTGTAAACCTAAACGTTTTTCTAAAACATAAGTAGCAGAACCGCGAGTAGCACCACTGAAAAATCCCCAAGCGATATCCGCTTGGGTTAGTTCTTGAAAATAACTAGGTTGTGCTAATAAAGGTTCATTACAAATATATCCATTCCAATTTTCAGGATCTGTACCCCGGTAACGAGTTTGAAAATAGGTAACAATATCTTGATAATTTAATTGCTGTTGTTCGCGGGTGATTCCTTGACTAACAAAATGACGGTAAATAAATTCTTGAGATGCTTCCCAATCATTATTCCAAATTCCCTCTGATTTGAGGTTGTCAATGTCTATAGGTGTGGGACGATAAGCTTTGGCGGTAAAATATTCTACAGTATCAGCTAAAGCGCGGCGATAAGAACCACCAACATCACGGATCACACCATCTATATCAAATACAGCGATCGCTTTTGTATTTTCAGTCATAAAAGAAATTAGGGTTTTTTCAAAAATCCAGTTCCCCTCCTTGACGGTAGGGAGGGGCTAGGAGTGGGTGTTATAGCTATGGAAAAACGGTAAAACCTAGATTTTTCAACGACTTCCAACTTGTGTATACACAGTAGTTTACTTACGAATACATACCGCTATATTTGATCACGAGAAAATTCAAAAAACAATTAAAAATTCCTAAAAAGCTGGTGTAATTTGCTTTTTTAATTGTTAATTTTTAATTGTTTAAGTTCCCACCGCACCAGAATAAATTAAACCTCGCTGCATATCCAAAGTCAAAATCGCACCATCTTTAATTACTTGTGTTGCATCCTTCACACCCACAATCACAGGTACACCAAGACGTAAACCAATCACAGCAGCGTGACTGGTGAGGCTTTCCTCTTCAGTAATAATCCCCCCGGCTTTGCGAATTGCTTCCACAAAATCAACACCAGTGCGGGATGCAACTAAAATATCTCCAGAGTTAAAATTACTGGCATCCATAGCATTATGAATTACCCTAGCACGACCACTCACAGAACCTTGGCCTAGTCCAATTCCCTGACCAAGTATAGCAGTGACTACTTCTACCTTAATCAAGTCTGTTGACCCAGAAACCCCCTGAAGTGTACCAGCAGTCATGACGACCAAATCACCTTCAGTGAGGAGATTTTTTTCTTGAGCAACGTTGATAGCGGCTTGGAATGTTTGACCAGTGGATGGTAGTTCTAGCACCAAGAGCGGTCTAACTCCCCATACCATCTGTAATTGTCGCGCCACGTTCACATGGGGTGTAATGGCTAAAATTGGCGTTTTGGGACGGAACTTAGAAACGTTACGGGCTGTAGCCCCAGTTTGTGTCAAAGTCATAATTGCCGCTGCGCCTAAATTTTCAGCAATTTGACCAACAGCTTGGCTAATAGCATTGGGAATAGAACGCCTGTTATCTCTTGACTGACGGGAATTGGTATTGAGGGTTTCTTCCTGTTCAATGCGTTCGGCTATTCTGGCCATTGTGGCTACAGCTTCCACCGGAAAACTACCAACGGCGGTTTCATTGGAAAGCATCACCGCGTCTGTACCGTCTAAAATCGCGTTGGCAACATCAGATACTTCCGCACGGGTGGGACGGGGGGTTACTGACCATGCTATCTAGCATTTGTGTAGCTGTAATGATGGGAATACCCAAGCGGTTGGCTGTAGCAATTAGCCGTTTTTGTAGTATGGGTACGTCTTCCGCTGGTAGTTCCACCCCTAAGTCACCTCTAGCCACCATTACGCCGTCACACAAAGACAGAACTGCTTCCATTTGTTCAATTGCTTCGTGCTTTTCGATTTTGGCAACTACAGGAACATTTTTACCGGTACTGGAAATTAGCTCTTTAATTTCGATCATATCCTGGGGATTGCGAACAAAGGAAAGTGCTACCCAATCCACACCTTGATCTAAACCGAACATTAGATCCTCTCGGTCTTTGTCGGTCATGGCTTTGATAGATAAGTAAACTCCCGGAAAGTTAACACCTTTGTTGTTAGAAAGTTTACCAGGAACTGTAACCCGACAATGTAAATCTCCTTTTTCGTGGTTAATTTCCTCCACTACCATTTCGACTTTGCCATCATCGAGGAGAATTTTTGAACCAACGGGGACTTCATCTGCTAAATAATCGTAGGTAACGCAGCTTATATCCTGAGTTCCTTCTATGGGGCGATTTGTCAATGTGAAGCGATCGCCTTTCGCCAATATTATAGAACCATTTTCAAACCGTCCCAAGCGAATTTTTGGCCCCTGTAAGTCTTGCAGAATTGCTACTGGTCTATTGAGTTCAAAAGCAGTTTGCCGGATTAACCGAATACTTCGCTGATGGTCAGCATGAGTTCCGTGGGAGAAGTTTAGCCGTAGGGTTGTTGCACCTGCTTCAATAATCGCTTTTAGCATTTCTGGGCTGCTGGTGGCAGGTCCAATAGTAGCAACAATTTTAGTTCGGCGCTGAGAATCTCTTAATTGCGTCATGGGCTGGGTTCAAGATTTTTTGGATCTACCTGGGAATTAATCGTAAATGTTTTGTCATCCCATTTGAGATTTTAGATTTTGGATCATGAAGGACTGACTAGATCAGCAAATCATTTTTCCGCTTATCGCCATCATTTTACAAATAGGTATGAATTAAACGAACTCTCTTTTTTAGTTACTACTATATCAATGTTATAAGCAGTTAGAGAGGTGATTATTGTATAGATTTGATATCGTACACTAATCTGATTCGCAACCTTCCTCAAGGAAAAGTTTTTTTGTCTAAGCACCCGTTAAGCCAAAAATCATAGCCTCATTTATTGATTCTTCAGCAGGACTAGAGATAAATCTTGCTTCACATAACTTTACTCTTAACTCAGATTAATAGTATGATTTGTAAAGATTGATTATTAAAGGAGTTAATAATGCTCACGTCGGAGGCACAAAAGCCGCTGACAATTCCCCCCAAGGAACTTTTATCACCTCCTGGTGATTTTAACCCCACACTACTGATGTTTTTAGTAGTGGTAATAATGTTGGTTTTGTCTAACTTTGGGTATTGGCTTTGGGAATGGCCGCATTGGTTGTGTTTTAGTGTCAATACTCTGGCATTACATTGTTCAGGAACAGTGATTCATGATGCTTCTCACCAGTCTGCCCATCGTAATCGAATTGTTAACGCTATTTTAGGCCATTGTAGCGCCTTATTTTTGGCATTTGCTTTTCCAGTATTTACACGTGTACATTTACAGCATCATGGCAATGTTAATCACCCTCAAGATGACCCCGATCATTATGTTTCTACAGGTGGTCCTCTGTGGCTGATTGCGGTGAGGTTTTTGTACCATGAAGTATTTTTCTTTCAACGGCGGTTATGGCGCAACTATGAACTACTAGAATGGTTTATTAGTCGCTTAATTGTCATTAGTATTTTTTATATCTCTATCCAGTACCATTTTTTGGGCTATATTCTGAACTTTTGGTTTATTCCCGCTTTTTTGGTGGGAATCACCTTGGGGTTATTTTTTGATTATTTACCCCACCGTCCTTTTGTGGAACGCAATCGCTGGAAAAATGCTCGCGTCTATCCTGGTAAGGTTCTCAATATCCTGATTTTGGGGCAGAATTACCATTTAATTCATCATCTATGGCCTTCGATTCCTTGGTATAATTACCAACCTGCTTATTATTTAATGAAGCCATTATTAGATGAAAAGGGTAGTCCCCAAACTTCCGGGTTATTGCAGAAAAAGGACTTTTTTGAGTTTGTCTATGATATTTTCATCGGCATTCACTTTCATCACCACAAAGAATAGCGGTTTTTCGTAGGGGTGTATCCCTAACGGGGGCTGGAAGCATCAGCATTCGCTGTAAGGGCGTTCGCGAAGCGTGCTGGAAGCATCAGCATTCGGAAAATAAACTTGGGAAAAAACCGATAATTAATCGTCCGAATGCTTCGCCCCTACGTGGAAAAAACCGATAATTAATCGCCCGAATGCTTCGCCCTTACGGGAATCAGGAGGTAGGGGCGCGGGGACTGCGCCCAGTCCGGAAGGAAAAATTAGAAGGAGATTCAGAAAATAGTTGATACACCATGAGGGACTTTTAAAACATCCTCTAAGCGGTTTCTTCTATTTGCACTTCTACCTTCTGCCCAATTTTCGGTTCTATACCCGCAATTAATCGCTCGATATTAGTGCGGTGACGGATAATTACATATAAACCTCCAGCAATACCAAGAAGAATGTAAGCTAAAGGTTGCTGGAAAATTACCATTAAAATAGAAACAGCCACAGCCCCAGCAATAGAACTTAAAGATACAATTCGGGAAATAGCAATTACTACAGCAAAAACCCCTATTGTTGATAAGCCAACTTGCCAACTTAGTGCTAATAAAAGTCCTACACCAGTAGCAACAGATTTACCACCAGTGAAACCGAGAAAGATTGATTTACTATGTCCTAAAAGGGCGGCTAAACCCGTTAGAGTTGCTAAATAAGGTTGCCAAATTTCGATGTTTACAGTTGGTGGAATTAAATTCTGAGTAGCAGCAATATTAAATAAGGCATAAACTAGATTTATTGCTAATGCTCCTTTCAAAGCATCAATTAATAATACAAATGCCCCTGGGACTTTTCCTAAAGTTCTTAGAACATTTGTTGCACCGGTTGAACCAGAACCAACTTCTCGAATATCAATTCCTTTTAATAGCTTACCTGCCAGATATCCAGTAGGGAAAGAACCAAAGAGGTAAGCTAATAAAACAACTACTCCACACAAAGTTAACCAAATAAACATAAATTTGTCAGTTGTCAGTTGTCAGTTGTTCGTTGTCCGTTGTTTTGCCAATCACCAACCCTTCGGCTACGCTCAGGGCAAGTCACCAATTAAAAATTACCAATTAAAAATCATCGTCAAAATCCCGATCTTTCATGGTTTTTGGATCAGGGGCAAAAGCTAACCAGAGAGGGAATTGTAGTAAACCTAAACTGATTTTTTCTTCAGAATCATCAATGATAATTAAAGGCATTTCATTAGCTTTCACTAATCTCTCTGCTTTTTGGGCTAAAGCTGTCGGTGCTTCAAATAATATCACTCCTCTGTCGGGTCCAAAATCAGGACGGCCGATACCTAAGCAATCTTGTAAACCCCGTCGCCATTCACCTAAACGTTCTGGTGTATTTGCTAAAATCAGAGTTCGCACGCGATCGCCATATAGTTGATGTAAAATCGAAATTGCTGATGAAGCAATTAAAATATTCTGTAAGCGGCTACCCATTGTCCGCAAAGCACCTCTTCCACCTAAAGTAAATAACCAATTTGAGACTCTTTCCGCGTGAATTGGTTCAAAGGTACGGCGTAACTGCCAAGGTGGTCCATAATAATCTGGTTGGTTGCGGTATTGGTCAAGTAAGCGGCGGATTTTTTTAGTAGTATCCTGAAACTGCTGTTGGCCAAGTTGGGGCATTTCTGATAGCGTGGAATTAGCCATTTGCTCTTTAGCAGATTTTGCTTCTCTTGGTGCTGGCTTTTCCCGTTCTTTTGCAGGTTGGATAAGTTGCAGTTGTTCTGCTGCTGATGCCAAATCCTGTAAACTACCTGTAAGATAGTCTTTGAAACCCTGCACCCGAATTGCTAAATCCTGAGATGTCCCAGCAAAGGTAGTCCGCATTTCGTTGCGAACCCTTTCTTGACGACGTTCTAACTGTTCTACAGAGATTTGTAACGCTTGTTTACGTTGTTCTAACTGCGATAATGACTCTTGAACAACTTGCGAGAGTGCGGTTTGAGTTACAGTGACTTGTCTCTGAAGAGTTTTATATGTAATTTCCAATTGAGCAATTTCTGCTTTTATGTCAGCTTCCATCTGCTGCAACTGAGTGATTCGTTGCGCGGCTTGTATATCTAGTGAGTCTTCAGATTCTGGTGTTGTTGTGTCAATAATGGGTGAATTCAAAGAGGATTCCTGTGTTGATACTTCGTCCTCTAATTTTAAATCAGCAGATGGGGTTGCGGGTATTTCATCTGTAGGGGGTTGTACTTCTATTTGTTCCAACCATTCATCTATTGATTCTGGAGTTTGAGATTCCTCTGGGTTCATAAACAATAATCTAAATTTCCCATGATACAAAAATATCTTTCACAAAATATACAATCGAATAGCTCCAAAACTCTAATCAATTCGTGGACAACGTTCTTCTAAACATGATTTTAAGGTTTTAGGGTCAAATAAAATTGGCAAAAAGTGAATACTGTTAATTTCTTTAAAATAGAACAAAATGGGAACCCGATTCCAGAATATCCGCCAATTTTGCCATTCTTGGTAAGGAAAACGTTTAATTAACTTTTCTCCTCGGTAAAGATCAAAATCGGTACGGGTAAACTGAAACCGCAATGTTACAGCTTGCAACATCAAAAATAAACCAAGTAGGGCGAATATTCCTCCTACCCAAGGTTGTATCAAAAATATGGGAATAGCCACAAGCACTAATACAACAGGAATATTGTAACTTGGCTTTAGTTCTACTGTTGAGGTGGTGTTAGGTGTCAATGAACTAGTCATAATTTTTTCTCCTACTGAGGATAATTCTTAATTACTCTGTATTGCTTCTGGACTGATTACTTCTAAATCATCGTTAAGTCTAAGTGAACTGGCTGAACCAAGAATTTCCGTGGCTTCCGTCTGGAGTGTATTAATTTGCTAATCCACTACCAGTTCCCTGAAACATCAACCAAGATAAAAAGAAGTTGCTAACAAATATAACTAATAAAGCAGTGACAACAGCAGTTGTAGTAGATTGTCCCACACCTTTAGCACCTCCAGTAGTGGTTAAGCCCCAACTACAACCAATAATGGCGATTAATACACCAAAACAACAGGCTTTAATCATGGCGCTGCAAATATCCCATATATCGAGAAAGTTACGCGCTGAGTCTAGAAATACTGTATCTGAAAGGTTGTAAATATTGGTAGCTATGAGCAATCCTCCAGACATTCCTGTTATTAAAGATAGCAAAGTTAAGATAGGCAGCATGATGAAGCAAGCCAACAGACGAGGAATGACTAGATAATCAATAGGATCTGTTTTGAGAATTAATAGAGCATCTATTTGTTCTGTAACTTTCATTGTGCCAATTTCCGCTGCAAAAGCCGAGCCTACCCGTCCTGCTAAAATTACTGCTGTTAATACAGGTGTCAGTTCTCTAGTTAATGCTACTGCTAAAACTCCACCAACGAGGTTTCCTGCTCCAAAGTTTATAAATTCCCGTGCTACCTGAATTGTAAATACTGCACCCACGAATATAGCTGTTAATAAAGCAATAAAGAGGGAGTCTGGTCCTACCATGACTAGTTGTTCTATGGTATTGCGGCGATGAATTTTACCTTTGAGAAGGTGAACTAAGGCTTGTCCACCTAAAAAAATTGCGGCCAGCAATCGCTGACTCCATGTTCCGAAACTGGATTTGCTCATTGGTTACTTACTGGTAGTTGGGAATAGAATCAACATTGACAAAAATAAATATTTAAACCTGCTAAGGGCATAGCATTGCTATTCCCCTACAATGATTTATTTTTAACACTAAGGGTATTGATTTATAAAATGGGTTATGGTGCATACCTAAATTCTACCAAGAAGCGATCGCTTCGGTCAGTATAGCTAATAGGTTTAATTTTCTTTGACTGCGCTGGTCAATTAAATTACTTTGAAAATCCATGAGATATAACGGCAGTTTTATTACCCAATAACCAATTTAAATGTTGTGGTAAAAGGATTTCTAAATTATAATTCTGAATAATTGTTTTTCTCGCTTTTATCCGAATAGAGAGCATATCTTTGGCATTATCTAAGGCTTCATCTACTCTTTGGGCAATTTCCTGGGGAGAAAAGAAATCTACTAGCAGTCCATTTTTCCCATCTTTAATTACCTCTAAGACAGGGGGAGTATTAGACGCTACTAACAAACATCCAGCGGCCATTGCTTCTAACATTGACCAGGATAAAACAAAGGGACGGGTTAAATAAATATGGGCTGAGGAAGCTTGTAATACTTGCAGATATTCATCGTAAGGCAATCTACCAGTAAAGTGCAATCTAGATAAATCCAAATCTAATTTTTCTAACATTAACTGTTTATAACTTTTGCCATCGGGGAGAGTTTTCCCATAAGCTACTCTATCTTCTCCCACAACTACAACATGAGCGTGAGGTCTTCGTTGTTGAATTAATGCTACTGCTTCCATAAACTGGGGAAAACCCCGATAAGGTTCCATCCCCCTGCCTACATAAGTTACTAATTCTTCTATGTGGGAAAGGTCAAGATGAATACGGGGTAAAACTAATTTAGCTCCTGGATTGGGTTTAAAAAAATTAGTATCAATACCATCATGACATACAGTAATTTTACTATGATATTCTAGAGGAAATTGTTGACGCTGCCAGTGAGTAGGAGCAAGTCCGCTATCACAACTGGATAGATCTAACAAAATTGGCGCATTTTTTACACGAATCCGACATTGATCATCTGCACTGAGGGGTTCGCTGGGGTCAAAATCGGCATCAGATCCACGAGCATGATAAAACCATTCAAAGAAACACAATAATTCGGCTTTGGGGAAAATTTCTTTGATAAATAATGTTGGACCCCAACCGGAATGACCATAAACTATGTCTGGGACAAAACCCTGTGCTTTCAGTTGTTCTGCCATCCTATATATAGCTTGTCCTGTGAGAACTGCATTTTCTAAATTGCGGACATAATGATGAGTTGGTGCAGTAGCTTGACGGGAAGGTTCATAAATAGCCTTAAATACACCGGGGATTGTTCCTTCCTGACGATTAGTACCAAATACAACTTGATAATTACTATTTTGGGCTAAAGCTGTAGCTAAATGCCGGAATTGAGCGGGAAAGTTAGGGTGTAAAAATAAAACCCGTTTAGGGTCCATAGAAGCAGTTTCCATACCTTTTGTATTAATAGCTTATATGCTCATAGCATATTTTTCTTTTGCTTTAAACATTAACTTAGTTTACGACTAGTCTCATAAAATTAAGCTAGGTTTTACAGTGCTGCTACTTATAGCTAAACTACACACTGAGGTGTAAATCCTAATTATCTCAGGGTTTTCTGGATATTGAACATAAAAAAAATCCCATTGTCTGGGGATAACTATTACCAGTGTAATTTAATGAAAACTTAAGATTCTTGACGAAATGGATGTTTAAGAGCGATCGCCAGTATTGTAGAAAGTAGCAGATAAATTTTTGGCTATTACTTGAGTTACCCATTAACCAGGTCTAACAATGACTATTTTTAGTAATTTTTTGCGATCTCTAGTCCTTACCACCATTTTTAGTTTTATTGCCCCTGTCTTCCTTGTTGGTGGGATTTTGTTGGTTTTATCCCTTTTTGGCTACATTCCAGGGCTACAAGGGATAATTTCGGATCTCTCTATGCCGATTCTACATTTTCTGGCCACTTTTGGTAGTGGAAGTTCCCTTAATGGTCTATTGATCATTAGTCTAACTTGTGGATTTGTCGGGGCGCTATTTGATGTCTATGCTCATTACCGCCATCAAATTCTGCGGACTGATTCTTGAAAGTCACCACTGCTCTCAAGTTGCTCTGATGAACTACGCAATGACAAAATAAATAATTGATATCTTTGCTAAAAGCTAGGCTCTGTGCTGGAGATTTCTATTTTGTTATTTCTGTTAATATTTTATTCTTCTGTGTTGTAGCAATATAATACAATGCTATTGTATGGATATTTGTTTCGTATAAGCTAATATTTTTCAATACTTGCTTCTTGTTCCTTAAAAATACCAAATAAAACTACATATAAAATCTAAAAATTTCCTTAAGCTTTTTTTTGGGACTTATAAAAACCGCCAATGTAGTGAGGACATCAATGAAAACTCCTTCCCTCACAGGGTTTTACTCCTGACTTTTGTACGGGCGTTCGCGGAGCGTGCTGGAAGCATCAGCATTCAGGCGATAAATTATCGGTTTTTTCCCAAGATTATTTTCCGAATGCTTCGCCCCTACGACTTCTGACTACAGTTTCTGGGAAACGAGAATTGATGATCACCGCTGACGCTGTGGCAAGAGAGTGTCAAATTAAATATATTCAGAATATTCAAAAGTTATTTAACTGCTCATGATTTGGCCCTTTAAGCCCAACTTTCGTAAACAAATTGCGCGGATTGAAGTTAGCGGTGCGATCGCTGGTGCAACCCGTAAGCACGTCCTAGAAGCCCTAAAAACCGTAGAAGAAAGTAAATTTCCCGCTTTACTGCTACGCATTGATAGTCCTGGGGGTACTGTGGGAGATTCCCAAGAAATATATAGCGCCCTGAAGAGATTGGGCAAGAAAACCAAGATTGTCGCCAGCTTCGGCAATATTTCCGCCTCTGGTGGCGTTTATATTGGTATGGGTGCAGAGCATATTATGGCGAACCCAGGCACGATTACAGGTAGTATTGGTGTGATTTTGCGGGGAAACAACATAGAAGTGCTACTGGAAAAAATTGGTGTTTCCTTTAAAGTGATTAAATCTGGACCCTACAAAGATATATTAGCTTTTGATAGGGAACTAACAGAACAAGAACAAATCATTCTGCAAGAATT
>NZ_VILD01000009.1:160946-168971 GCF_009712085.1 Anabaena sp. UHCC 0253
GGTAGATAAGGTAAAAAGCTTCGCTGACGGCCGGATTTTTACCGGACAACAAGCCTTAGAATTGGGTGTTGTAGACCGCTTAGGGACAGAAGAAGACGCACGACGTTGGACAGCCGAATTGGTAGGACTTGATCCAGAGAAAACTCCTTGTTATACGCTAGAAGAACGGAAACCATTGTTGAGCCGTATTCTACCAGGAAGTCGTCTAGCCAAATCAGGTATTAGTGCTGGAATTGATTGGTTAGAGTTTGAAATGTCCACAAGTGGTTTACCCATGTGGTTATATCGCCCATAGAAATAACAATTGACAACGGACAACGGACAACTAACAACTAACAAAAGGAGGATTTTAGTAGTGGAATGGCAAATGCGAGCAATTCGTGGTGCAACAACCGTTGCAGAAAACAGCATCGAAGCAATTCGAGACTCAGTGACAGAATTATTGGATGAGTTGGAGCAAAGAAATCAACTTCAGCCAGACAATATGATTAGTGTGACTTTTTCAGTGACAAAAGATTTAGATGCTATTTTCCCAGCCGCGATCGCTCGCAGTCGTCCTCTATGGGATAGTGTAGCTATGTTAGATGTCCAACAAATGTACGTTGAAGGCAGTTTACCGCGCTGTATTCGCTTTTTAATTCACGCTAATTTACCAACTTCTACCCCAATTCACCACATTTATTTACGCCAAGCAGCTAAACTTCGTCCAGATTGGAGTTTACCCCAAACGTTACAAACTTCACAGCACGTAATGGAGACGAAAGTTTAAAATCAGCAGAGTCAATAACATAAGTAAAAATTAGCGCCAAATGAGCTATTACAGTGGTGACGCGGCTGCTCAACCTGCTGCTATTGGTGGGAGTATTTTCACTCATAGAGGAACTGGTATCTGTGTGAAGTTAGATAATTTTTTAAATATTCTCTCCAAAGGTGAAGAGCCGCTTGTCATTGTCACCAGTGAAGGTTATTTTACGAAAATATATAAATATGTCACAGCATATAAGGGTTTTGTCTTTTTCGCAGAATCTTTAGACAAAGTGGAATTTGGTAGCAATATTGAAGTTATTTATGCTCAGAGTTTAGGAACGGAAATTTAATACAGCAGGATGTAGGGGCGCAGTCCCTGCGCCCAGTCTGCACAACTTGACAGAAAAACGAGCGGCCTATATGCTCACTGGCGGCGCAGTCCCTGCGCCCAGTCTGCACCCAGTCTGCGCCCAGTCAGGATTTATTTCTCTACAAATGTAAGTTTTAAAGGATACAAAGGCTCAGATCCATTTAATTGCCAAATTCTCAATACCAATACAGCAGCAACCGTTAGCCATACACAAGAAAAAGATAAAATCATGCCCGCTAAAGGAACAGTTTGCCAATAAATTGCTGTGACTACTAGGGCAGATAACCAAGGACCTAAAATAACCACGGGAACAGCAGCACCTAATCTTCTTTCTACGGTAAAAATCGTATTCCAAGTATCACCGAAAGAAAGATGTATCACAAACAAAATTAAAGGCAATACTAAAAATTGGTGATTCATTTGCTGCCAAACTAACACAGAAGAAATTACCCGCAACACAGCAATGATCATCCAAACTATGGGAAATGCTAAAGGTGGTGGCGACCATTTTGGTCTAATTACTTGATCATAAGTTGTCCGAGAGCGGGTATTATCTAAAAGCGAAAAAATTCGGGAACGGATACTTAATAAAGCAAAAAATAATGCAGTCAGTAAAGTGCTAAACCAACTGGGAAAAGAAGAATTTTGATCAATGAACGTTACTAGTTTTTCCATTCCCAGTAATACAATAATCATCACTCCTATTTGTAGAATAGTTCCTAATTTATAAACTAAAACTGCCTTGATATCTAATTCTTTTGTGGTCGCGGCTGATGTATTAAGGAATTGTTGTTGATTTCCATTTTTCACCCCCATCACTGTGTTAACAATCTGTTCAAGTATTCCACTATCATTTGACTGATTCATGATTAAAAGATGGCGAGTAGTTAGTAATAATTTATTATTGCGTAAGTCCTATAAATCTGCATCGAATTATTAAGATAACAGCGATCGCTCTACCTGTGTTAAGCTAGACAATAACTTCGGTTACAATAGTATGGCAAATAGCCCAAGCCGATGTTTCTGTAATTCTCCACGAGATGCGCCCTCAAAGCTTCAGCCCTGCCTATCATAGCGAAAATTTGGCAGAATTGACTTCTTTCGGGCTATGGCAAGCGATCGCACCACAGATTACTCAGAACATAGGCTGAAAACGCTCAAATCCTGATTTCTGCTTTTCCTTGTGCATAAGACGTCAGTAACCCAGCCCTAAAGGGACTGGGCTTGCAAGAGTAATCAAGCAAGCCGTACTGACCAGACCACCCTGAGCGTAAGTCTTATGGTAGCCGTTATTTGAGTCACGACACCTTGGAATGCGTTCGCGCGAGCGTGCCGTCAGGCATAGCTAGTTCCCTGCTCTGTCATTTGCAATTAAACAGTTTTAAGGTCACTGAAACAGTGTTGCAAGTCTAACAAGCTCTTATAACAGGTCGTTCGCGCAGCGTGCCGTAGGCATCAGCTAACATTACCCCGAAAGGGAGGCTCTTCGGAGCAACACATTATGCGTACAGAGTTGGGAAATTTGAATCGGTAATTGTCCCGTTGAAAGTACATCACAAAAGTACCCCGAATTTCCTAACTCCAAGGCGGTAATAAAGAAATATTTAAGGCGGTTAAAACCGTGGTCAGTGAGCTTGTCGAACTGCTCGTGTCGTTTCCTCTCAGCACTAAAGTGACTGAGTTTCCCACTTACCGCAAGGTCTTATGAAAATCAAGGTTAGAATAGAAAATTAGATTCTGGTTGAAGCTATAAAAATTGTCAAAACAACTAACTAACAGCGTGTTTCCCGGTTCAGTCATCAAATTAGATAATGGCTTAACATTCATTCACCAAGAGATATCCACTACACCTGTAGTGGTAACTGATGTTTGGGTGCGTGCGGGAACTAACCTAGAACCAGAGTCTTGGTTTGGAATGGCACATTTTTTAGAACACATGATTTTCAAAGGCACACCAAACCTGCTTCCTGGAGAATTTGATTATCACATCGAAAAAATCGGCGGGGTGAGTAATGCGGCAACCAGCCACGATTATGCCCATTATTCCATTACAACCGCTGCTAATCACCTAGAGCATACAGTCCCCCATTTAGGAGAATTACTCCTCAATGCAGCCATTCCTGACGATGAATTTATCAGAGAACGGGATGTGGTATTAGAAGAAATCCGTTCTTACAATGATGATCCTGATTGGCTGGGTTATCAATCTCTGGTGAAAAATGCTTACCAAAACCATCCTTACGGGCGTTCTGTATTGGGTACTGAGCCAGAATTGATGCAGCATTCCCCGGAAGCTATGCGCTGTTTTTATCGCAGTTATTACCAACCAGAAAATATGACTGTGGTTGTGGTGGGGGGAATTGACGAAAAAGCGGCGCGGGAATTGGTAAACAGTACATTTGCAAATTTTCCCCAGCGGGATAATTGTCCCCAATTTACCAAAGTTGCAGCACCGCTAATTCAAGGAATTCGTCGTCATGAGTTAATATTACCAAGACTAGAACAAGCGCGGTTAATGATGGCTTGGAAAGTACCGGGAGTAGAAGAAATTCGGGCTGTTCATGGTTTAGAATTATTATCAGTGCTGCTAGGGGAAGGGAGAATTTCTCGGTTAGTATCTGATTTGCGGGAAGAAAAGCAACTTGTCCAAGAAATTTGCTGTAATTTTTCTCTACAACAAGAATCAAGTTTATTTACAATTACTGCTTGGTTAGAATCAGAATATTTGGAACGAGTTGAAAATTTGATTTGTTCCCATTTACAAGAATTGCAAAATCAAGAAATTAGCCAGCCAGAGCTAAATCGCATTCAGAGGTTTTTATGTAATGAATATGCTTTTTCTACAGAAACACCAAATCAGCTAACTAATTTTTATGGTTATTATCATACTATAGCCGATGCTGAATTAGCTATTACCTATCCCCAGGAAATCCAGTCTTTAGATACTCAAGAACTGCAAAAATTAGCTCAACAGTATCTTTCACCAGCTAATTATGCTGTGACAATTCTTAAACCTTGTTAGTTATTAAGTGAAAAATGCAAACTATTAATAATCGCGCTCTCATTCATCGCACTGTATTAAGTAATGGTATTGTTTTATTAGTATCAGAAAATCAAGCCGCTGATATTATTGCTGGACGGATTTTTATTCGGGCTGGTAGTTGTCATGAACAGCGAGAAAAAGCTGGTTTAGCACATTTGTTATCAGCAGTGATGACAAAGGGCTGTGATGGTTTATCGAGTTTAGAAATTGCTGAAAAAGTGGAATCTGTGGGTGCTAGTTTAGGCACAGATGCAGCTACAGATTATTTTTTGCTATCTTTGAAAACAGTAACGACTGATTTTGTAGAAATTTTAGCATTAGCTGGACAATTATTGCGATCGCCTACTTTTCCCGAAAATCAAGTAGAACTAGAAAAGCGGTTAGCAATCCAAGATATTCGTTCCCAAAAAGAGCAACCTTTTAGCCTGGCTTTTGAACAACTACGTCAGGTAATGTACCCAAATCATCCCTACTCTATGTCAGTTTTAGGTGATGAAACAACTATGAGCAGCATTACCCGTGATGATTTAATAGAATATCACCAAACTCATTTCCGCCCCGATAATATTGTCATTAGTATTGCTGGACGGATTACACCAGCACAAGCAGAGAAATTAGTAACAACGATTTTTGGTGATTGGGAAATACCAGATTCCGCCAAACCTACTCTTAATTTACCACCAATTGCCGGATCACCTAAACCTTGTCTTAAACCTTTAAATACTCAACAATCAATTGTCATGTTGGGTTATTTAGGACCATCAGTAACTAACCCAGAATATGCTGCTCTCAAGTTACTTGCTACCTATTTAGGTAATGGTCTTTCGAGTCGTTTGTTTGTAGAATTACGAGAAAAGCAAGGGTTAGCTTATGACGTATCTGCAATTTATTCTACCCGACTATTTCCAGCTTCTTTTGTAGTTTATATTGGCACTGCACCAGAAAATACTAAAATTGCTTTTAATGGACTTCGTCAGGAAGTAGAATTGTTATGTACCACCGAATTAACAGCAGAAGCATTACAAACTGCTAAAAACAAAATTATCGGTCAATATGCTTTGGGTAAACAAACTAATGGACATATTGCTCAAATATATGGTTGGTATGAAATTTTGGGTTTAGGAATTGAATTTGATCAAAAGTTTCCCGAATTAATTAATAATGTAACAGCAACTGAGGCAATTACAGCCGCTCGGAAATATTTACAAACACCATACTTATCTCTAGTGGGACCAGAAGAAGCAATTCAGACAGCTACTTTTTAATTATTTGTCTGATAGCGAAGCGTGGCGTAGCCATATCAGGATATCCAGGATTTAAGGATTTACAGGATGTTATTTTCAAATATCATGTTTTTTTTGAATCTTGATTTGATGATTAATTGTGATATTGAAGATGGAATTTTTTGTCTGAATCAGGATATCCAGGATTTAAGGATTTACAGGATGTTATTTTAAAGTATCATGTTTTGAATATTGATTTGATAATTAATTGTGAGATTTAAGATAGAATTACTTGATGATCATAATTTACCAAATATCTAAAAAATATAAACCTCAGAAAAATTCTCATATCTAAAAAAATTAGACTCAGTTAATATCCAAGCCAACCGACACTATTTTACTAACGAAAATCCAGCTTGCTGAAAATGATGATCAAAACTTAAAGCATGAGTAATATTCTGATTTCTCATAATTACAAAAGAAATACAGTCAACTAAACCCCATTCTTTATCTTGAAACTTCTTATACAAATCAAATCCTTGATGAAATAACTCTGGAGTGACATGGATAATTTCTACTGTTTCTGCATTTAATAAATATTCTATTAATTGAGTTGCTTCTTGTTTATAATTACGACTTAAACCATTAGCAATTTCTAATATAATTGCATCAGAAGTCACTAAAAATGAATCATCATAATAATTTGCTAAATCATTAGCTATTTGATGATATTGATCTCTTTGATTAATTAGAGCAATAATAAATGAAGTATCTAAAAAATAACGATTATTGCTCATCTAATTCTTGCTGGTATGAATATTTGTCAAAATTCACGGAAAAGTCTGTAGGACCTTGAATTTTTATCTGTTTTAATTGAGATAAAATTCCCTTTTTTGTACTATTCTTTTTATCTGTAAAATCTTTAATTAGTTGATAAACTTCATTAAGCTCTTGTTCTGGTATTTTGTCAATTTCTGCTTGAATAAGTTCTTTCATCGTCATAAATTTTACTCCTGCTGGCAATTTACTATATTATATCAGAATCAGGATATCCAGGATTTAAGTTAATAATAGGGTGTGTAAAGCCCTTACGGGAATGGCTGGCTTAGAGCAAAGCGTAACGCCCCAAATTTATTAAAAATAATCCCATAGATCAAGGCAAGGTGCGTTACGTTGCATATTTAATTTATTGTAAAATACAAGATATCCAAATTTTTAGATTTATTTGGAAAAACGTTTGAAAAGCTCCGCATATTCATCAATGTCAATTTCTTCAATGTTTGCACCAATACGTTGATAAAATTTTCCATCGTATTGTATAGGTTTTTCTCCAGCTTTCAAACAAAAAATAAGTACACTTTTATCGTGATAATCAATTATTTTAATCTCTCTACCTATGGTATCTTTAACTGTTTGAGGAATAGGTTCTGATTTAATTTGTTGAGTTATCCAGAGATAAAAATTATCAATATTCCCCTGTAATCTCTTTGCTTCGTGTTCTATTCCTGTTATCTTGAAATTTTTATATTCCACTGGTTCAATATTATATAATTTTTTTATCCTTTGTGCTGTCTGATCATTATCTGCTACTCCAACACAAACATAACCAGTTGCACCAGGTGAATGATTTGCCATTGCAGTTAAAGTTAGAATTATTTTACTAAAATTTCCTTGATCAAATTGTCCTCTTCCATCTAGTTGTGTAAAACCTTGTTTAAAATCATATAAAGATTGTTCTGTTTTTGATTGAGTTAGTAGAGTTTCAAATTCTGTTAACCATGAATCTTTAGCAGGATCGTTATTATCTCTTATTTTAAAAAACTCTCTAATAATCCCTTTAACTTTGTTAATATTACGCCTTTTATTTTGATAACTCCATGTTTGCCCACTAGTAATATCTATATCTTTATTAATGTTTTTTAAAGATTTTACTAATCCATCATAATTAGCTATTTCCATTTTTTCCCGAAAAACTAAATCGTAAAAACTGAAAAATATTACTTGAAAAGGACGAGGCATATATTTCAAATTGTTTAAACTAATTAATTCGCTAAAGTTTCTTTTTGATTCTTGTAATATCTCGCGAATATGATTATAGATAATTATAAATTCTTTTTTAATATGCTCAGGCTGCTTTAACACTAATGAAGTTTCTATTTTTTCCTGATTTTTACCATTTTTAAAGCCATAATATTCATCTGAGATAGAAGCACTACTTCTAGGTGTCTCAGGTAATAACATATATGCAATAATATCAGCAACAATTTGTTCATCTCTTGACTCTCTAAGCATTTCCTTTGTTAAAATTTTATTTTTTACCCAAAAAATATCATCAACTTTAATACCATATTCAAGTTCTTTATTAGTGATACTAATTTTTTTCATCTCATTAAGAAGAATAATATCTGAAGCTGATGCGTCTGATCTTATTTCACTTGAAATTATTCTTACTAAATTAGCAAATTTAGAAGTTGCACCTGCTGAACGTAATTCCTGTTTTGATAAATGTTTACCATTTGAGTTAATTCTTCTGAAAACTTCATCAACTTTATCATTATCATTGAAGGCATAAACAGATAGTGGAAGAATATAACTACCTATTATTTCACAGTATTCCCTTTCAAGAATAGGATTTTTTTGTA
>NZ_VILD01000009.1:168996-188729 GCF_009712085.1 Anabaena sp. UHCC 0253
AGAATAGGATTTTTTTGTATTAACTTTCCTTGATCTAACCTAGATTTTGATTCTACCATTGTTTGTAAATCGAAATATTTACCTTCAATATCAAATTCTCCTTCAATAAAGGCAGTAATGGCATTTAATCTTTGCATCCCATCTATAATCTCAAATACAGATTTCTTGTCTTTTTCTGTTTCTGCTAGTAAGATTATAGGAACTGGAAACCCTTGTAAAATGGAATCTATAAATGCTCTTTTTTCTTCTATAGTCCAAACTAATTTTCTTTGATATCTTCTATTAGCATAAAAAAGATTATTTACATAAAAATTATAAATCCTTTGTACACTTTCACTTCTAATTGAAAGTTCTATTTTAACAGGTGATGATTGAATGTTGCTTTTACTCATAATTATTGCCATTACTAAAAATTATTTATCCTGATTCAGACAGTTGAGAAATTCAGATCCCCGACTTCTTGTAAAAATCTTCTGATTTATTTTATCCTATATAAAGCATCTAAAACACAAGCGCCATGCCCAAACGTCTCCTAGTGGTTGAATCACCCGGAAAAGTCAAAAAACTGAGTCAAATTCTCGGTGCAGATTGGATTGTTCGTGCTAGTTGTGGACATATCCGCGAACTCAGTAATGAGGGTGATGATTCACTAGGATTTACAATGGATGGTAATAGTGTTCGCTGCAATTATGTACCCCGTGACCAACGCGCAAAAGAAACCATTCAACAACTAAAAGCCGCTGTTAGACAGGTTGATGAAGTTGTTTTAGCAACAGACCCAGACAGAGAAGGAGAAACCATTGCTTGGCATCTTAAAGAAACTTTAGGATTAAGAGAACCCAAGCGAGTAGTTTATACTGAGATTACAGCATCTGCGGTCAAAAGTGCGATCGCACATCCCCGAAAACTTGACACTAATTTAATCGGTGCAGGATTATGTCGTGATTGTCTTGACAAGCTGGTAGGATACAAAGGCAGTCCCCTAGTTTGGGCATTAAATAACGGCGCAAAAAGTGTAGGTAGAGTTCAAAGCGCCACATTACATCTAATTTGTCAGCGAGAAAGAGAAATTCTGGCTTTTGTTCCGCAAGATTACTGGAGTGTTTGGGTAGATTATCAAGAAGGATTTCGGGCTTTTTACAAAGGTACAGCCAATACTCCCACAGAAACAGCAGAAGCAGAAACGGAAACTCATGATGATGCAGCCGGTAATAACCCAGAGAAACCCGAATCTAAGCGTGTTCTCTCAGAAGTAGAAGCCACAAGATTAGTTGAAGAAGCAAAGCGTCATCCTCATCAAATTATTCACGTAGAAGGAAAACTCGTTTATCGTCAACCCCCTCCACCATTTACCACCTCCACCCTCCAACAAGCAGCCGGTTCAAAGTTGAAATTTGCCCCCGACAAAACCATGCAGGTAGCCCAAAAGCTATATGAGGCAGGGTTAATTACATATATGCGAACAGATTCAGTCATGTTGAGTCCTGAATTTTGTGCTAGTGCGCGTAAATGGTTGGAACAAAATGACCCGCAAAATGTCCCCCAGCAAGTAGCCAAGCACCGCAGTAGTAAAACAGCGCAGGAAGCACATGAAGCGATTCGTCCTACAGATGTTTTTCGTCCTTCAGTGCAATTGCGGGCAGAATTACCTGAAGATGAGTTTAACCTATATGTGATGATTTGGAAAAGAGCCGTTGCTTCTCAATGTCGTCCTGCTCAACTTCGTAAAACTCTGATAATTACGAAATCAGGTAATATTTTATGGCAAGCTAGAGGGCAAGTAATCGAATTTTACGGTTATGCAAAATATTGGCTGAATCTGAGCAAAGATGCAGTTTTACCTGCTTTGCAACAGGGACAAATACTAACTTTAGAAAAAGCCGGACATGACCAAAAACAAACCCAACCACCACCAAGATACAGTGAACCAAAACTTGTACAATTGATGGAAAGAAAAGGTATTGGTCGTCCTAGCACTTATGCCCCTACAGTTGCTACTTTAAAGAAGCGCAATTATGTGGAATTGAAAAAAGACAATCTTCAACCAACAACTTTGGGTTTAGAAGTTGATGAATTTTTACAAAAGGCTTTACCAGATTTATTAGAAGCAGAATTTACTGCTAAAATGGAAGATGCGCTAGATGCAATTTCTGAAGGAAAAAACTCTTGGCAACATTATTTAACTACTTGGAATCAAAATTATTTTGTCCCTGCGCTTTCCAAAGCTAAAACTGTCGTTGTCAATTCATCAACTTTAGCTAAAACTAATAATCTAGCTGAACGTAAATATGAAACTTCTAAAACTCGCTGTCCTGAGTGTAAAAACTTTTTAGCTAAAATTCCCAGCAGTAAAGTTAAAAAGAAATACTTTCTTAAATGTGTGAGTGGCTGTGAAAACATTGTGCTGTTTTGGAGCGATTTTAACAAAAAATGGGAAGCACCAAAAACTAAAACATCTCCAGATGAAAATGCTCCCAAACCTTCAGCAAAAATCACTGCATATCCCTGTCCAGTATGTCAGAAACCTTTGGAGGAATACAGCTATATTAAAGATGGGCAGAATAAAACTATGCTGCGGTGTTCTGGTCAGGAATCATGGAAAGATAAAAAACATAAAGATGTGGCTTATTTTCATACAGCCAAAGGATGGTGGAGTCCTAAATTTGGGAATTTAACCAAGCCAAAGCTTTAAATTAATTCAGTTAAAAAGAATTTAATTAAGGTTAGTATTGCACCATTATCTGAAGAATAATTTGCTGATAATAACCTGTCTTTAGTTGCTGCATTAAACTCTAAATTTCCATTTTCATTAAAGTAGATATCTTCCGGTGTAAATCCCCAAGTTATTAATTTCTCATACAATTTTTGAGTAACAATGAATTTAATATCAATTTCCGGTTGTAAATAAGTGGGATTTTTTAACAGCCAATATATTGTTTCTGGTTCTGTTTCCATAAGTTGGTAAATTGCTGCAATGAGAATTTGTTTAATTTTCTCTGGATTGGGAACAATAGTAAGAAAATCTTTTAAGCTATAAATAGCTTCTGGGTTATGGGTTTTAAGCAAGAAGATAGCTATAGTTGTAAGTTGTTTGGTTCTCTTTTGTGAAAAAGGCATTTTGATTAGTAAATTCTCTGGAATCAGATGATTGATGATTTTGGTTAGTTTTGGATTTTATTTGGTAAGAAGACAAATGAGCATGGATTTTTTCCAGCAAAACTTGTGAGTTAAATGGTTTTAGTAAAATATCTTGAAATCTCAGGTAATTCTGCCAGTTGGGAATTGTTTCTAACTCTGCTCCAGTCATTAATATAAAAGGAATATTTGCTGTTTCTAAATCTTGGCGAATTTTTTGCAGAAATGTCCAACAAGTTTCATCACTATTATTGATATTTTGACTTGAATAACCACACAAAATTAAATGCGGATTTTCGAGTTTAGTTAGCTCATATCCTTGCTTCAATGATGTGGTAGTAATTGGAATAAATCCATATAAATCAAGTAATTCTGCTAAAAGCCCCAATAGTACGGTTTCATTTTCAACCACTAAAATCTTGTTCATATTGCTACCAGGATTTCTCAGGTCTATTTATCCTGTAAGCTAAACAAAATTTGTGAACTATCTGTGAATGTAAATAAATTAATGATTAGTAATTGATAATTTAATTGGGAAAAGCAAAAGGAAAGATAATATTTCTCCTCTGCTCCCCTGCTTCTACCAGTTGAGGAGCGATCGCATTTGCTTGACTAAATCAGGGGCTTTGAAGGGTTTGGTAATGACTCCAGTAATAGGGAGTTCAGTAAATTGATGTTGTTCAGCAGTTTGAGCTTTAGCAGTCAGTAAAATAGTCGGTATAGATTGCAGCTTAGAATTCGTTTGCATTTGTTTAAATGTGGCTATTCCATCCATTTCTGGCATCATCACATCTAAGAGGATAGCATCAGGAAGTTCGGCCATAGCCATAGTTATTCCTTCCTTTCCAGAAGCCGCAAGCAACACTTCCCAACCAGCAATAGCTTTAAGCGCAATCTGCACAATCTGACGAATACCTGGCTCATCATCAATAATTAAAACCCGTTTATTCCCCATTGTTAACCTCCTCAATTGGCAGTGTAAAGTAAAAAGTGCTACCCTCTCCTAAAATACTTTCTGCCCAGATAGTACCACCGTGTTGTTCCACAATATTACGACAAATAGCTAATCCTAAACCAGTGCCACCTTTAGAGCGCGAGTCAGAAGCATCAACTTGGTGAAAACGCTCAAAAATACTTTCTAGGCTGTGACTAGGAATACCTCTTCCCTGATCTTTGACTGTAAAAAGGAGGTGGGGACTGGGGAGCAGGGGAGTGGGGGAGCGGGGGAGCAAGGGAGAAGAAGAAATTGCTTCTACTTTTAAATAGATATTTGCATTAGATGGAGAAAATTTAATTGCGTTACTGAGAAGATTAATAATAACTTGTAATAAGCGATCTGGATCAGCATCAACTTGGTAGGATGAGGGCGTAGTATTAAGGATGATACCAGCGAGAATTGCCATATCTTGCATTTGAGAAATGGCAGTATTGATTAAATCAATAGTGTTAAAAACAGATTTTTCGAGATTGATTTTGCCAGATTCTAACCGTTCTAAATCAAGAATATCATTAACGAGGCGGACTAAACGATCTACGCCTTCTGTAGCGATTTCAAGAGTAGCTTCACCTTCAGGAGAATTGGCATCTATAATTTTTTCATAGAGCAAACTTAACCCAGCTTGCATAGAAGTTAAAGGAGTTCGCAATTCATGGCTGACAATGGAAATAAACTCGGCTTTCATGCGTTCGAGTTTATAACGCTCGGTAATATCTTCACCAATGCTAATAGTACCAATGGGATTTCCTTCAACATCTCTCAATAAAGTGTTACTCCAGGAAATCATCCGTTCTTCACGTGATTTAGTTAAAATGGGATTTTGATAGTGAGGATAGAAATTATTTTCTATTACTTCTTGGAAAGTAGTTTCTATGAGATGATTTTGACTTTGAGGTAAGAAATTATTAAACCAATTTTTGCCTAAAGCCTCTATTTCGGTATAGTTAGTGAGTTGCAAAAAGAAGGGATTGGCATACTCGACATTACCACTTATATCTAAACCAATCACTACTAACTGCACATTATCTAGCAGTGATTTCCAGCGGCGATCTGATTCTTTCAGAGTGGCTTCAATTTGTTTTTGTTGGGTAATATCACGAGCAATAGTAGAAAGATATTGTGTGTGATTGCTACCAAAAGTTTGAGCAATCAGCACTTGAGAAATAGGAATTTCTTGCCCTTCATGGTTGATAAAGGCTGTTTCTCCCACCCAAACACCATGTCTAACTGCGGCGGGAATACCCTGTTTTTGAACAATTTCTAAAGCCCACTGAGGATGAACATCTGCAATAGAAATGTGATCAATTGGTGCATTATCAGCTAAACCGAAGAAACGACGGCCTGCTTTGTTAGCATATTCGGTTTTTTGGGTATCAAATCTAACTGTAGCAATCACATCAGAAGTAGCTTCGATAATCCCAATCAGCTTTTCTCGCTCTATTTCTAAATGTTTGCGTTTAGTAATTTCAATGATAATACTCCCCAGTGCAATTGCATTTCCTGTTTCTCCGAAAATGGGAAAGTAGGAAACGAGCCAATAACCTATCATTTCTGGCTGACTATTAATAATACCGCTAATTTCTAAGTTAGAAATTGGTTGTTTATGATCGAGAATATTTTGTAATACGGGTAAAATTGTCGGCGCAATTTCTGGTATTAAATCCATTACCGATTTTCCCAAATGCGCCTCAATAGGATAGCCATTTATATCTGCTAATTTCTGATTAATCTTTAAAAAATGGAGGTTAGTATCAACTATTGATAAACCTACATTTGCTTGGCTGGCCGCATAGAAAAATCCATCTAATAATTTTTCCCGATTTTTTAATTCTCGTTCTAATTTCTCTCGCTGAAATAGTTCTCTTTGTAGGTGATCGTTAGCCTGAGATAGTTGTGCTGTGCGTTCTGTAACTCTTTGTTCTAATTGTATATTTAATTGTTGCAGTTCTCTTTCTACTCGTTTGCGATCGCTAATATCTTCAGAGAAAATAATAATCCCACAAATCTCATTGTTGCTATTATACCAAGGGCGAACTTCCCAGCGTAACCATTGATTTAATCCATCTACTCTGACAAATAAATCTTCATCACATTTTTCTACTGCACCGGCAAGACAACGTTGATGAATTTGTCGCCATGTGTCTGTAATTTCCGGGAATAGCTCGTAATGAGATTTACCAATTATAGTTGTAATAGATTCAAGTTTATAATCATCAATCCATCGTTGACTAGCAATTACATAGTGCATATTTCTGTCAAACATGGCAATACCAGCAGGTGCATATTTGGCAAACAATTCTAGTTGTTTTTCCCTTTCCTTCAAGGCTATTTCTGTTAATTTGCGCCTAGAAATATCACGCATGATAGTAGAAGTGTATAACACTTTTCCATCCTCAGACTTGTGAGCAACAATTAATTGAGAAACAGGAATTTCTGAGCCATGTTGATGCAAAATTGCTGTTTCTCCTAACCAACTACCAGTTTCAATTGCTGTAGGTATGCCTTGATGATAAATAATATCTAATGCCCATTGAGGATGACTTTTAACAACTGTAAAATCATTAATATTCGCAATTCCCATCATTTTCTGAGCAGCAGGATTGAGCCAAATCACCTTTCCTTGGGGTGTGGCCATGCCCACAAAGTCAGGAGTAGCTTCTAATATAGAGGTTAATCTTTGCCGTTGTGCTAGTTCTGTTTGTAGCTTTTCTATTAATGATGCTTGTTGAATAGCAATACCTACCTGAATTGCCAATTGATTCATAAAATCTACATCGGCAGTTGTCCAATTACGAGGTGCTGTACACTCATGAGCAATAAGTAATCCCCAGAGGTGATTTTCTCGGATAATGGGAACAACCAGATTTGCTCGGATATCAAAATTTTGCAGAAATTGCTGATAACATTCATTGATATCAAGCTCAGTGTATATATCATTAATGCTTCTGGTTCGTCCTTGTTGATATAATTCCACCCAGCTTTCTTCAAAGCATTGATCTATAACAGTGCGATCTAAAATTGAAAATTTTGGATCTACGACAGCTTCTTTAACAACCAAGCCTGTACCATCGGGTTGAAATTGGTAGATAATTAGGCGATCGCTCTTAATAATACCTCTAATTTCTGTAACTGTAGTTTGGAGAATATCTTCAACATTTAGACAATCACGAATTAACAGCGCAGTGCGATTAATTAGTTGTCGTTTTTCCTTTCTTTCTGCTATTTTTATTTCCCTTATTTCTTGATATGCAGATATTTCTGCTCGTAAAGTTTGTAATTCAGCAATTAGTTGTGCTTTGGTTTTAAGGTCATCTTCCATAGTATTTTCCTCCTAACCTGAAGTTGCAGCACAAATACAATTTCGCCCCAATTTTTTAGCCTGGTAAAGTGCGGCATCTGCTTTTTGGTAAAGTGTTTGTAAATCTTTGCCATCATCAGGAATTTGAGCAATTCCCGCACTAAATGTGACTTTTAATTTAGTTCCATCCAGCGCAGTAAATGAATACTGACTAAATTGCTGGAGAACTTGTGCTAATCGTCCTATTCCATCTTCTCTAGATGTACCATACATTCCTACCACAAATTCCTCTCCACCCCAACGTCCAACGACATCTTCCTGTCTAAAGGATTGATTGAGAAGTTTACCAAAATAATTGAGAACGCGATCGCCCATTTCATGCCCATATTGATCATTGACAAACTTGAATTTGTCTAAATCCAATATTGCTAAACTAAAACTTTGTTGTTGTCGTTGTGCTAACTGTAGCAATCTTGTTAAATCTTGTAATACTTTTCGCCGCAGACTTAATCCTGTGAGTGCATCTATTTCTGCCACTTTCCAAAGTTGGCGTTGTTCTAAGCGGGTTTGCACACGGGTTAATAATTCCGTTGGTACAATTGGTTTAGTCAAAAAATCATCAGCACCAACTGTAAAACTACGTTGGATAGTTTCAATATCAGTATGGGAAGATAAAAACAAGATAGGTAAACGATTCCAACGAGCATCACTGCGGACTACTTGACACAAATCAAACCCACTCCAAATGCTGACTTTTTCACTGTTCTGATGAGATAGAGAAACTACACTAAATTCAACATCCAAAATCAACAAATCTGGAACTGTCTGCTCTAGTGTTTCCCAGAATTTATGAGGTTGATCTAGTAAAATCAGATGATAGCCAGATGGTTCTAACAGAGTGCGGAGAAAATTTAATAAACCTGGATCATCATCAACAATTAATAACCTCGCTATGGGCTGATTATTTTGTTGAATTACTTGGGTGATAGTTGCTAATACTTGACTTGGAGGAATGGGTTTTTGTAAAAAGCATTGACTTCCTAAACGTGCTGCTTCTACCCTTTGAGCAAAGGAATCTTCAGCAGTCAGGATGATAACGGGAATTTCTGGGTATTGCTGACGGACTAATGTGAGAAAATCTAACCCATTTTCTGTGGAATCAGAAAAATTGATATCCAACAAAATCACATCAAAGTGATGAGTTAAAAATTCCTGTGCTTGCTTGAGGTTAATGGCAATTTCCGATTTAAATCCCCAATTTTTTGCCTCTGTTACCATCTGCTTTGCTAAAGGCAAGTCATCATCTACGATTAGTAAAGATGCTGAAGGAATAACAGGAATTGAAGATAAATCTTCTGCTTTATTTTCACAGCCATATTCTAAAATCTCCTGCTGTAACTGCGTTATCAGTTTTCTCAGTTGTGCAATTTCTGTTGTTTCTAATCCTTTCTCCTGTTTGAGAAGTTGCTGAATTTGACGGGAAATTTGCGAAGCTGTATCTAAGCCAAAACAGCCTAAAGAACCAATCAGAGTATGTGCTTCTTTTTCTGCTTCCTGTTGTTGGGTGGGTGTAAGAGTGCCATTTTGTAAAGAGATAATGGCTTGTTCTATGATAAAGAGGCGATCGCTATAAGACTGACGATATTTTTCCCAAACAGCTTTTAATTCCGACGCAACACTAACAACGGGGGTAATTTCTTCTTGATAGTCTTTGCTGAAAAGTTCCGGCTGTTTGAGCCGATAACCTTGTTTATAAATCGTTTCTAATATATCTGCAACACCCGCTTTTTTAAGTTTTTGCCTCAATCCCTTAATATGTGCGCGAACTGCTCCTTCACTGGGAAATTCATCCGCTGTCCAGAGCCGATCTAGTAACCGACTAGGATTAAAAATCTGCTCAGGATGTCGCAGAAATAATTCTAGTATTTCATATTCTTTCGCAGCCAAATAAATCGGTTTTTCTCGATATGTGATTTCACAACTGTTCGGGTTTAGTGACAAATCCCCCCAAGTCAATAAAGGCGTTTTTTGTATTTGGTTTCTTCTGAATAATGCCCGAATTCGAGCTAATAATTCATCTAGATCAAAAGGTTTAGCAATGTAATCATCAGCACCAGCATCCAAGCCCATGACTTTATTTGTCACTGCGTCTAATGCTGTCATTAATATTACTGGGGTATCCCGATTAGGATTAAGGTTAGAAGACTCATTGGTGCGGAGTTTTTTACAGAAACTAATACCATCCATCTTCGGTAATATTACATCTAGAAGAATCAGATCATAAGTATAAACTTCCGCTAAATTCCATCCTGCTTGTCCATCTTGGGCTAAGTCAATTTGATAGCGTTGTTTGGCTAACGTTATTTGTAGCAGTTGGGCTATATTTCTATCATCTTCGACACACAAAATTTTCACATGGGCTTATCCTTGGTGATTTCATCTAATCACGATGTTTAATTCATACTGTTATGTACTCAAGATTAGCATTTTGTAACCAATCAATATACCAGTTTTCATGAATAGGAAGCCAGCGAGGATTAGTTGCTTGCCCATGATACCAGTCAAAAGTCACTAAACTGAAGGCAGCAGAGGATAAATGTTCGCACTGTGAGAAATCATGCTCAATCCAAACTACAAAATTCGGATTCAGTCTAAATTCCTTTACCACCAGAGTTCCTAGATTCTGAACCTGTTGGATTGTTAAGAAACCTGTTTTTACTCTGATCTTGGAAAAAATGACTATTTGTATTTGTGAGTAAGGTAAGTAGATACGTATTTGATACTGGTGTTTTTCTGTGCCAAAGACTTCTTGAATCAAACTGTTAGGTGAAATTTGGTGAATACAATTCATGATTTTTGACTTTTTGATGTATATTTTCTAATGGCACAGTTAAACTAAAACCAAAGGACGTTTTGGTAAGGGCTTAACCAGAGGATTATGAGTTTTTTCAGCCATTAACGGCATTTCTTGCCAGCAACTGCGACAAAACCAATAGATATGATGTTGGCGAAAGTTGCGCGTCATGGTGTTGGAGCAGCAAGGACAGGTATTCATAAAAGTTTAAAAAGTTGTTACAAAATTTGTTTTGGTTATAAATCGGGAGAAAATTGTAGTAATCTCATTAATTTTGAAGATAGAGCGAATTTGTGAAAGATTTGTGAATAGGGGTCAAATATTACAGGAAAATAGCAATTCAACCCATTCTGCAAACAAATATTGCTTTTTGTATATTAGAGTTACAAAAGAAGTTGTATAAAAGTTCTATGAAAAATAGTTTAATAGCCAGTATTCCCAACTACATGAGCCTAAATTCTTGGTATTGCTTCATTTTGTTAACCACCACACCCGTGTTGATTAGTTCTTCCGCCTTAATATCAACAGCCGCACCAGTCAAAATCGCTCAAATTAACCCAGAAGTTAAAATTAATCGTCCACCTCTAAACATAGGTAGTCAAGGTGAACGAGTTACAGAACTCCAAGCCGCTTTAAAACTTTTGGGTTTTTATTCGGGTGCTGTGGATGGTACATATCAACAAAATACAGCTATAGCTGTTTCCCAGTTTCAGCAAGCCGCAGGTTTAAGCCCCAAGGGTACGGTAGATAATATCACTTGGCAAAGACTGTTTCCCACCCCATCTACTATTAACTCTTTACCACCTAACGCTGTTAGTAGTTTTACTACTGTTCCCACCAAACCCAGCAGCAACACTAGGGTAATTACACCAAAACCACCCACTCCCAAAAAACCTACAATCCCCCCAAATCAACCGAATACTACCATTAAACCCACTCCTCCTAATCAACAAATACCTGGTATTCAATATACTTCCGAAGGATGGCCGATTTTGCGGAGAGGAATGAGTGGGATAGAAGTGATTAAGTTGCAAAAACAACTAAAAAACCTGGGATTTCTGAATGGTGCTATAGACGGAGATTTTGGAGTATCTACAGAAGCAGCAGTGAAAGCGGCTCAAATCCGTTATGGCTTAGAACCTGATGGTGTAGTCGGTGGTGGTACATGGAAAGTTTTCTTAAAACGCACTTCCCCACAACGTTGATCTTAATTCCCCTAATAAAACTATGAAACACTTTCTCTTGACTTGGCTTGGTACTGCGGTAGCATTATTAATTACGGCTAATATTGTTCCTGGTTTCATTCTCAGCGGCTTTGCGGCTGCTTTAATTGCTGCTGTAATTATTGGTTTAGTAAATGCTATTATTCGGCCAATTTTACAGATTTTAACATTTCCCATTACTTTAATTACTTTGGGTTTATTTACTTTCGTGATCAATGCCTTAACTCTATGGTTAGCAAGTGCTATTACTCCCGGTTATGGTTTTGAAATTCGGGGTTTTGTTCCGGCTTTATTAGGTTCAATTGTCTTATCAATTGTTTCCAGTATCGTTAACTATTTTGTCAGTGCAGTTGATTAAAATATCGGGTTTTCACATTTAGCAACAGCTATTGTGATTGTTTCTTCTGTTAGTCGGAAAATCTGCTTAGGAACTAATAATGTTATTTCTTCAGATGTTATTTCTGAAGCTGCGAGAATTGCTGATGCTTCGGCTACACTGGCTGTTCCCATGAATTTAATAATATTATTATTAGGATTGGGAACAAATACATTATTTAAAACTTCGGCGCTAAAGGTTTTTAAAGCTAATTTTTCTAAGTTACAAAATTCTACTAAACCGATTTCTGAGGCTTTTTTATCAATAGTTGCAATCCCAGATATTTCATTAAATATAAGTTGATTTTCTTGAAAAACTTTGTTAATTGCTGTACTAATTAGTTGCTGGGAAATCCCTTTTTGACAACCAATTCCTACCCATAAAGTTTTTTTGTCGTCTACATTACTGATTTGATGATGAACGATTTTGTTACTGTCTGATAGTGAAGCCATATCAGGATTTATAGAATTGTGTTTAATAGTTTAACTTTTTCTTCATGATCACTTAAAACTGTTGCCCCTACTTGATAAAATCACACCTAAGAGAGATTTATTAGTAATGAAAGTAGTTTTTTTTACATAAAAAATGATAATTCTAATACTTCCAACCAAAATCAAACAATGTATATTGTTCACATCTAGCACAGTAGGAAACATCAAGGCAGAAACAAGGTAATGGTAAAAGGTAAATTTACTTCTTTCTACCTTTGTCGTGTAAGAATTTCATCTTGATGTTTCTCTTTTTTTAAGTTTCTAAATTATTCCTGCGCTCCACGTTGTCTTAATGTTTTAGCTATACCCCGATAATTATTAAATTCTGCAATCATTAAAGCAGTATAACCACCTTGGTTTTTTAAGTTTATATCTGCTCCAGCTTGCAATAACATTTCTACAGCTTGACTATAACCCTCAGCTACAGCCCACATTAAAGCAGTTGCTCCTGAAGAGTTTTGCAGATTCACATTTGCCCCTTTTTCTAGTAACATTTGGAATATTTCGGGATAATTTGCCGCTATGGCTTTGACTAAAGCAGTTTTACCATCATCTGCTAAACTATTAATATCTGCACCATGATCTAGTAATGTTTTCACGGTTGTGAAATGTCCTTTGGATACTGCCAATGTGAGAGCAACTTCTCCAAAGTTTTTCTTTTCCATTTCTACACCCGCACCCAACAAAATTTCTACTATCTCGCTATATCCTTGAAATGCTGCTATGAGTAGGGGTGTGTCTCCTAAATAGTTTCTAATTTGGACATCTGCTCCCCGCTGAATTAATATTTTCACTACATCAATATATTCTTCCACAACAGCAAGGTGTAAGGCTGTTTCACCTTCTTTATCTTGGTGATTAATTTCCGCACCTGCATCTAATAAAGCGGTGATTAGATCAATGTTTCCCGTTGCTGTAGCTGCTAATAATGCTGTTCCATGATCAACATTTTTGATATTGACATCAGCCCCAGATGACAGCAATGCTTGTATTATTTCTAAATAACCTAAGTCTGCGGCAATCATTAATGCTGTCTCACCTTCTGGATCTTGGCTATTGACAATATTGTGATTTTGTGATATTGCTTTAACAACTGCGGGATGTTTGTGTTTTACTGCTAGTTTTAAAGCACTATCATCATCTTTGTCGGTGATTTCTCTGTCAGCACCAGCCGCTAAGAGGATTTGCACTATTTCTAAATTACCTTTAAGTGCGGCTACCATTAAGGCTGTACTACCATCTTCATTAGTAGCATTAATATTTGCACCTCTAGCGATTAATAGCTTAACAACATCTATTTGATTAGCACTGGCAGCCAGCATTAATGCAGTTAAACAATATGTTTGTCTGGTTAAATTGATATTAGCACCAGCATCTAAGAGCGATCGCACAATTTCTGTATAACCTAAATTCGCCGCAAACATCAATGCTGTGGTCCCATGGCGATCGCTTGTATCCACGTTAGCACCATGAGCCAGCAGTGCAGACAATCCTTTGATATCCCCACTTTTTACAGCCTTTAGCAAAGAGGTATCTTTATTTTCTATCATTGGTTATATCCTATTTGGGCAGATGTTACTGATTTCAATCAAAATTTAGACTTTGACAAGAATAGCTAATACCACGCTATCGGAAAATTGCTGAGTCAAGAAAATCAATGTATGCTAAGTTTTATGAAGATTTAATAATCGGGCGTAAGTAATATGGTTTTTGAACTCTCTCCAACAATAAAATTCTGGCTGAATTTCGGACATCCAGTCATCATGTGGGTACTATTAGCACTTACTTTATATGCTGCATACTTAGGTTTACAAGTACAGCGTACCAGAAATTCTCAAGGAGAAGAAAAGAAAGAACTGATTAAAGGACGGTATACCATCAAACACCACCAAATTGGTTCTATTATCTTAGCCTTGATGGTTGCAGGTTCAATTGGTGGTATGGCTGTTACCTATATTAATAATGGTAAATTGTTTGTCGGACCCCATCTATTAGCCGGATTAGGTATGACAGGCTTAATAGCTTTTTCTGCATCCCTATCTCCTTTTATGCAAAAAGGAGCAAATTGGGCGCGGATGACTCATATATTGTTGAATTTTGCTATTTTAGGGCTGTTTGCATGGCAAGCTTTCTCTGGTATCGAAATTATCCAAAGAATTCTCACTAAAGCATAAGTTGTCAATTGTCAATTATCAATTGTCAATTCTTACCTATATTTAGAGATTGATGAAAATCTTTCTGGACTTTGTGGGTGAGACGACGGGAAACTTGACGGACAATTTGATTAAGGACGCGATCGCCTGTAGATTGAATTAAAGAATGGGGTAATCGCTGAATAAAGCGGGGAAAGTGTAACTCAACTACCAAATCCAAATCCCATTCTACCCTTGTCACCCCATCCAAATCACCTATTAATCGAGTTGAAGATTTGTAATCTACCTCATAACCAGGTGCTTGATAATCAGGTACAGGGATAGTCCGAATGTGGTATTCACGATCTGCGGGTGCTAATAACTCCAAACCAATTTTTGGTTCAACATCATAACCAAAAGCACCAAATTTACCCACCACTAAAGCATAACTATTTTCGCCTAGAGGATGTACTTTCATGGGTTCTGCACAACGGCCAAACCATAAAGCATGAGCATTGAAATACTCCTCTACCTGTTCTACAGGTGCATACATTTCCATGCAGTCTTGATAATTTCCATAAAATTTAGTAGGGCTGAAATGGGACTCTTTAAATACAGGTTCATTCCTGGCTGCGCTTGTATCTAATTCTAAAGGAAATTCCTCTATTTCTAAAGATTGATATTCTCTATTGTTTGTAACCATAAGTTTGTTTTTTGTATATTTTAAAATTTGTCTATATTAATCATTCCCAATTTAGAGAAGTTTTTTCGCATTAAAATCCAACTTTTATCAAAATCTCAATAATTTGTCATCAACTTCACATAATCTGGATGATTAATGATTGTCATACAATAATTGATATTGTAGCTAAACAATGGAATACCGTCATCATGGCAATATTACTGAAGTTATTATTTTTCCGAAATCAAAAGCTAGATTTTTGTTATTAGTGAAAAGAAAGAATTGAGAGGACAAGAATTCTGAAAAGCTTTGAACTTAAAGGTGTAGAAAAACTCATTGCGCCCATAGCCGCTGTTTTGGGCTTTGTATACCTGTTTCAGTGGTATGTTTTTGGCAATATCCGATCATCTTCCGAACCTGTATTCACCAAAAGACAGCCACCTTTAGTTATGAAAGGGGGAGATCCTTATATTCGGGCATTAATGCGAACAATATCTGCCAGTGAAGCAAATGGGAATCGTCCCTACTCTCTGTTATATGGCGGAGAACAAGTTAATGATCTTAGTCGTCATCCTCAAAAATGTGTCACTATTCTCACAGGACCGAATACAGGTAATTGTTCTACAGCCGCCGGTCGTTATCAAATGATTAACACTACATGGTATGAAATTGCTCCACGTTATCATCCACAACCTACACAAATGATGTTTTGGACTAATTATAGTTTTGAAGCAGAGTATCAAGACGTTGTAGTTTACAGTTGGTTAAATGATTCCCAAGTCTGGGGTGTGGAGATTCCTAAATTATTACGTCAACAAAAATTAAATGATGTTTTACGAAAACTTTCTCCTACTTGGACAAGTTTAGGATATGGCATAGAAACTAATTCTATAAGTCGTTCCTTGCCAAAAATTTATCAGCAAATGTTACAAGAAGAGTTAACACAAAGTCCTGAAGTGAGAAGTCAACAATAGGGCTTGATATCAATCCACAAGGACTTTATTTTTGGCTTTGGCTGACACAGGAACAAAGACTTTTGTATTAATTGGTTTTAGTATTTGGAACTCATCCAAATTTTGCAGACAATCTAAAGCTACTTCCCGAATTCTTACTTCTTTTTCCTGACTCAGCAACAGTTGCAGGCATTCTACTACATCTTTTTGTAGCGTTGTATCAATGTGCTGACGGTTAATTAATTTATTGAGTTGGCGCATAGCAATGAAACGTTTCAAAGGATCTTTTTCTGTTAAATTGTTTAACAATTTATCAAGATAATCTTCCTCTCGATTTCCCTGAAAACTGAATATTTGCCACACTAATAAAATGAGAGTTAATAGTGTTCCCATTCCTTGGATAATAGTACCAGCAGCTAACCAAGGACTTTGGGAATCCACCCAAATTGCTGAAGCCAGATAAGTGATTACAGTCGCAATTCCACCAATTACAACAGAATAAGCTAAACGACTGTTAGTGCTGCTAATCAATTTCCTGATTTCTACCCAGTGTAATTGGAAGTTCCATTTCTGCACTGAATAAGTAAATACCATGATGCCAATGCCAACAACAATAGCTAACAGCAGTTGCCAACTCCAGAGTAGCATCGCCACAATGACTGTTAACAACCCAAGCAAAAAACCAGGTTCTGAGAATTGTTGAAAAATGCGTTGTTTTGGTCTTCCTGTTTTAATTTCCAAAATTTGATTGATGAGTTGTCGCCAAGAAGACGAAGCCTGTGCCACAGTATTTACCTATTTGATTACAAGATGATGAGTGTATAGTTTTGGGCTAATTGTGAGTGATTAACTCTAGTAAAATGCTATTTATCCTGTAACCTGATATCAATTACAGACGCATTAAAGTTATAATTAAAACCTTCTAATTCAAAAGGCATCCCAATTTTTACTTTGCTATTACCTAGAACTGCGCCATCTTTAGTTACTGTAGCTTTGTCTTCTAACGTCAAGATAAAATCCGTACTAAAGTTGTTCGTTCTGGGATCTGGTAACTCTTTTACAGAACCATCTGGTTGACCAACTGTCAGCATTCTATCTAATTGCTGAATGGATTTAATCCCAATTTGACCATAAGGTTGATTGCGGATAATCACATTGGTTTTACCACCTTTGATCAGTCCTTGTTTAAATAACTGTTCAGGATCACGAACATTGAGTCCACGGACTACTAAATCTACTTCAATCGGTACTGTTTTTGAACCCATTTGAGCAACAGAACCGGAAGTACCAGGGAAAATAAAAATACCTACTATTACTAGTAAAATTACTAATGCAGCACCTAAGTCTAGTAGGTTAATCTTACCGAATAAGCGACCTTTGGAATCTAAAATAGCCATAACCTGGGTTGCAAAAATTTAAGTTGAGTTTTCAGCTAGGTAATTAATTGGACTAAAGAGTTTTTACAGCAGTTTTCATGTATTTAGACCACACCTAAAATTAACCCCTTTTTTCTTTAGCGCGAAATTTTGATGAAGATGTGGTTAATTTACCTGAAAATAAATGTCAGGTGATTGGTAATCTTGACAATTGGGTTAAACCTGAGAACAGGTAGACATTATATTAATGTTATGCGACAGTTTATCATAATTGCAGTAGTTTCGAGTTATGTATACGACGGGCGGATATGCGATCGCATTTGACTATCTATATTAAGTGATTCAGTAGAAAATGCAACTTAGTCCGTTGAAAATTCGTCTTCTAATTTTAAGTTGTTACACAATATCTGGGTGAATTATGATTAACTGGCAAGGATTTTGGAAAAATTACCGTCTGTGGCAACGACGCGGGTTTTATCCCCTGATTTCTGTGGTTGTTGCCCTTAGTCTGTGCTTGAGTACACCTTTACCAAGTAAGGCTATAGATTTATTACCGCTTTTATTTCAAGGCGTGCAGGTATTTAACTTATCTAATATATCTGATCGTCAGGAATTTGAGCTTGGTAAACAGATGAATCAGCAGTTACAACAAGAAGTCAGAATTTCTCGGAATTTACAGCTAAATCGTTATGTAGAAGAAGTGGGTAGACGTTTAGCCGCTAATAGCGATCGCTCTAATATTCCCTATACTTTTCAAGTAGTCGAAGATCCGGCTGTTAATGCTTTTGCTACTACTGGGGGTTTTATTTATGTGAATACAGGTTTGTTGACAACAGCCGACAATGAAGCAGAACTAGCTAGTGTATTAGCTCATGAAATGGGTCACATTGAGGGTAAACATCTCGTTAAACAAATGCGTCAACGAGCGATCGCTAGTGGTGTAGCTACCGCAACAGGTTTAAATAAAAATGCAGCTGTAGGTATAGGCGTAGATTTAGCACTGAATCGTCCTCGCAGTCGTCAAGATGAATATGATGCTGATACCAGAGGATTAAGAAATTTAACACGCACTGGTTATTCTCAGTCAGCAATGGTTTCTTTTATGAAAAAGCTACAAAGTAGCAGAACTGTACCTACATTTTTAAGTACACATCCGGGAACAAGCGATCGCGTTAACTCACTCCAAAACCAGATTAACGCTCAACCCAGTAATCAAAATAACGGTTTGGATAATACTATCTATCAAAATAGAATCAGAGCGTTTTTGCAGTAGAAAACTCATCTATTATCATTACCTACGCAGCCTCTGACGACGACTAACAGTGAATTCTTCTGGCGCAATCATCGTAATTGCCTCTTTCCAAGTTAAAGTTCTAACTGTACGATTAAAAACATTAGCTTGATAAACTAACTTATTGGTAATATCTAGCCCCGTCAACCAACCACTACGGGGATGATAAGCACCAGTATCAATATCAATCCATCCTTGCCCTTGTGCTAAATTACCAGGAGCAACACCAGGCAAGGTAAAAGTTATAGTATGACCAACTATAATCAACTTGTCTGGGAAATATGGTTGCTCGATCCGATGAAATTCTTCCCTAATCCAACACAGTTGCTCAGATGTTTGTTCCTCTACAGTTTTGTAGGGATCAACACCTGCATGAGTTAACCAAAAATCTCCCAAATCTAGATATGTCGGTAAACTATGAAACCAATCTAGATGTTCTTGAGGAATGGCCGCAGATTGGTAACTAGCAATTGTGGCCTGTCCTCCACTATACAACCACGCTTGCATATTTGCTGATGTAGTATCCCTACCAGTCAAGATGTTTAATAACATCTGTTCATGATTACCTAGCAAACAAGGGTAATTACTTTGTTTAACAAACTCTACTACTTGGGCGCTTTGTGGACCACGATCAATTAAATCTCCTAAAAAATAGACTTGATCTTCTGATGCAGGAGCTATTTCCTCCAACAGTAACATCAAAGCTTCATAGTGGCCATGCACATCCCCAATCACAAACCTACGTTGACTAATTGCGCTCATTTGCTTTTAGTTGGAATGAATTAACTGAATATTTTGACTACACTTTTGTTTCGCTTCTTTCCGTTAAAAAGGTTAAGAAAACTCGACTCAGTTATTATTTATTGGAAATTTCCTAGTAAAGATAAATAATATCACTCTTGGAGAAACCTTGATCAAATTTAAC
>NZ_VILD01000009.1:188931-191873 GCF_009712085.1 Anabaena sp. UHCC 0253
CCTAGTAAAGATAAATAATATCACTCTTGGAGAAACCTTGATCAAATTTAACCAGGCTCAAAAATCGGACTAAAACCCGGTAAAAATTGAGTAGAGACTTTCCATGGAAAGTCTCTACAGGGGTTTTGATATGATCAAAAATTATGTTCATACTTCAAATCAGCAAAGCCAAAAAACCAGTTAAGCCAACTGATATAGAAGCTATCGGTAGAAAAAATATGGTTTTTCAGGAATTTTCCAGATTTTACCATTTATTGGTGCTTTTATCATTAACCGACCATAAACTACATCTTAACCTATACCCGCATTTCTGTAGAGTGGTGAAGTCATTTTTTAATCGCTAGGTATATTTGCAAAACTATCCGTAATTTCCGAATTAGCTAAAGTATGAGGACTTTTGAAGGAGATTTGAGCGTTGGTTTCTTGACAAGCTACCATTGTTTTCACGTGTTCCATTTCATCATCACGAATCGCCACAAATACATCATAAAGATTATCAACTTGAGGACGACGTTTTTCTGAAGATGGAGCAGTTTGGAACTCATCAAACATATATAAATCACCATCACGATAGTAGCTAATGGCTATGGCTGGAGCAGGTTGTAACTTTAATTCTGCTGCTTGTTCTGTCAAAAATTTCTGATAGCTGCTATAAGCGTGTCCTTCTACCAATTCCATGAAATGATAAGCAGACTTAGGAGAAATAATATACAGGATGACAATAATCCAATAATAAATTAAAGCAGTTGTTTTTGCTAATATGCGATCGCCCCAAAATGCTGAACCTCCTAAAGATTCCATAATCAATAAATGATGCAATTCATTCCAAGATTCCGCAAAATGTACTTTTAACCAATCAGCTTTCCGCCAAAATCCTAATGTTTCATAAAGATGCAAAACTGAAAGATAGGAAAAATAAGGAACTCTAGCAACAGTTTCTAGGACATAAAAACGAGGATAAGGACGATCTCGATAAACTGTATTAATCACAAAAACAAGAATCCCCACCAGCAATTTAATCATGGTAAATCTCCAAATAATATTAATTTTCTAGGCTTTGTTAAAATTTCTAGATTTTTTATCACCTTGCAACTGACTATAAACACAAAAGTTGAGGATCTTGTGAGGATTACTGAAGAAAATGTAAATAAATTGTATAAATACTTGCAAACTGCCGTAACGCTGCTGAAACTAACCTTAGATAGGGCTTGCTGATAGCGTCAGTAAACGTTCCTCTAGAACGTTTCTAGAGGAGTGATAAAGAAGCAATCAACTCTTACCTGCTATAGTTCACACTTCTTAACCTATCTGCATCCTTGCCAGAAATCACCGTAACCTGATAATGAGAATAGATGCAATCATTTGTAAATTCATTAAGGTAGGTGACAATTCATGGCTTATTCTTGGTTTAAAGCATTTCACATAATTGGCTTTGTAGTTTGGTTTGCGGGTTTATTTTACCTAGTACGGCTATTTATCTACCACGTTGAAGCCAACCAAGAACCAGAACCAGCGAAAACGATACTGAAAAACCAGTATCAAATCATGGAAAAGCGTCTTTATGACATCATTACCACTCCTGGGATGTTTGTAACCATAGCAATGGCTATTGGTATCTTATCTACCAACATGGAACTATTAAAAGAACCGTGGTTACATTTCAAATTAGGATTTGTAGCGATTTTAATCGGCTATCATCATTACTGCGGTAGATTAATGAAGCAGTTAGCAGCAGATGAATGTAAGTGGACTGGTCAAAGTTTACGCGCTTTCAATGAAGCCCCGACACTGTTATTAGTAGTAATTGTGATGTTGGCTACATTCAAGAACAACTTACCCACCGACCTTACCGCGTGGCTAATTTTTGGTTTAGTGATTTTCATGGCTGTGAGTATTCAAATGTACGCCAAAATCCGCAGACGCAATAAAGAAAAACTGACAGCAGAATTAGAAGAGGAGTCAGGAGTCAAAGCCTTTTAGTGTTTGATAGTGGATCATTGTCAATTATCAATTATCAATTGTCAATTGCTTGACAATCCCGTAACCATAGTTTAACACCTTGAGCGATCGCCCCATTACTACTATCCCTGGGTGGTGCAATAGGTGGTTTAACGGGATACTCACCAGTTTGGGAAAACATCATTACTACAGCCCAGCCAATCTTAGTTTTTGTTAAAAATAGTCTGTGGAATTCTTGTAATTCTACAGGTTTTTTATTGATATATTTTCGCTCTAAGGTAGTAAAGAAAACCTGTTTTACTCCTTCTACTTCATAGTTATTCCCATTATCAATACCAGGATTTAATGGTAAAGGTTGAAACTCTGGTTTACCCGCAACTAATATATAGGAAAAAGTATCAACACTCCGTTTCATTCTACGCCCACGTTGGATAGCCCGGTTAGC
Source organism: Anabaena sp. UHCC 0253 (assembly GCF_009712085.1). Classification (NCBI taxonomy): domain Bacteria; kingdom Bacillati; phylum Cyanobacteriota; class Cyanophyceae; order Nostocales; family Nostocaceae; genus Anabaena; species Anabaena sp. UHCC 0253. The sequence goes on from NZ_VILD01000009.1 coordinate 191,336, forward strand.
ATAGCTAGGTAAATCTAGCAATAGCTGAGTAGTTAAAGTTTCTAAACTTTGCTCAGAACAAGAATTGCTAATTTCTGGATTTACAGGTTTGGGAGTAATATTTTTAGCAAATACAGGGTAATGAAATCCAGGAGAGATAAATAGCCAGCTACAGGTTATCAACAACCAGAGCGAGGGAGCAGGGGAGCAGGGGAGCAGGGGAGCAGGGGAGAGGAGGAATTTCCTTCTTTCTTCTTCCTTCAGACTCCTGACTGGGCGCAGGACCTGCGCCCCTACCTCCTGACTCCTGATTCCTATTTTCATGACACTGTGTTTAACTCCTCTACAATCTGATTCCACGCTAACTCAGGTTCAGCCGCAGCAGTAATGGGGCGACCGATAACTAGATAATCTGCACCTGCTGTGATAGCTTGGGAAGGTGTGAGCGATCGCTTTTGATCTCCCTGATCAGCCCACGTCGGCCGCACTCCTGGACAAACCAGCACAAAGTCTTTTTCACAACTTGCTCTTAATTGTTGCACTTCTTGGGGGAGAACAA
>NZ_VILD01000009.1:192093-217304 GCF_009712085.1 Anabaena sp. UHCC 0253
TGACGCGCCGAAATGCTGGTTAACAAAGTAATAGCGATTAACTTCGGTGGTTTTGTCCCGGCTTTTTCCGCCCCAATTTGCACAGCTTCCGCCGCCGCTTTGAGAGCATCTTTACCACAAGTTGCGTGAATTGTCAATAAATCCACCCCGTAACCAGCCGCAGCGCGACAAGCACCGGCGACAGTGTTGGGGATATCGTGAAACTTCAAATCTAGGAAAATGCGTTTTTCTTGAGATTTGAGAATTTCCAGAATTTTTGGACCAGTGCTAGTAAACAACTCCAAACCAACTTTCCAGAAAGTGACTTGGGGAAGTTTATCAATGAGAGCGATCGCACTGTCTAAATCTGGTACATCTAAAGGAACGATAATTTTGTCAGTTGTCATTGGTTAGTTGTCATTGGTCAGTTGTCAGTTGTTAGTTGTCATTGGGAAGCATCTTCTTTCTGTTCCCTGTTCCCTATCCTGCTACCAAACGCACAAACTTGTTTTTACCAACTTGTAAAACTTTACCGTGTAAATCGCTAGGTTCTGCAAAAGAGGTATCAACATCAGTAATTTTAGTCCCATCTAGGCGCACACCACCCTCTTGAATTTTCCGCTTCCCTTCTCCTGTACTTTTACACAAACCACAAGCACCGAGAATATAGGCTAATTTAGCGGGAAATTGAGGAATAGTATCTAGGTAAAATTCCGGTAGTGTTCCTTCCTTACCACCACTTTTTGCTGCTTCCTTCGCCTCATTAGCCGCTTGTTCGCCGTGATACTGACGGACAATTTCCCAGGCGAGATATTCTTGGCGATCGCGGGGGTTTTCTGGCAGACTATCCAAAGGTAAATCTGTCAGCAATTCAAAATACTGTGACAGTAAATTATCTGGCACACCTTGAAGTTTTTGATACTTTTGGGAAGGATGTTCTCCTAATCCTACATAATTACCTAAAGACTTAGACATTTTTTGTACACCATCAGTCCCAATTAAAATTGGTAACAGTAGCCCAAATTGAGGTTTTAGTTTAAAATGCCGTTGTAAATCTCTTCCCACCGCGATGTTAAATTTTTGATCAGTCCCCCCCAATTCCACATCAGCTTCCACAGCCACAGAATCATAACCTTGCATCAGTGGATACAGGAACTCATGGAGGAAAATAGGACTCTCTTGTTTATAACGTTCTGCAAAACCTTCCTTAGCTAACATTTGTCCTACAGTCATCGTGGAAAGTAACTCCAAAGTTTTCCCCAAATCCAAGCAGGAAAGCCATTCTGAGTTATATCGCACCTCTAACCTGCCAGGTGTGTCAAAATCTAAAATAGGACGCACTTGATCAAGATAAGTTTGAGCATTTTTTTCCACATCAGCTTCTGTAAGCTGACGACGTACCTCCGATTTACCAGTAGGATCACCAATCCGGGCTGTAAAATCGCCAATAATCAGTACCGCTGTATGACCAGCATCTTGAAATGCCCGCAATTTACGTACAGGTATACTATGTCCAAGATGAATATCTGCCCCCGTTGGGTCAATACCTAGCTTAATCCTTAACGGTCGGTCAGAATTGAGTAACCGCTTTTCCAGACTTTCCGTTTCATTATCACCATCATGGGGTTGCGGAAAAATTTCTGCCACACCGCGATGCAACCAAGAGAAATTTTGCGTCATACTAAGAAATTCGCTATTAGCTATACTTTCCACTTTAAAAGTTAAGTTTGTTATGTTCACAAACAAATTATCCGTTCTCTGTGTTGCCAGACTACTATAAATCGCCAAAAATTAACTGTCTTTTTTCATTTAATGAATTACATTTAAATTTACAAGTGAGGAAGTGAGATCGCCGTGTCGTCTAGGACTTTTGATAACAAACAACCACAAGAGCAGGCTTCATCTGGATTTGATTTTTTTAAAGGCGTAGGCCAGGTAACAGGTGGTACTCTGCTATCTGTAACACTCCTAACAAGCTCTATTGCTGCGGGAGCATTAGTTGGTTTAGCTATTAGCTTCCGTAATTTACCAGATGTTAGGCAAATAAAAAGCTTTTTTCCCTCGGAAACAACCTACATATATGATATCAAAGGCAAGCTTTTAACTAGTATTCACGGTGAAGCCAACCGAGAAGTAGTCCCCCTGAATAGAATTTCTCCCAACCTGAAACGCGCAGTTCTGGCCAGTGAAGATGGTCACTTTTATGGACATCACGGAATTAATCCCACTGGTGTAGGCCGAGCGATCGTTGTTAACATGGCAGCAGGTGGAGTCAAAGAAGGTGGTTCTACTATCACCATGCAATTGGTAAAAAACCTATTTTTGTCTCAAAAACGGGCTTTTACCCGCAAGTTAGCAGAGGGTGTCTTAGCAATTCGTTTAGAGCAAATTCTCAGTAAAGACGAAATCCTAGAAATGTACCTCAATCAAGTTTATTGGGGTCATAACAACTACGGTGTCCAAACAGCAGCACGCAGTTATTTTAATAAATCAGCAGAATTTTTAACCTTGGGTGAATCAGCTATGATGGCGGGTTTAATCCAAGCGCCAGAACAGTTTAGCCCTTTTGCCAGCATGAGACTAGCCAAGCAGAAACAAAAGGAAGTTCTGGGGCGGATGGTAGAGTTGAATTGGATCACCCAAAAAGAATATGATGATGCCCTCAAGCAAGAAATTAAACTTGGCAGAATCAGGTCTTTTCAGGGTAGCGCCTCACCTTATATTACTAATACTGTAGCCCAAGAGTTGGCGAAAAAATTTGGACGTGATGTCCTGTTAAAAGGTGGAATGCGCGTACAAACTACTGTTGACGCTAAATTCCAAGCTATGGCCGAAGATACTGTCAAAACTTGGCATAAAAGACTTCAGTCTCAAGGGTTATATAAAAACCAAATGGCCTTGGTGGCAGTTGATCCCCGTACACATTTTGTTAAAGCTCTAGTTGGTGGTGTAGATTCTAAAAGCAGCGAATTTAACCGAGCTATCCAATCTCAACGCCAACCTGGTTCTTCATTTAAACCCTTTGTTTACTATGCTGCCTTTGCTACTGGTAAATATGCACCAAATAGCACCGTGTTAGATACTCCAGTTAGCTACCAAGATGGCAATAGTCGGTACTATCCAAGAAACTATGATGGTGGCTTTTCCGGAGCAATGTCAATTCGCACAGCTTTAGCACAGTCTCGCAACATCCCCGTGATTAAACTTGGTAAAGCGGTGGGGATGAATAAGGTAATTGAAACCTGCCGGACTTTGGGGATTATGAGTCCCATGGAACCCGTTACCTCTCTACCTTTGGGCGCTATTGGTGTCACTCCCCTAGAAATGGCTAGTGCCTATGCTACCTTTGCTAATTATGGTTGGCAATCACCAGCTACCGTAATTGTGCGAATTACAGATAGTGCTGGTAATGTGATCCTCGATAATACACCTAAACCAAAACAAGTTTTAGATCCTTGGGCTTCAGCAGCTATTATTGATGTTATGACTTCAGTAATGACTGAAGGTACAGGTAAAGGTGCTTCTATAAATCGCCCCAGTGCTGGTAAAACTGGAACTACATCTTCAGAAAAAGATATTTGGTTTGTCGGTACTGTACCACAACTAACTACTGCTGTTTGGGTAGGTAGGGATGACAATAGACAGTTGGCTAGTGGAGCAACTGGTGGTGGAATGGTAGCCCCCGTTTGGCGCGATTTTATGACAAAAGCACTCAAAAATGTTCCTGTAGAAAAGTTTAAGTCCCCTTCTCAGTTTCCACGTCCTAAATCAAACTAAGAGGTAATTGATAATTGTCAATTGTCAATTGTCAATTATCAATTGTTCCCAGTCATTGTGTTTTTTCCAATTCAGATTTCATCCTCTCTAAGGTGACGTTCATTTGCTCAAACATTTGTTGTGGAGTTACACCAAACTGACCTAGCTGAGTTTTTAGTTGCTGTATGGTCATTTGCGCCATGAAATCCTCTGATAGTTCAAAACGCTTCATAAAGACGCGATATCTATCCATCAGGGTTTCCATTTGCTCAATAAACAGTTTTTTGCCCTCGCGGTCAAATTTGCCGTAGCTGTTGCCAAGCTGAATCAGTGCTTGATAATCTTCAAACAACTGTTTAGCTTCTTGCTGCACTATTTCAGAGTCGAAGAATCCCATTTTACTTCTCTTTAACTGAGTGCTATTACTTCAGTAACTTCAAGTTTTGTCTCTATTTCTATTTTACTCTAGAGTATTCGTCTAGGGAAACTACTTCGGTTAAAGTAGGGTTTTTTACCGAAATTTCACCACTTGACCTTTTTTGAACTGTTTAAATTTGTTCACTTAAGTAGGGTTTGCTGAAAAAGTTGTCTGTGAGGATAGGGAACAGGGAACAGGGAACAGGAAACAGGAAGAGAGTTTTGGACGATTTTACTTTTCTTCACACATTTTGGTTATCTCACGTCTACCTACTTAGATAAAAATTTATTTAATAAAGAAGCTATACCCAAAGCTTTGACTATTGATTGGGGAGTGCTTGTTTCAGTTGCCTGAATTTGCAAAAGTTCAGCGTATTTTAAAGCCAGTGGTTGTTTAGGATTAATTTTTAATGCTTGACGAATATAGACTTTAGCCATGCCTACAAATTTCTGTTGAAAATGTACTACCCCTAGTAGGGCATAGTAGTCACTGTTAGCTGGTTCTAGCTTAATTGCATCTCGTAGTTCTTGTACTGCTAGATTCCATTGTTCTTGATTAGAATACTCTACTGCTCGTTCATAGTGACGTATGGCATAGTCTTTTAGGTCTGGTTTGAGAATTGTGTTTGGAGATAAGGTTTTTGGAACTGACTTAGTTTCTGGTTGGGGAATGATAGGCTGAGATTCATTACTTGGTGAACGGTTTGGTTTTTGGCATGACAAGTAAACTATATTTAATGCACTTAATTGCTGTGTGACTTGATATGCTTGACGGAGTGAGTGATATTGAGCCGTTGCATAGGATTTAACTGCATCTTCATAAAATAATTCTGCTTCTTGAGCAGACATTGTTGCTATGGCCTGAATTATAGAAACTTGGATACCAACGGCTTTTTGTTTATCTAAGATTTTTGCTTCTGAACGTAATATTGCTATGGTGTTCAGGCGTTTTTTGCTTTGTTTGAGTTGTTCATAAGCTGGGTTAATTAATTGTGTAAATACTGCTTGGGCTAATTTCTGATCTGGTTTATTGTTATTAATATAGTTATCAGGATGTAGCTGCTTTGCCAGAACATAATACCTTTTACTAATCTGACGTTCGTCAGCATTCACAGAAACGCCTAAGATAGCATAAGGATCAATAAGCAGGTTTAGCCATTCCGTTGTTAGGGTGTTCTGTGACATTTTAGTATTGTTCGCAAATAAAACCTTTATTGGTACTGGATATAAAAGTTGAATTGATAATTACAGATGGGTTTATCTAGTATTAGATTATTTTTAATTATTGTTAAGTTACGTAAATACACTTAGTGTATCACTGATATCAAGATGTTTCCATTAATTTCATGGTCTTAGTTAAGATATACATTTTCATATTTGTGTTGTAGTGTGTGGAATTTGATTAAGTTGGTATGATTGATGTTTGATATTAGCAATTATGAGATCACAAATAGAAATCATATTTTATTTTTAGAAGCATATTGTGTGTATCTACCTCCGTTATTTGTTTTTGCCCGTTAAGATAGCTTTACGAGTCAGTTTACAAATCAAAGATGATGGGTATAAATAAAATTATGTTAATTAAACGAAAAAGCCGGAACATTGCTGCTATTTTAGCTTTTTCTGGGACACTTACCATTTCAGGTTTACATAAATTTTACTTGGGACAGCCAATTTGGGGAATAATATATGTTTTGTTATCTTGGACACCTATTCCTAAAGTAGCTAGTGCTATTGAAGGGGTGTGGTATTTGACTCAAGATGAGGAGACTTTTGATCGGTATTTTAATTTGGGTGAGTCTGTAGTTAAAGTATCCTCCCAGACAGGTAATCATGTAGAATCATTAGCTAATGCTTTGCGTGAGTTAGAAGCACTGCGTCAAGATGGATTAATTTCTGAATATGAGTTTGAGCAAAAACGCCGCCAGATGTTAGATCAGATTTAGGTGACAGGGAACAGGTGACAGGTGACAGGTGACAGGTGACAGGTGACAGGTGACGGTGACAGGTGACAGTAAGAAGAAGGGAATAGGAAAGAGTTTTTTTGATCAAGCAAGATTGATTTATGAATAAATGGCTACCTTTGAATCTGAAATTGCAAAAGCTGCGAGCCAAGTTGCTGAGTGACCCTTATTATCGTTTACAGTCAGGTGAAGAAGTGCAAATGGCCGCTGAATTGGGTTTGGGTATTGACGCTAATCAAGCGACTGTGGATGATTGGCTGCGTTTACCTGGGTTATCAATTCACCAAGGGCGATCGCTTGTGGAACTTTCCCGCGCTGGTGTAGTATTCTACTGTATTGAAGATGTGGCTGCGGCTTTGGGTTTGCCTGTACAGCGATTAGAACCCCTCAAACCACTGCTAAATTTTAATTATTATGACAATAATTCCCTAGATCAACCCCCTCTTGTTAACCCTAATACAGCTTCGGTGGAAAGTTTGTCTAAAATTCCTTTTATAGATTTATCCCTAGCGCAGACAGTTGTAGAAAACCGCCTGGCTGCTGGTCCTTACCGAAGTTTAGCAGATTTTCAACAACGGTTAGAATTACCAGGGGATGCGATCGCTCAGTTAATGTATTATTTGCGGTTCTCGTAGGGGCGCAGGGCCTGCGCCCAGTCTTTTTCTGCGCCCAGTCTTTTCCTAAATTAAGCCAATGCGGTCAAGTGGCCAGAAGCGAAATGTAGCACGACCGATGACGTTTTGGCTGGGTACAAAACCCCAGTAGCGAGAGTCATTACTATCATTGCGATTGTCTCCCATAACAAAAAATGCGCCTTCTGGGACTTGGATTTGGGGAAATGGACGATTAGGGGGTTCGGCAATGTAGTCTTCTGTTAAGGCTTGACCGTTGAGGTAAACTTTACCTTGAGAGATACTAATTACTGATCCTGGTTCACCAATTACCCGTTTAATAAAGGCTTGGTTTTCCGGATATCCCCGTCTTTGTAATTCTGGTGGTGACTGAAAAACGACGATATCGCCTGTTTTGGGAGGGTGTAAACGGTATGATACTTTTTCAACTACCAAGCGATCGCCTGTGTGTAAGGTAGGATACATTGATTCAGATGGAATCAAGCGTGGTTCAGCGATAAATGTCCGAATTAGGAGAGCTAAACACAGGGCAATAGTTATTAAAACTAAATTTTCCTGCCAACCACTCCATATTTTTGTTTGTGGAGAAGTTTCTTTAATATCACTTTCGTGAGGAGTCATAGTTAACAGTGTATGTAGGATTTTAAAGGAGCAGGGGGGCAGGGGAGCAGGGGAGCAGGGGAGTAGGGGAGCAGGGGAGTAGGGGAGCAGAGGAGCAGGGGGGCAGGGAGTAGGGGAGCAGGGGAGTAGGGGAGCAGAGGAGCAGGAAAAACTTCTTAACAACTGACAACGAACAACTGACTACTGACTACTGACCATTATCTGATTTAGCGGTAATGACTTCTGTGGGACGAAGAACTTTTTCACCCCAATGAAATCCGCGACGGACGATTTTAGTAATAGTTTGGTCTGGGATATCGGTTCTTTCTTCCCGATCAATGACGCGACATAAGTTAAAATCTGGTTCTGTTCCTTCCTGTAATTCTATAGGTAAAAGTTGACGTTTTCCTAATACACTGAGAAACTTCCGATTAACTGCACCAATGGATCTGGGTAAGCGTTCTATAAATTCTGGACTAGGATTAGGATTATTTTCTAGGTATTCTAATAAAGCTTCTAGGGCATCAGCTACTTCTAAAAGTTCTAAGAATAAATCTTCTGTTTGGGCTGTGGTTTGGGTTTGCTGTTCTCGTAAAGACTGCTGTAATACCATATTGTCTTTTTGGAGAACGCCGAGTTTTTGGACGAGTAATTCTCGTAATTCTAAGCTGATAAGATAGTTTGGGGATAAGTCAGGCACGGGAAATCTCTTTAGATAGCATCGCTAAAATTTTTTTAGCCCAAGTGTTGACTTGGGAATGAGAATGATTACTCAAAAGTTGACAGAGGGCGATCGCTCTTTGTAATTGTCCACCCATTTGATAAGCTTTAATTAGCCACATTTGGGCTTGAATATAATTTGGGCTATTGCGCTCTTTACACTCTTGACAGTAATCTTCTAAATATTTTATAGCTTTAGGGTAGCGTCCCTCTTTACAAGCTGTCATCCCTTCGCTGAAAAGTTCTGCTAATGGTATGGGTAGAGGTTCTCTTTCTAAATTTTCTTGTTGGTTAGCGTGAGCGATCGCTTGCTCTAATCCATCAAATTCTGATAATAAAGCTAAGGTAGGTGCAGGTTTATCCAAAGCTGATAAATCACTATACTTGAATCGCTTAATAGTTGGCAAGATCGGACGCAAATAATCAGCAATAATCCTTTCTTCTGACTTCATTAAGCTTTTTTGCGCTTTAGCAATAACATCAACAGGATACTGTTTTCGCTTCATTGCTAAGGCTACAGCTTTGGTAATTTCGGCTTTTGATGCTGCTTGAGATACACCTAAAATATCGTAAGGGTTATTTTCCATCATATACAGCGGTATGCACTCTTTGTGAGATACAGTCATTAAATCGCAAAACCTGTAGGGGTGGGGTTTCCCCGCCCTCGATTGTATTTCATCCGACTGATAACCGCTATATCAGGGAACAGAGTTAAATTATATCCCCGACTTCTTAAAGAAGTTGAAAATCTGGTTATTGAGATTAACATAATCCTAATCCAATATAAATTTCTTGAAATGACGATTCATAAGGACAAAGTTCATAAGCCCAACTTCCTAATTGATGAACTATTTCTGGATCATTTAATTTACCATTTTTAATCCCATTCACTAATATATCAATAAAAATATCAGCGACAATATAACGAATTCTTTCATGTCGTGAAAATTGAGCTTTTCGCTTCACTTCTTCTAATTGGTTATTTTTAAATAATCTGTCAATTTCTTCTAATTCTTGATTAATTTCTACTTTTTCAATTAAGGTAATTACAACTGGATTATCTTCATCAATTCTCCTAATTACTTGTAAATGTTGTAAAGCTTGTTCTGTAGAAATTTGCTGACTAAAAAGTTTTTCTTGCAGTTCCTCGGCTTTATATTCGGCTAAATAACTGCGTGCAGATTTAGTGGCAATTAGATCATACCAAAATTGAGCAAATTCTAAATGTTCATTAAATTCTGATATAGCTTGACGTTGTAAACTACAAAGCCTATCTATTTCTTGTTGCCAATCTTGATTATTTTGAATTTCTGATTTAGCTTGTTTAAGAGGAATTATTGCTTGTTGCCAATTTTGCTTTTGTAGATAGAAACATCCTTCATGGTAATCAACGAATTTACTTGCAAATTGCTCAATTTCAATAATAGCTTTTTTTGATGGTTTTAGAATAATTGCTCTTTGAATATCTGCTTCCAAACAAGCCGCTACTGCTAATCCCCAACAGCTATAAAGAGAATGGAGAATTTTTTGGTGAAAAGATATTTTTTCTACTGGTTTGATATTCTGTAATTCGTAATAATTACGATAATATTCATAACATCCAGGTGTAATAAATAAATTATTAATTACCATTCCTGAATTTACAGGTTCACCCATAAATTTTAAAGCCACTAATTCTAATCTACAATAATCACGTAAATTCAAATATACTTGAATATCTATATCTTTAACTCTATCAATTGCTGATTCTAAACGGCGTTTTAGCTCTAAGGATAAAGAATTAAAATCAACATTTTTATTTCCCAACCAAGGAACATCCTGGAGATGAATATTTATGGTAATATTAGCAATAGCAGTAGCGAAAGAAATAATAAATTCTAATAAATTATCATCGCTATTTTGAGCCAGATAATAATTAGCCACTGCCCAATTGTGTAATGTGGTAATATTTGATTGAGTTATCCATTCATTTTTAGCTACTTGAGCAGTAAATTGCCAGTTGTGATTTTGCCAAGCTGCTGCTGCTAAACGGGGTTGAATATGTTCATTAATATTTTTTTCTACTATTGGTTCAAATCCAAATTTGCTAATATATTCTTGACTGACTGTTTTAGCTAATTCTAAATCTTCAGACTTGACTAATTCTTCAATATTTTGTAAAGATAGTAAACGTTGTCTTTGGGCAATTTCTTTGATAATTTCTTGTTGTTGGCTAATTTGAGAACTTGATATATTTTGCCATTCCCGATAGGCTGATTGTAAAATTCCTTGTTGAGCAAAAGCAAATCCACGCAGATAAGCAGCTTGTGTGCCGGGGACATTTTCTAAATGAGATATGGCATTAGTCCAATCTTGGGTTTTAATAGCAATTAAGCCTAAACGAATTTGGCAATCTTGGAAATCAGGTAAAAGTAATTTAGCATTGGTATAGAAGGTTTTAGCTGCATGGAAATCACCTATTTTTTCGGCTCTCAACCCTTGTCGAAATTGTTCTCTCGCTTGAAATGTGGATTTTAGTTTTTGTAATAAATTTACACCATCAATGCGAGGAAAGTTAGTAATAACAGTTTCTAGAATATTAATAGCACTGCGTAATTTTCCTTGAGTTTCTGCTTGTTGGGCTTTTTCCAGAGCAGAGTTATATATTTGTTCTTGAGTAACTTGGGTTTGAGCATCAATAATAGCTTGTTGAACTGAATCAAGAGGATATAATTTTAATGCTTCTTGATAAAGAGAGATTCCCTTTTCATAAAAAAGATTTACTACCTGTAATTTTCCTTGATTTGCTAATTTTTGAAATTGCTGTCTTTGTTGCAATTCCTGTTGGCATTTTTGAATTATCTGTAATATTGTTGGATCATAAATAATTTGGCAATAACGCTGATAAAGAGAAATAACACCCGCTAAAATTTGAGTTTCCCAAGGATTGCCAGTATCATTCTTAATCATCCCTTGGGCTTGCATGGCCAATTTATCAGCAGCTTCTATATATTTCCGCCATGTAATTAATTGTTTTTCTAATTTTTCTACCAGATTACCAATTAATACTTTTGCTAATAAACGTTCCCAAAAACTGGGTTTTTCCGCCCAATCACTGAGGGCTGTTTCCGCAGTAATTACCGCTGCCCGCAGTTGTTTTTTTTGGGCGAAATTTTCAGCTTTCTGACTAGCTTGCTTGAAGCTGTCAACTCTACTCATAGAGTTTTCCCTTTACAGCTACTAGGAATTTTCAACACCTGATCTATGTCTAATTGATTTTCCCGCTTTTGTAATTCCGGATTAGCTGTAACTATTAATTGCCAATCAGTAGATTTACTACAAAACTTACCTGCAATACTACTAAGAGTATCACCAGATTTAACAGTATAAGTAGCTAATGGTGGGGCTGGTTTGGGGACAACTGGGGTAATTACCTGTGGTGTAGGGTTGGGATTAGTAGAAACTGTAGGATTAGGGACAGTTGCGGTATACATAGCAGTTTGCAGTGCAAAAAAACTACCACCTGCACCGATAGTAATTCCAATCACCAACATTAAAATGGCCATTCCTGTTGTCCAAGATTTTGGCCGCTGGGGTAATTCTTCCAAGGAACGAATTAGAGAAACATCCGTGTCACAATTAGGACAAATATTTCCCTCAATTCCTTGATACCCGCAAACAGGACAATCAATTTTGGTTTTAGTGTTCATCGTGTAAGTCCCGTGATAATGCTATTACTGGGTAATTCTTGATTTAACCAATGTTGCACATCTGGCTGTAATTCTCGCCATAAACGATCTGCTTCGTTGCTATCACCACCTGTCGCTGCACTCAACATTCGAGATAGTTTATCAGACATAGCATTAGCTTGGGTAGGTGCAACAACTTTGGCTTGTTGGATAGCGAGAATACAACCTTGAATTAACTGTACTTCATCAGGTAAGTTACGAAGTTCGCGTCTAGTTTCTTCATTGTGATACTCCATGGAGGAGCTATTGTTAGTATTAATAGCAAATTGTAATTCTTGACTCAACTTTTGTAATCGTTCTTGTTGGAGTTGGGGAATCATAAAACCGCAGAATTTGATCACGCGATCGCACTCATTCACCAAAGACTCTGATTCTAAGCGGACGGGAGACATAGATACTTGGAACTGATTCAAACTTTCCCCAGCCCGTTTTTGTAAATCACTATATTCTTCTCCAGTCGTAGGATTAATAATCCCATTGGCTAACTGAACAACTGGTACAGCTAACTTCAAAGCTTCTTCAACACCATAAGCAGTTAAATCTTGGTGATTAAGTTCTTCTATCGCTTCCTCTAATTCTTTGTATATTTTCTCATCCACACGCCCCCGTGAAAAATTACAACTCACTTTTACAGATGGATTATTTTTTAAAGTCGCAGTCATTTTTAAATCACTGTTCTTTTCATCCAACTCTAAATAAGCAATAATTTCTGTTCCCGCTGGATATTTTTCATCTAAACCCAACCACATATCCCCAATCCGTTCATCATTTTTCACCCCATCTAAATCTTCTTTGACATCATCAGGGCTAAAAAATTGAAAGTGAATCAAGCGTTGTCCTTCCGCTACTGTTTTAAAAGTATGAGATACCGTTACAGGTAAGATATCACCACGATTAATAACTTTATCCTGACGATCTATTAATTGAATAAAATAATCACGAGAAACAGTGGTGACTTTATCTGTTTGTCCAGCCGCAACAATGGCTGCACCTTCAGCAACTGCATACATAGGACGGGGATGTAAAACAACTTTATTCGCTCCAAAAGCTGCTTGTAATTGACGTTGAACTAAGGGAATTTGGGAAGAACCTCCAACTAAAAGCACCACATCCACCATATCCATTTGATATTCTGCATATTCTAAGGCTTGGTGGCAAATTTGTAATGTTCGTTCTACTAATTCCCCAATCATATTTTCAAATTGCTCGCGGGTGATTTCCACTTCAATAGGAATCCCAATTCCTAACTCATCTAATAATTGGGTAGCGGGGTTAATTTGAGCCGATGTTTTATTACTTAATTCTACCTTTGCCCGTTCTACAGATATTTTTAAATCAGCGTTAAATCGCCCTCTTTGATAATATGGCATTTTAGAAATTAAGCTATCAATATCACTAATTCTTTCTTGTTTAGCAACTTGCTCTTTCACAAACTTGATTAACCGGGAATCAATATCATCACCACCCAACCATAAATCACCCGCTTTCCCCTGTTCAATAAAAGAAGTTCCGGCTGCGGTAATTACTGAAGCATCAAATGTCCCACCGCCAAAATCATAAACCAAAATTGTCTTGACATCATCGCTATTAGGTGAAAAACCGTAGGATATAGCCGCTGCTGTAGGTTCTGGGAGCAATTCTAAGGGAGTAAGTCCAGCTTTTAGGGCTGCGGTGCGGGTAGCGTGACGCTGTTGATCATTAAAATAAGCAGGAATCGTAATTACAGCTTGATCAATATTTTCTTCTTTACCTATACTTCGTTGATAAGTTTGAGCATTTTGCACCACTTTTTTGAGAATTTCCGCCGAAATATCCTCTGGTTGGTATTCTTTACCTCCTACCCACACAGCAATGCTGTTATCTGTTCCCTGACTGGGTTGGGCGATTTTATACGCTAGTTCGGATTGTTGTTTTTGAACTGCTACATCCCCGAAACCCCTACCCATTAACCGTTTGATGGAAATTACTACATTTTCTGGATCATGGCGAATTTGGTTATAAGCTTGTTCTCCTACCAAAAATTTACCTTGTTCAGCAGCTACTACTGAGCGGGTAAGTTTTCTATCTGGGGGTGTGTTGTCATTCGCTGTGACTACTTCCACACCTGCTAACTTAAATGCAGCGACGGAGTTAGTTGTTCCTAAGTCTATACCAATTGCTTTACCCATGATTAATTCTCACCCTGGTTATGAATAACTTAACTGATTTTAAGCATAGATACTGATTTTTACTTTTCCTGATAAAAATTAAGTTAGGTAAAGTAATTAAATTTTATTTTATACCAAGTTTTATTGTGGGATCTAAATTCTCATCTAAAACTGTCTTTAATTTTGAATTGTTAAAAATATTTAGGCGTTGCTGATAGCCATATTGAGGTATGAAATTCCTAAATTGAACCTTTAAAACTCTTACCTTTGCGTCTTTGCTACGGCAGTCGCTCATGGGGGAAACCCCCAAGACCGCGCTGCCTTGCCTTTGCGTGAGACTAAAATTCATACCCTTAATCAGCAACGCCAATATTTATAGCGATTCCTATCTAAGTGAGGTAAAGCAAGAAAGAACTAACCGCAGATAGAAGATGATGGACGCGGATAAACGCAGATAAATTTGTACTTCATTTACCTAAAATTTGCTGTATGTTGACGAATAGCTTTATTCATGGAAATGATTTGTCCTACATGAAAAGAAGGAGGCATTAAACTATGAATTCGATGATCCAATCCATCGTGCATCACGTCTGTAGGTAATAATGAATGATCTAATCCCAAGGTATGACCAATTTCATGAGTGATAGTATTAGCAATTAAGTTAGATAATTGACCTAAATTCAGATTAGCTTGATTGGAACTATTAATAATTTGGTCAATACGAACAGCAGCAATATCTGTAACTTGATGATGACGGAAACTAGCTATTCCTAAATAATCTACTGGTTGTTGATCTGTAAATACATATACATGAGTGAAATTACGCCCCCATTCTTTGTCCTCTGGTTCTTCTGAAGTCAAAAATACATGAACACTTCTAAAGGCACTAAAAACTTTAGCCAAAGCATCTGCAATTATTTCTAGTATGATGCTATTGTTGTCAGTTGTCTTGATGATTCCAGAAATATCTACCCAGATACAATGGCGCTTTTCTTGATCTTTACGAATTAGAAATGAACCGCATGATGGACACACACGCCAATCAGGTTGAATCCGAGAACGGCAACTTTGACAACGTGGTTTTGCTGGTCTGTCAAGGTTAATCCGTTCCCAGATGGGAACTTGCAATTTACGATTGATCTTGGTTTTTTTGGTTAAATTCAGGCGATCGTAAAGTGACATTATTTAACAATAAGATGCAACAAGTTCCGCTAAACCATTAACACTGACTCCATTGCCAATAGCTGCCATTTTCCACTCATTATTATGGCGATAAACTTCAGCTAAAACCATTCCTGTCATCCCGCTGTATTCTTTACCAGAAAGGTTATATCGAGCTAATTCTTTATTATTAGCTGCATTTACCAATCTGACAAAGGCATTGTCAACTTGGGTAAAATCTTGTTTACGAGCAATGCAATCGTAAATATTGATGACGAAGACTAATTTAGCGATATCAGCAGGAATGCGAGGTAAATCAATAATGATTACTTCGTCATCACCATCGCCAGCACCAGTTAAATTGTCTCCTGTATGGACGATTGATCCTGATAAATGTTGAAGATTCCCAAAATAGATTATGTTTTCTTTTGCTATTAATTTACCATTAGCATCCAAGCAAACTACAGAGGCATCTAGATCATAGTCATGACCACCTCCACCAAAATTCCTAAAAAATCCGCCACCAGAGCGTTTAACCACATCCCAACCTAGTCCACACATCAATTTGGTTAGACCAGGAGCTTCTTTAGAAAGGGAAATTCTCTGTCCTTTCTGGAGATTAATTGCCATTTTAAATTTCTCCTAGCTAAACCGATCTAATAAAGCTTTTAATCCCCCTTGATAACCTGAACCAACGGCATTTAACCGCCAATCTCCGTCTTTACGGTAAAGTTCAGCCATAATTAATGCGGTTTCAATGGAGTAGTCTTCAACTAAGTCATAGCGAATAACTTCTTGTTCGTTTTGAGCATTGACAACTCGAATAAAGGCATTCTGCACTTGACCAAAGTTTTGATGCCTTTCTGCTGCTTCATGAATAGTTACAGTGATAACGATTTTGTGGACATCCGCAGGAACTTTTTGCAAATGAATCTTAATGACTTCATCATCACCATCACCTAAACCTGTCAGGTTATCTCCAGTGTGTTGAACTGATTTGGCAGGATCTGGACTGGTGAGATTATTGTAAAAAATGAAGTGTTGATCAGAAATTAGTTTTTCGTTACTTCCTAAGATAAAAACGGAGGCATCCAAATCAAAATCCAAGCCAGTATCTACAACTTTAACATCCCACCCCAAACCTACAAATACTTCGGTTAGTCCTGGGGAAACTTTTTCCAGTGATATCCGTTGTCCTTTAGTTAGTGAAACTGCCATTGCTTGGTATACTCCTCAAGTTTTTGCTTGTTTTTACTCATAGCCAAGTCTTAGACTGATATCTAAAATTAAGATTTAGTCTTGTTTAGTATTAATAGGGAATAGGGAAAATCGAGGCACACTAAAAATAATTGCATTTAAATTCTGTCTACTGTCATGAAAGACATGAGAGTTAATACTTATTTCAGCATATAGACATCAAAAAGGCAAGTCACGATTTTGTAAAAAAAACTTAACTTAGTCGCAAGTAAACTTTTAACTCCGTATTTTGTCTATTCCTCACCGATAGCCAGAACTTATATGCGTAAATTCAGTCTAAAATAAAACTGGTAGTTTCTCTAGAAGCGATCGCGAAGAGATGCTGCAAGTAGTTCGCTCGGTAAAACCCCAATTTAGTTTTATGCTGGAATAGTGGACTTAAAAAAAAACTTCAGCTTTCCCGATAGATCAGGTTATAACCAGCATTTCTGGAGACTAGTAACGATATTTAAGCCACAAGCTACGTAACTCCAGCTATAGAAACCCTTGCAAAGCGTTCCATCAATAGTTACACTTTTTAAAATATTCTCATTTTTGTTTAGCAATTACTCAAACACTCAAATAGCTAGTTCTTGACAAAAGAACTCAAACTATGGTAGTGCGTCGGTATTGCCAAATTCAAAATCAGCAATAAAAAAACTCAGAGATTTTTCTGATAGGCGGCTTCCGTCCCTCAGAAACTCGGTAAGAAAATTGCTTTGTAAACATAACTATCCAGGAGGCTTGTAGTCAATGGGACTACCTTGGTACCGAGTACATACAGTTGTTCTGAACGATCCAGGTCGGCTGATTTCTGTACACTTAATGCACACAGCTTTAGTAGCTGGCTGGGCAGGTTCAATGGCACTGTACGAACTGGCTGTTTACGATCCCAGTGATCCAGTTCTCAACCCCATGTGGCGACAAGGGATGTTCGTACTTCCCTTCATGGCACGTTTAGGCGTAACCGAATCTTGGGGCGGTTGGAGCGTAACTGGTGGTACAGCAGTAGACCCCGGTTTTTGGTCCTTTGAAGGCGTTGCTGCTGCTCACATTGTTCTCTCTGGTTTATTATTCCTCGCTGCCGTTTGGCATTGGGTTTTCTGGGATTTGGAACTCTTTAGAGATCCTCGGACTGGTGAACCTGCTTTAGACTTACCAAAAATGTTTGGTATTCACCTGTTCTTATCCGGTTTACTTTGTTTTGGTTTTGGTGCTTTCCACCAGACCGGACTATTTGGTCCGGGAATGTGGGTATCTGATGCCTATGGCATCACTGGTAGTATTCAGCCAGTAGCACCAGAATGGGGTCCGGCTGGGTTTAACCCCTATAACCCCGGTGGCGTTGTTGCTCACCACATTGCGGCTGGTGTAGTCGGTATTATCGCTGGTTTATTCCACCTCACAGTTAGACCCCCCGAAAGGCTATACAAAGCCCTCCGGATGGGTAATATTGAAACCGTACTTTCCAGTAGTATTGCTGCTGTGTTCTTCGCTGCTTTCGTAGTAGCTGGAACTATGTGGTACGGTAACGCGACTACCCCAATTGAATTGTTTGGACCTACCCGCTATCAGTGGGATCAAGGCTATTTCCGTCAAGAAATTCAGCGTCGTGTGCAAACTAGTGTTGCTGAAGGTGCAACTCTAACTGAAGCTTGGGCAAAGATTCCTGAAAAACTGGCTTTCTACGATTACGTCGGCAATAGCCCCGCTAAAGGTGGTCTATTCCGGACAGGCGCAATGGTGAAAGGTGATGGTATTGCTCAATCTTGGCAAGGTCACGCTGTCTTCACAGATGCTGAAGGACGGGAATTAACAGTTCGTCGTCTACCTAACTTCTTTGAAACCTTCCCAGTAATTTTGACCGATAAAGATGGTGTTGTCCGCGCTGACATCCCCTTCCGTCGGGCAGAATCTAAATACAGCTTTGAACAAACTGGCGTAACTGTCAGCTTCTACGGTGGTAATCTGAATGGTCAAACCTTTACAGATCCTGCTGATGTGAAGAAGTATGCCCGCAAAGCTCAAGGTGGAGAAATCTTTGAATTTGACCGGGAAACCTTGAATTCTGACGGTGTATTCCGGACTTCTCCCAGAGGTTGGTTTACCTTTGGTCATGCTGTATTCGCTCTACTATTCTTCTTTGGCCATCTCTGGCACGGTTCACGGACAATCTACCGTGATGTATTTGCCGGTGTGGAAATTGAAGAAGAACAAGTTGAATGGGGTCTTTTCCAGAAGCTGGGTGACAAGACAACTCGTACCCGTAAGGAAGCTTAAAACTTGGATTAAGTGTGAAGTGGAGAATATCTACTTCATGCTTTTTACTAGGCTTGGTAAACTAAAATTACTGGCTCAACAGGCAGGATCTGAAGAATATGGAAAGTGTTGCTTACATCTTGATTTTAAGCCTAGCAATAGGTGTACTCTTTTTTGCGATCGCCTTCCGCGAACCCCCTCGCTTTGAGAAAAAGAAGAAAAGAAAAGTTAGGTTGTTAAAACCAAATTTTTAAAGGGATATTACCCTTGTATCCGTTGTTACTATTTTTAGTGGCAACGGATAATTTTTATGTAGGTCTTGCTTAATGAAGTGAAAACCTAGATAAATCAATAACAATTGACAGGTGACAGGTGATAGGCGGAGAAGATAAAAATGTTCTTCATTCTTCATTCCGATAGCGTAGCGTGGCGTAAGCCTGACTACTGAACTCCTGATTGGATAAATAATTGTGACTACTTATAGCCGATGACAGATGAATAATGGCAAGATATTTGATATAATTTTCTATCTGGAAGTTGATATGTGTTAAGACTAGCTATTCTAAGCTAGGATAAGACAGGACTGTAAGTAAAAACGGTTATCCGACTGCTTACAAACACACAGAATATATGACAAAACCTTTACGGAGACTAGAACCAGGAACACATTAGCATGGTCAATCAGAACTTAACCGCTACAGAAATTGGATTTACTCTCGAAGATTTCGCTGCTCTACTTGATAAGTACGATTATCACTTCAGCCCTGGTGATGTCGTACCGGGTACAGTTTTCAGTATAGAGCCGCGCGGCGCTCTGATTGACATAGGTGCGAAAACCGCAGCATATATACCCATACAAGAAATGTCTATTAACCGGGTCGATGCCCCGGAAGAAGTCTTACAATCAAACGAAACACGGGAATTTTTCATCCTTACCGATGAAAATGAAGATGGTCAGCTTACCCTTTCGATCCGTCGAATTGAGTATATGCGGGCTTGGGAACGAGTACGGCAGTTACAGGCAGAAGATGCTACTGTCCGCTCTGGTGTTTTTGCTACCAACCGTGGTGGTGCATTAGTGCGAATTGAAGGACTGCGCGGCTTTATCCCCGGTTCTCATATCAGCACTCGCAAACCCAAGGAAGATTTGGTAGGTGAAGAACTGCCTTTGAAATTCCTAGAAGTAGATGAAGAGCGTAACCGCTTAGTTCTCTCCCATCGTCGGGCGCTAGTTGAGCGCAAGATGAACCGCCTGGAAGTCGGAGAAGTGGTCATTGGTACTGTTCGCGGTATCAAACCTTATGGTGCTTTCATTGATATCGGTGGAGTGAGCGGACTACTACATATTTCTGAGATATCCCACGAGCATATTGACACTCCTCATAGCGTCTTTAATGTCAATGATGAAGTGAAAGTAATGATCATTGACTTGGATGCAGAAAGGGGACGGATTTCTCTGTCTACTAAACAGTTAGAACCCGAACCTGGTGACATGATCAAGAACCGTGATTTGGTTTATGATAAGGCCGAAGAAATGGCAGCTAAGTATCGGGAACAATTGCTTGCCAAACAGCAAGGTATTACTGCACCTGTGGACGCAGCACCTGTGGATGCAGCGCCTGTAGACGCAACACCTGTGGATGCAGCACCTGTGGACGCTACATCAGTGGAAGCTGTAACTGAAGAAGTTGCACCAGTAGACGCTGTAGCCGAGGAAGAAATTCCCGCAGCTACAGATATTGAAGAAGAAATCCCCGCAGCTATTGAAGAATAGTAGATTTATTGTTGTAAGTAATTACAACTCAGATCATTCAAGTATATAACAAAGAGGGATTTCCCTCTTTTTTTTAACTTAGCGTTTAATCTAAAATCTGCAATTAATCTAAGTGGGGTGCAATATTTTGACAAGTATTAAATGTAGAAACATGACGTTTTCTAATATTGAAGCGATTTTATTTGATAAAAACGGTACTTTAGAAGACTCGGAAGCATATTTAAGAACACTAGGACAAAAAGGGGCGCGGATGATAGACGCACAAGTTCCTGGTATTGGTGAACCCTTATTAATGGCTTTTGGTATTGATGGCGATCGCTTAGATCCAGCAGGTTTAATATCAGTAGCGAGTCGCAAAGAAACGGAAATTGCAGCAGCAGCCTATATTGCAGAAACTGGTAGGGGATGGTTTGAGTCTTTGAAAATTGCTCGTCAAGCTTTAGCAGAAGCTGATCAATATGTGGGAAAAACCTCTTCACCTTTATTTGTGGGTAGCTTAGAAGTTTTAAAGTCTCTGTCAATAGCTGGGTTAAAATTAGGGATTTTGTCAGCAGCGACGACTGAAGATGTGAAACAATTTGTGACGACTCACCAGTTAGGCGATTATTTACAACTGGAAAAAGGAGTTGATGATGGTCCGAGTAAACCAGATCCCACCCTATTTTTAGAAGCTTGTCAAGCTTTAGGAGTATCTCCAAACGCAACTTTAATGGTAGGTGATTCTGTCGGTGATATGCAAATGGCACGTGACGCTAAAGCCGCTGGTTGCATTGGGATTACCTGGATTGGTAAAGCAAATAATGTTAAAGGTGCAGATGTAGTTATTAATCAACTTGATGAAATTCAGATTATTAAAGATTAATTAGGACAAGGAATCACCGAATCAAGTAATCAGGAGGTAGGGGCGCAGGGCCTGCGCCCAGTCAGGAATCAGGAGGTAGGGGCGCAGGGCCTGCGCCCAGCCAGGTGTCAGGAGTTTAGAATGAAGAACATTTTTATCTTCTCCTCCCTATCACCTATCACCTATTACCTCTTCACTGTCACCTGTCACCTGTCACCTTCTTCACCCACTATCTGAATCAACTTCCACTTTCGGAAAGTGCCAATTTGACGTTCATTCTTTGATTCACCTACTTCTGGCTCAGGACTAACCCAAGCATAATTATTGATAGGAACATCTGCAACTTGTGGAAATCTTTTTCCCCAATGAGGAGTATCAAAAGTTAGCAATAACAGAGTCTTATCTCCACCTGTAGTCATTGTTTCCGTTTTTTGAACAACAAAATTAATAGAATTATCTTTGAGTACAGAAGCAATTTCTGGTTGCTGTAAAAACAATTTTATATCAGGACTATAGTTACTTAACAACCCATTAGCACCAGCCACAGCTACAGCTAACCAAGCAGGTACTAACCAACTTGCCAACCAATAATTAGCAGTTAGAAATTTTTGTCCAAACCGATGACGAGAAACCCAAATTATTGGTAAAAATAACCAACCAAATCCTAACACTAACCCTATTAATGAATAACTTTTAATATCTGTTCCGCCATTAATTGGCAAAATCCCTGTATTTAGGATTATTCCTGCTATTAAAACAACTGCACCTAAACTTCCAAATAGATAACTTAAATTTCGGGGTAGGTAAAAATATTTTGTCTTCTGAAAATTATTATAAATATCTCCTAACCAATCTAAAGCTACTGCTGCTAAAATTGCCATCCAAGGACAAAGCATCAGAGCATAATGAGGTAAACGAGTGGAAATTATACTAATTTCTAGAAATATAATCAGAGGACACACAACTAATATCCAGAAATTGCGACTCAAGTAACGACGACAAATGAGCAACAGTCCCAAAATACTAAATAAAGGCCAAGGAAACCCCTTCAGAGGCAGATTCCATAAATAATAAAAAGGTGAATGTCCATTTCGTTGTTCTGTACTTATCTTGGTGACAAAACCAAAGAAATGTTCAAAAACAATTGCACCGTAATGTTGCCAACTTAACCAAAACCAAGTAATTACTGGCATAAAACCGACAACAAAACCCACATACAACAGAGGATTATTAAAATGCCGATGATGACGATTTTGCCAAATTAAATAAGGCAATAAACCAATAAATGGGACAAATATTAATTGACCTTTAATTAAAAATCCTAACCCTAAACTTAAACCCGTACCAAAACCCCAATAATAACGATATTTGGGCTGTAATTCTGATTTAATTAAGCAGAAAATACCGAAAAGAGCAATACAAATAGTAATAATATCTGGAGCAACTAATCTACTAACTTGTAACCAAATAAAAGATACTGATAAAATTGCCCCAGCTAACCAAGCTATCCGTTTATTTAACAACATTGTTGTTATTTGATAAACCAGGAAAATACTCATCACAGAAGCAACTTGGGAAGGTATGCGAGATGTTACCTCATTAATCCCAAACATTGTGTAAATAGATGCTAGAATCCAATAAAAACCAGGCGTTTTTTCGTAAGCAAGTTCTGACCAAGATTGGGGAGTTAACCAATCTCCAGACTCTAGCATCCATCGAGAGCGTACTGCATAGGTGGTTTCATCGTGAGCAATAAGACTATCTTGCCCATGATTCAATAATAATAATGGCACTACCCAAACAATTAATCCCAAAAAATACCCTGTTTTTGGCAAGTTAAGTAATTTTATCACAGTGAATTTGATCTTCCTACTATCAGATTATTTGTTCATACTTTAGGGTAATTATGCACCGTTTTTCTATATATAAGTTATTTGTATAAAAAAATAAATATCTATTGTTTCTATAAAATGATCTTGCTGTAGAGTGGGCATTACTCATCATACTTGTATTTAAAAAATCAAATAGGATTAATAGGTCAGACAAAAGCCTGACCTATGGTTTTAATTTCTAAGCGCAAAGAGCTAAAATCTGTTCAACAACTTGCGGGTTAATATCTTTATTTTCACCCAAAGCTATCATCCCATGCTTTTCTAAATTCTTGATCACCACTGGAATTGTTTCTATTCCCACACCATAATCCGATAAGTGAGTGCGAACACCAACTGATTCAAAGAAATAACGAGTTTTAGTAATTGCTGTATCTACCCGTTCTTCTTCAGAACCACTGACAATATTCCAAACTCTATCTGCATATTGTAGAAGTTTTTGCCATTTGCGATCGCGTCTAATTGTTAAAGTGCTAGGTAACACAACCGCCAAAGTTTGAGCATGATCCATACCATGCAACGCTGTCAACTCATGGCCAATCATGTGAGTCGTCCAATCTTGAGGAACACCCGCAGCAATTAACCCATTTAACGCCATTGTAGCCGACCAAACTAAATTTGCCCGTGCATCATAATCTGTAGGATTTTCTAAAGTTTTTGGTCCTTCACAAATCAGAGTTTTTAAAATTGATTCAGCCATGCGGTCTTGTAATGGTGCATTTACCGGATAGGTTAAATACTGTTCCATGACATGAGTAAAAGCATCAACTATCCCATTACTAATTTGTCTAGGAGGGAGGGAAAAAGTCGTTTCTGGGTCAAGAACTGAAAATTTAGGAAACACCAAGGGACTAGCGAAAAATAACTTTTCTTGCGTTTCCCACTTAGTAACAACTGAGTTTGTATTCATTTCCGAACCAGTTGCGGGTAAAGTCAAAACTACCCCCATTGGTAAAGCCGCAGTCACTGGTGCGCCTTTGGCTAAAATATCCCAGGGGTCGCCCACAAAGGGAACAGCAGCAGCTATAAATTTAGTCCCGTCTGCAACTGAACCACCACCCACCGCTAATAGAAAATCAATACCTTCTTTGCGGATTAATTCAACGGCTTTCATCAAAGTTTCTAAATGGGGGTTGGGTTCAATCCCACCAAATTCAAATACATTCCGTCCAGTTAAGGCTAATTTTACTTGATCATAAACGCCATTGGCTTTAATGCTACCGCCGCCGTAGGTAATGAGAATTTTAGCATCTGCGGGGATTTCTGGGGCAATGTTGGCAATTTGACCTTTACCAAATAAGATTTTAACTGGATTATAAAAAACAAAATTTTCCATGATTAGTTACGCAAGAGAATTATATTTCATCTTGAGTATTGTAATCAGTTTCGAGATTTCTGCGACTTTATTTAGGGAATTCTCGTACACAACGGCGGAAATCAATCAACCATTAAAAATTCTCAGGTAGCTTGTATCATCTGCTTTTTTAATTTTCAATTCCGCCCTGCGATACTATTAAAGCTCCCCAGTTGAATAAACCAGGAAGCTAAAATTTTTTAGTTCACCGCAACGCCGTTTTACCTAAGTTTATGACCTGGGTAAACCAGGTGGGAACAGAGGATTCTCATTTAAAGTTTCCGGGTACAAGCCCGGTATACTGCCATGAGAACTATTTAGCTCCCTTGTTGTTAAAGACATAGATCAAAAAACTTGATGGCAGTCACCAATCGTCGTAGTGCAACTAATTCATTATAGCTTTGAAAAATAGTTTGTGTGCTAATTTAGGGAAAATTTTGGGAAATTTTTTCTGGGGGATACCAGATAGATTCAATTTGGTGTATAATGTGTTTTACCGCATCGCGGTTATCTTGCTCTAGTAAAACAGTGATATGTCCCAGTTTCCGTCCTGGACGAGCTTCTGTTTTGCCATACCAATGAACAGTAGATTGGGGAATATCTGCTAGTTGTTGACGTTGTTTTTGGTAGTCACTTTGGCAGTTTTCATAGCCTAAGAGATTAACCATTACAGCACTACTACAATGTAATATGGAATTGTTTAACGGTAAACTAGACACGGCTCGCAGGTGTTGTTCAAATTGGGAAGTTTCAC
>NZ_VILD01000009.1:217496-272753 GCF_009712085.1 Anabaena sp. UHCC 0253
TGCTATTTCATTAACTAGGATTTTACCATCAGCAGTGAGAAATAATTCAATGCCCAAGACTCCTATATATTGGAGGCTATTTAATAGTTTATGAGCGATCGCTTCAATTTCTAAACTTTGTTCTTTGGTAATTATAGCTGGTGCAATTACCCCATCTACATACCTGTTCTTCTTGGAAAGTTTCTACCGCTGGATAGATGACAATTTCCCCATTCACAGAACGGGCTGCAATTATCGCTAATTCTTTAGTAAAAGGAACAAATTCTTCTACTAAAAACTGGGTATTGCTGTGATTAATGATTTTGGATAAAGCTGAAAAATCGGGAATGATAAAAGTTCCTTGACCATCATATCCATGTCTTCGCGCTTTGAGAACAACAGGAAAACCCAAATCTGCAATTTTAGATTCTATATCTTTTTCCCCTGGTAATGCAAAAAACTGGGGAACTGGTAAACCTAAATCTCGTAAATAGCAACGTTGCTCATATTTATCTAACAGAGGTGCTAAAGCTGCTAATTGAGGACGAAAACAAACACCTTTTTTTTCGAGTTGAGATAATGCCGCCAGGTTGACAAACTCATTTTCAAAAGTAATAATATCACATTTTGTTGCTAAAATTTCCGTAGCAGCAGCATCATCAACTGCGGCAAAAATGCTATCTTTGGCAATAGATACAGCAGGATCATTTTGACTAGGAGTTTGGACTATTAATTCTACTCCCAGCTTTTTTGCTGCATCTCCCATCATCCAAGCCAGTTGTCCACCACCAATTATACCAAGTTTTATTGACATCCTAACGACTCACGAGTTTCTACACCAGTTTGGGAATTTACACCACTGGCTTTTTGACATAGTTCTTTAATTTGCGCTTTATCTAGAATTGCATCTGAAAAATCTGCACCTGCAATATTAACATCTGTAAAGATAGTGCGGAATAAAATAGCTTCTACTAAAACAGCATTACTTAAATCAGCGCCTATTAATTTTACCTCATTCACCATTGCATTTGTTAAATCTGCTCCATGTAAATTGGCTTTAGTCATGACTGAAGCACTTAAAACTGCTCCTCGCAAGTCCGCACCCTCAAAATTGGCCATTTCCAGATTAGCATTAGAAAATTCTGCTGCTTGTAAACTTTGTCCTGAAAAATCTTGTCTTGACAACTCTGCATTACTAAATGATAAAGGATGAGTCCAGTCTGCTAATGCTGGTTGTGCTATGCACCAAACCATAATTACTAAAATCAATCCTACGGCTTTTTGCCAAAACATAGCTGATAAGTCCAAGTTACTAATTATCTAGTTTAATCTGGGCGTGGCTGATTAAATATATGAATATTTTTCACGCAAAGGCGAGGCAGCGCGGTCTTGGGGGTTTCCCCCATGAGTGACTGCCGTCGCAGAGGCGCAAAGAATCAGGGTTGCAAAGGTTGAATTTTCCGATTTGATATTTTAATCAAGTTGTTGGTGATCAAATTTTCATTGATTCAGGATCTGTGTATTTACAATTATTCATTAAGTTTGATTACAAGTAAAGTTTATTATCTTTTGAAGTTCACTGTTAAAAACTACTGTTAATCTGTTAATTATGGTCATAGCTGTGAAAGCAAGATTTCTAATATGGATAAAATGTTTAATCAATATCCAGAATCATGACTTTAAAGTTAATGTTATTGCTAACAGTGATCTGACTAAAAATTTTTAAGTTATTGAAATTGACGAAAGGCACACACAAAAGGCAAAATTGGTATTTCTATGATGAATCATTACTCTATTCAATGGATTGAAGCATGGTGCTTAGAAAACGGCTGGACAGATTTATTTATGGAGAGACGTGACAACTATTGGGCGTTTCCTCCTGGTGGAGTTATGCCAGAACCAATCCCCATGAATGTGTTGAGAGTAATTAAAGAAGAAAATGGATTCACCAATCAAGAAATGTATTGGGCTTGTGCGGCCATATCTACTACTATCTTAGCAGTGATTTACACCTTTTGGTTTAAATGTCCGATTCCTTTAGTTTTATCTTTTGCGTTTAATGCTGTCACAGTGGCACAATTTGAACCAGATGATGCCTAGTACCACAGTGCGGAATTAAAAATTAATAATTAATAATTAAAAAAGTAGATTACATAAGCTTTTAATCAATTTTTAATTGTTAGTTATTTTCGCCAAATTGAAAATATTCTTGATTTGTAAGTTGGGTTTTTTATGTCAATCCAATTTACAAAAAATGGCGCAATTATTGCTAAAAAATTAATTTTAACTGCTTTTGTTGAGACTTTTCACAAGAGCAGTTTTTGTTTGCAAGGGGAGATTCTTCAAACTGTTAATTTTATTATAAGTAACTAGTACCGCAGGGCGGAATTAAAAATTAAAAATTAAAAAAGCAGATGACACAAGCTTTTTGAGAATTCTTAATGGTTGGTTTACTTACGCCGTTGTGTACTAGACAAAAATAAATCAACTTAGATTAAGTGTAGTAAGGGCTGAAGCCCTTAAATGAGGACTAAAGTCCTCACTACAAACCTGCGTTTTTTTCCCATGATTGTTAGCCTATCAGTGATTGTATAAAAGTTGCAAAGGTGCAGGCGATCGCTTAAATTAGATACAAGAGTAATCTAATTTTTACAGAAACATCAGTGACCAAAAAATATTGGCTATTACAATACCTGCGGCGTAATCCTGCGGGAAAGGAAGCTATACTTAGCCTCTTCAAGAGAATAAAGTTATCTATTCCTGGTTGGATAGCTATGTTCATAGTTACTTGTTTGCTAAAATTAGGAATTTTCCAACCATTGGAATGGATGACATACAACAACCTATTTCGACTACGGGGAAATACTAACTGGAATCAGCAGGTAGTAGTAGTGACAATAGATGAAAAAAGTTTGGCAGAGTTTAAACATTTTCCTTGGAAAAGAACCAGATATATAGAGTTATTAAATGTACTGAATACAGCCCAGCCAAATGTAGTTGTTTTTGATATTATTTTTTCTGATTCTAGCCTCAATGATGCCGCCTTAGCAAAAGTCATGCAGCAACATGGAAATGTAGTTCTAGCACAAGCTTGGGATACCCAAGGAGAACCTTGGTTTCCTGTAGCTGAATTGGAAGCAGCCGCTATTACCACAGGGCATATATTGGGAGCAAAAGATGGAGATGGTATGATCCGGAAAATACAGCCTTTAATTAATGGTATTCCCGCATTAGGAATTGCCGCTATCCAAGCTTATGGAATTTTTACGGAAATACCTCAATTTCCTAATTTACAACAGCCATTGTTGATTAACTGGCCAAGTCAGGTAAATCAAATGCCTCATTACTCATTTGTTGATGTAGTGCAGGGAAAAGTATCAGCCAATATATTTAAAAATAAAATTGTCTTAGTAGGAGTTACTGCTCCGGGTATTGATGTTTTAGTCACACCCTTTAATTATGATCCACCGACAGGAGGAGTTTACTTACACGCAGCTTTTATTAGTAATTTATTTGAGGATAATTTTTTACATATCTTTCCGGCTGGGGCATGGATCATCTTATTCCTATTAGCAGGTCCTCTATGGAGTTTAGTAATTGTTCGTTGGTATTCTCGGAAAAAATTAGGATTTTGTATAGGGCTATATGTAATCTGGCAACTGTTCAGTTTGCTCATGTTAAAAATAAATTATTGGCTACCTGTTGCTGCACCAATAACTTTATTAGCAATGACTACAGGAATTGTTATTTGGCAAGATGATCTCAAACTCAAAGCAGAAAATCAAACTCTCCAACATCTTGTTAATTATGACGGACTCACGCAAATTCCCAACCGTCGCCGATTTGATGAATATTTTCAGCAGGAATGGAGACGTATGGCTAGGGAAAATTCCTCAATTTCTCTAATTTTATGTGACGTAGATTTTTTTAAACTATATAACGACACTTACGGACATCAAGCCGGAGATAGTTGTTTACAAAAAGTGGCTCAAGCTATGACTAAAGCTATTAAAAAACCTAGTTATTTAGTAGCACGATATGGAGGAGAAGAGTTTGCGGTAATTTTGCCGAATACAAACATGGAAGAGGCGATACTTGTAGCTGAAGAAATTCGTTCTCAAGTTCAAAAATTGGCAATTTCCCATACAACTTCCCAGATAAGTCATCAAATTACAGTCAGTTTAGGAGTTGCTATTATGATTCCTGCTGCTGATATTCCGGCTGCATTTCTCATTAAAACAGCAGATGATGCACTTTATCAAGCAAAAAGAGCAGGACGCGATCGCTTTTGCATCATTACTTCTCAAGATTTAGGTTTAAACTAGTACCGCAGGCCGGAATGAAGAATGAAGAATGAAGAACATTTTATCTTCTCCTTCCTATTCCCTGTCACCTGTAACCTGTAACCTGTCACCTTCTTCTAACTACTCTAAATTCTGTAAACCCATAGCTATTTTACTGTGTTTTTCGATTTGTCCCATTACCTGTTTTGCTCTTTTAATTACCACTGGGGGTAAACCCGCTAACCTTCCAGCTTCTATCCCATAGGATTTATCAGCACCACCGGGTTGAACTTGATGTAAAAAGATAATTTGATCAGGTAATTCTTTCACAGTAACTTGATAATTTGCCACATTAGAAATAATAGTAGCCAATTCATTTAACTCATGATAATGAGTGGCAAAAATCGTCCGCGATTTAATATCAACTGCTAAATATTCCGCCACAGCCCAAGCAATTGATAAACCATCAAAAGTTGCAGTTCCTCGACCAATTTCATCTAACAAAACCAACGATTTCGCAGTTGCATGATTGAGGATATTTGCAGTTTCATTCATTTCCACCATAAACGTAGATTGACCAGTAGCCAAATCATCCACCGCACCCACACGAGTAAAAATGCGATCGCACACCCCTAATTTAGCCGACCTAGCAGGAACAAAACTACCCACCTGTGCCATCAACTGAATTAAACCCACCTGCCTTAAATAACAACTCTTCCCACTCGCATTTGGACCCGTCAAAATCACCAAATCAGGATAGGATGTCTTCTTCCCTTCTTCCTTCGTGTCCTTCGCTCCTTCGTGGTTCATTCCTCCTAATCCAGTAGAATTAGGCACAAAAAACCCAGCAGGTAAAGACTGTTCCACCACCGGGTGACGACCATCAATCACGTTAATCTCCCGTCCTGTCAGCATTTCCGGGCGACAGTAACCTTGATGAACAGCCAATTCCGCCAAACCACATAATACATCACAGGCAGCTACCGCACGGGCAATATTCCGAATAATTTCGGCGTGAGAACCCACCTCATCCCGTAATGCGTCAAAAATCTCATATTCCAACTGATTTAAATCATCTCGCGCTGTAAGAATTCGCGCTTCTCGTTCTTTCAAATCAGGAGTAATGTAACGTTCCTCATTTGTCAGAGTTTGTTTACGAATGTAATTATCAGGAACTTGGTCAGATTTACTGCGGGAAATACTGATATAATAACCAAAAGTTTTATTAAATCCTACCTTCAAAGTCGGGATTCCCGTTCTCGTTCTTTCATCAACTTCTAAGTTTGCAATCCATTGTTGATCACTTTCTACAGTAGCCTTTCTTTCATCCAAAAGCGGATTAATTCCCGCGCGAATTAAACCACCTTCCTTTAACTGGATGGGTGGTGATTCTACGATATGAGCGTGTAATTTTTCTGCTATTTCTTCTAGGATCGGCGGGACTTTTTGCAAAGCTTTTAAGAACGGAGAACGAGCATCGGCAACCAAGCGCGATAATTCTGGTAAACGGGAGAAAGAATCAGCTAAAGCCATTAAATCCCGTGCATTAGCTCTACCAGAAGCGGCTCTGACTGTTAATCGTTCTAAATCGTAGATTTGCCTTAATAACTGCCGCAAATCTTGACGCAAAGGCGTATTTTCAACTAATTCTTCAATGGTATCTTGGCGTGATTTAATCCCTTTAATTTCTAGTAGCGGTTGTAACAACCATCTTCTTAAAGCCCGGCTGCCCATTGCGGTGCTAGTTCTATCTAAAGCCCATAATAGAGAACCGTGAAATGTACCATCGCGGACGGTTTGGGTGATTTCTAGGTTACGGCGGGTTTGATGATCGACAATTAAATAATCAGTTAATGTATAGGTGCGTAATAATTGGATCGAGACTGGATTGGCTTTTTGCGTATCTTCGATGTATTCCAAAAGACCACCAGCGGCGCGAACTGCCAGAGGAAGATGTTCGCAACCAATACCTTCAAGCGATCGCAGTTTGAATTTCTGTAATAATTTACTTCTAGCTTCGGTTTGGGAAAAGGGAACTTGCGATCGCAAACTATAACAGAATGAAGGTGGTAAACATTGGGGCAGAGATGGCGAAGTTTCCCCAGGACGTAGTAAACTACCTAAATCGGGGGCGTTCGTGGGCAACAGCACTTCCGAAGGTTGCAATCGCATTAACTCTTGCGTCAAGTGTTCTAAATCACTCCCTTGAGATGTGAGAAATTCTCCAGTTGATATATCTGCGTAAGCTAAACCCCAATGATTAACCGCAATTACCACAGCGGCTATATAATTATTACGACTGGCTTTGAGCATTCCCTCTTCCAGTAAAGTCCCTGGGGTAAGTATGCGCGTTACTTCCCGTTTAACTAAACCAATCGCATCAGCCGAGTCTTCTACTTGATCACAAATCACCACAGCGTAACCTTTTTCTACCAGGAGGGTTGTGTAGCGTTCCCAAGCGTGATGGGGTACACCTGTCATGGCGACGCGACCCACTTCACCACCATGTTTACTGGTTAAAACTAATTCTAATTCTCTAGAGACGGTTACAGCATCTTGGAAAAAAGTTTCAAAAAAGTCACCTACCCTGTACAACAGCAAAGCATGAGGATGTTTATCTTTTACCTCTACATAGTGCTGGTACATTTTACTCAGCTTGCTACGATCTTCTACCAGATTTGTATCGGTAATAGGTGTATTTGGTGGCTGGGGTTCTGGTGTGGAAGTCGTCATGGTAGATGCGGAGAATTTAGGCACTAATTAGGCACTCT
This sequence comes from Anabaena sp. UHCC 0253, assembly GCF_009712085.1. Classification (NCBI taxonomy): domain Bacteria; kingdom Bacillati; phylum Cyanobacteriota; class Cyanophyceae; order Nostocales; family Nostocaceae; genus Anabaena; species Anabaena sp. UHCC 0253. The sequence goes on from NZ_VILD01000009.1 coordinate 224,530, forward strand.
ATCCGATCATAGCGTGATGTGAGAAATCCGGGCTAAAGTTTATTTTTCTAAATCTTTGACTTCCTTGGGAACTCCCGCAGTTAGTACCTCATTTCCTTCTGGGGTAACTAATACATCATCTTCAATGCGAATTCCAATCCCTACCCAACGGGGGTCAATTTCGGGTTGGTCTTCTGCGGGTTTGGTGTCGGGTACTATATAAAGTCCGGGTTCTATTGTTAGCACTTGGCCTGGTTGTAAAATCTGCGGGTTTTCTCCATGTTGATAAACTCCTACGTCATGCACATCTAAACCTAACCAATGACTGGTACGGTGCATATAAAAGGGTTTATATTTTTCCTCAGCGATTAATTTATCAATTTCCCCTTTCAGCAAACCCAGTTCTACTAATCCTTCTGTCAATATCCGCACGGCTGTATTATGAGGTGCATGGAAGGAGTTACCTGGTTTTACTGCTGCTATTGCTTGTTTTTGTGCTTCTAATACAATTTCATATAATGCTTTTTGTTCTGGTGTGAATTTACCACTAATGGGAAATGTCCGAGTAATATCGGAGTTGTAATAACCATAAGCGCAACCAGCATCAATCAATAGCAAGTCATTTTCTTGCATTTGACAATTATTTTCGATGTAATGCAAAACGCAAGCATTCTTACCAGAGGCGACAATGGAAGGATAAGCAGGTCCCATTCCACCACGGATTCGGAAAATATGTTCTATTTCTGCTTGGATTTCGTATTCATAACGTCCAGGTGCAGTATTTTGTAAAGCATGATTATGAGCTTCTACAGCAATTTCTACAGCTTGACGCATCAAGTCTAATTCTGTTTTACTTTTATGTAATCTCAAACTGTGGAGGACAATACTAGGATCAGCGATCGCAGTTGGACCTGTACCGCGCTTGGGATAGGTTCGCAGTAAATTTTGGTAATGTTTGAGGATTTTGTCATTAAAAGAGCGATCGCGCCCTAAATGATAGTATATGCGATCGGCTTTTTCTAAATATTGTGGTAACTTCTCATCTAGTTCGGCTATGGGGTAAGCTGCATCAGCACCATAAAATTCCTTCGCTGCATCTATTCCACAGCGATAACCACTCCAAACTTCTTTTTCTCGATCTTTGGGTTGGACAAATAATATAAACCGATGTTCTGCGTGATGGGGTGCTAATACTGCTACTGCGTGGGCTTCATTAAAGCCAGTTAAGTAAAAGAAATCACTATCTTGACGGTAAACATACTCGACATCGTTGTGCATTACTGCTGTTGGCGCACTTCTAAAAATCGCTGTACCGCTGCCTATTTTCGCCATTAACTGCTCACGACGTTGCCGATATTCTGTTTGCATAGCTAATTTATTGATAGTATTGTTTTTTGCTTTAACAATTATAGACTACAGAGAAATGTGCCAGGAAAATTGCTAATTTCAGTTATTTTAGCCAATTTTTAATTTAGTGGACTATGGCAATTTTCGCAAATCTTTGAGAACTTCTCTAAATGAAATTGTCATTAAAACAGGATTTCATCATTAAATAATGACATGAATAGAAAATAAAATATTTTTAGATTGCTCAAATATTACTTTTAATTTTAAATGTTAGTGTGCATGAACATTATGAAAATATCTACAAATAATGACATTCAACAAAAATAATTAAACAAATGTTTTCTGTTTACAGAATCTTCATAGAAATCAAATTAAAAATGGATATTAATTACTAATAAAAACACATCATGCCTGATCAATCACCCTTATCTTTAAATACAAGCAATTGGGGTTTACAATCCCTTGAAAAATCAAAATCTTTGACAACCTCTCTTGATCAATCATCTCCTATAAGTTCTGCACCTCAAGCACAAGAAGACCCATTCTTACCAATAAATCCATTAGATCAATTACCTCCTATTGGCGGCAGTGCTAACCCCAATCCTAATCCTTATTTAACCAGTGCAGCCGTTGTTCCTGATTTCAACGGTGATGGTAAAACCGATAAACTTTGGGTAAATGTCCAAACTGGTGAAATTTTGGTTCGCCTAATGGACGGAACAAAAGTTATGGAACAGGCTTCTTTAGGTCAATATGATTTAAATGTCTGGACTTATAACATTGCTGATTTTAACAGCGATAATAAGACTGATTTTTTATTACGTAATCAACAAACTGGTGAGAATGTAGTTGTGCTAATGGATGGCGCAAGAGTCTCTAGTTTCCTAGCTTTAGATCGAGTTGATCCAGGTTGGAGTGCGAATATTGGCGATTTCAATGGCGATCGCAAAACTGACATCTTCTGGCATAATGCAACTACTGGCCAAAATGCTATTTGGGAAATGGATGGAACAACAGTAGTTAGTGCAACCGTTCTCGACACCACAGAGCTAGGTTTGACTGCAAGCATTGTTGATTTCGACGCAAATGGCAAGAGTGACATTTTCTGGCGTAACGACACAACCGGCACAAATAGTGTTTGGTTTATGGATGGTAGCCAAGCCACCAAGTATGATTTACAATCACAAGATTCTTCTTGGACTTATAGCTTAGGCGATTTCAACGGCGACTGGAGAACAGACCTTCTGTGGCGCAATACCGCCACCGGTGAGAACAAAATTTGGACAATGAATGGCATTTTTGTGACTGAGGGTGTTGTCAGCACACTAGATGCAGCTTGGAGTGCTAATATTGGCGATTTTAATGGCGATGGTAAAACTGACATCTTCTGGCATAATGCGACTACTGGCGCAAATACCGCTTGGTTGATGGATGGTACAGCAGTCAGTTCTGAAGCTTTCCTACCCAGCAATACCCCCGGTTTGACAGCATCTTTGGGTGATTTCAACGGTGATGGTAAGACCGATATTTACTGGCGTGATCAACAAACATCCGCAGATTTCATCTGGACTATGGATGGAACTCTAGCAACAGAAACTCCTGTTGCTGATACAGAGAAGCTGACTCCAGAATGGTATACAGCTTGATCTAGTAATTGACAATTGACAATTGACAATTGGTAATTGGTGATTGGTAATTGGTAATTGGTAATTGGTAATTGGTAATTGGTAATTGGGAAAACCTACCAATATTTTTTGAACTGTTCAGCGTAGGTTGGGTTGACGTATGTTACCCAACTTTTTTGGTGCAAAATGTTCGCGTTTATTAAAAAGAAACCCATTGACAAGCACGGCTGGATATGATATGCTAAAATTGATAAGGAAGAACTATCACGCAAAAAATAAGTAATTGATAGTCTGGTTGGGTTTTCTGCTATCAACCCAACCAACAATTTTAAAATTTATAACTCAGAACCTGTATTTCGGTATTTTCTGGCAAACTCTTGGCATTAACTACTAGAGAGTCATTATTACTCCGGCGGATATTAACACCCTGCATCAAAGCCAGAAAATCATCTACTGGGGTAATATCACACTGGTTAGCATCAGCAGCTTGGGTGCGGTAATGGGTGGGAATGACTAACTTAGGATTTAAGACCTCGATCGCTTGTTTTGCCTCTTGGGCATTGTAAGCTTTAGCACTGCCTCCCACGGGAATAAATAACACATCGGGGCGACCCATCAGAATTTTTTGTTCTAGGGTAATTGGTGAAGCAGATCCCCCTAAATGAAGCATATTAATTCCCCCTTTGGTCAGTTTCCAAACCACATTTTTTCCAAATCGTCTGCCTCCATTGCGATCGTGATCTGTGGTAATTCCCTGAAACTTCAAACCCCTAAAATCATAAACTCCAGCTTGATAAACTAATTTAGGATTTCCTGGTAGTTGATCTACTGCACCTTCATCCAAAAGTTGACTGCTAATTAATACCAAATCAGCCGCTACTTTTGGGGGACGATACTTAGCAGTACACCCCAAAGTCCGAAAGGGATTAATGAGTGTTTTTATATTCCCAGCAGTTAATAAAAAGCAAGTATGACCTAACCACTGAATTGATACACCGCTAGATTGGGCATTTACTGGCACGTGAGAACTTAAATTAGTAACTACAGCCGTTACTAAACCCGCCCCAGCATAGCCTATCAATTGTCGTCGTTTCATTTACACTCTCGCTTTACAAAGTTCGCAGAAAATTTCGCAGCAATTCCTTACCTAAAGAAGTAAGAACACTCTCTGGATGAAACTGGACTCCTTGAATGTGAGGATAGTTCCTGTGTCTCACGCCCATAATTGTGCCATCTTCTACCCAAGCAGTGATTTCCAATACTTCTGGGCAAGTTTCGCGCTCAATGACTAAACTATGATATCTGGTAGCGGTCAAAGGATTTTCTAATCCTTGAAAAATTCCTATGCCTGTGTGAGATACCAAAGAGGTTTTACCGTGCATTAATTCTGGGGCAGAAACGATTTTACCACCGAAAACCTGACCTATACTTTGATGTCCTAAACACACCCCTAAAATCGGTAGTTTATCTCCCAATTGAGCGATCGCATTTAAGGAAATTCCCGCATCGTCTGGACGACCAGGACCAGGAGAAATCACCACTGCATCAGGGTTTAATGTCCTAATTTCATCAATAGTAATTTTATCATTCCGCACCACTTGGAGATCATTGGCAACTGGAAAATCTGCTGCTAATTCTCCCAAATACTGCACTAAATTATACGTAAAGCTATCGTAATTATCAATGACTAATATCACAATTTTTACCTAATCTTTTTAAACATATCAAAGACGTTCCCTCGGAACGTCTCTATTATTCACAATCTCAACAGTAATCATCGAACTCATCCAACAGAAAAAAGACTCAACAGCCTATTTCCTCATTTATCTAAAAACTAGATAGGATTAAAGTCGCTAAAGGAGGCAATAATAATGTAGCTGCGACCAATAATGCTACTAAAGCTGAAACAAGTACAGCACCAGCAGCGCAGTCTTTAGCGATTTTTGCCAACTCATGGTAAGACTGTTTTACCGTTAAGTCTACAATTGACTCAATGGCAGTATTTACTAACTCTAATGTCAAAACTAACCCGCTAGTAATAGCAATTATGGCTATTTCTACTGTTTCTAGACGTAAAAATACACTTAACCCAATAGCCAAGGCGCAGACGGCTACATGAATACGAAAATTACGTTGAGTCTGAAAACCATAGGTAATTCCAGCCCAAGCATACTTAAAACTAACAAATAAATTAGAGGCAATTTGCCAAGAAAGTTCCCTATCTTTGGACACAAGCGTTGGTAAGCTGTTATTGGTTGGTGATGACGAAACTTTTGGGGACATAGACAAAAAAATACGATATATGAAGGAGTGAGGATTTACCGATTTTCATAGCCAAATCAACTTTCAGGTAATTGTAGGCTATTTTTCATAGCCACACTATAAAGTAATTACCAAGATTTACAGTTATGAATATACATCTATTGCTACTCTAAGTTAATAATAATACCTATGTCTTTGAGTAATATAACTTGTTGATGTAGCATTTGCATCAAACTCTCTTCATCGGGATGATCCCAACCTAACAAATGCAATAAACCATGGGCTGTTAACCAAGCTAATTCTGTAGATAAGCTATGTTCTTGCTGTTGTGCCTGACGCTGTGCTGTATCTATAGAGACAATAATATCACCTAGATACAAAGGCATGGAAGCAAGCATTTCTTCACTTTGTGGAAAATCAGCTTCTAGAGATGCAAAAGCTAATACATCTGTAGGTTTATCCTGTTGACGATATTGGGAATTTAGGGTTTGAATTTCTGTGTCGGTTGTCAAACGCAAGCTAATTTCATAACTAGGTGCAGTTGGCAGATAAGTATGAAGAATTTCCAACCATTGCTGAAACCAGTTTTCCCAAGTTTCGGGAGAAATTGGGTAATTATCACTAATATTGACGGCTATGGGCGAAGAGTCGTCAACACAATTTTCTAAATATAATTCCACTTGTAGAGGCACAAGTTTTCCTCTCTTAGCGGGTAAGATATGCCAAACCCACGAGGACAGATAATAGTCCTACAGCAGTCAGGGCAAAGTGTTTGAGGGAAGTTCCACCTTTTCTCACCATGTTCCGCATGGCAAGTTTGACGTAGCTGGGTTGGGGGTCTGTGGCAGGAGATTTGTCCATAATTAATTCGTAATAATCTCTTTTATCACTGTAACAGGTTGTGGGGAAATGGGAAGAAGGATTGACCGTAGGGGCGGGGTCTCCCCGCCCATTTAGGAATCTCCCCTATTACACATCAACTAGCTGATTTTCTTGTCTAAGATAGGCTTGAATGAACAGATCAAGTTCACCATTCATGACATCGGTAACGGCTGTTGTTTCGATGTTTGTCCGTAAGTCTTTTACCATTTGGTAAGGGTGAAATACATAGTTACGGATTTGATTACCCCAAGAGGCTTCGACCATATCGCCGCGGATTTCGGCAATTTCTTGAGCGCGTTGTTCTTTAGCAATAACTAAGAGTTTGGCTTTAAGACGAGCAAGGGCTTTTTCTTTGTTTTGCAGTTGAGAACGTTCTTCTGTACAACGAACTGCTAAACCGGTGGGGAGGTGAACAATGCGGACTGCGGTTTCTACTTTGTTAACGTTTTGTCCTCCTTTACCACCGGAACGGGTGGTGGTAATTTCTAAATCCTTCTCTGGAATGTCTAATTTGACGGTGTTATCTATTTGCGGCATGACTTCGACTCCAGCAAAGCTGGTTTGCCGTTTTCCGTTCGCATTGAAGGGAGAAATTCGCACTAACCGGTGAGTACCCATTTCGGAACGCAAGTAACCATAGGCGTAACGTCCGGTAATTTCTAGGGTGGCGGATTTAATTCCGGCTTCGTCACCTTCTGATTCTTCTGCTAGGGTGACTTTGTAACCATGATCTTCTGCCCAACGGGTATACATCCGCATGAGCATAAATGCCCAGTCTTGCGCGTCTGTACCACCTGCACCTGCGTTAATTGTCAGAACTGCGCCTTGATCATCATAAAGCCCGGAAAGTAGTTGTTGTAATTCCCATTGGTCAAGCTCATGATTGAGTTTGGTAATGGTAGTTTCCGCTTCTTGCAATAGTGCTGTGTCGGTTTCTAATTCTAATAACTCAACGACTGCCCTGGTATCGTCTAAATGGGAATGCCACTGATAATACTGATCTAAATGGGATTTTAGATCATTGAGTTCTTGCAGGGTATTCTGTGCCTGGGTTTGATCTTCCCAAAATTCTGTTTGGGCTGAAATTTGTTCTAAGTCGTGAATTTTGGCTTTGAGTGCGGGTACGTCAAAGATAGTCCTGGGTTTTCCCCAGGCGACTAGACAATGTTTCGATTTCGCGTTTTAGTTCTAATACGTCCATAATTTTGGCTCAAGTGGAAATGACTTGAGATTTTTGTCAGATAAATTGTGATGTGTTTTGTATTTTAGATTTTACCTGGATTTTGGTAAAGTCTCAGGTTTTTTGAAAAAGGAGTCAGGAGGTAGGGGCGAAGCATTCGGGCGATAAATTATCGGTTTTTTCCCAAGTTTATTTTCCGAATGCTGATGCTTACAGCACGCTTCGCGAACGCCCGTACAGGAGAGAAGAAAAAGAAAGAATTAGAAGTTGAGGGGGAATTTAGGATTATTTTGGGCTTTTGTGCGGGCTTCTATGGCTTGTTGGTAGTCTGGTTTATATTCTATGGCTTTGTCGTAGGAAGCGATCGCCTGTTGGTATTGTTGCAAATTTAACAAGGCATTACCTCTACTGTACCAACTTTCCGCATGATTTGGTTTATAGCGGATTGCTTTATTGTAGGCGGCGATCGCCTCTTGATATTTTAATAACTTGTATTGGGTATTTCCTAAATTATACCATACTAAATAATCATTTCCTTTGATCGCGATCGCTTTATTATAAGATTCGATTGCCTCTGGATAACGTTTAACTTGATGTAATGCCCAGCCCCGATTATACCAAGCTTGATACTGTTGGGGATTATATTTAATTACTTGAGTAAAAGAATCAACTGCCTCTGGATATCTGCGTAATGTCATTAATACATGACTTCTTGATAACCAAGCTGCGGAGTTATTTGGGTTATGCTGCACGGCTTGATCGTAAGCTTGTAAAGCATATTCATAACGATTTAAATTAACTGAACAATTACCCAAGTTATACCAAGCTAATTCATGATCTGGTTTTAATTCTACTGTTTTTTTATAGGCGGCGATCGCTTCTTCATACTGTTTAATATTTTGTAAAGCTGACCCTTTTTGTACCATAATTCAAAATTGTCTGATTCTAAATTAATTGCTTGTTCATAAGCTTGAATGGCATTATTATATTGATTAATTTTTATAAAAATATCACCTTTTACTTGCCAAACTTGGGGGTTATCATTTTTTAGTTGTAAAGATTTATCAAAAGCGGCAAGTGCTTCTGAATAACGCTTGAGGCTGACTAAAACAAAACCACGATTAGTCCAAGCTTCTAAATAATTGGGTTGAATTTGAATAGCTTTCTCATAGGCTATTAAAGATTCTTGATATTTCTGTAACTGAAATAATGCTTTGCCTTTACCATACCAACCTTGATGATAATTCGGTTTAATATCTACAGCTTTTTCATAATTTGCTAAAGCTTCTTCATAACGTTGTAATTGAATCAATGTATTTCCCTGATTATATAATTCTGTAGCATTCTTATTATTAATACGATTGATGATATAAATTGATCCTATACTACCAATACCTAGCACAAACATTCCTAATACTAACTTCCAGAATATTCCTTTTTTGATTTTTATCTGCTTTGGTAAATGGGAAGGGGCAAAAACTATTGTTCCCGATGTGTTTTTATTTAATTTATGTAAATCTTGTAATGCTAATGTAGCTGAAGCATAACGTTGGCGAAAATCATAACATACCATTTGATTTAAAAATTGGGCAAATTCTGGAGATACATTGGCGTGATTTTGCCAAATAATTTCATTAGTTTCTGCATCTTTCTCTAATTGTTCGGGAGACAATCCGGTTAAAGATTGAATAGCAATAATTCCCAAAGCATAGATATCACTACTAAATTTTGGTGTGCCTTGTGCTTGTTCTCCAGGAGTATAACCTGGTGTGCCAATCGCAACCGTAGATTTAGTAATATCTGTAGAATTTACTAATTGAGTCGTGATTTGTTTGACTGCACCAAAATCAATTAAAATTAACTTACCATCTTGTTCACGTCTGAGAATATTCCGAGGATTGACATCACGATGAATTACCTTTTGTTGATGTACAAAGTCCAAAATTTCTAAAATTTCTTGTAACAAAGAAATTACCTGATCTTGAGTAAAAATTGTCCCAGGTTTTAATTCTTGACTGAGATCCTTACCAACAATAAGTTCCTGAACCAGATAGAATTCGGCATTTTCTTCAAAGTAAGCTAAAAGTTGAGGAATGCGATCGTGAATCCCTAACTTGTATAAAACTTGCGCTTCTGTGTCAAATAACCTTCTAGCTATTTCTAAAGTAGCAATATCCGTAGACTGAGGCTTGAGTTTCTTAACTACACACTGGGGTGAACCAGGTAGTTGAGTATCATTAGCAACATAAGTTTCTCCAAATCCTCCACCTCCCAGATAACTGGTAATTTGGTATCTGCCTACAAGTGTGTTTCCTAGCATCTCATTAGCCTATCTGACTATTATGTTACATTATGACAATCTTGCCACATAAAAATGAGGAGATGGGGAAAAATATTCATCAGTAGCTAAAAATCGAAAACCCAAATGTTAAAATTAAGATGATTCCTGTAGATGACAATATTCGCAGTTGGCAAAAGCCAATTATTAATTATTGGTTAATTGGGATTAACCTAGTGATATTTATCTGGGAAATTAAATTAGATACAACTAATGAATTAGGGTATTTAATTAATAATTTGGGTATCATCCCTGCTCAAATCAATCAAGCGATCGCTAATGCTTTTTTGAACAATTCTGCGGCTTGGGTAGTTGTATTTTGGCGATTTATTTCTCTTCCTGTATCGCTGTTTCTCCATGGCAGTTTTAGTCAATTTTTAGGTAACTTGCTTTTTCTATGGGTATTTGGAAAAACAGTAGAAGGTATTTTAGGACATAAACAATATTTACTACTTTACTTAACTGCTGGCTTTTTTTGTGGGATAGTCCAAATTATCTTATTATCAGATTTAACAATCCCTATAATTGGTGCAAATGGAGCTATTGCATCTATTTTAGGTGCATATATCATCAAGTTTCCCCAAGCAAAAATATATTCTGTTCTGGCTTTATTAATTTTGTACATACCTGTTGAATTGCCAGTTATTTTTTACTTATTTTGGTGGTTTATACAGCAGTTATTTTATGGAATAGGAAGTTTAAATATTTCAGGCAGTTTTTCTTTTTCTAATGTCAGTTACTGGGGACAATTTGCGGCTTTAGTTACGGGTGCAACTTTTATGAGACTGAGACAAAAACCTTAATGTTATAAATGATTTTTAAATGTTATATATAATTATAACATTTTTATTTATTCTGTGAAAATTCATTTTTTCAACAACAATAGCAACAAGCAAGGAAAAGGTTAAAAAATTTATGACACAACTTAATCCTGGGAATTGTTTGATTTTAGTGGTAGATGATGTATCACTAAATTTACAAATTATGTCAGAAGCATTAGAATCAGCAGGTTATGAAATTACTTTAGCTTCCAGTGGCAAACAAGCATTAGAACGAATGGAATTAGTTCGCCCAGATTTAGTGTTATTGGATTTAATGATGCCAGACATGAATGGTTTTGAGGTCTGTGATCAAATTAAATCTAACTTAACTTTAGCAGATATTCCTATTATTTTCATTACTGCTAGTAACGAACAAGAGCATATTTTACAAGCTTTTGATAAAGGTGCAGTTGATTATATAGTCAAGCCATTTAATACTTATGAACTTCTAGCTCGTGTTAGGACTCATTTAGAGTTGAGATATACACAAAATCAACTCAAGAAAATGCTAGAAGAGCAAAAAGAATTAGTTAAAAATTTAGAAAGATTGGCTAATACAGATTCATTAACAGGAGTTTGGAATCGTCGTTATCTTTTAAATTTAGCAGAACAAGAAACTCAACGTTGTCGAAGATATAATCGTCCTTTATCTGTACTAATGATTGATATCGATCATTTCAAAACTGTTAATGATACTTATGGACACGCTATAGGAGATGAAGTGCTAATTGTGATGACAGAAACTGTTATGAATTACTTACGTAATGTGGATGTTTTAGGAAGATTTGGGGGTGAGGAATTTGTGGCTTTGTTACCAGAAACTGATAGTAAAGCAGCAGTAATTACAGCGGAACGGATTCGAGAAAATATAGAACAAATAACTATTCCTGTGGATGGAAAATTAGTAGCAATAACAGTTAGTATTGGTGTGGGTAGCTATCAAAAAGGTGATGCAAATATTGATGTCCTGATTCAACGGGCTGACGAAGCACTTTATCAAGCTAAAAATCAGGGACGTAATCGAGTAATTGCCCATCATTTTCCTCAAGAAGTATATTCTTGAATAAGGGTTTTCTGCACACAGGGAAAATCATCAAGTATCTGCATAATTTTTTCTATATCAAAAGTATTTAAATTAGTTTTGAGATGCTCAACATAATCTGATAAAATTTGACAATCATAATGTTTCCCTAATTCTTGTAAGCGGTGAATAAATTGCCTTAATTCACGAATTTTCAGGGTTCTATGTAATGTGAACCAAACTTTTTCTTCTTCCTCTAATTTCAGCAGTAAATCTGGTAAATTAATTGGGCAGGTTAATGATATTTGGGCGATATTATTAGGAATAAAAGATTCTTGATTTGTTTGTTGCTGGACTACATGAGTTAATTTTAAATGTTTTTTTAGTTCAGTAAATAGTTGTTGACGATTAATGGGTTTACGTAAAAAGCCTTGACAGCTTTGCTCAAGTTCAAATTTCTCTTCTGATTGAGATGAAGCAGTCAAAATAACGATAGGAATATTTTGGGTATTTTGATCCTGTTTTAGATATTTTAATGCTTGTTTTCCATCCATTTTGGGCATTCTAATATCGAGTAAAATTACATCAGGATGATGTAGTTTAGTTAAATTAATTGCTTCCTCTCCATTCTCTGCAAATAAAAGAAAATGGTCAGTTCCTTGGAAGTATCCCTTCATTAATTCTCGATTTGATTCTATATCATCAACAACTAAAATTTTACTAGGTGAAAATTTGTTAAAATTATCGTCTTGACAAGAGGATGTAATTTTCTCGACCCCAGGATGAGGTTTGAGTTGAGGAAAAACAAACGTAAAAATACTACCTTCACCTAATTTACTTTGAATTGTGACTATTCCCGCCATCATGTTAATTAATTTGCGTGTAATTGTGAGTCCTAAACCTGTTCCCCCATATTTGCGATTACTTTGTCCATCACTTTGGATAAAGGCTTCAAAAATACTTTGTTGTTGTTTTCGATCAATGCCGATTCCTGTATCCTCAACAGTAATTTCTAGCCAGATATTTTCTTGATTATCTATATAATAGATTTGAGCCGATAGAGATATTTTTACATATCCATTGTCTGTAAATTTCAACGCATTACCAACAACATTAAACAAAATTTGGCGCAATCTAATTTCATCAACATAAATAGCTGTAGGGACTGTTTCTGCAATGTGGGAACAAAGGTTTATTCTCTTTTCAGTTGCTGTGGCTTGAAAAATATGGAGAATTTCTTGAATGAGCGATCGCAAATTCACTGGTTCATAATATAGTTCCAGTTTACCAGCTTCAATTTTAGAAAGATCAAGAATATCATTAATTAATCTCAGTAAAGTTCTGCCACTAGCAGCGATCGCTTCAACATAAAAACGGGAACGATCTTCCATGACTACCAATTGCAATAAATCTGCAAAACCGAGAATAGCATTCATCGGTGTGCGAATTTCATGACTCATATTAGCTAGAAATTCACTCTTAGCTCGGTTAGCAGTTTCTGCTTGTTGTTTTGCTTGCTCTAAAGCTGAATTTTTTAGTGTTAATTCTTCTCTTCTAGAAGTTTCTATTTCTAAGAAAGTAGCTTGAGCGATCGCAATTCCTACTTGAGCAGCTACAGCTTCTAACAATTCAATTTCCTCAGATGTCCATTCCCGAATTTTTGGCTTGATATCCCCTTGTTTCCAGCAATAATGTAAGGCTATGATGCCATTAGGTTTTCCTTGATAAGAAGTTTGAATAATTAGTAAAGACTGAATTTGGACTTGGTGACACAGAGAAATAACATTTTGCAATAATGGTTCATGATCAACATCAGGTGTAGCGATCGCCCGATCTGTTTTTAAAACTGCTTTCACATAAGGATTATCTCTGACAGGAATTGCTATTCCTTTTACTGATTTGTAATTACCACTTAAATATTCAGCCACCAAAGGTAAATTAGGTTCTGGTTCTACAATATAATTATGAATCAGACAGCGATTCACTGCAAAAGCCTGGCCAATTTGTAAAGCAGCAGTGTCGAAAATTTCCTGTGTTTTCAAGTTCTGGCGAATTTCATCGGTAATTTGCTTTAGTAACAACATTTTTTGAAATTGTTGTTGTAAAGTCGCTTCTGCTTTTCTGCGTTCACTAATATCTCGAATCACACTTAGTAATCCAATTTTATTACCCTGTTTGTCTTTGAGAATAGTTACCGATGATTCAACAAATATCTCTTCTCCATTTTGCTTGCGGTGAATATTTTCACCTTGCCAATAACCTATAGTATTTAAAGTTGTCAAAGCATCTGTTTCATCTGTTGATTTTATCCAACGATATTCATAACATTCATTTATTAATTTACCCAGTGCTGTCGTAGCCTTAATCCCATACTGTTTTTCCGCAGCACTATTCCAATGAATGATGCGGTTGTTGCTATCAATTGCCACTACTGCATCACTCACTTGGGCTAATAACTGAGCTTGAAATTTGACTTGTTTTTCGGTTTCTTGACGCTGGGTAATATCTAAAATGACAGCTAAAAAGACTTCTTTACCCAAATTTTTCATCAATTGTAGATGAACTTCCACAGGATATAAACTACCATTTGCACGTTGATGAATAGTCTGAAATTGGATAATTTTTTGTTCACCAATTATTAAAGGAGTAATTAAAGATTGAAATTTCTCTATTGTCATCTCTGTTTTTAGATCCAGAGGAGTCATTTGTTGGATTTCTGCCAAAGAGTAACCTAAGTTTTGCAGCGCCCCTTGATTAACATACCGAAAAACTAATGTTTTGGCATCAAAAACGTAAATTTCATTTAAACTAGCTTCCAGAAGATTTGACAGATAAACTCGCTCTGCTTCCACCTCTAGACTGGCACTCATATCTTCAACAAAATATGTAAATCTGGGTAAATTATAATTACCGCTGCCAATATAATTAACTGTAGCCGATAAATATTTAGGAATACTATTAACAGTTAGCTGATACTCAAAGCGAACATATTTACCAGTCCGTTGACTCTCTTGATAATGTTCTATCCATTTGCGAATATCTTCTTGATCGCTACCTGCTTGACTGCAAGATTTATTGAGAATATTCTCTGAAGTCGTTTCTAAAAATCTAGCCGTAGTTGAGTTATTAGATAAATGGCGAATATCATTATTTAGTAATTCCACCACACCCATCATCATTAGTGCAGAATCATAAAAACTACGCAATATAGCGTCCTTTTCTTCTATTGCTGCTTCCGCTTGTTGTAAACGTTGATTAACAGCCTCTAATTCCGCAGTTTGTTGTGCTACTTTAGCTTCAAGTTCAACATTGGTATTGAAGACTTGCACTAATGCAGAATATAAACAGTGTAGCAACTGCTGATAAAATTTATGTAAGTGCATTTTTTCAGCAAAATTATACAATAACCAATAAATATAGGGTGCGTCAAGAATTATCTTCCTAACACACCCTAAAAACTGGAAATTTTTTCAAAATTGTCAACCAACAATTAAAAATTACTAAACAGCTTGTACAATCTGCTTTTTTAATTTTTAATTATTAATTTTTAATTCCCAAAAAGCGGTACTAGCGTTTGCCACGGTAAGGAACGGCGTTGAGGTAATCAATGTCAAAAGAAGATAGCTTTTGAGCATAGTTACCTTTACCAGATACAGAAGCCGCCATAGCTGCAAACTTCCGAGGATCTCCTTCTACCATCCGCTTCTCTTTCGCTTTAGCAGTGTAGAAGTTCTCCAAGGTAAAGCGCCAGTCGGTTCTGACTGTACCTGCTGTTTCTTGGAAGTCTGCACCGTAACGGGGAGTTACTAAGTTAAAGGGACGATCTACGAAACGCTTACGTTGGTAAGGTACAGTATTTTCACCGAAGTTTTCGGTGTATTCTGCGCTGTCTACTAAAGCATCAACAAAACCGCTAAAACCTTTTGTACCAATGACAATTGACCAAGCAATTTCTTCTTTTTTATTGTAAGCACAACGACCCAATAAGCGTTTGAGGGTGATGTCTACTAAACGGTAGTTGTTGTTAACGGAGACAACTAAACGATAGAAAGCTTCAGATTTAGCTAAACCACGGATAAAGTCACGAACTGACAAAGAACCGTTTTTCAGTTGAGATTCTAAAGTACCTTGACGGTTAAACTTAAGAATTTCATGTTCGCTAAAAACTTGGCGATAAGCAGCCCAAATGATGCTGCTAATGTCAGTGTAAGAACTAACGTCTTCTAAACGATAGATATAAGGTGTATCTTCATTTTTGTCAGCAGCGCCAAAGCTACCCACCCGGTGATTTTGACTGCTTGGATTGTATTGAAGTAATGGCAATGCCATGTTGTTTTTTTCCTTTTATTATCAAATTAAACAAAAATTTAGCGGTGAAAGATGAATAAGGGTTGATTACTCAAATTCCTCATTCATCTTTCTTTCCTAGTTATTTTCCCCTATTTGGTTAATAGATAGAACTAATTCCTAACCAATTGAGGATAAATAAGAAGGTAATGCCTGCGGTTATTACTAGTAATACAGCAGACAGGGCCCCCCAATCAACATTTTGACTAAATGCGGGTGACAAAGACCCACTCCACTGAGGAATATACCGCCTTTTTTGGACAATACCTGCTCGGTCACGATAATCAGCACCATAACGAGGGGTAAAGCTAATAGGACGGTCTGTGGTCATTCTTTTGCGTTGATAGGGTACGGTGTACTCGCCAAAGGCTTCTTCGTACTCGCTACTATCAATCAGCACATCCACAAATTTTCCCCAACCCAGAGTAGCAATTTGTATTGACCAAGCAATTTTTTCTTGATCATTGTAGGGAGAACGACCCAAGATCCTTTTCAGGAACATTTCTACTAGCCGATAGTTGTTATTTGGTGTCACAACTAGCTGATAAAATCGTTCTGATTTCGCCAAACCGCGAATGAAGTCTTTAACCGTAATTGACCTATTTTTGAGTTGGGTTTCTAAGGTAATTTGGCGGTTAAATTTGAGGATCTCCTGTTCGTTGAAGATTTGGCGATAGGCAGACCAAATTAGTTGTTCAATTTCGCCGGGTGAGTTAGCATCTTCAATTCGGTAGATATAAGGAGTGTCTTCGTTAATATCTGCTGTACCGAAGCTGCTAACTCTTTGGTTTTGAGTTGTCGGTTTGTATTGAAGTAAAGGAATTGCCATTTTCAAGAACCTGCCTTTTGGTAAAGTTGGCATCTTAAAATGTCGTTATTTTTAGTAAACTAACTAAAATCAAAATCCTTAAAAAAATACAAACTTAAGATTTTCAACCGAGATTCCCCAGCTAGTTAAAAAACTATTTATTACAAGGGAAAACTAGCACTAGGACTGATGGAAACGGGAATACCTGCTGGTGTTGTTTCCTTGGTCGTGTTAGGAATTTGGATATTGGCAGTGCTAACTGGTGTGTAGGTCACTGTTCTAATATTAATGGAATTTGCCATATCCAAAAAGTTTTTGATGTCGCCCCATTTATAACGAGCATCTTCTAGTTGGTCGCGCCAGTAATCGCTGTATCGTGGTGTTACCAAATTAAAGGGACGATCTTTATAACGCCGTCTTTGGTAGGGAACGATATTTTCGCCAAAGTTGCTTTGATATTCTTCAGAATCTAACAAAGCATCAACAAAACCACCCCAACCTTTGGTAGCAATGACAATTGACCAAGCAATTTCTTCTTCTTTGTTGTAAGGTGCGCGACCTAATAACCGTTTTAGTCCAATTTCTACTAATCTGTAGTTGGAATTACTTTGAATTACTAAACTTTGGAAAGCTTCAGATTTAGCTAAACCCCGGATAAAATCGCGGACGGTAATGGCTTTATTTTTTACTTGGGATTCTAAATTACCTTGGCGGTAGAATTTGAGAATCACGTGTTCGCTAAAAAGTTGCCGATAAGCAGCCCAAATTAGTTCTTCTACTTCTCCACCAAAGGCATAGTCTTCGATGCGGTAAATTGTGGGTGTATCTTCGTTGGGGACTTCATAACCAGAAACGCGCTGGTTTTGAGAACTGGGTTTGTATTCTAGTAGAGGTATTGTCATGTTTGTTAATTGTTAGGGAACAGGGAACAGGGAACAGGGAACAGGGAACAGGGAATAGGGAACAGGGAACAGGGAATAGGTGTTTCCCAATCACCAATCACCAATCACCAATCACCCATTACCAATAACTAATTTTTGGCGATCGCCGGAATGTAACGATAAGGTAAGGAAACTGCTACAGGTTTAACTGTGGGTTGTTCTTGGTTATCTCTGCTGGTATCAGGGATTTCGCCGCTACTAACGTAAGATTGGGCGGTGGCTAAACTGCGTTGGTAGTTGCATTCGTCAGTAATAATAGACCCAGCCATGATGAAGAAGTTGGCGGGAATGGCCCGACGGATATCTGCTGTAGTCAGTTCTCCGCTGGTACGGATGCTGTAGTAGGAACGACCTGCCAATCCACGGATGTTTTGAGTATCGCGCCAGTCAGCACCATAACGGGGGTTAGCTAGGTTAAAGGGGCGATCGCCAAAACGACGACGTTGGAAAGGTACAATGTCATCACCAAAGTTATCTATATACTCAACTGATTCCAACAAAGCATCTATAAAACCGTGCAAACCTTTGGTAGCAATGACAATTGACCAAGCGATTTCTTCGGCTTTGTTATAAGCAGCCCGGCCTAAGAAGCGTTTTAAGGTGATGTCAACTAAACGATAGTTGGTATTTGTCTCTGCTACTTGGGTGCGGTAAACGTCTGATTTTCCCAAACCCCGGATAAAATCACGCAGGGTAATCGCCCGATTTCGCAGTTGTGATTCTAAAAAGTTTTGCCGATAGCTGGCTAAAATCAGGTGTTCGCTGAAAATTTGCCGATATGCAGCCCAGATGATGGCATCAATATCTTGATCTGAGGTGGCACGATCTAAACGATAAATGGTTGGGGTGTCTTCGTTGGGGACTTCGTAGCCGTCTACTCGCTGGTTTTGCGTTTTGGGCGAATATTCTAGTAATGGTATTGACATCTTTACTTTTACCTTGTTATATGGTATATAAATCTGTTTACTGGCTATAGGCCAACTGAACGCGAGCGCGAACGGCTTTTTCAGTTTCGTTAGTCAGCATTAATTGAAATTTAGCCAAAATAGGCGGTTGTACTATGGCTACTTTTGCTAAAGCTTGTAAACCAACAACAGCAGCATAACGAATTGACCAGTCTGTATCTTCGCAGATTAACAGAAGTGCCTCTAGGACTCGGTTGATGGCTGTTTCTGCTTCAGAAATTTCTAACTGATGCCAATGTAAGTTTCCTAGTCCTTTAATCGCAGCCCGGCGGACACTGGGGGCAAAGTCAGTTTTTGCTGTAGAGATGAGAATATCCAAAGCACGGGGATCTGCGATCGCTGCTATTGTGCGAATCGAATAAGCCCGTGCGCCATAGTTATAATCATCAATTTGTTCTAGCAGTTGGGGAACTGCTATTTCTCCCAACTCTGTCAATGCTGCTGCTGCAACTATTGCCGCCTCTGGATTGTTATAACCAAAGACGGCAATTAAGGCGGGAATTGCCGATGGATCTTTGGCTGCTGCCAGATTTTTAACCGCTGTCACCAGTTGAGATGGTGTTTCTGCTACGGTGACAGCCCGAATTAGTTCATCCATTTTTCAGTTGTCAGTGGTCAGTTGTCAGTTGTCAGTGGTCAGTAGTTTTGCAACTGACAATTGACAATTGACTACTGACTATAATAGTGAATCCATCAAATTCATGACTTGGATAGCTTGCTCAGAAATACCAAAAGTATCAGACTGTTCTGGCAGTTGATACTCTAATAATCCTTTTAAAGCAATAAGTTTGAAGCTATTTTCCACTTGAGCAGAGGCGATCGCTGCTGCTGCTGGCAAATACCCGATTGCCCCCAAGTCCCCCAACACAACGCGACGCATCTTTAAATCACCTGTTACCAAGGTTTTCACTAATAACTCGCCATAAGCAGAGTCTTGTGTCAGTTGGTACATGGCTCTAGCTGCGGAGCATTGCAATCGGGGAACTGGATGATTGAGAAAAGGCTGAACAAGGGAAATAGCCTCAGTTGCACCCATAGCTCCCAAGGCTTCTAATACTGCTGTATAGGGTTGGGTAAGGTGGGGTAGTCCTGGTACTTGTACAGCCTGGTCAACTCCCCCATCTAGGAGTTTTATCAGTGCTGGTAATGCTGTTTTATCCCCTAGCATCGCCAAAGATTGGGCTGCTGCTTCGCGGACATAAAAATCAGCACATTCTAAGCACTTAATCAAACTTGGTACGGCTTTTAAGTTGCCTAGTTTACCAAGCGCCCTCGCGGCATTCCGCCGTAAGGGATAACCACCCAGTTCTGTTCTGTCGGCTTCATCCTCTAACGCTGTAATGAGTGCGTCTATGGCTTCTGGCTGACTGACTCGGAACTTACCCAACCACCAAGCAGCATAATAGCGGAGACTTAAATCTGATGATTGCAGGTTAGCGATTGCGTCCCGCACGCCTTCGGCGAACGCTATCTCTGGTGTCAGAGGTGGTGCATTCTGGGCAGAATATTCTTCTCCACTGGTTTCTATCATTGCCAGGGCTTTCTGCTTACTCTGCTACGGTCAAAGATTCAATTTTGACGATTCTGCCACCGAGACGGCTAATCCGCTGCATTTCTTCATTCATGCGGTTATAGGGTACGGTAATAAATACGCTACCACTGCGGCGAATGTCAAATTTATTTTTGTCGGTTTCTTGGTTTTGCTTTAAGCCGACAACTTCGTAACGAAATACGCGGCTTGCAGATGAAGAAACGCTACCAGCACCAAGTGTGGTTTGACCGAACATTCTCTATCTCCTGTGATGTGTTTTGTCGGTGAACAGCACTAAACCTTATGTTGATGTGACGCTGACAATTTTGCCGCCAACTTTATGAATTTGCTGCATTTTGTCTAAAAGGCGCTCGTAAGGGACAATAAATACTGTGCTGCTGCGGCGCACGCTGGGGTATCCTGGATTGCGAATGCCTGTAACTTCAACTCGGTAAGTGCGATCTGATTGTCCTACGGCATTACCTAAGTTTTGCTTAGGAGCGTCATCCGCAGATACACGGAAACCCCAATTATTGTTACTACCAGAGGGTCCAACAACTGAGGAAGTCTTATTACTCGCTAATTCCCGCGCTAAACGAGATTTATCACCTTCGACTTGAGCAGTGTCGCTGTTGGCATAACCACGGTATAAACGGAACATCCGCGTAAAACCGGCTGCACTTTGTCCTGATTGAAAATCAAAACCGCGATAGTAGGGAACTACACTTTCCCCAAAGCTGTTTTGATATTCTTCAGAATCAATGTAGGAGTCAATTTCCGCGTCGTAACCTTGGTTAATATATAAGTCTAAGTGGTAAGTTACTTCTGACTCATTGTATGGTGCGCGACCCAACAAGTGTTTATAGTTGAGTTCAATTAACCGAGTTTGGAAACTGTTGTAAAAGAATTTAGCTTTGTAGAGTTCCGATTTAGCAACGCTGCGAACAAACTCGCGCACGCTTAAGTTACCATCGCGTAAAAGTGACTCTGCACCAATCAAGCGATCTGATGCCAATATATAGTCATTTCCTAAAACGTGCCGATAAACAGCACGAATTACTGATTCGACTTCTTCTCGGCTGGCGTTGGGGCGCAGTTCAACTCGGCGTGCGTCGCTAAAAGGCTCTGTCCCCAGTCTTGATGCTGCTGCTGTAATTGCCATGTTTTTTCTCCTTTATTGTTTTCATTTCAATCCAAAACCACCTGAAAAAGTGATTTTCACGCTCTGATTAACAACTTCAGTTATCTGGAGATAAAACGATGCCCGGAGCTAGATCCAATTGCTAGGTGAACCAGAATGATCTTGGAGATTTTAACGCCACTTAATTTATAGTTAGAATATTTTCCAACTTACGCAGTGACTCCCCATGAACGACTGGCGAACCCCCTTAGGGGTAACTCCATCTAACAATTATATCCCTCTCCGGGCATGACGCTATCTAGCTGAGAGCGTTGATTGCATAGTCAATATAGGTGTTAGCTTCGTTAGCAGCTTGACCGCTTAGACCGTGGCTGGCTTTGATTGATTTCAAAGCTTCTACGTACCAGCTAGGAGATAAATCAAACGCGCCGTTGATTTCAGACAAACCAGCAATTAAGAACTCATCCAAAGGACCTGTTCCACCAGCAACTAGGCTATAGGTGATGATGCGTAGGTAGTGACCAACGTCACGAGCGCATTTAGCTTTACCACGGCTGTCAGATGCAAATTGAGCGCCTGGTGTAGAGGTGGTGTAAGGGAATTTGCTGTATACGGCGCTGGTAGCACCATCAATCAATTTTTGAGCGTTAGCTGTCAAACCACGAGCAGCTTCCATGCTGGCAGCAGCACGAACAAAACGGCCGTTAACTGCTTGTAATTCGGTGTTGCTTAAAAAGCGTCCTTGGGTATCAGCAGATGCGATTGCTTCGGTAATTGGTGTTTTCATTGGTGAAAATCTCCTAGAGTGTTTCTTGCTTGTTTTGTTGGGAGAAGCTCAATTTAGGTTCGAGCTAATTTGATTTGTAAGAAATTGTTAGGCAACAGCAGCCGCAGCGCGGTCAAAGTAGCTAGCAACTTCAGAAACCAAAGAACTGCAATCACCTTTGGTGATCCCGTTAGGATCATTAATTTTAGCGATCGCTGCTTCTTTCATTTTGCCAACACCAACTGCTACAGAAGCACCAGGAGTACCCAAAGCTTGGTATGTTTCACGTAAACCGTTTAAGCAACGGTCATCAAGAACACTAGCATCACCTGCTAATGCTGCATAGGTTACATAGCGTAAGATGATTTCCATGTCGCGTAGGCAAGCAGCCATACGACGGTTGGTGTAAGCGTTGCCGCCAGGAGCAATCAAGTTGGGCTGTTCTTCAAACAAGGCACGAGCAGCGTCAGTAACAATGTCTTTAGCGTTGCTTGTAATCCGGTTAACGGTATCTAAACGCTTGCTACCAGAAGCTACAACTGCTGTTAAAGCATCTAGTTGTTCGGTGCTGAGGAATTCGCCTCTAGCGTCAGCTTGGGAAACAACCTTGGAAAATACATCTAATGTCATGGACTCTAATCTCCTAAATTACTTAGTTGAGAGATCTCTAAATTAAAACTAATTCGGATTGGTTGGCAACAGAATCAAATCAAAGCGCTTCTCAATCTATCTTCTCATATACTAGACCATATTTATATTTTATGAACTAGAAATTATGAGAGTCATGAGGGATTTTATGAGAAACTGGCAAACTTCGTCAATTGCCTGCTTTGTTTAACTTTTTTCTGTTGTTTAACCCCTACAGTTTATGTTTATACAATGCCATAGAGTCTTTATTTGTTACAAATTATGAATAAATAAGATGATCGCCTAAGAAAAGCCTCAAATCCTTTACATACAAGGTGTGTAAGTGAGAAAAAATCAATATTTACGTTACATAAGTTTACAATTCTCGAAAAGAATCGCAATATTTTGTTTGTTAATATTGTTTAAATTTTCTATAAATCCCTTGCTATAAATAGATTACAGCCCTTTTTGGTTGTTTTGGGATGTTACTGAATTGGATTAAGGATTGTAAATTTACATTGTTAAATAATTGAAAGAAGTTTCTTCTCTTTTTCCCCCAGGGGGGGATTTTAAGGTAAAAAAGGTTATATGCACAAAATGGGACTAAGGCTTCATAATTTTATTAAATTTTAAGAAACTCCACTGCGACGGCGTAATACTTCCAATAAAGTCGTAAAGCTGCGGGGAGGAGGCGCTGTGACTGCGACTAAATTTCCAGAAACGGGATGTTGTAACTGGAGTTTCCAAGCGTGTAAGGCTTGTCCTGGTAGATTGACACCAATGGAATGACCAGAACTATAAATAGGATCACCAACGATAGGATGACCGATTTTGGAACTATGGACGCGAATTTGATGGGTGCGTCCTGTTTCTAGTTGGAAGTGAATTAGTGTGTAGTTGCCAAATCGCTCTTGTACCTGCCAATGAGTGATAGCATTACGTCCACCATCTTCTACAGAGACAATGGCCATTTTTTTGCGGTCTTGAGGATTGCGACCAATGGGTAAGTCTATGCTTCCGGTTGAGGTTTTGGGGACACCGTAAACTAAACCTAGATATTCTCTGCGAGCGGTTTTTGCTTGTAGTTGTGCTTGGAGGTGCTGATAAGCTAGATCTGTTTTAGCGATCGCGATCGCTCCAGTAGTATCCTTGTCTAAACGGTGGACTATGCCCGGACGTTGAACACCACCGATTCCTGGTAAATTGGGGCAGTGTGCCAATATAGCATTAACTAAAGTGCCATCAGGATGTCCTGGTGCGGGGTGAACAACCAAACCAGCGGGTTTATTGAGAATGATGATCTCTTCATCTTCATAGAGAATATCGAGGGGAATATCTGCTGCTACTAGTTCTAACGGTTGGATTGCCGGAATTTCTAGTGTAATGCGATCGCCACTTTTTAGATGAATTTTCTTAGATTTGCAAACTGTATCATTAACTTGCACATGACCCTGTTCGATTAACTGCTGGATGCGTGAACGGGATAAATCTGATAACTCTTGAGATAAATAGACATCTAGGCGCTGACAATTTTCTGGGACTTGGATATTAATTACGGACACGATTAGTAGGGGGTAATTTAAAAAACATTGAGATTAAAAATTATAAGCGTTCTGCTGGAACATCTCTACTTCATTTTTTCATCATAGGTTTAACATACTTTTTTATTTCTCCAAAAAATATATAGTAACCTAAAGGGAAGAATTCAAAAGACAGGATTCAGAATGTTTATAAAATACATTAATTAACTGATCATGAGAGAAAAATTTAATGATCAATTTCCGACCATGAATACAATACCTATTAGTAGATATAGATTTTTCCAAAAGTTACAACCAATTACTCTATTAAAGAAGATTACTAATAATTCGTTTACTGGTTGTTTACAAGTATTTAGTGAATCTGGTGCATGGTCAATATATATGGATAAGGGTAAACTAATTTACGCTAGTTACTCTGAAGAAATGTTTGAACCTCTTTACCGAAATTTACAGAAATTGAGTCAGCAAATTTCTACTCTTCCTAGAGGTATTAATGAACAGGTACGGATGATTTTTGAAAAAGATATTGAGAATCAGTCAATACCAAATCCCGATTATTTAGCCATTTGTTGGTTAGTTAATCAAAAATATATTAGTCACTTTCAAGCTGCTTTGCTAATTGAGCAATTGGCATTAGAGGTTTTAGAATCATTACTAGATTTAGAACATGGTAGTTATGAGTTTGTCCCTAATACTTTTTTAGATGATCTCCCTAAGTTTTGTCATTTGAATTTAAGAACTTTAGTAGAAAAATGTCAATCAGGGGTAAAAATTGATGTTGAAGAAAATTTGAATTTTGAAAATTATCATCAGTCACATCCAGTTAACAAATTTCCAGAACAATTACCCAAAAGCAATTCATATCAAGTTGATTATGAGCCTAATATAAATCAGCCGATCAATTCCCAAGTTACTGAGAGGAAAAAATACAGTATTTTGGGTGTAGACAATGATTATAACATATTAAATGCTGTAGCAGATTTTTTAGATGAGCAAATATTTTCTGTAATTAAATTTATGGATTCTTCCCAAGCTTTAATGGAAATTCTGCGCGTACAGCCAGATATCATTTTACTAAATATAGAAATGCCTCATTTAGATGGCTATGAAATTTGTTCTTTATTACGAAAACACACACATTATCAAAATATTCCTGTAATTTTGATGACAGAAAGAATGGGATTAAGAGATAGAGCAAAAGCCAAGTTTGTGAAAGCTAATGGTTATTTAGAAAAGCCTTTTTCTCAAGGAGATTTACTGAAAATTATTTTTCACCATATTGTGTGAGAATTATTAACGAGAATAGGTAGAAATCTAGACTTTAGGAACATTCTCTAAATCCAAAATCTCAGCATTTATTCATTAATAACCTAAGTTGCTAGTTAGAGAAATTGTCTGAATCAGGATTTCCAGGATTTAAGGATGAACAGGATTAAAAAGTAAAAATGGAAGCCGTTTTTAGTATAATTTAATCAGTTTTGCAAAAAAAATTTACTCGTGTAGCGAGTAAAGACAGAAAAAAATAGAAAAAGCGCAAGATTGCAAAGGGCTACTAAGTCCTCGCCGCACCACTACACACAATCCGAAAACCAATATCTTCATGTTCGTAGTCGTCGAAGTAGAAGTTATTACGACAAGCAGAACGGCAAAAAAGGGGAATGCTTCTCCAAGAACCACCGCGTAGCAATCTTGTAATAATAGAATCTTCATCTATTCTCATAGATTGTTCATTATTTAACCATGCGTTCCCATCTGTAGGCGCACCTTCATAGCTATTATGCCAATGGTCTTGACAAAATTCCAGTACGTTGCCATGCATATCGTATAATCCAAAGTTATTGGCTATTTTAAAGCTGCCTACTTCTGTTGTTTCTGCTCGATAAATTCCTTCAACCTCATCATCATAGTTATAGTCACAATTATAGTTAGCTAAATCTTTTGTAATTGTTTCACCAAAGTGAAATGGTGTCGTAGTTCTGCTTCGACAAGCATATTCCCATTCTGCTTCACTTGGTAGACGGTAGCTTTTGCCTGTGTATTTGGAGAGGCGATCACAAAATTCAATTACATCATACCAGGAAACTTGTTCTACTGGTCGGTTATCAGCTTTAAAATAAGATGGATCTACTTTTAATTCTCGGTTAAGTTGGGGTAGTTTGGCCACCGCTTTCCACTGCGATTGTGTCACAGGGTGCTTACCCATAAAAAAGGGTTGAACAGTTACTTCATGTTGAGGTTGTTCACAGTCATCCCCTTCTCTTTTAGATGAACCCATCGTGAAGATACCACCAGGGATGGCAACCATTTCTAAGGTGATATTTTCACCCAAGTTTTCATTAAAGTATTGGGCTTGTTTGGTTTCTCGTTGAATGATTTTGCCACTACGGTTAACGGTAACAGTTTCAAACTCAAAAAACTTTAGCTCATCACTTTTTTGTCCCAAATATGGAACATCTTTAAATTCTTCTTTAGAAGAAAAAGCAGCATTCACAGGGATCATAAGTTTAACTAAATCTTCTCCCTCTTTATCCTGATTTCTTTGGGCTGCTGCTAAAGCTAAATTCAATTTTAGTACCGGGTCTTTATCCGGTTCAATCCAAAGCCAATGAGGACTTAATGAAGCTGTAATTCTCGCACTGTGACAGATTTTGTCTGAACTCATTTCATGCTCATAACCCCATTCCAGAAATAAGATTAAATTTGAGCTTTCTTGTAGAAGTAACTGCTGCCCTTTATGCTCATCTCCATTGCTAAAAAGCTTGAAAACTGTGTCACAAAAATTGCGATGATAGAAATCCAAAACTTGAGGAGCAATATAGTCAATTCTTCTTCCTTTCTGTAATTTACTTTCTGCATAAGTACGGGCGGGTTCGGGTAAATTTACTCTCCAATCAGATGCAGTAGGAGATTTTTCTGCCATCGAAAACTTAGACAATTCCAATAAAGCCTTATTCCCACTTCTTCCCCAAATATCCCTAGCTAAATCTCGACTTAACCCACTAGGAAAGAAAGCCAATAAGGGAAATATATCTTGTCCTTCTACCGATAACATTTCAAAAGAACGATCTAAAGTTATCCGCAGACTTCTTTCTTTTCTTTCTTGAGGAGAATAAGCAGCAAGAACTTCCAGTGGTTCATCTATCAAGTCTTCACACAGCATCTTGAGAGTAGATTTAGTTTCTGCCATATAAGATGCTGCTAATTTAATCGCTAAGGGATAACCATCCAGAAACTTAACTAAAAGATTAAAATCTTCTAGTAAATCATCATTACCCCATTGTGCTTGCGGTGGAGCATACTTTTTAAATATCTCTCTTGTTTCTGATGCTCCCATGCTGTAAACTTCTTCTTGATGACAATAAAGAATATCCCCTGCTAGAGAATCAAGAGAAGTTAACAACATTCTTAATTTAGGACATTGTTCTAAAAGCGAGTTCAAAAATTCAATTAATTCATTAGATTCTTTTTCAATCAATTTATCCAAATCATCGAGAATTAAAAACAGTCGACTATTCTTTAATTCTTTTTCTAAGGCAAAATTACTCAATTCAAGACTCTGTTTGATTTTCGTAATTAGTGTTCCTACAGAATCAGTATCGCGTAAACTAATAAACCAAACTCCATCCTTGTAGCGATTTCGTTCATGTAACCACTGACCAATAGCATAAGCTAAGGACGTTTTACCTATTCCTCCCATACCATGTAGGGCTATACAACGTTTATTATCCGACTCTACCAGTGCTTTAATTACTTGATGTATTTCTTTTTTGCGTCCTACAAAGTTGGTATTATCAGGGGGAATATTAGTATTTGACCACTGGGGATATATAACTTGATGAGAATCGGCTGGTTCTATAATCAGTGATTGATTATGGGAAGATTGGGGTAATAATCGAAATTTGAAAGCTTCATCAAAATTAACTCCTTGCTGAAAAGTTTGAGAGTTAAAGATTGCTTTTAATTTATCATCAAGTTTAACTGCATTACGACTCAATAAAAAAGCATTAGCAATGTTATCTTGATTAAATAATGCTTGATAAAGTCGTCGAGAAAAACATCGGGCTGCAACATCTAAAATCTTATCTTCAGCGTCTACTCCAATTACATGAGATACTCCTGCTTTGACAAAAGCTTGAGCTAACTTTTCTGAATGACAGGCATTTAATAATGCTAATTGACAGGGTGCTTGTTTCTGATTTGATAGGGCAATTTCTAACTCTTCCTCACTAAAAGAACGAGTCATTCCTACCTTATTTTCTAACACTAGGGCTGTACTTTCTCCCTCTGTCATCCCATGACCAATAAAGTGAATAATCAGTGGTTTGACGCGACTAGATAACACATCTTGTAATGTTTGTGAGGTGGCTACTTTCACCACTATTTCCACTGCTATAGGATGAGATATATCCTCTAGCACTTCTGCTATAGCATCAATTTCTTTCTGAATTGATAAATTCTCTACTGGTGATAAATCTTCATTGAGTAGAGGGGCTGAAAACAGGATGAGAATTTGATTACTGAAGGAATGATCTTGTTTGGAGAGTTTTTCTACCCCAGGATTAAGGGGGATTTTTACAGCTATTTGTGAGACAATCATGCTTCTAGTCTTTTAAACCATGCTTCTATTTCTGCTTCTGTAGCGGTGCTGAAGTCAATATCAGGAAGTTTTGGGTGTTTTAACTTGCCTTTTGCTTCTATCCCTTTTTCTCGTAATTTTTGCCGCCAATTATTGATTGCCTTAGCCGCTTTGATACTATAATCTATCAACTGTGCCGTCGTTGACGCTACTGTAATAATCAAAACAATGTCATCTACACCTAACACGCGGTTTGATGACTTCTGTATCTTCAGTGAACTTAGAGATAGTGATGTTTCTAAAGACTCTATTTCATCTGGGGATAATTGGGATGAAATCAATATGCTACAGAGAGGAATTTCACTCATTTACACCTCTAAAAGTTTTATTTAGGAGTAGTCTTTTGAATACGAAATACTACCAAATGTATCATCAAATATTACCACTTCTAAACAAATTTTCAGTGATTTGCAGCAGATATCGCCCTTGTCAGCTTTTCCCTATTTTTTGTCCTCTACAGAACCAGATAATATACCGTGTAATTTTACAACTGCACCAATTACCGCGATCGCTGGTGCAAGAAATCCCTTTGCTTCCACTTCTTCTACAATTGTCCCCAATTCACCTATTAATTCTTCCTGTTCTGGCCGAGTTCCCCACCGCACTAAGGCAATGGGTGTATCTAAACTCAACCCAGCTAGAGTAAACTGTTCAACTATGTAGGGTAAATTGTGAATACCCATATAAATTACTATAGTTTCTGAACCGTGAGCGATCGCTTGCCAATTTACCTGAGGTTTATACTTACCAGCGGATTCATGTCCAGTCACAAAAGTTACGGAAGAACTATAAAGACGATGGGTTAAAGGAATACCTGCATAAGCTGGTGCGGCAATTCCTGATGTAATCCCTGGGACAACTTCAACGGGAATACCTGCGGCTACCAATTCCGCCATTTCTTCCCCACCACGACCGAAGATAAAAGGATCACCACCTTTGAGCCGGACAACTATGCCATGATTCTCAGCTTTCTCAATCAGTAATTGGGTAGTGACTTCCTGTAACAGCGAATGTCTACCCATGCGTTTACCCGCGTTGATTTGTTCGGCTTCGGGATTTATCATGTCCAGCACTTCTGGACTCACCAAAGCATCATAAATAACGACATCTGCACAAGCCAACAACCCTTTTCCTTTGAGTGTCATGAGTCCAGGATCTCCAGGACCAGCACCAACTAAATAGACTTTACCCAAAAACTTTGTCCTCTTCTTTAATGAAATCCCAGATTAAATCAGCAAATTCTCGACTTGTTCCTAAAGGTGGTGCGAGTTGAAAACTTACTGATGGAAATTGTAATTTTAGCGTTTCTACTGCCAGAGCGATCGCATCAGTTATCCCACCTGTAAATAAAAAATATGGGAAAATCGCAATTTCTTGATCACCAGCAGCTATCAATTCCTGTACTCTTATTTCTAAACTCGGAGGTACAGACCAATAAGCCGTAACTGCGCCCACACTAGCCGCTATACTTTCCACAGGAGCATGAGAACCAGCCCGTCTGCTACCATGAGCTAAAATAATTGATACATCTGCTTTTACCGTCATCATCATCCTAGCGACAAACTTGCCTAACCCAGGATAACTACCAATATAGGGACGCAATTCCATGATTATTCCTGCACTTATCACCTCTTGTGCGATCGCAATTTCTGCGGGAACATCAGTCATGACATGAAAACCCGGTAACAAAAATAGAGGGATAATTTGCAGATTTTTACAGCCAAAAGCCTGAACACGATCAGCAAAATCTTGTATTTGCAGATGTAAAGGTTGGATATTTGCTTCTAAGGTAGCGACACCTACGAAATTTTCACCTTGAGGTAATATCTCACTTAACAGCCTAGCTAATTGCTCCATAGCCATATCTGGACGAGGATCACGACTGCCATGAGATACTAAAAGATAAGCTGTATTACTTTGCATAATTAGGGCTGGAAGAAGGTGACAGGTGACAGGAGAGAAGAAGGAGTCAATTGTTATTGATTTATCTAAGTTTTCACTTTATTAAGCATTGTCAATTGTCAATTATCAATTGTCAATTGTTCCTAATATAACAGCTTGCCACCTTTGCAGTTAAAGCTTTCATGTGTCTTCCTAACTGATTACCACTAACCCAAAAGTGAGAAGGTAAATGGCCTGTTGGTGCAGATAATTTAAAAGTTAATTGTTGACGGACAGAAGTAGCATTGGGCAAATACCAACCTACTGTACTGCAAAATTCTGCATAGTCGCGATCGCAGGTATTATAAATTTGGGTTTGGATACTAAAACCAAAATGCCCTTGACTATATTTTGTCCACAATTGGTCAATTATTTGTAAATCCTGACAAGGTAAAGTTTCTAAATCACTATTAGATAAATAACTACCTTTCCGTTTAGATAAAGCTTGACACATTAACGCCCAAGTTTCTGCATCTGCTTTTTGCCAATGTTTCCATGCGAGGAAATCACGTAATTGCTGGTAATTAATACCTGTATCCGAACGGAGAGTAGTAAGTTGCTGTTTCTTGGCTGGTTGGGTATTTATTGCCATTGCTGCTAGGACTTCCTGAGCAGATTTGTAGCGTTGAGCCAAGGCATTATGAATAAGTTTATCCAGAATTTCACTTAGATGAGATGTAACATGATTGTCTGGAGGTAAATAATCTCGCCAAATCCAGCGATCGCTTGTATCATCAAATAAATCAAAGGGAGAAATCCCCGTTAATAGCTGAATACAACTTACACCCAAACTATAAAGATCACTCGCTGGTAACACTTTACCCCGCATTTGTTCAGGGGCCATGTATTCAGGACTCCCAATAGTTGTTCCTGTTTTCATTACCCCAGTTGCAGAAATATATTTAGCAACACCAAAATCAATTAATACTAAATCCCCTCCTAGAGATTTTCGCATTATATTTTCCGGCTTAATATCCCTGTGAATAACATGATGACCATGCACAAATTCCAACACAGGTAATAAATCTTGCAGTAATTTCTGGATTTTCCCCTGATTAAAAACTCCTTGCTGCTCTAATTCCTGGGCTAATGTTTGTCCGGAAATTAATTCTTGTACCAAATACAAGCGATTTTCCTGTTCAAAATGTGCTAATAATTGGGGAATTTGGGGATGGCGCAAATCATCTAAGCGCACTGCTTCTTGACGAAATAATTCTACAGCTTTGCGAAAGCTGGCTAGATTCTCTTCTGGGAAACAGAGTTGTTTAATTACGCATTGAGGTTGAGAAGGGATATGTTCATCCACACCTAAAAGTGTTCTCCCGAACCCACCCTTACCTAAAGGATAAAGAGGACGGTAGCGATCTTTAAGTAAAAGCGGTTTACCACATTTAAGACAAAACAGAGCATTATCTGGATTTTGCGGATACAGACAGTTAGTACAGAAACTCATCACAGAGTAGTTTTTTCCGGGACTACTTGTATCTTAAGTCTTCATCTGATTTCTGCTGATTTATTTTTCTTGGGCATTGTAAGTGTAAAATTGATTCAACGCGCCTACTGTTTCAAATTTGTACCCTGGTATCCAAGAATCAAGCTTGATTTCGGTCCGATAAATACTAAAGATCATATAATCTTGTCGCTTGGTTGTGCTAGTAATTAGTTCTTTGATGTGCGGTGTTGCTGACTCCAGCACTTGCTCACAATTAGTTTTGATTAATCTTTCTAAAAAACTTGGTGTTTTTTGACATACATCAGTTTTTAGATATGTTGTCAGTTTTTGGACTGCATACTTTTCATATTCAACCTGATTGGGATTTGTCTTCGACATCATTGCCCCTAGAATGCCAATACCCGCTGCGCCTACACATATAAGCATAGTTAAAGGTTTCATATTCCTACTTGATCTAGTCCGATTGTTAGTCTTTTAAAGACTACCAAGAAAATTCTCTAATTTCTGGCAAAAAAAACTTGATCATTTTCTGGAGGTTGTGCTATACTCAAGTAGTGAATGGCGAGCGTAGCCAAGTGGTTAAGGCAGTGGTTTGTGGTACCACCATTCGTGGGTTCGATCCCCATCGTTCGCCCTGATAAATATATTTTTACAGATATAGAGACGTTCCATGGAACGTCTCTACAGGATTTAAGGCGTGTGTTGTAATCTACCGCTACCACGGCCTTCTTTTTTAGTATTCATAAACAATTCGATTTCCTCAAATACAAAAACGTTGATTTCTGACACCCTGTGTATTTTTAACAAGCCTTGAATTTGGCTAGTACCGCAATGCAGCATCAAAAATTAACACTGAAAAATCTAACAATTAGCTTCCTACAAGCTTTTGAGTTGAATTTTGCTCAGGAATTGTTGCCTTACTGTACTTTCTGAAGTGTTAAAGCCAAAAATCGTCTAAACAACCAATACCTACAAAAAAATGGCGCAGGTATTGAACAAGAGGACATAATTGCTATATGCCATTACAAAGCATAATTTGTGCAGGTTAACAGGTAGCACAATTTCTATTATAAAATATTTGGCAAAATAATAAATCTATCGAAAGTAGGATTCTGTAAAATCATGAAGAAATGAACCGCAGAGGACGCAGAGGACGCGGAGAAATAAGAGTTTCAGAGAGTTATTGCGTAAGTCCGATAGGAGTATTCCAAGTAAAAAAATGCCCAATTGTCATTGCGTTCGCGGAGCGTGGCGTTAGCCATATGGAGCGGAGCGGAATGAAGCAATCTCTGGTTTTGGATCATTTATTGTTTGGAACACTCTAGAAGATGAAAATGTGATGACATTATGGTAATCATCTCAAATTAAATTACCAAAAATACCAGATATATGTGTAAAATGCGACAGGTGCTTTGTAATAATCAATAACAGCAATGTCACAGGCAACAGCTATTTTGGATTTTTGGTTTGGTTATCCAGATGACCCAAATTACGGTAAAGTGCAGCCATTTTGGTTTGACAAACAACCAGATTTTGATGCTAAAGTCCGCGATCTTTTTTTTGAAGTTTACCGAGAAGCAGTAGCGGGACACTTACATGATTGGATGAATGCACCTGAAAGTTGTCTAGCTTTAATTCTCTTGCTAGATCAATTTCCCCGAAATATGTTTCGTGATACTCCAGAAGCCTTTGCAACGGACTGGGAAGCAATTTCATTAGCACAACACGCGACAAGTAAAGGCTATGATCGGCAATTATTATCTGTGAAACGTTGGTTTATTTATTTACCATTTGAACACAGTGAAAACCTAGCTGATCAGCGCAAATGTATTAAGCTATTTCAACAACTTAGCCATGATCCTGATAGTGCTAAAGCGATTGAATCAGCGTTTCGACACAAGGAAATAATTGCTCGATTTGGTCGTTTTCCCCATCGTAATGAAATTTTAGGACGCATCTCTACCCCAGAAGAAGAGGAATTTTTACAACAACCTGATTCTTCATTTTAATCTCTTGGTGATGGGTGATAGGATATTGAGAAATATCTTTACCTCAAATTTCTTGAATAATTGTCACCCTTCGGGTGAATGCCTCAGGCACGCTACGCGAACACCAGTCGCTCATGGGGGTTTCCCCCATGACCGCGCGCGCTGGTTCACCTGTCACCTGCTATATTGCTCAATTTTATGAACTAATGCAGTTCTGCCATGGTTGCAAAACTAAGGATCACTTTGCTTATCACCCTCGTGATTAATTTTGGTGAAGCAACACCTAAAAAATAAAAATTATTTGTAATAATTGAAATTCTGATTTTTTTTAATGGAGACTGAAATTGCATCATTCAACTGTTGAGACTATATTATCACAGACTAATTCTGAAATTGAATTGCTACTTTGCTGTGCCAGAACTAAGATAGAACCAGAAAAAGCTGATCATATTAGAGAACTTCTAGCAAAAAATATAAATTGGGGTAAATTGATAGAAATGGCGCAACAGCAACGAGTGTTGCCTCTATTATATTCCAGTCTTTCCAGAAATTTTTCAGATGTAGTTCCCAAAGAGATTTTGAGCAAATTACGACTTGATTTTCTGGCTCAAACTAGGCGTAGTTTACTTTTAAGTGGGGAATTGGTAAGGCTGCTAAATTTATTTGCAGAAGCAAAAATATCAGTTCTCCCCTTTAAAGGACCAGTTTTGGCTGCGAGTGCTTATGGAAATTTATCACTGCGACAGTTTAGCGATTTAGACATTTTAGTTCACCCGCAGGATGTAGAAAAGGCCAAACAAGTATTCGTGTCTCAGGGATATAGCCAGAAGATTGAGCGCATCGAAGTTACAGAGGCTCAAAAAGCTGCGTTTGTGCGATCGCAAAGCATCTATAAATTAGTTCGTGAAGCTGCTTATCCTTTTATCCACCCGGAAACAGAACTGGTAGTAGAACTTCACTGGGGAGTAATGCCAAACTATTTTTCTTTTCCCATTGATTGTGAGGCATTATGGCAAGACTTAGAACCAGTTACGATTGCTGGTAAAAGTGTTCCCAATCTTTCTCCAGAAAATATGCTGTTGATGTTAGCTGGACATGGGACAAAAGACTGTTGGACAAATTTAGCTCGCATTTGTGATGTGGCTGAATTAATTCGCAGTTATCCCCAGTTAAATTGGGAAAAATTGCTCGAACAAGCAAGAATTAAAGGTGGTCAAAGAATCTTATTTTTTGGCTTTGACACTAGCACGAAATATTTTGGGAACTGCTTTACCTGATGAAGTTTGGCAAAAAATTCAGACAGATCCAAAAGTTAGTTTACTTGCAGTTGAAGTTAGCCAAAATTTATTTCAAAAAACTGATGGCTCATTCCAAGACGGGAGAGTGACTCGTTTTCATCTGAGTGTTAGGGAACGTTTACAAGATAAAATACGTTATTCTTTGCGTTTGTCCACAACGCCGACAACTTCAGATTGGTTAATACTGCCTTTAGCAGAATTTCCCGCTTTTATTTACTATTTATTGCGACCTATACGGTTAGTTAGAGAGCAAGTATTAAAAAAAATTAACCAGAATTTCTAATTTTTCTATAGCAATTTTGAACCACAATATCCCTGACTTCACTAAAAATTAGGGCATTTTCGCATGAGTGATTTATGCCGATAGCTTCCGTCAGGAATACACAAATAAACTTGCTGCTATATTATCTATCTTTAAGAAAATGTAAATTTCTTTATTAAATCTTTAAAAAAGATGTGATCAAATTTACATTATAATTAAATTTGGGTTAAGCAAACAATCTCATTCAGTTTCAAAGCACAATGAATTTATCTGAAAAATTTAAAATCAATGTCCCGAAGGTTGTCCACGAAATGATTGAAGGTGAAGTAGTCATCGTCAATCTGGATGGGGGAGATTATTATAGTTTAGTGACAGTCGGAGCAGATATTTGGGAAAAACTAGCTAGAGGTCTTTCCAGAGGTGAGATTTTGGCAGAAATGCTTAATAGTTACGACAGTAGCAAAGAAACCATTGAAATCGGTGTTAATAATCTAATTGCAGAATTAGAAAGCGAAAATTTGATTAGTATTGATGCAACAGATGCAGAAAATCAAACGCATACAAATAATGATAATCTGCCAACTCAAGCTATAGAAAAGCTGAAATTTGAACCACCAACTTTAAATAAATATACAGACATGGAAGAATTGCTGGCTTTAGATCCCATCCATGATGTAGATCAGGAAGTGGGTTGGCCAAGTGCCAAGGTTTAAATCAATTAACAGAATTTATGTAGGTTGGGTTTTCTGATCTCAACCCAACCAAATCAATGTTAAAAATATAAGTGAAAATAAATAATGAAACCCGATATTGAAGAATCAGAAAACTTAATTGAAACAGAGAAGAAAGATCCAATTGCTTTTTTTGATTCAATTTATGAACTATACGAAAAAGCCGAAGCATCTGTGGGTGGTGCAGTTAATCGGTTTTATGATATTGGTGGGTTTAAAATTCAGTTACGATTTGCTGGAGAGGCTTTAATTTCTTATCAAACTCCGGCTTTAGGACATTTGGAAATAGAACCAGTTTCCCATCCTGATTTAACAGTTTGTTTGTGGGATAGTACCTCAACCAAAACTATTATGCCTCCTCCACCTTGGGGTAGGAATCATCATCATCCTAAGCGCGGAGAAATTCACGGATTCAATACTGATCGCATTCATACGAGTTTTCAATGGGGTGCATTTGCATTGAGTTTGTTGGATAGCGATCGCAATTTAGGCATCTATTGGGTAGATACAACTGCACAAATTCCCTATTGGGAAACTGGTTCACCCCTACGAACTATTTTGAATGTCTGGATGAGTAAACGGGGAATACAACTGGTTCATGCAGGTGCGGTGGGACTTTCCAGCGGTGGTGTGTTGTTAGTAGGAAAAGGAGGTTCGGGAAAATCAACAACGGCTTTAAGTTGTATTAATTCAGAGCTTTTTTATGCCAGCGATGATTACAGTTTAATTACTTGTGAACCGACACCAACGGTGTTTAGTATCTACAATACAGGCAAAAAAAATGCCGATGATGTGAATAGATTACCATTTTTGGCTGAGGCTATCAGTAATAGCGATCGCCTGGATTCAGAAAAAGCCGTTTATTTTATTAACGAGCATTTTCCCGAAAAAATATTGAAAAGTTGCCCCATTCGTGCAGTTTTAGTTCCGCGCATTACTGGAAAAACAGATACTTCTTTAACAGCTACCTCTGCTGCTGCCGCTTTAGCTTCACTTGTACCAAGTACGATGATTCAATTAGCTGGTGCAGGGAAAGAAGCTTGTCAGATTATGATGCAAGTCTTAAAACAAGTTCCTTGTTATTATCTAGAACTGGGTACTGATTTAGAGCAAATCCCTCAAGTAATTTCCAATCTCATTACAAAACAATAGAAAATGGAAAATCAAAAATTATTTGTTAGCGTTATTATTCCAGTTTTTAATGGAGAAAAATATCTAGCAGAAGCCATTGAAAATGTCAAAAATCAGGATTATCAGCCATTAGAAATCATTGTCATTGATGATGGTTCAAAAGATAAGACTGCGGAAATAGCTGCCGAATTCAAGGACAGTATCCGCTATATTTATCAAGAAAATAGTGGTCCATCGGCTGCTCGAAACCGAGGGATAAGAATAGCAAATGGTGATGCAATTGCCTTTTTGGATGTTGACGATATTTGGTCGGATGATAAACTGAAAGTGCAAGGAAATTATTTGGCAGATAATACCTCGGTAGAGATTGTACAAGGATTAATTCAACAAATGAATTTATCACAACTGACATCTGATAAAAAACCTATATTTGAACCTGTCTATAAACCTTACAACTATATTAATTTAGGGAGCGCAATTTATCGGAAATCTGTATTTGAAAAAATTGGCATTTTTGACGAAACACTCAATTATGCTGAAGATGTAGATTGGTTTATCCGAGCCTGGGAAAATGGGATATCCAAGGTTCTTATAGATCAGGTAATGCTGTTTTATCGAAAACATCAAAAAAATATGACTGGGGGGAAAAATTTAGTTGAACTGGGATTTATCAAAATATACAAGAAACGTTTAGATAGAATCCGAAAAAAACAAATATCTCCAACTAATATTTTATTAGATATGCCAATTAATGAATATCTTGGTAGTCCTCCTTGAATTCAACCGTTAAAAGATTATGAGACCATCAATTGAACGGAAACGCAATCAAAAATTGGAGCAAGAATAAGCATGAACAAAAACCTTTTAATCAGCGTCATTATTCCAGTTTACAATTGCGAAAAGTATCTAGCCCAAGCCATAGAAAGTGTACTAGCTCAAACCTATCAGCCCCTAGAAATTATCGTTATAGATGATGGTTCAACTGATGCTAGTGCAGAAATAGCCAAGGGATTTGGTTCTGTAGTGCAGTATTGTTGTCAAGTCAACAGTGGTACTGCGGCGGCTCGTAATCGAGGCTTAGAATTAGCCAAAGGCGATTATTTTGCCTTTCTTGATGCAGATGACCTTTGGGTAGAGGATAAATTAACACGCCAAATGGCAGCATTTATAAATAACCCCAATCTTGATGTTGTATTTGGACAGGTTGAACAGTTTATTAGTCCAGAATTGGCAGACAATCTGAAAGCAAAACTGTACGTTCCCGATAAATTAATGCCGGGACATATTCCTTCAGCACTGCTAATAAAAAGAGAGTCTTTTTTTCGGGTTGGTTTATTTGAAACTCATTGGAAATTAGCCGAATTTGCTAGTTGGCAAGTACGTCTGACAGAGATAGGACTCCAAACAATGATGTTACCCGATTTAGTAGCCAAGCGGCGACTGCATGAAACCAATAAAGGAATTCAGAAAAAACAATATCAGACTGAATATATTCAGATTCTCAAAGCATCACTAGATCGTCGTCGCACTAAAGATTAGGATATTCAAATTGATGGCTTATAATTCACGGATATGATATGAACTTAAAAACCAAGTTAAATAACATTAGAATGCGTTTTAAAGCCGCATCAAAAGCCTTCCTCGATCCGATACCTACTCTCAAACCGAAAATTTTAGTCAAAACTGTAGAGCCTTCATTAGTTTTAGATAATCAGCTTTTAGCTGGAAAAAATGTTCTGATTACGGGAGCAGCAAAAAATATTGGCAAAAGTATCGCTATTGAAATGGCTAAACAAGGTGCAAATATTTTCTTCACAGATATTGTTGAGGAAGGATGTTTAAACTTAGAAAAAGAATTAAATACTTATCCAGTTAAGGTAAGAGGCTTTGTTTTAGACATATCAAAACCTGAAAATATTGATTATTTATATAGCATTTTAAAGGAAAACAAAATCATAATTGATATTCTCGTCAATAATGTAGGCATTCAATTTGAAACAATTGGGATAAATAAATTGGATTTAGGAGAATGGCAAAAAATCTTTCAAACTAATGTATTTGGTCCCATGTACCTTACCAAACTTATCTCCCAAATGATGGTGAGTAATTCTATTCAAGGTTCTATTATTTTTATGACTTCTATCCACCAAGAAACAGTTGTTCGTTGGCCTAGTTATAGTTCTTCCAAAGCAGCATTAGGGATGATTATCAAAGAATTAGCAGTAGACTTAGCCCCATACAAAATAAGAGTCAATGGAATTGCTCCCAGTTGGGTAGCGGAAGATGAGCAAAAACAACCATTGAGTATCGAATATAATCTTTTGCATGGCTGTAGTATCTCTCCTTGTTATATAGGTAGAGCGGCTGTTTATCTAGCTTCAGATTACTTTTCAAAATTCACGACAGGAACGGTTCTAAAAATTGATGGTGGCACAACATTATATAATTATCGTGTTGCTCAAAATCCACCTCAATTAAAAAACCCTATTTTTTTTTACATAAATATAATGTTTCATATTGTTCAACGGATTAATAGAAAAATCAAACGAATAGCTGCAATTTTTACTCAAAAATTAGCACCAGGTAGATTAGAGGCAAAATCTCCAACATTTAAAACTCTCTTTCCTAAAAATGCGAAAATCAAGCGTGTCGCTACAGGATTTCAATTTACAGAAGGACCGATTTGGTTTACTGAAGAAAAGTATCTCCTATTTAGCGATATTCCAGCCAATAAAATATATAAACTCACACCTAATGGTGAATTAACAATTTTTAGAGAACCTAGCCATAATTCCAACGGTTTAACTAGAGATAAACAAGGAAGATTGATAGCTTGCGAACATGGTACACGTCAAGTTACCCGCACAGAAAAAGATGGTTCAATTACTGTTTTAGCTGATATTTTTCAAGAGAAAAAACTTAATAGTCCTAATGATGTCGTTGTTAAAAGCGACGGGTTTATTTATTTTACAGATCCACCTTATGGGATTAAACCCGAACAACAGGAACAACTAATTCAAGGAGTATATAGAATTTCACCAGATAACAATGAAATTATTATTGTTGTTGATGATTTTATCAAACCAAATGGTTTAGCATTTTCACCTGATGAAAAAAAGCTGTATATAGATGATTCAGAACGTCGTCATATCCGAGTTTTTGATATTCAATCTGATGGAACACTTAGCAATGGACGGATTTTTTATGATATGAAAGTCGAAAAACCCGGTTTACCAGATGGAATGAAGATAGACGTACAAGGAAATATTTACTGTACAGGTAGTGGTGGAGTTTGGGTTTTTGATTTAGCAGGTAATCATTTAGGAACAATTGTCACTCCAGAAGTACCAGCAAATTGTGCTTGGGGAGATGAAGATTACCAAAGTCTTTATATTACAGCTTCTACCTCTGTTTACAAGATTAGAGTTAATATTCCAGGGATAAAAGTATAATTATGAATAATCAAGAAAATTCTGGACTTACTAACGAGAAAAAATTGCTTTTGCAAGCAGCATTCTTATCAGAAGAAGCGGGATTTGATTCCTGGAAGCAATGGAGAGAATCGGTTGATATTGAAGATTTAGATACTGAATCTTATCGTTTATTGCCTTTACTTTATCGCAATTTATCCTT
Source organism: Anabaena sp. UHCC 0253 (assembly GCF_009712085.1). Taxonomy (NCBI): domain Bacteria; kingdom Bacillati; phylum Cyanobacteriota; class Cyanophyceae; order Nostocales; family Nostocaceae; genus Anabaena; species Anabaena sp. UHCC 0253. The sequence continues at coordinate 265,725 of NZ_VILD01000009.1, forward strand.
ACAGGAAGTGATAGATGTGCATATAGGAAGACTGAAGGGAGTGTACCGACGCACTTGGGTAGAAAATCAAGTTTTATTTCAAGCCATTGCCCCAATTTTACAGTCTTTTTCAGAAAAGGGAATTAAAACTCTATTACTTAAAGATGCCGCGTTAAATCTCCATTATTACCACGATAATGGATTACGAATGATGCCTAATTTAGAATTATTGATTCATTCCTCAGATGCTTTAATGGGGATTAATTTATTGCAAAATCTTGGTTGGGAAGCGACAGGAAAGATACCTAAAGAAATTTTACTATTTTCCCAAGCGATAGGATTTAAAAACAGTGCCAATCAATTTTTGATTTTGCGGTGGCATTTATTCGCAGATGGCTTTTCAGAAAAAGCTGAACATGATTTTTGGGAAAATATAATAATTACTCAATTGGGTGAATTAGAAATAAATATTTTAAATCCAACATATCAGTTATTGTATATTTGTGCAGGGTTAAAAAATCAGGCTATGTCAAGTAATAAACTAGCTGATGCTGCAATTATTATCAATGCTTCAGAAAATCAAATTGACTGGAATCAGTTAGTTATCAAAGCCCAAGAATACCGCTTTGTTTGGGGACTAAAAAATCTGCTCACGGCTTTACAGGAAATTTTAAATATTTCTATACCGTCTTCAATTTTGACGCAGATAATCAATTTACCAATTTCCAGCTTTGAAGACCGTGAATATCAGATTATGACTCAGGAAAATAATAGCGTATTAGATCGTTTAAATTTGAGATATTACCAATATGTAAGAATGGTATCTGATGAAAATGGGAAATCAAATTTTTTAGGATTTACGAAGTATCTACAATATCTTTGGGGGTTAGAAAATTCGTGGCAAATTCCATATCATGCAATAATTAAAGGCATAAAAAGGCTAGTACCGCTTTCTCGGAATTAAAAATTAAAAATTAAAAATTAAAAAAGCATATTACACAAGCTTTTTGAGAATTCTTAATGGTTGGTTGATTTACGCCGTTGTGTACTATAGCGTTTATCGGTAGAATGCAATACAATCTAGGGCGCAGACCCTGCGCCCCTACAGGGTTTGCAATTGGCTGACTGTATCTCACTCAAGTGCATACCGCTATAGTACCGCTTTCTCGGAATTAAAAATTTAATAAAAACTGAAATTAAACCTTTTATCGTAGAGACGTTCCACGGAAACGCCTCTACAGATGATGATTAGGAAATATCTTCTTCTTATTTCCTATTGTCAAGCAATTAACTTGTAAATACTTCTGCGGGTAAACGATTAAAGGAAAGACGCTCATTTTCAACATCTACAAAAATGGTGTCACCGTCGCTAAAGTCACCCCGTAAAATGGCTTTAGCTATTTGGGTTTCTAATTCCCGTTGAATAGCTCGTTTTAATGGTCTTGCACCAAATACAGGATCATATCCTACTTCTGCTAAAAAGTCAATAGCAGAATTAGATAATTTCAAAGACATTTTTCTGTCACTCAATCTTTGTCTTAACCTATCTACTTGTAATTGGACAATATTCCGCAATTCTGATTTTTGTAAACTGTGGAAAATAATTAGTTCATCCAAACGGTTTAAGAACTCTGGACGGAAACTACTACGCATTGCTTCCATTACTCGATTACGCATTTCATCGTAACGGGTGTCATCTCCAGATATATCAAGGATGTATTGAGAACCGATGTTACTGGTCATGATAATGATACTATTTTTAAAGTCCACTGTTCGACCTTGGGCATCTGTCACCCTACCATCATCGAGAATTTGCAGGAATATATTAAAAACGTCAGGGTGGGCTTTTTCGATTTCGTCGAATAAAATCACCGCATAGGGACGACGACGAATGGCTTCGGTTAATTGTCCTCCTTCTTCATAACCGACATATCCGGGAGGCGCACCAATTAAGCGAGAGACGGCGTGTTTCTCCATATATTCGGACATATCAATCCGCACTAAGGATTCTTCTGTGTCAAACATATAGGCTGCTAAGGCTTTAGCGAGTTCGGTTTTACCCACACCTGTTGGACCGAGGAAGACAAAACTGGCAATGGGACGGTTTGGGTCAGAGAGTCCAGCGCGAGAACGTTGAATGGCATCAGCTACAGCGGTGACGGCTTCATGTTGACCGATGACACGATGATGTAATTCATCTTCTAAATGCAAGAGTTTGTCTTTTTCTGATTCCACTAATTTATTAAGAGGAATTCCTGTCCATTTAGAAATAATTTCGGCAATATCGGCTTCTGTGACTTCTTCTCGTAATAGAGATTTGCCTGTTCCTTGGGTTTGAGAAAGTTCACTTTCGACTGCGGCTAATTTTCGCTGTAAGTCTGTTAATATGCCATATTTCAATTCCGCAGCCCGGTTGAGATCATAGTTTCTTTCTGTTTGTTGAATTTCTAAGTTAACACGGTCAATTTCTTCTTTAATTGACTGAATTTTGGTGATAATATCTTTCTCAGATTGCCATTGACTGCTGAGAGTTCTTTGTTCTTCTTTGAAGTCAGCTAGTTCTTTTTCTAATCTTTCTAAACGTTCGCGGGAAGCAGGATCAATTTCTTTTTGTAAGGAGAGTTTCTCCATTTCTAATTGGAGAATTTTCCGGTCTATTTCGTCGAGTTCTTCGGGTTTGGATGTAATCTCCATTTTCAGTCTAGCAGCGGCTTCATCAACTAAATCAATGGCTTTGTCGGGGAGAAAGCGATCGCTAATATAACGATTAGACAGAGTAGCAGCAGCTACGAGGGAACTATCAGAAATTCTCACCCCATGATGAACTTCATAGCGTTCTTTCAAACCGCGTAAAATCGAAATTGTATCTTGGACATTTGGCTGATCTACATAAACTTGTTGGAAGCGTCTTTCCAAAGCTGCATCTTTTTCCAAATATTTGCGATATTCGTCTAAAGTTGTCGCCCCAATACAGCGTAACTCACCCCGTGCTAACATCGGCTTTAATAAGTTACCGGCATCCATAGCCCCTTGGGTTGCACCTGCACCGACAACGGTATGAATTTCATCAATAAATAAAACAATATTTCCGCCGGATTCGGTAACTTCTTTTAATACTGCTTTGAGCCGTTCTTCAAATTCACCTCGGAATTTTGCTCCGGCAATTAAAGCTCCCATATCCAAACTAATCAATTTCCGATCTTTGAGAGATTGGGGAACATCACCTGCTACTATGCGTTGTGCTAGACCTTCAGCGATCGCAGTTTTACCAACGCCGGGTTCACCAATTAAAACCGGGTTATTTTTGGTACGACGGGAGAGAATTTGCACCGTCCGACGAATTTCATCATCACGACCAATTACAGGGTCTAGTTGACCTTTACGGGCGGCTTCTGTGAGATCGCGGCCATATTTCTCCAGTGATTGATACTTACCTTCTGGATTTTGGTCTGTCACTTTTTGATTCCCCCGAATTTCTTTAATAATATTTTTGAGTTTGTTTTCATCTAAACCAAATTCCTGGATGAGACCTTTACCAAAACGGTCATCTTTGGCGTAACCCAGCAGTAAATGTTCAATAGAAATATATTCGTCTTTAAATTCTTGACGATATTTTTCTGCCCGATCTAACAGTGTATCTAAACTTCGCCCTAAATAAACAGAAGTGCTAGTTCCAGATACCTTGGGTTGACGTTGAATAAATTGCTCTGTGCGATCGCGGACTTTTTGCAGATTTGCGCCGGCTTTGGTAAAAATCGCACTGGCCAGTCCTTCCTGCTCTAGCAACCCTTTCATCAGGTGTTCACTTTCTAGTTGCTGTTGGTGGTACTGTTTAGCGATATCGGGGGTTTGAGCGATCGCTTCCCAGGCTTTTTCTGTAAATTGATTGGGGTTATTAGGCTGCATAGGCTTTTAGAATAATTTTGTCTAATAACATCATTGTAAAAATATCTGGGGTCATAGCTGGATCGGTCTTCACATCTTTAAAATGTAGTATTATTGCCCAATCTGAGGTTACAGGTGACAGGAAATAGAAAAAAATTACGTGAAATCTCTATTTATCGTTGTGGTAATTCATGAATTACCTTTACATTTCCTAGTTACTGCGTAAGTCCTCCCACAGAAACTTGACAACCAGGATGATTTAAACCTGTATTTTGCAATGTTGATTTTTGTGCTTCGGCTGTGAGAATTACTTTACCATCATCAGCAATTACCCATCCTTGTACTTGTTGAAATACCCGATTTGTGCTGTTTTCTGACTTTTTACTAATGACAACTGGTATAATATTTTCTTGACTTGTTTCCTGAGTAGAAACTGGATCTATTAAATCTACTAAAGGAGTTGTTCCAGTTAATAAATCGCTAGGCTGAGATGGTAATCCACCTTTCCCGACAATGATAAATTGATTTTGTTGACGTGCTAATTTTCCACCACCTTGACAACTTTGAGCAAGTTGACTAGAAGCATCAACTAAATTAGTAGATAATGCTTCTAAACCTTGAGCAGGATCAACATCTAAACGATTGATTATCACTTCACCACTCAAGCCAAATTTTGAAGAAGCAGTAATATCACTAAATTCAGTTTCTTGATCACGAAACTTTAAACCAAAAATAGTATTTGTAGTGATGTTGATATTTCCTCCATCTCCTTGAAAAGCATTGGCTGTAATATTGCTATTTTCACTAGGCAAAGCTACAATAAAAGGAACACTAATATTAATATTTCCCCCATTTCCTCCTGCACCTGCTTTCCCCGCTGTAGCAGTAATATTACTACCATAACGTAATAATAATAAGTCTCTAATATTGAGATTTATTTCTCCCCCTTGATTACTCGCTGTAGCCGCAGTAATATAAGCATTATTATCTAATATCAGTGTCCCAGCTTGTAGATAAATATCTCCACCTTTGCCACTACCTTGACTATTGACTCCTATCCCCGCACCATTTTTAATCATAAACATTTCGGGGTCAATATCAATACTACCACTATCACCACTAGAACCAGGATTGGTACTGGCAAAAATGCCACTATTGGCATCAGCTAGGGTAATATTTTCTTTCACCTGTAAAGTAATATTTCCAGCTTTAGCATTACCAGATGTATTCGTAATTAATTGTCCCCCATTGGTGGCTGTAAATGTATCAGCATAAATATTAATACTACCTCCTGCTCCATCTGTGTTAGATGCAGATATTTTCGCACCATCAGCAATAATAAAGTTAGAAGTATAAATATTTAAACTTCCTGCTTCACCTTGACCGGTGGATTCTACCGCTATACCTTTTTCTCCTCTAATTTCTATTGAGTTTTTAGCATCTATATTAATACTTCCCGCGAGACCATCAATAGATGTTGCAGAAATTTCACTATGATTAATTTCTAAACTATTTAAATTTCGGAGATTAATATTTCCGGCGTTTCCTTCTCCTCCTGGTTGGACTAATGTTTTGATTGTTGAATTTCCCAAAAGTTGTAATTTTTGAGTATCTATATCAATATAACCTCCTGTTCCTATTCCTGTTTTTTCTACGTTACTACTTAATCCAGAACCATTGTTAATAATAATTGAGCCGTTGGGAGAATTGAGAATAATATTACCTGCATTTCCTTGACGTTCTGTAAAAGCATTTAGCTGGGAATGATTAAGAATAGAAATTTGATTCTCAGCATTAATTGATATATTACCAGAATGAATTAATTGATCTTCTCCACTTTCAACGCTGCTGTTTGTGGTGTTAAATATTGAGTTATCAATCACGACGCTAGGACTATTTATGAAGATATATCCTTCCCTCCCTTGACTATCTAATTGACTATTACTGATTTGGATTTTTTCTAAGGAATTTAATTGCAAATAACCAGCATTGTTGTCAGTATCAGGGGAATTAGTATTGATTTTAGAGTTATTAATGGTTAACAATGGACTTTCGATAGAGATATAGCCAAAATTTCCTTTACTAGTAAATTGACTATTATTAATTTCTGCTAATTCCGTGATTTTAAACTCCATATAACCAGCATCACTATCACTACTAGGATTGTTGGTATTAAAGGTGGAATTATCAATATTCAGTTTTTGACTATTAATTAAAACTCGACCATAATTACCCTGACTATTTAAACTACTTTCATTATTAATATTAATGGTATCACCAGCATTTAATTCTATATCTCCTGCGTAGAAAGTACCAGAGTTATTAGTCTCAAATGTGACAGAATTTAAATTAATTGAACCAATTTCTGATGTTACTTGTATATAACTAAAACCATTTTCTTCATCACTATTTTTACTACTACTATTAATTTTAGTCTTAGTTAAAGATACTAATTTATTACCTGTGATTTCTACTTTACCAGCAACACCTTCAGATTCATTATTAGCAATAATCTCAGAATCTTGAAAATAAAGAAAATCATCTGCTAGTAGATAGATATGACCACTGTCACCAATAGCATTAGATTTAACGTTTGTTTGAATTTTGCTGTTGTTCTCAACAGTAATATTTTTACCGAAAATTTTGATATAACCACCATTTCCATAGGTATTTTTATGAACTGTATTATCTATGATATAATTATTGATATTAATATCCCCACCAATAATCTTAATATTACCACCTGTTCGTTGATTTTGATTTTGAGGATCACTAGCAAAGGTATCAGCATAAATTCGCGGTTGTTGATTTTCTCCTATTAATTTAATTCCTCCATTATTAGTTGCAGAAATTAAAATATTTCCTGATTTTCCATTATTACCAAAAGCTGCTGTATCTATTGTGGTATCAGTTAAACTAATGGCTGGTTTATCAATCGCAGTTCCTCCGGCTTGAATAGTTATATCTCCACCCCTACCACTACTAATACCATCTTCTATCGAAGATGTACTAATTAAGTTACTATTACTAATCTCAATATTTCCGAATTCCGAAGTAATGGCAATATTACCAGCGTCATTATCTAAACTAGATGTAGTTATATTTCCTGGAATTGAAATATTTCCTATAATTGAAATATTTTCTGTAGCTGTTAATTCAATCATT
>NZ_VILD01000009.1:272778-286854 GCF_009712085.1 Anabaena sp. UHCC 0253
CGGTTAATGTTCCTGTATTGATTATATTTGCACCCAATAAAGTTATATTTTTGCTCTCATTAACTTCTAGATTTCCTTGATTATTAATAATAGCTTGCTGATTTTTTAAAGCATTTGTAAATAATGCACTTGGTTGGACAGAAAGTAAATTACTATTTTCGTAAAGATTAGCACTAAATAATCCATCTTCACCCAATTTAATACTATCCGCAGTTGTCGCTGTAAATGAACCGTGAATATCTAAACTTGCACTATTACCAAAATGAATTCCATGAGGATTAATTAAAAATAAATTTGCTGTTCCCTCTACTCCTAATGTTCCTAAAATATGAGATATATTACCACCAGTTACACGAGTTAATATATTATCTATCCCTATGGGATTATGAAAATATACACTGCCATTTTCACTGACATTAAATTCTGCAAAACTGTGAAATAAATTTGCACCATTAATTGTCCCACCTTCTATAAGTTTATTGAGTTCATCAATAGACTTGACAACGGAATTTGTTGGTAATGTATTATCAGGCACTAATTGTGCGTAAATTTCCTGTTCCGTCGTTAGTGTTCCCAAAATCAGGAATAAAGCGAGTTTGAAGTGATGAATGAGATGCTGAATTTTCATATTTAGATCAACTTTGGGATAATTTCTCAGTATTCCCTGAAACCAACATTTTAGTACACTTACAGAGGTTTTCTAGATCAATAAGTTTTTCAAATAGGTTATCCAGCAAAATAGTTCATTCTCAATAAGCCTGGGGTAATTCTCAGAGTTATTGAGAACATCGTCAATAATTTAACGAAGTTTCAACATTTGGGCGATTGATTATTGACATAGTTCGAGTTTGTGCTATATTGGAGTTAGACTTGAACGGTATTGTTGTGCCAAAGTCAAAATTATTGAAGGCGATCGCCAAAACAAGAATATATTTTGTATAGGAATTATCAACTTTGAATTAAACTGTTAGAAAAGTGCAGTCAAAGTGGTTATATGGCAATTCAGTCAACAGCAGGAATTATATTCCAAACTGCTTACGAAAGTCGCTACACTTGGGATGAAAACTTTCCTGGTTATGCTGCCGATGTGCAACTGCTACAGGAAGATGAAGTTTACAATGGTAAAATTCAGATTGACCGTAGCTTGAATATAGAAATTACAGGAGTTGCAGATAAACAAATAGAAGCAGGAATTGATATTCAGTTACAGGAAATAGTCACACGCTGTCAAAGAAGCAATTTTGAAAATGCTTACAGTCAACATGAATTTAGTTTAAGTGAGACAGCAGATACAGTCACGGTTTTCGTCAAAGGTGAAACTACTGATTCTCACTATCAAATCCATAATCAAAAAATATGCCAAGAAATTCGCGTCATGGGTCGGATGGCTTTGGAGATTAATTCTTGGGAATTCCTAGATACAGACTCCGGTTATATTCCTTCTGTCTATGATGTGGTGTTTCGGAATTCGCAAACAAGTGATGTTAACAGCATTCTCAAATTTAGAGATACATATCAAAAGTTTGGAAATTATTACATTTTGACGAAGCAGGTAGTCACAGAATATGAAGGTGCAGAAAGTGAAACTGCTCAATCAATTACTGAGTTTGTTTATTTTAATATTAAGCTACTGGAATTGGTAGCAGCTTAGAAGAGGCAGGGGGGCAGCGGTTCGGCTTCGCTCACCGACCGGGAGCAGGGAGCAGGGAGCAGGGAGCAGGGAGCAGGGAGCAGGGAGCAGGGGGCAGGGAGCAGGAAAGAAGTTTCCCAATGACCAATGACCAATGACCAATCACCAATCACCAATCACCAATCACCAATCACCAATCACCACTAACAACTGACTAATTCCCCATTACCAGCCTAAACTAGATCATTAGCAACTTCGATAATTCCCAATTTATTAACTAAACAGGTCTGAAATTATGGAACTAACGATAGACAACGTAGAAACTGTATTAGACGAAATGCGTCCTTACCTAATATCCGATGGTGGTAACGTGGAACTTGTAGAACTAGATGGTCCCATTGTGAAACTCCGGTTACAGGGTGCTTGTGGTTCTTGTCCTAGTTCTACAATGACTTTGAGAATGGGTATTGAACGCCGTCTTAAAGAAATGATTCCCGAAATTGCCGAGGTAGAACAAATCATCTAAATTACTGGAAATGGTAATGGGTAACTGGTAATTGGTGATTGGTGATTGGTAAGATGTCTCTGTTCCTTATCACCTATTCCCAGTTCCCAGTTCCCAGTCCCCCATTCCTTGTTCCCTATTATTCAACAAACTCTATGTCTCATCCTCTGCACGTTGCGTTTATCTGGCATCAACATCAACCGTTGTACAAGTCTCCTGAAAATGGTAGTTCTCCGGGGAGTAGTCAGCAGTATCGCTTGCCTTGGGTACGTTTACATGGCACTAAGGATTATTTGGATTTAGTATTATTGTTAGAGAAGTATCCTAAGTTACACCAAACGGTGAATTTAGTTCCTTCGTTAATATTGCAATTGGAAGATTATGTTGCGGGTACGGCTTTAGATCCTTATCTGACTGCTAGTTTGACACCTGTAGAACAGTTAAGCCGTGAACAGAAAGAGTTTATTATTCAACATTTCTTTGATGCTAACCATCATACCTTGATTGATCCCCATCCTCGTTATGCCCAATTATATTATCAACGCCAGGAACAAGGAGAAAAGTGGTGTCTAGCAAATTGGCAGTTATCAGATTATGGTGATTTACTAGCGTGGCATAATTTAGCTTGGATTGATCCTTTATTTTGGAATGACCCAGAAATTGCAGCGTGGTTAGAAAAAGGACGTAATTTCAGTTTAGGCGATCGCCAGCGCATTTATTCCAAACAGCGGCAAATCCTCAGTCAGATTATTCCCCAACACCGGAAAATGCAGAAAAGTGGGCAACTAGAAGTTACCACCACACCCTACACCCACCCGATTTTACCCCTATTAGCGGATACGAATGCGGGACGGGTAGCAGTGCCGCAGATGACATTACCCAAACAGCGGTTTCAGTGGGTGGAAGATATTCCCCGGCATTTACAAAAATCCTGGGATTTATATATAGACAGGTTTGAACAAGAACCAAGAGGTTTATGGCCTTCGGAACAATCTGTTAGTCCAGAAATTTTACCGTATATTATTAAACAAGGTTTTCAATGGATTTGTTCAGATGAAGCCGTCTTAGGTTGGTCATTAAAACACTTTTTTCATCGTGATGCTGCGGGAAATGTCCAAGAACCAGGATTGCTTTATCGTCCTTATCGTCTGCAAACTCCAGCCGGTGATGTGGCTATTGTTTTCCGTGATCATAGATTATCAGATCTAATTGGCTTTACATACAGTGCCATGCCGGCGAAAAAAGCAGCAGCAGATCTAGTGGGACATTTGCAAGCGATCGCTAAACAACAAAAAGAAAGTGACGATGATCAACCTTGGTTAGTGACAATTGCCCTAGATGGGGAAAATTGCTGGGAATTTTATCCTCAAGATGGTAAAGAATTCCTGGAAACATTATATGAAAGTTTGAGTAATGAACCCCATATCAAACTTGTCACCGTGTCCGAATTTATTGACAAATTTCCCCCCACCGCAACCATTCCGGCTGAACAACTCCATAGTGGTTCTTGGGTAGATGGTAATTTTACCACTTGGATCGGAGATCCAGTAAAAAACCGCGCTTGGGATTATCTCACCGCAGCTAGAGAAGTATTAGCAAATCATCCCGAAGCCACAGAAGAAAACAACCCCGCAGCTTGGGAAGCCTTATATGCGGCTGAAGGTTCAGACTGGTTTTGGTGGTTTGGTGAAGGACATTCTTCTAACCAAGATGCCATTTTCGACCAATTATTTCGAGAACATCTCTATGGCATTTACAAAGCCTTAAATGAACCCATACCTGCATATCTGCTCAAACCACTCGAAGTTCATGAAGCCCGTGCCGAACATAAACCAGAAGGCTTTATTCATCCTATTATAGATGGGAAAGGTGATGAGCAAGACTGGGATAAAGCCGGACGCATAGAAGTTGGTGGGGCAAGAGGAACAATGCACAATAATAGCCTTGTTCAGCGGTTATGGTATGGGGTAGATCATTTGAATTTTTATGTGCGAGTGGATTTTAAAGCTGGTGCTGTTCCCGGCAAGGATTTACCACCGGATTTGAACTTACTTTGGTATTATCCAGATAAAACAATGGTGAATAGTTCCATACCTCTAGCAGAAGTACCAGACAGCGCACCTTTGAATTATCTATTTCACCATCATTTACAAGTTAATTTACTCAGTCAATCAGTTCAATTTCAAGAAGCAGAAGACAATTATTTATGGTGTCCTCGTGCTACTCGCGCCCAAGCTGCGTTAGATTCTTGTTTAGAAATATCAGTACCCTGGGCTGATTTGCAAGTTCCACCAGATTATCCTCTCCGCTTGGTTTTGGTATTATCTGATGATGGTTGTTTTTCTAGTTATGTCCCAGAAAATGGTTTGATTCCTATTGATGTTCCTTAGTGAACAATATCAGGACTTACGCAAAATCATGAAGAAACGAACCGCAGAGGACGCAGAGGACATGGCGAAATAAGAGTTTCAGAGAGTTATTGCGTAAGTCCTAAATATAATAAGTAGGTAGATGCTAATCAACCCAACTATGTAACGAACTGTAAATTACCCAAAACTCTTGGGATTGCTGCGTTCCACTCCGTTCCACTCGCAATGACATAGTTATAAGTTTTCCCACCTACCTACTTAGATATCTGGTGAAAAACAATGTAGAGACGAGAATCCCTACTCAGGGAACGTCTCTACAGAGTTTCTCGCAATTGATAAATCTCTAAAAATTAGCCTTCGTATTCACTATCAATTTCGACTTCTAGTGTATCTTCATCAATCCTAATATACAAAATATTCGGACGGCAACAAACTTGACAATCTTCTATATAACTTTGTTGCATTCCTGCACTAAAATCAATAAAAGTCAAGTTTGGTTCACCACAATAAGCACAATAAAATTCAGATGTGTTTTGCATCTCTAGATATTATCTCAATTATATTTCTCCTTCACCCTTGATTTTCCGTTAGTTCGCAAAACCGGATTTAATTTAAGAGTACAGGATTTTTTGGCGTTGCTGATTAACGGTATGAATTTTAGTCTCACGCAAAGGCGCAAAGACGCAAAGGTAAGAGTTTTAAAGGTTCAATTTAGGAATTTCATACCTCAATATGGCTATCGCCACGCAGGCTATCAGCAACGCCGATTTTTTAAATATCCGGTCATACTCATGTCACTTGAGAATATCTATCATAAGATTGAAGATATTATAATCTGCGACTTGATTAAAATGAATCCCTTTACTCGAAATATCACAAACCTGCAAGATTATACATTACAGCATATTAAACTTGGTCAAATATGCGGTTCTCAGGTATTATTTCGAGAACGCTATCAAGTATTACGGGTTTTAGGTAGAGGTGGTTTTGGAATTACATTTTTAGCAAAAGATGTAATTTTACCAGGAAATCCCTTGTGTGTAATTAAACAGCTTTATCCTAGAGTTACGAAACCAAAGAGTTTGCAAAAAGCTTGTCAACGATTTGAGAAAGAAGCTAAAATTTTATCCCTGTTAGGTAGTCATAGCCAAATTCCCATGCTAATTGACTATTTTGAAAGTAATGGGGAATTTTATCTAGTCCAAGAATATGTACATGGTCATACTTTAGCGCGGGAAGTAAGACGAAATGGCAGAAAAAATGAAAAAGATGTCAAAGAGTTTTTACAAGAAATACTCCCAGTTTTAAACTATATTCATCAAAATCATGTTATTCATCGAGATATTAAACCCCAGAATTTACTGCGTTGTCAAGATGATAAACGGATAGTATTAATTGACTTTGGTGCTGTTAAGGAAAAACTTGTAGATACCTATGGTAACTCAGTCAATAAAAGTGTTTCTACTAACTTCATTGGTACAAATGGTTTTGCACCTCCAGAACAGTTATCATTACGGCCAGTTTATGCGAGTGATATTTATGCTTTGGGAATAACTTGTATTTATTTATTGACTGGTAAAGGTCCTTTAGATTTTGAACATAATCTGCGTACTGGGGAAATTTGTTGGCAAAAAGAAGTAAGTATCAGTGATGATTTTGCTGAGGTTTTAGGGAAAATGGTCAAGGTTTCTTTAGGAGGAAGATTTAAAAGTGCTAAAGATGTAATTATGGCTTTAGGTGGGGGAAAAAATCACGCAAATTTAAGTAATTGTTTAACTCAGCAACGTCCTAAAAATCCCACTATTAATTCCTCAGAACAATCACCCCTATATACTTCACCTGCAACACGCGCGGCTATTGCAATCCGTAAATTAAAAGCTAGACAAAATCTTTTTAATTCCCATCATGATTTTACACCTTTGTAAATATCAATACAGATTTTTTAAGGCTTTGAATAATAAAATATAGTTCAAGAAATAATTGTTTTTACTTAAAATCTAAATTTAGTTTTCACCAAAATATACATATATATAATAATGGCAAAATGCCGTTATCTTTTTTTTTAATTTATATATAATTGAGGAAATTGGCAATAATACATCTTTTATACTTTTCCATATCCAGGAAAAGTAAATTCTCAATTTATAGGTTAAATATAATTACTAATTGCCTCAATTAACTCCAGGTTTATCTATATATTTTATCATGCAGATGCACCTTATAGATTATGATCTGCTGTCTAAATCCCGACTGTTCAAATCCTCAAAATCCTCATAAAAATCAGGTTTGTCAAAGTTGTCATACTCCTCTAGTGCCACTTTTGAGAAACCGATTTCGCGTTATCCGTGTCCTTTCTGACGAAGGGGGATTTGGGAGAACTTATATAGCCGAAGATATTGATAAATTAAATGAGTTATGTGTCATTAAACAACTAGCACCTAAATTTCAAGGTACTTGGTCACAAAAAAAAGCAATTCAGTTATTCTCAGAAGAAGCAAAGCGATTACAGGAATTAGGAGAACATCCCCAAATTCCTACTTTAATAGCTTACTTTGAACAAGATAATTGTTTGTATTTAGTTCAGCAATTTATTGATGGTCAAAATTTATTAAATGAATTGAATTCTCGCAAAGTTTATCGAGATTGGGATATTCAATCTATTTTATTAGATTTATTACCAATTATCAAATTTGTACATCAACATGGTGTAATTCATCGTGATATTAAACCAGAAAATATTATTCGTCGCAAATGTGATGGTAGATTAACCCTAATTGACTTTGGTTCTTCCAAACAATTTACGGCACGAATACAACGCAAAAATGGTACTTCCATTGGTTCACATGGTTATTCTCCGATTGAACAAATTAGAGACGGAAAAGCCTATCCCGCAAGTGATTTATTTAGCTTAGGCGCTACTTGTTTTCATCTATTAACAGGAATGTCTCCTTTTCAATTATGGACTGAATATGGCTATGGTTGGGTGGGAAATTGGCATAATTATTTACGGTTTCCTCTAAGTAGAGAATTAGCAGAAATCATAGATAAGCTACTCCAAAAAGAAATCCAGCATCGTTATCAATCTGCTGATGAAGTCATTAGAGATTTGATGAAAAAACATACTCATATTCTCCCCGCAGCAAATAGTAAAATTCCTAAAATAGCTAGTAAAAAGTCTAAGGTATATCCACAAAAATATATTTTAGTCAGAAATTTAATTTTTATCTTTGGGGTAATTGTCTTTTTTGCATTGGGAGAATCTGGCTATCGAGAATTTCGCAAATTAAAAACAAATTTTTCTTTTAGTTTAAGTCAATCCCGCAATAGTACCCCAATTCCCACCAAAGATTTATCACTAATAAATACGCTTTCTGGACATACAAGTAAAGTTTCCTCGGTAGTAATAAGTCCAGATAGTAAGATCATTATTAGTAGTGGTGATTGTGAGAAAATTGATAGTAAATGTAATGATAATATTAAATTATGGGATGTAATTACAGGTAGAGAAATTACAAGTCTGCAAGGACATTCTCAAAATGTCAATGTGGTAGCTATTACTAATGATGGAAAAAGATTAGTTAGCGGTAGCGATGATAAAACCATCAAAATTTGGAATTTACAAACAAATCAATTAATTCATACTTTAACTAATCATACTGATGCGGTTCATAGTTTAGCTATTAGTGCTGACAATAAAACATTAATTAGTGCTAGTGATGATAAAACTATTAAAATCTGGAATTTAACAACAGGAAAAATAATTCGCACTTTAATTGATCATAAATACTGGGTACGTTCTGTAGATATTAATGCCGATGGTGTCACTTTAGCAAGTGGCAGTTTCGATAAAACTATTAAATTATGGAATATTAATCAAGAAAAACCTGTCCGGACTTTAACGACTGGTTCACAAACATTTATAGCGGTGGCTTTTAGTCCTGATAGTAAGATTTTAGCTGCTGCCAGCCGCGATCGCACTATTAAATTATGGAATCTCCAAACCCTCACAGCAATTACTACTCTCACCCAAGAAGCTAATAATGTGAATACTCTTGCTTTTAGTCCCAATGGTCAAATTTTAGCCACTGCGGGAAGGAATACCTCTGGAGAACAAAACTATCACCAAATTCAATTATGGAATGTAGCTACAGGGGAAGAGATGATCTCATTAACAGGACATGGTAATACTGTCACTTCCCTCGCTTTTAGTCCTGACGGGAAGTTACTCATTAGTGGCGGTGAAGATAATTTAATTAAAATTTGGCAAGTTTCTCAATAGAGATGTTCCCTGGAAAATCTCGACATGATTGCCCTAGATTTATAATTTATTAGTTTACAATTAATTGGGTTTTAAAACTTAACTTCTTTATTCTGAGCTTCTTCATGAATTTAGTCTGGGAAAGATTGACTTTATCTTCTTTACCACTCAAAGAATATTTGTCTAGCAGTTACCTACATCGGTTTCTAGTGGGTATTTTACGTCCTTGGAGACAAACTAGTATCTTAATGCAGTGGGGAGATGTCATTGCAGTTGGCTTACTTAGCCTCATCTATGGACTTGCACCTTTTGTTTCTAGTGTTTTAATTGGTTTATTACTAGCGGCTTGTGTGGGCTTTTGGATACTGTTAACTTTATCTGATGAAGCCACACCAGCAAATGCAGCTTCAGTCACTCCTATCCACCTGCTAGTGTTGCTGTATTGGGGTATTGCTGCTATAGCGACAGCTTTATCACCAGTCCCCAAAGCTGCTTTGAGTGATTTACGAACATTAACTCTTTATTTGTTACTGTTTGCCCTCTGTGCTAGGGTGCTAAGAGTTCATCGGTTTCGGTCTTGGCTAATTACCCTTTATTTGCATATATCCCTGATTGTCAGTGTTTATGGGTTGCGACAATGGTTTTTTGGCGCTAAAGCTTTAGCTACTTGGGTTGACCCAGAATCACCGTTAGCTAAGACTACCAGGGTTTACAGTTATTTGGGTAATCCGAATTTATTGGCAGGATATCTTTTACCTGCGGTGGTTCTCAGCTTGGTGGCCATTGTTGCTTGGCAAGGTTGGATCAAAAAAGGTCTAGCACTAACAATGTTTATTGTCAATACTGCCAGCTTAGTTCTTACCTTTAGTCGGGGTGGTTGGATTGCTTTATTGGTGGGATTGTTTAGTGTAGCGGTATTGCTGATTTATTGGTGGAGTATAGAAATGCCACCATTTTGGCGAACTTGGTCATTACCAATTCTGATTGGGAGTGTAATTGGAATATTGGTCATGGGAGTGATCTTTGTTGAACCTTTCCGGCTGCGGATTGTAAGTATATTTGCTGGCCGCCAAGATAGCAGTAATAATTTTCGGAAGAATGTCTGGGACGCTGTATTTGAGATGATCCGCGATCGCCCAATCATAGGCATTGGTCCTGGTCATAGTTCTTTTAATAATGTCTATCCTCAATATCAACGTCCTCGTTATACAGCCTTAAGTGCCTATTCCATATTTCTAGAGACAATTGTCGAAACCGGCTTTTTAGGTTTCACTTGTTTTATCTGGTTATTAGTCGTCGCTTTTAATACCGGATATATGCAGCTACGACGATTAAGAAATACTAGAAATAGAGAAGGATTTTGGTTAATTGGTGCGATCGCTACTATGCTAGGTATGCTCGCTCATGGTCTAGTGGATACAGTCTGGTATCGTCCCGAAGTTAATACCCTCTGGTGGTTAATGATGGCCTTAGTTGCCAGCTATTGGCAACCTTTAAACAACAAAAATCACGTTTAGATTAACCTGTACGGGCGAAGCATTCAGGCGACTAATTATTCATTTTTGTTCAAGGTTATTTTCCGAATGTTCCTGTACGGGCGAAGCATTCGGGTGACTAATTATTCATTTTTGTCTAAGGTTATTTTCCGAATGTTCCTGTACGGGCGAAGCATTCGGGTGACTAATTATTCATTTTTGTCTAAGGTTATTTTCCGAATGTTCCTGTACGGGCGAAGCATTCGGGTGACTAATTATTCATTTTTGTCTAAGGTTATTTTCCGAATGCTTCGCCCCTACTATTGTATATTTTGCAAACACATTTTTCAGGAAATCGCCCTTGAGAACGTGATTAATAAATTAAGAAGTTAAAAACTTTTTCAAGAAACGATGAGATTTAGATAAAGAGAAAAGTGACGGACTAGAAAAGATAACTCTACAATAATTGGATGGAGCGAAAACGAAAAACATTAACAAAAGCAGTTTATGTACAAATTAAAGCATTTATTTAAGATATAACCTATATAAACAGGCTATTTATCTTAGCAAATACTATTTCCACCTTCAGTCAAGTAGGTTTTATATATGAATAACCAAGAAAGAACTAATAGAATTTCGTCAGGTGTGGTAGCGGCCGTTTCCGCTGCGGTGGTAGCTGTAAGCGGTGGGGTAGCTTGGTTTGCTTCCCAGACGACAGATACTCCTACACCACCCAAATCTTCACAAACCATTCAAAATCCAGTACAGCAACCAACAACCCAACCAGGTAATGAACAGACTGCTAGTATATATTGGCTGAGATCCAAAGATAATAGTATTGATTTAGTTCCCCAACCGCTAAAAATTGCTGCTACCCAACCCAACCAAGTTTTAGAATCGGCATTTAAAACTTTATTAGCCGGTCCAACAGAAGGAACAGACTCTACAACTATTCCTCAAGGGACTCAACTACTGGGACTAAAAGCGGACAATAATGATGTTCATGTCAACTTATCGGAAAATTTTACCAGTGGTGGAGGTAGCACTTCCATGATTGGGCGTGTTGGACAAATTGTATATACTGCTACTAGTCTAAATCCTAAAGCTCAAGTATATATTGAAGTTAACGGGAAACCCTTAGAGGTTTTAGGGGGTGAAGGTGTGGAATTAGAACAACCACTCACCCGCGAAAGTTTTCAGAAAAATTATCCGCTTTGATAATTGATACAGCAGGAGTCGTAGGGGCGAAGCATTCGGAAAATAGCCTTGGACAAAAATGGATAATTTATCGCCCGAATGCTTCGCCCGTACAGGTTTTGTGTATAGGTTTCAATTTAAATTCTGTACCTCCTTGATCTGCAATCTCCTGTAATTGTCAATTAATCCGGGTTAATTCTCATCAATGGTTGACCATATTCTACTGGTTCGCCATTTTGAACTAAAATTTCCATCACCTGTCCAGAGACTTCGGCTTCAATTTCGTTCATGAGCTTCATAGCTTCAATGATACAGACACTTTGACCGGCTTTAACGCGATCGCCCACTTCCACAAACAGCGGTTCTCCCGGTGCTGGGGCGCGGTAAAAAGTCCCTACCATGGGAGATTGCACCTCAACCAATCTCTGATCAATTGGTGAAGGAGAATGAGTTTGTTGTGTTACCGAATTATCCACAACTTTATTGATCACCACTTCTGGTAAAGCAGTAGATACATGGGTTACACCAGCACTAACCCCATTATTGCTAAAACTGACAGCCTTTCGTACCGTTAGCTCAAATTCATTATTTTTGAGTGTAACTTCCGCGATATCAGTTTGGGCAATAGTTACTAGTAGCTGACGAATTTCATTAAAGTCTAATGTCACAATTATTTTACCTCGACCTAACTGTTAAATTAAAATCCTCAGTGAGGCAGGGATTTAATCCCTTAAAAAAGGGATTGAAATCATTAGTACCAATTTGAGATTTTGGATTTTCATCCTCACTATTCCAACTTGGTATTAAAAAAATAGGAAAATTATTCCCTGCCTAAATATTTATCTTCTCTGGTATCAATCTTAATCCGTTCCCCTTGAGAAACAAATAAGGGAACCATAACAGTTGCACCAGTTTCCAGAGTTGCTGGTTTAGTACCACCTGTGGCCGTATCACCTTTAACACCAGGATCTGTTTGGACAATTTCCAAAACCACAGAATTAGGTAGTTCCACTTCCAGCACCTGTTCACCCCAACGAATCACGTTAACTTCCATACCATCTTTGAGGTATTTGACGCGATCGCCGATTTGCGCTGTAGTTAATCTATCTTCCTCATAAGTTTCCATATCCATAAAGACAAACTCATCGCCTTCTTTATAGGTATGTTGCATTGTCACCTTTTCCAAAGTCGCCTGGGGAACGCTTTCCCCAGCCCGAAAGGTTTTTTCTAACTGTTTCCCAGTTTGGACATTTTTTAGTGTTGTCCGTACAAAAGCAGAACCCTTGCCTGGCTTAACGTGAAGAAAATCTATCACTCGCCAAACCGAACCATCTAATACAATTGAAACACCAGGTCGGAAGTCGTTACTAGAGATCATGAAATTTTCAAATTTTGCAAGACAATCGGCATTTATTGTACCCTTCCAGGGTCATAATTTGTCAGTTGTCAGTTGTCAGTTGTCAGTTGTCAGTAGAAAAAATATTCTCCCTGCTCCCCTGCTCCCCTGCTCCCCTGCTCCCCTGCTCCCCTGCCCCCTGCCCCCTGCCCCTCTGCCCCCCTGCCTCGTCCATCCTCAGTCCCCCAATGTGGGAAGATAATTTATAAGTTACTTCCAATCAACACTTTGATGCTGAAGAAAGAGAAATTTCATGTTTAACCTATTAAAGTCCTGGGTCAAGAACAGCCTAAAAACAATATTGCTATTAACAATATTCTTAGGCATAAGTACCGCTGGGTGGACTCCCACGAGTAACGCCGGTTTACCAGCGGGAAACGCAATTACTGACGGTAAGGCTTTATTGCGCTATGCACTCCCGATAGATAATCCACCTGTACGTAAACTACAAGCTAGTTTAGAGGATATTTCTAACCAACTGCGGGCAAATAAGCGATGGGGAGCAGTTACTAATGACCTCAAGCAAGCATTGCGGATACTCGATAAACCTTCGCAAATATTAGCCAGCGTTCCGGAAGAACGCCAACCTCAAGCCCAAGCCTGGATTACTGAATTGAAATCTGGCATCACAGAACTGCAAGAAGTAGTTAAAACTAAACAAAAAGAACCCATTCTTGACGGAAGAGCCAAATTATTGAATCTTGTCAGTTTGTTAGAAGAATCAATGGTGACGGAATTCCCCTTTGAAGTCCCTGCTGAGTACAGTAATTTACCCCAACTCAAAGGACGCGCTGCGATCGCTATCAAAACCAATAAAGGCGATCTCACTGTAGTTGTAGATGGCTATAGCGCCCCTATCACTGCTGGTAACTTTGTTGATTTGGTACAACGCGGTTTTTATAACGGCTTAGAATTCACCCGTTCTGAAGAATCCTATTTTCTCCAAACCGGAGATCCTGTTGGTAAAGAAGTCGGTTTTATAGATCCTCAAACTGGCCAATATCGCGCTATTCCTTTAGAAATTTTAGTCCAAGGGGAAAAAGAACCAACCTACGGTATCACCCTCGAAGAAGCTGGACGTTATTTAGATATGCCAGTTTTACCTTTTTCATCTTTTGGAGCTTTAGTTATGGCACGTCCTGAAGGTGAAGCAAATGGTGGTTCTTCCCAAGTTTTCTTCTTCCTTTTTGAACCAGAACTTACTCCCGCCGGACGTAATCTTTTAGATGGTCGTTATGCTGTATTT
>NZ_VILD01000009.1:286879-292458 GCF_009712085.1 Anabaena sp. UHCC 0253
AGATGGTCGTTATGCTGTATTTGGTTATCTCACCGCAGGTCAAGAGGGTTTTAGATAAACTCAAAGCCGGTGACAAAATTGAATCCGCAACTGTTATTCAAGGCATCGAAAATTTAGTTCAGCCACAAGCAGCTTAATTAATTATTGTTCGTAGTTGGTGCTTTAGCACTAAAGTGCCAACTACAAACTTAACCTAAAATATAGAAATAATACAGTTAGCAAAATTCATGAATACTTCGGAATCAGAACTCAATTTAGCATCTTTGGCAGATCGGATTTTTCAAGTTGAAGCCGAGCAAAATCTCAGACGCAAAAATATTTCTTGGTTAAAACAGTATTTTGATGAACTAAAACAGGAATTTAACAATAGACCTGAATTAGAACTAATTCAAACTATGCAACAAGAGATAATCCAGTTAACTGCTCAAGTGGCTGAGTTGCAAAAGTGTTTAAATTTGTCGTCTAATGTGAGTGAAGTTTTGAATGGTGATGAAAATTCAACTGAGATAAAAACTCTGGATGATGCAGAAATAGTCAAGGAGTTTTTTGAAAGGGTAGAACGGCGAGAAAGTCAAGGTATATTGATAGAAAAAGAAGTTATTATTAAAAATATTGATATTGTTGAAAGTAATAAGGAAGAAGTTGATGTAGTGGCAGAAGAGACGGAAAATAGTAGAAATTTTAGAGATTTAGAATTTCAGCTTGAGAGAATAATGTGGTTGGTTAATAGAATTTATGTAGGAGAAAAAGATTGTCATGATATCCCTGTTAGTGCAGAGGAGTTTTGGTGCAGGTATGAAGATGGAGAAAGAGATTTTACAGGGGTTAATTTAGCTGATGTAGATTTGAGTGAAAGAACTCTAGCAGATGAAGTTAACCTCAGTCAAGCTAATTTGAAAAATGCGATTTTAACCGATGTAAACTGGAGTAATCTGAATTTGAAAGGCGCAAATTTGAGTGGTGCAAATTTTGGTAACGCTAACTTATCTAACACCAATTTAAGTCAAGCTAATTTAAGTTTTGCTAATCTAACTGCTGCTAACTTTAGTTATACAAACCTAACTCGTGCAAATTTGAGTGGAGCAGATATCAGTGAAGCCGACTTATCAAATGCAAAATTAACTGAAGCTACTCTAGAAGATGCTTATCTTCATAAAACAAACCTCAACTCGGTAAAGCTAGATAAGGCAAACTTGAAAAAAGCTAATCTTCGTGAAGTTGATTTGACAGGTGCATCTTTACGGCAGGCTAATTTGAGTGAAGCTAATCTCAGTGAAGCCATTTTAGATAATGAAATAAATTTTAGTTTAGCTAATCTAAATGGAGCTAACTTAAGTGGAGTAAATTTGAGGGGAGTAAATTTGATGAAAGCAAATTTAAGTAATGCAAATTTGAGTAATACAAATCTCTTAGAAACAAATCTTGAAGGAGCAAATCTTCAGGAAACAAATTTGCAACATAGCTATTATGACAAATTAACTATCTTCCCCAGAGGTTTTAATCCATCTGAATTTGGAGCATATTTGATTTCTCCTGGTGTCTCGCTACAAAATGCTAATTTTGCTGGTGCTAACTTGAATAATGTCAATTTATCTGGTTCAGACCTACAAGGAGCTAACTTAAGTCAAGCAAACCTTGATGGTGCAAACTTCACTGCGGCAAATCTTACAGGAGCAAATTTGAACCAGGCAAATTTAGAAGACACTAACTTAAGTGCGGCTCAATTAAGTCAAGCAAATTTGACAGAAGCAATATTAAGAAGGACAAATCTCAGAGGTGCTGATTTAAGTTGCGTAAATTTAATAGGGGCAACTTTTCACTGTCCAGAATTTCATGGTGCAAATTTGAGTCAAGCTAAACTTTGCGGTGCTGGTTTAGCGCAAGAAGAGTTAAGTGAGGTAAATTTAACCTTAGCTGATTTACGTGGGGCAGATTTGAGTAATGCCAATCTAGAAAAAGCTAACTTAAAAGATGCAAATCTCAGCGGTGCAAATCTAGAAGAAGCAAATCTCACTGGTGCAATTATGCCAGATGGAACAACCCATGATTAGAATTTAACAAAAAAAGTGGCGTTGCTAAATTAGGGTATGAAATTCAAAAATTAATGAGTTCAAACTCTTACTCTCTGTGACTCTGCGTCTCTGCGCCTCTGCGTGAAACAAAATCATACTCTTAATCAGCAACGCCCAGAATTGGAATATGAAATTAAAAAATTAAAATCTCAAACTTTGCGACTTTGCGCGTTCGTGCAGCGTGCTGTAGGCATAACATAATTCATACCACTATTATGCAATAACAGCTTCTCCTAATCGTTTTAAAATTTGCAAAACTTCAGCTAATTCATGTCGTCGGGGAAACAGGGAAAATGTGCGGGATACCTCATATTGAGGTTTGTCTGTGATAGCGAGTTTTATAAATATAAATTCATCGCCATTTGTAGCCATACCAAATACAGATTTATCCCGGTGGGGATTAGTTAACATATAGGCTAATAACTGCGGTATTGCTGTGACAACTGGAATGCTATTTCGTTTAGATTCAACCACAAAAATCCAAAGTTTTTCTTGTACAATAAGGACATCAATAAAACCGCGAATTGTTTCTTCAGGTTCTTCAATTTCTAAATTGATCCCATAAGGTGAGCGAATTCGGTAAGGAGAATCTAAAAAACCTGCAAGTTCCAAAAGTGGCGAAACGACTAAAAGATTAATTGTCCCTTCTAATAATAGACCATCAACGCGATGATAATCATAACGCTGTTTGATGCGATTAACACCTGATTGTTCTTGTGGATTGAGTTGGGGTAAGTCTGTTAACCATTCATTAAAAAAGTTTTCATCTTCTGCTTGGTGTAAGTTACAACGAATTTGTAAATCACTCAAACTTTTAATGGTGTCTGTGATGCCAACTGTAGAAACCATATCAATAGTCTCCTAGATGATACTTTTATTTTAGTCTGTAAAGTAATCAGTAAATTTTATTATGAATAAAGATTTATCTTCCCTACGAATTCGAGATATTGGTGAACAAGGTCTTTTAGAAAGATTACAACGGTTTTGTCCACCAGATGTAATTGGAGATGATGCGGCAGTTTTGGAAACCTTACCAAACCAATCTTTAATAGTTACTACAGATATGCTCGTTGACGGCGTGCATTTTAGTGATGTTACCACCTCACCAGAGGATGCAGGTTGGCGGGCTGCGGCGGCTAATTTATCCGATTTAGCCGCAATGGGGGCAAATCCGGTGGGAATAACAGTGGGATTGGGTTTACCTGGTGATGTAACTGTCAGTTGGGTGGAAAGACTATATACGGGAATGACAGAATGCTTGCAAAAGTACAATGTGCCTATAGTTGGTGGTGATATTGTGCGATCGCCCATTACCACTTTAGCAATTACTGCCTTTGGTCAAGCTCACCCCAATTTCATGATCCGGCGTTCCACGGCTCAACCAGAAGATGTGATAGTCGTCACAGGCACTCATGGCGGTTCTCATGTAGGCTTGGAATTACTCTTACACCCAAAAATCGGACAACACCTCAAAACTGAAGAAAAGGCGGCTTTAATCACCGCACACCAGCGCCCCAAACCACGTTTAGATATTATACCCATCCTCCAAAAAATCCGAGAATCCCAACCTCAAGTTACTGTAGCTGGTATGGATAGCAGCGACGGTTTAGCAGATGCAGTATTACAAATTTGCCGAGCCAGTCACGTCGGTGCAATTATAGAATCTCATAAAATACCCTTACCATCAGCCTTTCAAGAGTGGCTAACACCAGAAAAATCATTAGAATATGCCCTTTATGGTGGCGAAGATTTTGAATTAGTCCTATGTTTACCACTAGAACCTGCATTAAAATTAGTGCAACAACTAGGCACAGGTGCAGCCATAATCGGCAAAATCACCCCCGGCTCAACAGTAATTCTCCAGTATCAACAAGCAGAAATCCCCGACCAAGTTCTGAGCCTCAGCCAGGGATTTCAACATTTCGGTCAGTAGGGGCGCAGGGCCTGCGCCCATTAGTCAAAGGCCTGCGCCCATTAATCAATAGTCAGTGGTCAGTGGTATTGAAACAACGAACAACTGACAAAAGACAATTAACAATTAAGCCCATTTTGCAGCTACTAATTCAGCCAAATCTAGAACACGTTGGCTATAACCCCACTCATTGTCATACCATGCCATGACTTTCACCATGTCATTACCCATAACAATAGTTAAATTGGCATCAACGATAGAAGATTCATTTGTACCTTGATAATCAGAAGATACAAGTTCCAATTCGGTGTAACCCAAAATGCCTTTCAGAGGACCTTCAGCCGCAGCCTTAAGAGCTTGGTTAACTTCTTCGGTAATAGTGCGCTTTTCAGTTTGCACTACGAAATCCACCATGGAAACGTTAGGAGTTGGTACACGCAAAGCAACACCATTTAACTTACCCTTCAACTGAGGAAGTACCAAAGCTACTGCTTTTGCTGCACCAGTGGAAGTAGGAACAATGTTGATAGCTGCTGCTCTAGCCCGACGCAAATCACGGTGGGAAGCGTCTAGTAAACGCTGATCACCTGTGTAGCTGTGGGTAGTGGTCATTATGCCTTTGATGATACCAAATTTTTCATCTAATACCTTGGCAATTGGAGCTAAACAGTTGGTTGTACAACTAGCATTACTGATGATGTTATGTTTGTTGTGGTCATAATCCTCATGATTTACACCGATTACAAAAGTACCATCTTCATTTTTGCCAGGAGCGGTAATCAGAACCTTTTTAGCTCCGGCATTTACGTGCCGCATAGCCCCTTCTTTGCTGGTAAATACACCTGTTGATTCGATAATCAGGTCAATTCCCCACTCTTTCCAGGGCAAGTTATCGGGGTTTCTATCAGATACGCACTTAACTGTATTACCATTAATGGTGATGGAGTTATCATCAGCACTAATGTCTACACCATGCAATTTACCTAGCATGGAGTCATATCTAAGCAAGTGAGCATTAGTTCTAGGATCGGATGTGTCATTAATACCGACCAGTTGAATATTGCTGTTTTCTCTACCTACCCAGCAGCGTGCGAAGTTACGTCCAATGCGCCCGAAACCGTTAATTGCAACTCTAATCACAGTGTCTTGCCCCTCTGTATTTATGCCTATAAGTTGATATCGTTGACCCCAATCATATCGCAAAGAGGGAGGCTATTTATAACGAGAAAGTCTGAGAACAAAAAAAAATACAGATTTTATTTATAAACCATGAGAGTCGAGGGGGCAGGGAGCAGGGGGCAGGGAGCAGGGGAGCAGGGGAGCAGGGGAGCAGGGGAGCAGGGGAGCAGGGAGTAGGAGAAATAATTCTTACCAATCACCAATCACCAATCATGATTTTTATAAATTGAATAATAGTTTCACTACCAATGTACTATTGTAGTCAATTCCGATAGAGGCTTTAGGCAAGTGATGCAAGTTGCTATACTCAAGGCCATACTACTAGTTGTCAAAAAGTACCCAAAATATGTATTTAAATTTACATAATTTTCTTTCCCGATGTAGCAGAAATTTTCAGAATAATCATAGGAGCGGAT
>NZ_VILD01000009.1:292669-296983 GCF_009712085.1 Anabaena sp. UHCC 0253
CAGAATAATCATAGGAGCGGATTATAAATA
This sequence comes from Anabaena sp. UHCC 0253, assembly GCF_009712085.1. Taxonomy (NCBI): domain Bacteria; kingdom Bacillati; phylum Cyanobacteriota; class Cyanophyceae; order Nostocales; family Nostocaceae; genus Anabaena; species Anabaena sp. UHCC 0253. The sequence continues at coordinate 292,700 of NZ_VILD01000009.1, forward strand.
GTGATAATTTTCGGCAGGGGGGATAATCTCGCTCAAAGAAAAAAACCAAAGTCAAAATTTAATCATTCAGCAGGGATGAACATTTTGGATGGGATAGTTAGTATCTGTAAAAATCAAAATCCTGTTATGATACGCGTGTCTTATGTGATTCGGTATGGTGTGGTGTAAGAGGAGAATAAGATGAGTATTTCTATAGATTTTAGTGGTAGACCATTTCATTTCATTGGAATCGGTGGGATTGGAATGTCTGCTTTGGCTTATGTTTTAACCAAGCGCCAATTACCAGTATCTGGTTCAGATTTGCGTCCTAACCATATGACGCACAAGTTAGAAACTTTAGGCGCTCACATTTTCAGTAAGCAAGAAGCAAACAATCTGGAATTTTTTCTGCCGGAAGTAGCGGCTGATGCTGTTTTATTAACTTCACCAGAAAAGTTATCGGCAGCGAAAACAGTTTTACCCCAAGTAATTTGTTCCACAGCGATTAATACCAATAATTTGGAATATAAAGCTGCTCTGGAATTAGGTTGCCCAATTTTTCATCGTTCTGATGTTCTATCCGCTTTGATTGCTGATTATTACAGTATTGCTGTGGCAGGAACTCATGGCAAAACTACCACTAGTAGCATGATTGGTTATATGCTGTTGCAAGCTGGACTTGATCCGACCATTTTGGTCGGTGGTGAAGTCAAAGCTTGGGAAGGTAATGCCAGAATGGGTGAAAGCCGTTATTTAGTAGCAGAAGCAGATGAGTCTGATGGTTCTCTGGTAAAACACGCGCCAGAGATTGGCATTATTACTAATATTGAATTAGATCATCCTGATCACTACGAAACTTTAGAAGAGGTGGTTAGTACCTTCCAAACCTTTGCTCAAGGTTGCAAAACTTTAGTGGGTAGCATTGATTGTGACACAGTGCGCGACAGGCTCAAACCAACTATTAGCTATAGTCTTGACCCAGAGAAAGGTGCTGACTACACCGTTACCAATATAGATTATCGTGCTGACGGCACAACTGCTTTGGTATGGGAAAAAAGTAAGGCTTTGGGGTTATTAAATTTACAGCTATTGAGCCATCATAACCTCAGCAATTCTTTAGCAGCAGTAGCTGTAGGGCGATTCTTGGGCTTAGAATTTGGAGAAATTGCCAAAGGTATTGCCACCTTTGAAGGTGCAAGAAGACGGTTTGAGTTCCGCGGTGAGGCGGCTGGGATTACTTTTATTGATGACTATGCCCATCACCCTAGTGAAATTCGTGCGACTTTAGCCGCAGCCCGTCTTCAAGCTAGACCTGGACAAAGGGTAGTTGCAATTTTCCAACCCCATCGTTATACTCGAACACTAACATTTTTAGAAGAATTTGCTGCGTCTTTTACCCATGCTGATTTAGTAGTCCTGACTGATATTTACAGTGCAGGTGAACCTGATTTAGGACAAGTCAGTGGACAAGATTTAGCCACTGCAATTAGCAAACAAAACCCTCAAGTAGTTTATCAACAAACTTTACCTTTAGTGAGTGAGTTTTTACTGCAAACCCTACGTCCGGGAGATTTAGCACTGTTTTTAGGTGCGGGTAATTTGAATCAGGCTATTCCTGAACTGATTACCACGATGAGTGAACCAGCAATTGCTACATCTTAGGATTAAGAACTGCATTTAGCAGGGTTTGATAAGTTGATTAAATACCGGATTTTTACGGTAAATAAATAACAAATGTCACAAATTCACACATTGAAGTAAAGAAAAGATGATAACTTCCCAGGGATTTGGCAAAGTCTGCGAATTTTCTGATTTAACTCCACCAAGACAAACGCAAGCTCATGTGGATAATAGTAAATTAATTTACTTACCAGGAACTAATTGTACTCTCAGAACCCAAACGTCCTTGTCAGCGTTTACTTCTTACCGCGTTGGGGGACAAGCTGAATGGTACGTTTGTCCTCGTGACTTAGAAACGTTGCAAGCAAGTATTGAGTACGCCCAAGAAAATGATTTAACAATAACTATATTAGGCGCTGGTTCTAATTTGTTGGTGAGCGATCGCGGTATACCCGGTTTAGTTATCGCTACTCGTCATCTCCGTTCTAAAAATTTTAACTCAACTACAGGTCAATTAACTGTGTCCGCTGGAGAGCCTATCCCCAGTTTAGCATGGGACGCAGCCGCTTTGGGATGGGAAGGATTAGAATGGGCTGTGGGTATCCCCGGAACTGTCGGGGGTGCTGTGGTCATGAATGCTGGAGCGCATAATAGCTGTATTGCAAATATGTTAGTTAGCGCCCAAGTTCTTTTACCAGATGGAACTTTGGCCACTCTCACCCCAGAGGAATTAGGCTACACATACCGCAGTTCACTGCTACAAGGTGGTAAAAGGGTTGTAACTCAAGCCACCTTCCAACTCCAACCAGGTGCAGATCCTGTCCAAGTAACAGAGAGAACTAAGGAACATAAAAAACACCGCCTCAGCACCCAACCTTACAGCTATCCTAGTTGTGGAAGTGTGTTTAGAAATCCCAAACCTTATACTGCGGGTTGGTTAATCGAACAAACTGGACTCAAAGGCTATCAATTAGGTGGAGCGCAAGTCGCCCAACTTCATGCTAATTTTATTGTCAATCGGGGCGGAGCTAAAGCCAGTGATATTTTCCATCTAATTCGTCATATTCAAAATGAGGTGCAAGAACGTTGGTCAATTTGGCTAGAACCAGAAGTGAAGATGTTGGGTGAGTTTCAAGCAGTTTACTAAAGGCAATTGACAATTGACAATTGACAATTGACAATTATCAATTACCCATTACCAATTACCCCGCGCATCTATAATTGAATTTGATTTGTAATTAACCGTACAGCGGATAACCAGTTATGGCAGAAAAAGGACAAGGATTTGGCTTTGGCTTAGGCAAAATGAAAGAACTAGCCGAAGCTTTTAAAAAAGCGCAGCAAGTTCAAGAAGGTGCAAAGCGTCTTCAAGAAGAATTGGAGCAAATGGAGATTCTGGGAGAATCTGGCGGTGGACTCGTTAAAGTTGTTGTCAGTGGCAACCAAGAACCCAAACGCGTAGAAATTGCTCAATCTGCTTTAGAAGAAGGTGCAGAAGTGCTTTCTGATTTAGTTGCTGCGGCCATGAAAGATGCCTATAAAAAGTCTACCGAAACCATGCGGGAACGTATGGAAGATTTAACTAGTGGACTAGAGTTACCTGGAATGTAATCTGTAGTTAGTAGTCAGTGGTCAGTAGTATAAAATAACTGACAACTGACACAAAAATTAAAATACATGACCTATAAGTTATTATTTGTCTGCCTTGGTAATATTTGCCGATCGCCTTCGGCAGAAAATATTATGAATCATCTCATTGACCAAGGGGGCTTGAGTAAAACAATTCTTTGCGATTCTGCTGGTACTGCTGGTTATCACATCGGTGCAGCACCGGATAGACGCATGAGCGCCGCAGCGGAAAATAAGTTAGGATTTAAACTCAAAGGCCAAGCTCGTCAATTTCAACTCTCGGATTTTCAAGAGTTTGATTTGATTTTGGCAATGGACCGCAATAATTATGATGATATCCTCGCTGTTGACCGTTCTGGGCAATATCATTCTAAAGTTAAGTTGATGTGCGATTTTTGCTCTACACACACTCTCAAGGAAGTTCCAGACCCATATTACGGGGGAACTGAGGGCTTTAATCAAGTTATTGATTTACTAATGGATGCCTGTGAAGGGTTGCTAAAATATATCACGCAGAAGTAATCAAAAATATCATATTCTTAGATCCTCGATTTCTTGAAGAAACCGGGGATTTCATTTTTGAATTTACAGCAGTAAGTAAACCACAATATATTGAAAGTTTCGCGCAAAGGAGCAAAGGCGCAAAGTAAGAAATATATTAGACTAAATAGGGCTTGCTGAATAAACATAAAACCGGGACAAATAGATGACTTGATGGGGATAGAAAGTGAAAAAGGTGCAAGAAAAAGAGTTAAAATGAGTAAAATCCCTTGCATTAAGGCGCATTAAGATGTATAGAAAAGCGCAAGAACAGGAAACAGCACCGGAAAAGTTTCAACTACCCTTCGAGGAGAAATTGGCATTAGACAACCGATGGGTAATTATGGCAAAAATGATCCCTTGGTCGGAATTTGATGGCGAATACGCAGCAATATTTTCAGAAAAAATAGGCGCACCAGCCAAAACATTTAGGATGGCACTGGGGGCATTAATAATCAAAGAAAAGTTAGGAATAAGTGATAGAGAAACAGTAGAACAGATCAGGGGAAAATCCTT
>NZ_VILD01000010.1:0-53959 GCF_009712085.1 Anabaena sp. UHCC 0253
CTACAGAACGGGTGGGGGCTAATGGGGGATTGAGGAACTTAGGGGCATTGATGGGACATGAGAGCATTCAGACAACTTTACGGTATCAGAAAGTAACGCCACAACGAGCTGAGGAAGTAGCACACAAGGCGTTTAATAGTCTGCCCAATTTTTGCGAATAATTTTGGTAATTAATTCAGATTTGACAGTCATCATCAATACTTTTAACTGGGGTTAAATTTATGGGGCAGGGAATACATACTACTCTGTACCAAGAGAATGAGGGTAAGCTATCTTCCGGTTGCTTATTATACAAGTATTAGCTAATCAATTTATTTTGGTTCTGAAACCGTTGTCCTGCAATCGTTTCAGCCTTAGCGTACAATTTTCCCGTTTTGGCACGGTGATGCCAGACTCTCCCGCAAGATATCTTGTCCCGCTTCACTACGAATTTCTTCTAAACTAGGAAAGTCATCTTTCCAAGTTCCCGCAAGTGAATAAACGAGTTCTGTCCAAGAAAGATTTGCAGAATCATTGACAATTTGGTTAGGATTTAAATTTTTACTACAGATAAATTCAGCAAAATTCAAAATTTCCTCAGCTTTATCTTGGGGAAGATTTTTCACAAGTGCGTAAATCTGTTCAGCAATGGTCATAATTAATAAGGATTTTCAGGATGTGGATTTTCGTGTTTAGTAGATGATTAACCTGTATTGTGCAGATTTTTATTTGTCAGAATCAGGATATGGGTTTAAAGTATGATGATCAATTATGATTCCTAAATAAAATCTGCTAAACAATTACCTAATTTTAAATTTTCTATATTTTCAAAATCACTATCATAAGTAAATAAAATTAAATTATGTTGAATTGCTGTAGCTGCAATCCAAATATCATTAGTAGGTATAGGTTTTCCTTTCTTTCATAATTGAGAATAAATAAGAGCATAATATTCTGATGTTTTTTCATCTATAGGAAATATTTTTATTCTAGGAGATTCCATAAACTTTTCCAATTCATCACGATTTATTTCTGGTTTATTTCCTAGTGCAAAACCTCCTAATAATTCTCCAAGAATGATGGAATTGATGACAATAATATCTACATTTCCAATTATTGCAACTGCTTCATTTTGATTACGTTTAAAAGCAGTATAAGCATTGGTATCTAATAAGATTGATTTTATTGCCATAATTGTTGATCTATTTCATTAAATTGTTGAGTATTCAGTAAAAATTCAGTTTCATCTTCTTTTGTCCATGTTCCAGCAAGATAATCTAGATCATGGTAAGGATAGGAATTAGAGAAATGTTTTTCTGCTGATTCCATGGTTTCTGAATGTTTCATATTATTTATTTTACCAGTAAATTCTTTTATCCATTGATAAAGGTTATTTAGTTCTTGTTCTGGTATTTTGTCAATTTCTGCTTGAATAAGTTCTTTCATAGTCATAACTTTTACTCCTGTTGGGAATTTATTATATTATATCTGAAATTGTCTGAATCAGGATGTCCAGGATTTTAGGATTTACAGGATTTTATTGAATGATTGTTTTTTTGGGGATCTAAATTATTTAATTCATCTTCTCATTTATCAACATCAATTATCTCAGAAGTCGGGGAGCTTTCATCAGAAAATAAAATCCTGTAAATCCTTAAATCCTGTATATCCTGATTCAGACTTAATAATTTTCTGTAACCTTTAAATGTTACAGTTTACAAGTCTCTGGAAAACAGACCCCCTCCCTATTGCCTCCCCCACCAGAGAACACACAACAACACAAGGCAAGTGTCCTTTTGGTGATGTATTATCATATTTTATACCCTCTTTTATACCCTCTCCCCATCCCACACTTTTGACAAATCTCTTCAAGGTTTCATATTCATAGCTACCAAGCTTCCCACCGACACTCAAATAAGTTTCCTTTTGGACGCTGAAGCCAAATTTTCCTTGACTGTATTTTACCCACAATTGGTCAATTGTGCGGAGGTCTTGGCATGGAAAATCTAAGAGTTCATTACTTGCAAAGAAGTCACCTGACTTTTTACCCACAGCTTTAATCATAACTTCGTAAGTTTCTTTATCTGCTTCTTCCCAGTTCTGTGCTTTGAGTAAATCACGCAGGTTATTGTATTCCATTCCTACTTCTGATTTTAATTGTATTTCTTGCTCATTTTCAATATTAACCAAACCCAAATTTTCCCTAAACTTAAATACTGTTGGAGTCCGGTTTTCCGGTTCTATTTCCATACCCTGCAAAATAGCATCATTCACTCTCTGACTAATACAGGAATTATATTTCTTTGGTTCTACTAAAATGTCAAAAGCTTTACTATTCCTACGGTTTTGCGCGGATACTGGAGCATCTGCCGTGAGGAGATAATATAAAGTTGCGGCTAAAGCGTAAACATCGGTATGATGTCCAAAATTACCTTGGCGCTCATATTGTTCTATAGGTGCATAACCTTCTGTTAAAGCATTTGTCATGCTGTAATTCTCAATATTTCGACTTAGCCCAAAGTCAATTAAAACCGCTTCTTGTTTATTTTTTCGTAAGAGAATATTTTCCGGTTTAATATCGCGGTGTAAACTTCCTTTTATGTGAATATATTCTAGAGCCTGACTAATTTGATCTATATATAATAGTGCTTCTGATTCTGATAATTGTCCTTTATTTTGGACATATTCAGATAAATTTACCCCATCAATATATTCCATCACAATACCAAAAAGTTCACTTTTTTCTTCTTGGATGACTTCATAAACTTTGAGAATATGGGGATGATCAAAACCTTTAATTGTCAAGGCTTCATTTAGAAACTTAACGTGTTGTTCTGTAAAATCTTTCCTCAATTGCATGGTGGGATTTAAGGTTTTAATGGCGTAAAATTTACCCGTCTTGGGTTCTAAAGCTTTGTAAGTGATACCATAACCACCTATACCCAAGGGTTTACCCTCAATGATAAATCTACCGTTATTAATTTTTTGCCCTTTTTGCCAAATAATCATACCTTTTTTAGTAAATACCGCAGAGATTAATTTAAATATATTGTCATAATTATATCATTGCTGAGTATTGGGCGATTAGAAATCGCAACTACACAAACAAAGTCCACACTATGGCTAACGCCACGCTACGCTATCGACAGGCTCAGTGACCACCTGCGTGGACTAAGAAAAAAGTAAGAGTTTGAAACCCATGTTCGCCTTTGGCGTTCCCGAAGGGTAGATGGGTTTTGTCTGTGTAGCCGTGATTTCTAATCGCCAAGGTAAGTAATAAATTAGACTTCCACTGCTTTTGCTTCCGGTAACAACCGCTTCACACCTTGCTTCACAAAATCTTCCAAAACAGCCATTCTTTGATTTTGTTGGAATACAGTTTGCAAAACTTGACGCAGTTTGTCGAGATTTAAAGCACTTCCCGATTCTAAAGCAACTTCTTGCTGTTCAAAATATTCAACTAAACTTAATCCCGCTACTCTTGTTAGGTAAGCAGCACTAACTCCCTCTACCATTCCTCCAGCCACAAAGGTAGCAACATTAGTTTTCAGAATACCCGTTACAGCCCTAGTTGAAAGTTCCACCAAACCTAATTTCAACATCAAACTTCCCATAGTTCCAGCTACTTGTTGCGCTTGTTCTAAGGAAATCTTCTGCTGATATATATTACCCAAATCCATGACCATTTGAGCAGTAATCGCCGCAGTTGCGAGAATATCTAAAGCAGGTACAGGGTTAGCAAAAGCCGCTGCTGCTGCAATCCATTGATATTGTTCTATAAAGGGTGTGGATTTGTCCCTTCTTACGCCATTTAAACAATTTTTGGCTTCAGATTTCAGTAATAATACTTTGCGATTTGTAGTATTACAAACTAACTGTTCTCCCTGCTGTCCAACAACTTCTCCTAATTGTTGTGTCAACTGCTGGATATCTGGCGTTGGTTGTTCCATCCATTCTTGGAAAGAACCATCTTCTTCATGTTTTCGCACTTTCACAGCTACAGGAGAAGCCGCAGTCGCAACTACATTTGCACCTATCCGCTGTTTTAATGATTGTAAAACTGTAGCGCGTTCATCTGATTGATATTGATCTTGTTTGTTGAAAACCAGTAATTTCGGCTGTTTTGCAGCTTTTAGTTGTTGTAAAACCTGAAATTCTGAATCTGTTAAATCACCGTTTGTCAGAAATAAGACAAAATCAGATTTCTGCATTTCTGATAAAGTGACAACATCAGCATTTTCACCAATTACGGAAAACAAAGGCGCTGTTTCGGAAAAATGCAAAGACATTCCCGAACTCGTTCCTGCATTTTCTATAACTTTGATAACCGTAGTTTTGCCTACAGATTTTCCACCAGTCACCGCAACGGCAATTTCCTTTCTATCTAATTCTAAAGGCAATTTAGCCAGGTTTTCCCGGAGATTTTCTAAAGCAGGATGACTGGTTGATTCTTGGGCAAGCTGATTAATTATTACTTCGGTTTGAGCGATCGCTTTATCCACAGCCGCTCTATCTACAAACATATCATTTAGCTGTTCACCTAGTTGGGGCTGATTTTTCTTGAATAACCACAAACCCCCACCAACAGCCAACGCACTCAGGAGGCCGAATTCTCCTACCTGAACTATTGAATCATGCCAGCTATCTAACATCCACAAGGAGAACGATAGCCCTAGTCCTCCCACTAATATTGGTCGCTGTAACTTCACAATTGTGATTCTCCACGCGAGGAAAAAGCTTTTACTTTACTTTAGTTCAAAACCTGCTACTCCGTTTGAGGTTGGTGAACAAACGTTCACAGTAATTAAAAATTTAAAATTAATAACTATATATTTGCAATGCAGCTAAAAACATGATTATAGATGCCTGTCAATAATCCATCAATTTTTTTTGATGAATCTTTGTGCCTGTATGGTAGGGTAAATAATTACATATCAACTTTTCTTGAAATGATAGATACATTAGGTAGGTAGTCTCTCACTAACTAGACAGATAAAAACAGGTTACGCAAACAAAAGGCAATATTTATGAATATCAATCATTCAGAAAATCAAGTCCGAGTCAAAGCTGGAAGTAACTTAAGTTTTTTTGAAAAATATCTCACCGTTTGGGTATTTTTGTGCATCTTAGTAGGAATTGGATTAGGGAGATTATTTCCAGGTATTGCTGTAACTCTAGACGCTATTAGCATTTATCAAGTATCAATTCCCATTGCTATATGTCTATTTTTTATGATGTATCCCATCATGGTAAAAATAGATTTTACCCAAGCTACTCACGCTCTGCGGACACCCAAACCTGTAATTTTGACTTTGGTGATGAATTGGTTAATTAAACCATTTACAATGGTAGTCTTTGCCCAATTCTTTTTAGGTTGGTTATTTAAACCATTAATTATAGGTTCAGAATTAATTCGTGGCAACGAAGTTAGTTTAGTAAATTCTTACATTGCGGGAGCAATCTTATTAGGAATTGCCCCTTGTACAGCCATGGTTTTAATGTGGGGATATCTGGCTTATGGTAATCAAGGACATACTTTGGTAATGGTAGCAGTTAATTCTCTAGCAATGCTATTTTTATATGCACCTTTAGGAAGATGGTTATTAGCAGCAAATGATTTAACAGTTCCCTGGCAAACAATAGTTTTATCTGTGCTGATTTATGTTGGTTTGCCATTAATAGCAGGAATGTATAGTCGGTATTGGATTTTCAAATATAAAGGTAGAGAATGGTTTGAAAGAGAATTTCTGAAATATCTTTCTCCCATTGCTACTGCTGCTTTACTGATTACTTTAGTTTTGCTGTTTGCCTTTAAGGGAGAACTAATTGTCAAAAATCCTTTACACATTTTATTGATTTCTGTTCCCTTATTTATCCAAACAAATTTCATTTTCTTCATTAGTTATGTAGCAGCATTAAAGCTGAATATATCCTATGAAGATTCAGCCCCAGCAGCTTTAATTGGTGCTAGTAATCATTTTGAAGTGGCGATCGCTACAGCGGTAATGTTATTTGGGTTAAATTCTGGTGCAGCACTAGCAACAGTGGTAGGGGTTTTAATTGAAGTACCAGTTATGTTAATGTTGGTTGAATTTTGTAAACGCACAGCAGCATGGTTTCCGAGAGAACCAGAAAAAGCAACTTTGCGAGATCCTCGTTGTATTCCTGCCTTTAGTGCTGATGATTAGTTAAGAAATAATTGCCATGACAGATTTCAATCATCCCCCCAGAATATTATTTTTATATGGTTCTTTGCGCGAACGTTCTTACAGTCGTTTATTAGCAGAAGAAGCAGCCAGAATCATGCAAAACTTTGGTGCAGAAGTCCGGTTTTTTGACCCTCGTGAATTACCAATTTATGGTAGTGTTAGTGATACTCATCCTAAAGTTCAAGAATTGCGAGAATTGAGTACATGGTCTGAAGGTCAAGTTTGGTCTTCTCCAGAAATGCACGGTAACATTACCGGAATTTTAAAAAATCAAATTGATTGGATTCCTTTGAGTATTGGTGCAGTTAGACCAACCCAAGGAAGGACTTTAGCAGTAATGCAAGTAAGTGGAGGTTCTCAATCTTTCAACGCCGTTAATACAATGCGAATTTTAGGGCGTTGGATGCGAATGTTCACCATTCCTAATCAATCTTCAGTAGCAAAAGCTTATCAAGAATTTCATGAAGATGGAACAATGAAAGATTCTGCTTATCGTGACCGAGTAATTGATGTCATGGAAGAACTATATAAATTTACGTTGCTATTACGTAATCAAGTGGATTATCTCACAGACCGCCATAGTGAACGCAAAGAAAAAGCAGCCCAGGAAAATATTCAAGCCGCAAATAAGGCTTTAAAAGTATGACTTGCAGAATATGTGACTGAAAACCTTATTTTCTGGTAGGGGTAATTCATGAATTACCCCTACTTTGGTTCAATTTTGCGTTCTGATAAGTTTCATAAAACTATTCTTTTGTCAACCAATTTACAACTACAAAAATCATGAAAAGAGTAATGTTTGTTTGCAAAAAAAATTCTCGCCGTTCCCAAATGGCGGAAGGTTTTGCGAAAACTTTAGGAGAAGGTAAAATTGCTGTTGTTAGTTCTGGTTTAGCATCAAGTCATGTAGATCCTATTACTGTCGAAGTTATGGCAGAAATAGGCATTGATATTAGTAATCAAAGTTCTAAATGTTTAAGTGATTTTCATCCTGAAGATTTTGATGCAGTAATTTCTCTGTGTGGTTGTGGAGTCAATTTACCAGAAGTATGGGTATTAAGAGAAGTCTTCGCAGATTGGCAACTTGATGATCCTGAAGGTAACAGTATTGATACTTTTCGCCGTGTCCGCGAAGAAGTTAAAGAAAGAGTGATTAAATTGATAGAAGATTTAACTTAAATAATTGACAATTGATAATTGACAATTGATAATTGGTAGAAATTAATTATTACCTCTTACCTGTTCCCTGGTAATTAGTGACAGATCCCCGACTTCTGATAAAATCTATGTTAATTAATGATTAATCTATTAAGAAGTTGGGGTTTTTTGTCAATGAAAGTTGCTGATTTAATCACCTGGTTTGAAGAATGGGCAAATCCCGCTTGGTGCGAAAGTTGGGATAATTGCGGTTGGCAAGTTGAACCAGGTGTTTTGTACACAGAAGCGCGGGTTTTAGTGTGTTTAACTCCGACTTTAGCAGTAATGCAGGAAGCGATCGCTCTCCATGCTAATCTAATTTTTGCCCATCACCCCCTCATTTTCAACCCCCCCAAATCTTTCCGCACTGGGGAAGCTTTGACGGAAATGGTACGCTTATCTTTTGCTCATAATATCGGCATTTACAGCGCCCATACTAATTTTGACCAAGTAGAAGATGGAACTGCTGACGTTTTAGCGCAAATTCTCGGACTTGAAGAGGTATCACCGATTATTCCTACCCAAGCAGGTTTAGGTTATGGGCGTGTAGGCATAATAAAACCAAGTTTGACATTAGAGAAATTGCTCCATAATATTCAAACGCAATTAAATCCGCCTCAGTTGATTTTTTCCCCCATGGCTGATTTACAGCAGCAAATTTCCAGAGTAGCTGTTTTAGGCGGTTCGGGTGCAGGTTTTATTTCAGCAGTAGTCAAAACTAATGCCCAAGCTTATCTAACTTCTGACTGTAAATTTCATCAGTTCCAAGAAAGCCGAGATCGTGGCCTTGTCTTAATTGATGCTGGTCATTATGCCACAGAACGTCCAGCGTGCGATCGCTTAGTCCGGAAATTTCAAGCCCTAAACTTAGAGTGGGTGCAGTTGAGTCAGCAAGATGAAGATTTTCGCCAGTTTTTACACTAAAGTATATCCATCAAATTTTTACGTAGTGGATAATACTGATGACCTTGCCTAATATAATCAAGAAGTTATAAATTTTTAGGCTATTTTTTTCCAAATTTGTATTTTATTTTCAGCAAATAACCGTAAATATCCTGAAGGCAACCCATATTAATCTGATTAGCAGTGATATTGATCACTATATTTAAGTAATGAGAATCACTAGGAACGGCTGGTTTGCATCAATGTATTTCTGAAGTAATTGTTCCACAATAAAAATAATCAATTGCTTCATTAGCCCCTAGTTATGATGATTCGCTCACTAGTTAAATCTGCTTTCCAAACCGGGTGTCTTAGTGTTGAATCCGAGGGTCTAATCCACCAAGTGCTAAAAACCAGGTGTTATCAGCCAAACGATTTGGTAGCTCTTGCAGCCCTTGACGATGAAATCCGTAGTGGTAACATTAAACGCGAAGCATCCGCTCGCCGCCCATTAGAATTCCCCACCCTTTGTAATTCTCGATGAATTTTCTTGATTGCACTCATCCAACCCCGTTAGTTTCAGCTTTCACTTACTTGTACACTATATAGTGTGACTGATTAAATGTATCGAAATAACCTGACACTGTCTCACAACCTATGTAGAGATATTCCACCAGAACACCTCTACATATAAATTTACATTTTGTGCCAGTAACGCCTCGAATATTCAAATTTTTATTCAGAAGATAGGCTGAAAACCCCAATAGTAAAGCGTGGTATGCACTATCAACACAAGAGTTGATCATTTTTAAACTCTCCTCTTGTAGTCCATCGCTTGCGGGTGATAGTCATGTAGATAGTATCAAATTAGCAACCGTGTGTTGGCGAAATGTTCCCACCAGCAGCGTGAGGTAAAAGAAAAATATCTGTATATGTAAACAGTTTGGATAGCCGTTCAACTAATGCGGTAAACTAAAGCTTAAGACCCAAAATTTGACCTAACACTAATGACTAAAAATAAATGGTAAAATTGAGTCACTAAACTTACTGGGTTGTAACCGCGGAATTCACCTCATTAGAGGCTGGTATTCTTGGCACAAAACCCAAATCTGACAGGTTTAACTACGTTGTATAAAAAGGCAGAAGCACTACATGCTACACCGCAAGATTTATCAACTGTGTTGCGACGGGCGGGAGGTATGTGTTTTTTTGCGGGATCAGCAACGCTGGATAGAGCGGGCCCGCATCATTGATATCGAGGGTGATTTAGTGACTTTACGCTATGAAACCGACGAAGAAGATGAAGTTTGTTCTTGGGAGGAGATGGTTCGTCTTGAAAGCATCGGATCTGTCACTCAAAAATTAGCTTCAGTACAACGCGGTAATGTAGAACCGCTGACAACTGATGACTGTCCAGAAGCAGAACGTATTCATAACCCTTATACTGACCTGAATCCAGAATAAACGCTCCTAAATTAAATTCAAGTTAAGCGTTCAAAAGCAGGACAGTATCCGTCAAGGGTAACTTTGAAATTATACAAGGGGGCAACGGGATTCAAACACCGTTGTCCCCTTTGGTATCGGCAATTACCACAGCATTCAACATCACTAGAAGTAGGACGGGGGCTATTTTGGTTTAATAGTTCCCGTGGGGATAACCCCCGTAATACCAAGTCTTCACCCTGCCAGCGGGCTGCTATTAAACCTGTATCAGCAAACTGTCGCCAGCGAGGATCTGCTGTCACCGCATCAGGAAGAGTAATAGTAATAACAGTTCCCAACTCCGTCAACTCACCCTCATAATTAGTCTCAGGGGCAGCCGGTTGTAAAAATGTTTCCCCAATCGGTAATTCTACTAGAGTCCCTGCGGCTGGGGAATGGACATGATAGCGGTTTTGTAATTCTTCTAAACAAGTTAAATCAGCTAGGTAGCTAGGAGAACCATGTACAAAAATCACGTGCTGGGGGCGGAGATTATGAATTAGCTGGGTTGTTCCTGGACCATCACTATGTTGTGCTAAAAGATAATTTTCAACTTCTGTTGGTGCTAAATAATTGTGACTAAAGTTGATATCAATTTTTTCGGGTAGAAGAATCAGCCAATTACCTGTATTTGGTTGACAATATTTACTTAAATCAGCGCTGGAATCCGTGAGGACAATACAAGGAGATCTGCCTAAAGTCGCCAGATATTCCGGTTTTAATCGGCGGACACGAGGTTTGATTCTTTCATCCCAAAATAAAGGTTGATGACGGGCAAAATTTTGAACAGAAGCGGGAAGATGAGGTAAAAGTTCTAAATAGGCATCGCAACCAGTCGCAACAGCACCATCAACCCAAACATCTATATCTCTACCTGTAAAATGGTGATGGGAACGTAGCAACATCAGCAGTTCTTGACCTAAACCTAAAGCTGGTGTTGGTAAAATTACTGAATAACTTTCAGGGTTAGCCACTGGAATACCGTAAGTAATAGCACGGTTAATTCTTTCTGCTAATTGATTTTCTTGATTACGACGATGAGGATGACGGGATGTACCATAACTACCTTCAATTAAGAGTACATCTAAATTTAAACCTCGTAATTCATCCAGTCGCAACCCTTCTACAAAACGGGAATTAGATAGGAAAAAATCACCAGTGTAAAGTAACTTATAATCGCGGTTTGGGGTGTGGTAAGTCAGAAGAATAGCAACCGCACCAGGTAAATGACCTGCGGGAAATAATTCTACGATTAAATTTCCTGTTATCTCTACAGGCGATCGCAATGGTAAAGCCTGACAAAATGAAGGAATTCCTGGTAGTTCTTGTTCTGGCCAATTGAGAGGTAATAACTTTGTTGTCACCTCACTAGCATAAATAGGTAACAATGGAAAAGCTTGATGCAGGGTTAATAAACCCCTGGCATGATCTGCATGAGCATGACTAACTAAAACTAAATCTGCTGGCATAGGTGAACTACCACGTTGTGCCGATTTAGTCAAGTCCTTGGTTATGGGTGAAATATTTGTCAACCCAAAATCTAATAAGATCCGGTATGGACCCATTTTCACCAGTAGACACACCCCTTCATCTTGATGCTGAACACTATAGGGAAAGCATTCTAACTCATGAGCTACTTCTGGAGCATCAAAACCAGAATCAATTGAGACATTATCCCTCATCTACTCCTCCCTTCAAACTATTGGCTGAGGAAGTTGGCCTTGGGCTTTGTTTCCTTAGCAAAGTTATGAAAGTTGGAAACTGAACCGGAAACTCCTCTTAATGTGCAGAACCATTCCCATGATAGTTGTCGGAATCATAAAAGCCATTTTTCGTACCAAAAAATAAGCACGAAACCGTAAATATAACAGTTAAACCCACTAAAATCAGTTTGACAGTCATTGATTTTTTACCCTTGACTTAAGACTTTATTATCTTAATAGAGTCTTTTTACCTTTAGGCAGAATCACTAGAAAATCTTTACTATGCCTAGATTATCTGTAAATATAGCACTTTTATGGTAGAAGTCAGCGGATATTTGCCAGACGATCTTCAAGAATCAAAGAGCAATATCTTCACCACGCTCAGTAAAACGGACATCTTTGATTTTCCACTCAGAATTACTAATTAAAGTTTTGCGGACACTACCAAACAAAGCAAACTGCTCACAACTAGAAAGAGAAGATACTTGTCGTTTTGAATCTGGAGAAATACGTACATCTACAGTAGCAATACCATTATTGACATTAACACGATAGCCAGCGACGCTAAAATCGGCTGTATCTTGTTCTTTGAATATCTTACTGATAGCCTCATTCATTGGTTCTTGAGCAGAAACATCAGCTTTTTTAGGAATTAGCTGTTGACACTGGTCATCACTTGTGTATAGAGTCACATTGGTAGTTTTACCAGAAATAGCTTTAGAATTAGAATCAGTCGAATATCCTTCAGCCGCAGGAGTTGGAGACTTTTCTGGTTCTCCTTGAGGACTTGGACTAATTTTACTATTTGGTGTTGTTTCTAAAGTTGGGTTATCAGCAGTATTATTAGAATCACAACTGCTAATAGTTATGCAGAATACTACTAAAAGAAAAGATAAAACATATCGGTTGTAATTATACATATAGAAATCCTGTTTGATTTTGACTAGAAAATTTATCCCATTTATTCCCCTTTCTCCCTGTTCCCTAAGTTCCCTTCATTAGTTTAACTTCTGGAAGAGATTGATGCTTCTTTAAGAAAATCAATATATTTGATAATAGCGTGATTATTAAATCTGGATGAAATAAAGTTCCAACTAAATCTTGAACCTATTCGCAATTCCTGATCTACAGGCTGATATCCTTGCCACCATCTTGGTAATTCTGGTATTAAGTCCATACCATAAATAAAGCGATAGGTATTAGGAACTCTTTGATTATAAGACTCTCTAAAACTTTTATTACCGACCTTTGGCGCTCCAAAAAGATAGGCTTCTATAGAAGATAATTGATTACCAAAATTGTACTGAATATCTACAGCACACAAAGTTGCTAAAGCTCCACCCAAACTATGTCCAGTGACAGTTACATTAACACTATTTTTATCTTTGATATATTCATGAATTTGTTCTCTGACAGAAAAATAAGCATTCACAAAACCACGGTGCATCAATACACCAGAACTATTTTTATTGTTATATGGATAGACTTTTTCATTTTGATCCACAATTTCTTGATGAATGATGGTTTGATCAAATTCTTTTTGATTTTGTTTGGTATCAAAATTAGTTTTCCAATCAAAATATGAGTTACTACCGCGAAACACAATAGTAATTTCTGATGCTTTTGTCAAAATAGCGGTTTGGGTATCGGTACTATCTTTACTAATGAGAATTTGTTGATCATTACAATCACTAAATGTAAGTTTTGAGAAATCTTGATAAATCTCCTGACAAGAAACTGCACATTTGAAGGCTTTGACGTAATCTACTTTCATAAATACCTCACTCTTGGACAAAATACTGTAAGAATGATTTATTTTATCCTGTATTAATCCAATCGCCTAGTCTCGTACCGCAGTGCGGAATTAAAAATCAAATATAATCCCTAGAGTGTATTTTTATGACAATAAAGCAAATTTTTCCTTAAATTCTTGACCTAACAGTGATTTTCAGGATAGTAAGGTAAAAATGAGTTAGGATTGCTATATAAGGATCAAATGCTTCTACTAAACTATAATTGGCACTTAAACTCTTTTCTGGCTCAGTCCTCGTCAAGCTCTGAGAGTGCTGGAGCAAATATCGTTTTTCTAGTTTTCACTCTGTTTGGCTATTTGTTTAGTTCTTATTGCTTCTACAACATCTACGAAAAATTAGGAGAGGAAAACGCCTGGTTTGCATGGGTCCCAATTCTTAATAATTGGATCATGTACAAAGTTGGTGGTCAGTCTCCTTGGTGGGTTGTAGGACTTTTCATCCCATTAGTTAATATCGTAGCTGCGGTTTTCTTACTAATGGCTTTGATCAAAATTGTAGAAAAACTGGGTAAAAATCCCTGGTTGATTTTGTTAATGATTGTTCCGATAGTTAATTTTGTAATTTTATACAATTTCGCTTTCGGTTAATTTTGAGCTATGACAATGGAGAATAGGAATTAAAATGACTAATTTTTAATTCCTATTCTTGTGAAAAAAATAATATCCATATTACTAATCAATAGCCGCATTAACAAACTGAATGACATCTACTAATCCAGTTTGAGTTTTCAGATTTGTAAAGATAAAGGGTTTATCACCGCGCATTTTTTTGGCATCTCGCTCCATCACATTCAAATCAGCACCTACATAGGGAGCAAGATCGGTTTTATTAATAACTAATAAATCAGATTTAGTAATACCTGGACCACCTTTGCGGGGGATTTTATCACCAGCAGCGACATCAATTACATAAATTGTTAAATCTACTAATTCGGGGCTAAAAGTAGCAGCTAAATTATCACCACCACTTTCTAAAAAGACTAAATCTAAATCTGTAAATCTTTCTTCTAATTGTTCAATTGCGACTAAATTCATGGAAGCATCTTCGCGGATAGCAGTATGGGGACAACCTCCTGTTTCTACACCCAAAATGCGATCGCTTGACAAAGCCTGAGAACGTACTAAAAACTGAGCATCCTCTTGAGTATATATATCATTCGTCACCACTGCTAACTGATATTTTTCCCGTAATCCCTTACATAAAGCATCAACTAAAGCAGTTTTCCCTGAACCCACCGGACCTGCAACTCCTACCCGTAAAGCAGTCATAATTTTTAACTCCTAAATAGCCTAGTATACTGGGTTTCGTGCTGCATACTAGCCAAAGACAAACCCCAACTACAACATCCCAAATCATCATCCTCCATGGTCAGAATTTCCCCGACTGTAGAAGTTAATAAAGGCTGTAAACTCAGTAATAATTCTTGTCCCACAGTTTGTCCGAGAGGAATAAGTTTGATTCCAGCCGTAATTAAATTATTAGCCCAACTATGTAAATAAGCTAATAAAGCAGCTTGAATATTTATATCCCAATGAGAGCAAGCTATAGCAAAAGCGATCGCATAATTACCAGGATAACCTACAGCATGAATTAACGGCAGTATTTCCGGTTCTAGCTTACCTAATAATTGCATCAGAGAACGCCCCATTTGCCAACTAGCAGCCCGTAATTCTTCCGTATCTCTCACCGCTGACAACCATAAATTCCACCGCTTTAAAGCCTCCATATCATCCATTTGTACAGCACTAAAAACCCTGACCATTACTGCCGCATCTAGGCGAATTGAGCCATACATTAATTCAAATTTTAGCCAATTTTTGAGATTTTCAATATTAGTAATAGTACCATTCTCGACTAACATTTCCAAACCCTCCGAATAGCCATAAGCACCAACAGGTAAAGCCGGACTAGCTAATTGTAAAATCGCCAAAAAATTACTATGAGTGAGAGTGATTTCCATAAGCCCCTAACTCTGGTTGAAAAGGTACAATTTCCTCTTTAACTTCTAAGCCCAACTGTGTCAACATAGCAGCTAAAACCGGATCTGGAGACAAGCGTAAATAAGTCGAAGTAATTTCTACAGGTACATGACGATTTCCCAAATGATAAGCAGCCCTTAATAATAAGGGAATTTCTGCCACTACAGTTAAAACAGGTTCAGGTTTAGCAATAATTCTCATATAAATACTTTGAGTTTCATCTGTGAGAATATCACCATCATTTAATACTGTACCTCTCGATAAACGCAAAAAAATATCTTTACCATCTGCTAATGTAAATTTATAACGACTACGACTGCGTTCTTCCGCTGTTAGTGAAATACTTGTACTAACTATAGCATCAGTATTAAATGGTTTCCGTTGAGTAAAAGTTAGCATAATTTCCAAAATAAAGTAAGTAACTGAGCAAAATATCACACTGGGAAGTGCTGTAATTTTGCACCTATAGCCAATTTTAAATCATGGGTAAACACAAATATACCCGATTTCTTCAAGAAATCGGGCATCTTAAATTTTTAATTCGCAAATTTCTCCTAACTAAACAGAAATTCTATCTGTAACTGACATCGTAAACAACTCCTCATAATCATGAGAAAAATAGTTATAAAATTTGCGAAATTTATCAGAAGCAACAGCATTTTGTAAAACAGCAAAAACCGCCCGTACATGAATAATAGACGTAGTTGGTTCTAAACTTTCTTTTTGACTGATTCTTTCAATAAACTCCTGCAAATGAAAAGATTGAATAGTCTCCGTTTCATTTCTACGTAAATACTCTCTTAACTCCTGGGGTATTTGTGCTGATAAATCTGCTATTTCCTCACTAGGAATAATTTGTGTAAGTACCTCTAAAGTCGCACGAGTAGCTACTTCTGCCTCTTCACGAGATTCTGATTGTGACAGACTTTGTACATGGGTTATGAACTCGCTATATTCCATTTTTATCTCCCGTATTCAAATCAATATTTTGGATCATAAGTACAATAATTATGAGTCAGAGGCGTTTTTAAATAAAAATATTTCTGCTTAACAACCTCTAACTTATAACTAAATGTTTCTAGCTAAAAGTTGACTTTGCTATGATAAATTTACCTTAGTTTAGACTTTAATTATGAAATTAACTTCAGGCTAAAGAAGTAGATAGAACTATATCTGTGGTTAGATTCAACTTGCCAAAATTTATTTATACATCTGTTTGGATGAAGGTGACAGCAGGAAGAGAGGTCTAATTACCAATTACCAAATCAAGTATCTTCTATCCAAGGTGCAGTAGCAGCGTCAGCATCAATATCATCATCTGAATAGTCTGTTTCTGTCCCCATATTTTCATATTCAGATATGGGGATTTTATTTAAAGCTTCTATCACTTCAAATGCAGAATTATATCGTTGTTTATAATCATCCATGACCATTTTTTTGATAACTTCTGCAAAAGGTTCAGTAACGGTGGCATGATTTAACCAGATTACTTCTCCATTGCTATCATGTTTTAATTCGTGGGGAGAAATACCTGTTAAAGCTTTAATACCAATCATACCAATGGCGTAAATGTCGCTATTATATTGAGGACGACCAAAACATTGTTCATTCGGTGAATAACCTTTAGTTCCAATCCCAATCGTAAAAGCTGTTGAATCAAAACTTTCTGTAATTTGAGTGCTGACTTCTTTCACAGCACCAAAATCTATTAAGACAACTTTTTGATCTGATTCTCGACGAATGATATTATTGGGTTTAATGTCTCTATGAATTACGCCATTTTCATGGACAAATCGGATAATTTGCAAAAGGTCTTTCAATAGTTTAATAACTAAATTTTCTGGGAGATTTTTACCTAATCCTAATTCTTTGCTGAGGGGATGACCAATTATGTATTCTTGAATTAAATAAAATTCTTGGTCTTCTTCAAAATAAGCGAGAAGTTGGGGAATTTGATTATGTGTTCCTAACCTTTCCAGGGTTTTTGCTTCAGAATTAAATAACCGTCTAGCCAGGGCTAAATTTTCCTCTTTAGCGGTAGCTGGTTTAAGTTGTTTGACAACACATTGTGGGTGATCTGGACGGTGGATATCTTCAGCAATGTAGGTTTCACTAAATCCACCAGCACCAAGGACTTTAATAATTTGATAACGTCCACTGAGTATTTTACCTTTGACTTCTAAATCTCTTTTTTGAATCAGGTCTTGGAGGTCATTTTGTTGGCTGAGAATTTCCTGAATAATGGGGGATGATTGATATTTTTGAAAAATTGTGACTAATTGTTGTTTGTTAATTTTTTCTTTGATAACTTCCGAACTAAAGTAACCAATTCCGTTGAAGGCGATCGCTATTATTGGTATTGTGGTAGGTAACATTATGTGACTATAAATAAAGCTCCCATAACTAATTCCTCCCCAAGTCATAGCCACAGCCATACTTAATAAAAGTCTCTTAATCCCATTTCTAGTTCTAGTCACTACCAAACCTGTACTACCTACCAATATCAGCACAAATAAACCATTTAATATGGAATTATTAAAGGCTGGAGCAATGGTTTTATTAGTCATCAAACTAGCGATCGCATTACCATGAATTTCGACCCCAGCCATCCTTTGATTTGCGGACATAGCTACGGGGTGAATATCATGAAGTAACTGGGCTGTAGCCCCAATTATCACAATTTTATCTTGAAAAACTTTTCCCTGTTGTAAATAATTATTCCAGTTTTCTGGGTCGAGAACAGACCAAAAAGAAATGGTTTCAAATGTCCCTTGATTTCCCCAAAAATAAATGCGATCGCCCTTTGGTTGTGGATATTTTACTTGTGCAGATGCTAAAATTGCTTCTGCAAAGGAGGGAATTTTGGTATTGATCAGATCATCCACAGACAAAGACTTGTTAAACTCACCACCTAGTCGGTGAATTTTACCATCTACATCTAAGGGGAAATTTACAGTCCCAATGGATACTGACGCAGTGAGAAACATCCTCTGGGGTTGGGCTAATTGTGTAAATGCTCCTTGATGTGTATCAAAATTTTCGTAAAGTGCCGCTAAAGTTACTTTATTGCCATATTTTTGTAATACTGTCTGTAATTGGCGATCGTCATCTTCACCATAAGTGCTAGGCTTGTCAAAAACTAGATCCAATGCTACTGACTTCGCCCCAGCCTTCATCAACTTAGTGATGACTTGAGCATAAGCTTCTCGCTTGTATGGGAAAGATTTCAGTGGTTCTAGGTAGGCATACTGTTGTGGATCTGATTTATAGTACTGTTCAGGAGTGGAGATGGACTGATCATCAATTGCTAAAATTACAATATCTTCGGGCGGTTTTATTGTCCCCCGCAGTTGAAACCAAGTTGTCACCACTTGATTTTCCATCCATTGCACTCCCGTTCCACCAGACACGCTCAGTAAAGCTGCTATCAATGCGGAAGTACCAGTTAGTAAATGAATCAAACTCACCGCTCGCTGGGACTGCTGTCCTGATTTGCCAACAGAAGCTGATTTTTTAGTTAAGCTAGATATAGGTTCTTGTTCCATATTGTGTTACTGATTAATTTAAGTACAACACTTTTATTTATTCAGAACCCTGTTCGACTCCTAAAAACTTCAAATGTAAGACTTAAATGAGCATCTTATCCGTTTGTCAACTATCCGCTAATTTTCATCTAACTTATATCAGTATATTTGCTGTACAAAACCTCTATACAAATACATCTCCACCTTTATGTAACTGAACCATCCTCTGTGATTACAGGCAAGGGTAGTTGTAATAAAAATTTATATTTGGAGTCATTGACTTATTAAAACTGATGTCATTGAGTATTCGCCAAATTTTAGGCGTTCATTTAGGATATCCTAGATGCGTATCCTCAATAGTCCTCTCTGTCTTCTGAAGTATTGATAATCATCTCAATTCATCACTAAAGTTGATAAAAAAACTATTGATGGATATCAGCCTATCCTCTACCCAAAATCCTATACTATACCTCTTTAGGAGTAAAATTGAATATTAGACCTCTTGCAGAATCCTGTTACTAGGTCAATTTTGTTGGTAGATTTTGCTCAAAGAACATTTTTATTAAGTACCGGAGGTGAAACAATTTAAATAATTAGGATCTCACTTGGATATTTAGTCCAATTTCTGGCTTTAAAAGAGGTAAGATAATAGCTATACATGATTATCTACTTCATAGATATTAGCAAAATTACCATTTAATAATTGCTATAATCTATTATTCCATCTAGCATTCTTATCTATTATTAGGTGTAAATTTTTATGGGTTCTCCAATGAATCGTCTGTCTATTTTTGTAGACGGAAACAATATGTTCTATGCTCAACAAAAAAATGGCTGGTTTTTTGACCCACGGCGCGTTTTAGAATACTTTAAATACGAACAGTCAGAAACAACATTAATTAATGCTTTCTGGTACACTGGATTAAAAGACCCCCAAGACCAACGCGGCTTCCGAGATGCACTCATCAGTTTAGGATATACAGTCCGCACGAAAATCCTTAAAGAGTATTATGACGATGCTTCTGGTCGTTATTCCCAAAAAGCGAATTTAGATATTGAAATTGTCGTTGATATGTTTAATACAGTAGATCAATATGACAGAGTTGTATTATTCAGCGGGGATGGTGACTTTGAAAGAGCTATCGAACTATTACGCTCAAAAAATACGCATATTACAGTAGTATCAACTGAAGGCATGATTGCCAGGGAGCTACGCAATGCTACTGATAGATATATAGACTTGAACGATATTAGAGACAGAATAGAAAAAACTGACGGTTAATAACCTTAGTATTTATTTATAAATCTCAGAGTGAAAGACTAAAGTTCCTAGTTCAAGCTATTTTATCAAGAAAGAATTTAGGAATTAGGAGTTACCGAGCAGAATCAATTCTATCGGACGAGGATAAAACCACATTTGATTGCTCCTAATTCCCATATTTTCTTTTATTTAGCCCCCTCTCAAAACTAAACAAGGTTAAGCTAATGAGTAAACAAGCCGATAGAATTATCATCTTTGACACAACATTGCGCGACGGAGAACAGTGTCCAGGAGCAACTCTCAACATAGACGAAAAGCTGGTTATTGCCAAACAACTAGCACGTTTAGGAGTAGATATTATTGAGGCTGGATTTGCTTTTGCTAGTCCTGGAGATTTTGAAGCAGTTAGCAAAATTGCCCAAACTGTGGGAACAGAAAATGGTCCAGTGATTTGTAGTTTGGCCAGAGCCAGACATGATGATATCAAAGCCGCAGCAGCAGCTATCAAACCAGCAGCAAAAGGCAGAATTCATACTTTTATTGCCACTTCTGATATTCACCTGCAATATAAGTTAAAAAAGACTAGACCAGAAGTAGTGGCGATCGCTGAAGAAATGGTAGCCTATGCTAAAAGTTTCACCGATGATGTAGAATTTTCTCCAGAAGATGCCGGACGTTCTGATCCAGAATTTTTGTATGAAGTATTGGAAAGAGCGATCGCTGCTGGGGCAACAACTGTTAATATTCCTGATACCGTAGGATACACTACCCCCAGCGAATTTGGGGCAATCATTAAAGGCATTACTGAAAATGTCCCCAACATTGACAAAGCCATTATTTCGGTTCACGGACATAATGATTTGGGTTTAGCAGTTGCTAACTTTTTAGAAGCTGTCAAAAACGGCGCTCGTCAACTAGAATGTACCATCAATGGCATTGGTGAAAGAGCCGGAAATGCAGCTTTAGAAGAATTAGTCATGGCTCTGCACGTCCGCAGACAATATTTTAATCCCTTCTTAGGACGCGCTGAAAATTCAGAAGCATCACTCACCAATATTGACACCAAACAAATCTATAAAACCTCCCGTTTGGTTTCCAATTTAACGGGAATGTTGGTGCAACCAAATAAAGCAATTGTCGGTGCAAATGCCTTTGCTCATGAGTCTGGGATTCACCAAGATGGGGTATTGAAAAACAAACTCACTTATGAAATAATGGATGCCCAATTGATTGGTTTATCCGACAATCAAATAGTATTGGGTAAACATTCTGGGAGAAATGCTTTTCGGACTCGCTTGAAAGAATTGGGTTTTGAACTATCAGAAACCGAATTGAATAAAGCCTTTGTTAAATTCAAAGACGTAGCTGATAAAAAGAAAGAAATCTCTGATTGGGATTTGGAAGCGATCGTTAATGATGAGATTCAACAAGCACCAGAGTTATTTAAAGTAGAGTTAGTACAGGTTTCCTGTGGTAGCAACGCTAAACCCACTGCTACAGTCACTCTCCGCACTCCTGACGGGGAAGAATTAACTGATGCAGCCATTGGTACTGGTCCAGTAGATGCGGTGTACAAAGCCATCAATCGGGTAGTCAATGTACAGAATGAGTTGATTGAGTTTTCTGTGCAATCTGTCACCGGGGGAATTGATGCTTTGGGAGAAGTGACAATTCGTTTACGCCATGAATCCCGTGTATTTTCAGGTCATGCAGCCAATACTGACATTATTGTAGCATCGGCGCAAGCTTACGTAAATGCACTAAACAGATTGTTTTCATCTTTACAGCAAGAAGTGAAGGAAGAAGTCACAGCATAAAAGGTGTAAATAGTTTTTGAACTTTTCAAACCACATTAATGTGGTTTGATTTTTTGGCGTTGCTGAATTGAGGTATGAAATTCCTAAATTGAATCTTTAAAACTCTTACCTTTGCGTCTTTGCGCCTTTGCGTGAGACTAAAATTCATACTCTTAATCAGCAACGCCGATTTTTTATGTGTGTTAAGTTTTTGATCATTTTGATACTCATATGATTACATAAGCCTTTATGCTAATTAAAGTTGTTTTTAGTACGTAAGCTTAAATGAGTAGCGATAACACTACAGAATTACCTCTTTGGGTGCAAGATAGAGAAAAAGTCCTTGCTCAGGATCAAGGGGTAGTATGGAGAGAAGGAAATAAACCGGATTATTCCTACACTAATGAATTTCTCCACCAAGAAAGTAAATTCAATCATCCAGAAGGTTCATTAGAAGCGATCGCTCAAAACCTAGTTCGGACATTTGAGATGGAAGCTTCTTATAAACTTAATCCTCAACAATGGCTTTCTATTGTTGGTGATAAGTTTAGAATGAGCAGCAATGGAGGAGAAAAATATACTGCGGAAGAAGTTGTCAAACAAGGGACTTATAACTTATTTATAGTTGAAAATGAACATTATTGTCCTGCGGCTGAAACCTTTGAATCTTCCTATGAACTATTTCATAATGCTTTTCCCAATGGTTTTTTATGGGAATTAACAGAAGTGCTTTCTGGACCTCCTAATGTCAGCTTTAAATGGCGACATTGGGGGACATTTACAGGTACTTACAAAGAATATGTACCCACAGGAGAAACAATAGAAGTTACAGGTATGAGTATTGCTCGTGTGACTGAAGATTTAAAGATTGAATCTTTAGAGCATTATTTTGATAATAACGCCTTTCTCCAAAAATTAACCGCAGGTGGTTGTCCCTTTCATTCTTAGATAAAATTCAGTTTTCCAGGGTGTGTTAGTAAGTTAACACACCCTGGAATTTGCTAGTGTTGAATTAATTCTAGCGACAGAGATAAAATTTCTTGTTCATTAACCATAGCTGCTAATTCTTCTGTTTCATAACGTCCTTCATAAGCTTCTAACGCCGCTCTTTTTAGTGCTACTTGATATCCTTGTTGAAGAATTTCCATTAATTCTGTTTGATTCAAGTAAACACCACCAGATTTGCGGCGTTTATTAATTTTATTGATTTCCCGTACTGCATTTTCTATGGAAAGTTCCCAAGAACGGGTAGAACGTTTTTCAGCTTTTTGTTTGATTAAATGGATGAGGAGAATTACGCCATAACTATCAATTTTATTGATTTTATCACTGAGGCTCATTTCTTCTAATTCATCCACTAATAGTAATGCTTCATGGATTTTTCCTTGTTGTAAGAGTTGTCTAATTTCCAGTAGTTCTTCCATGTTAAATTTTTCGCTTCATGAAAAACATTTATTTTGGTTTTAGCTAATATTTCTGCTTACTGCTATCTCAATTCTAAACTGAAAACTTTCCCAAAGAAAAACCCCTACATGGGCTAATTTAGTAGGGGTTGTTCACTATTTTTAAATATCTTTAATCATCTTTCTTACCTTTATCCCGTCTTAGCACTCCTAACAGCGTTACTTGTGGTGCGATTACAATCGGAATAATGTCTTTAACAAAACCCCTCACGCTATCGGATTTGTCCAAAGCGATATATGATATTGAAATTAGAGCAACCAAGCTAGATGCAAATATCCCTGTCAGGAAAATAAGTAGTCTGGCTTTGTTGTCTTCATTCTTATGAGCTAACGTAAGTTTGAGGAATGCTTCCTCACTTATTTCTCGTGAAACAGGTTCATCACCTACTGTACTTACTACCACTAACTCATCAGGAAGTAGAGAATTATTTTTATCATCTTGAGTACCAACAGATGTTAGCACTTGGTTAGTAGGTACTTGTTTTGCGATGTTGTTAACAGTCATTTTAAGAACTTTTTCGTAGAGTTTGCTGGGTTACTCTCCCCACCTCTACCCTATCCTTATCTGAAAATCACCTCCCTAATCTTCTCATTGGGTTTTTGAAGCAGAATCTGAGAGCCATTTTTTCTTTCTTTGAGAAAATAGGCTTCAGTCGCTATAGCCTTTCTAAGAGCTTCGCTTTTAGAAACACCTTGCGTTTCCGCTAAGTAGTGCAGTAGCTCGGCAGCTTCATCAGTCATTAAAACTGATATTCGCT
Organism: Anabaena sp. UHCC 0253; assembly: GCF_009712085.1. NCBI lineage: Bacteria > Bacillati > Cyanobacteriota > Cyanophyceae > Nostocales > Nostocaceae > Anabaena > Anabaena sp. UHCC 0253. The sequence goes on from NZ_VILD01000010.1 coordinate 24,048, forward strand.
TTCCAGATGTAGAGTTGGGAGAGTCTTGCACACTAGGGCTTTGGGTTTCTCCTGAAACGACTGAATCCTGCCCTGTGTCTAATTTTTTGCCTTTTGGCGTATAGTTTGTTGCAATTTTCATGTCCTTACCTTTGTTTTATGTGTGATAAAACTGCCTTATTTATAATGGCAGTTCATGTTCATACTACCCATTATATGCCATTTTTATGTTTTTGTGCTGCACAAAATAATATTTTTTGCATATCAAATTAATATTAAGGTATGTAGTAGATATGTCGATTAGACACATTTATGAGAGATTAATCCAAAAAGAGTATTTTTATTGTAAGTAGAAACTTATTGAATCTAGTACAAATGAAAATATCTATTATTATGCACTATACGAAACCCATTCAGCGATAAACTCAACTTATATAAAAATTCAGACAGGGTTTATTAGTGCAGCTACAAATTCAATTAAATCGAGGTACAGACAACTCACCAGTTAACGCCAATCTTGTTGAATTATCTCAAAAGCACATCCATGATTATGAAAACTTATGGCGCGAGGAGTTACGAGTTTTTCAAGCAGAAGATAAGTTTTGGGATTGGTTATTTAAACTGGGATATATTAGCAAACAAGACAACCAAGAAGGCTATGCGCTGGAATGTGAAGATTGTACTCAAGGGTTAATGATGGTGGAAACTCAATTACACGGTTCACGCTCTGCAATTGGGCAAAGATTAGTATATATCCAGTACATTACCTCTGCTCCTTGGAATCGTAAAGAAATACAACGTCCACCACGATACAAAGGTGTAGGGACTGCATTATTGAGATATGCACGACTCAGAAGTGTAGAGTTAGGTTATGGTGGAAGAATTGGACTGCATTCACTTCCAACTGCGGAACGATTTTATGAAAACCAAAATATGCTCAATCTTGGTATTGATGAAGAATACGAGAATCTTACCTACTTTGAATATGGTATCTTACGACTACAAAAATGATGCAGGGAGTAATTATGAATAATAACCAAAATGTAGCTGAAGCTATTGATTTACTTTTTAACCCAGCATCTCTCCAAGAAGCAATTCAAATTGAAGATGAAACCGACTGCGACGTGACAGCAGGATTAGATTGGGGTTTAGCAATTCACGCTGTATTGCAAAATCCTGGAATGTTCGGAAGAATGACACAGTTGCGCGTATCACTCAACCGAGAACTGCGATTACTTTTGAAAGAATGGAATTTGGGTATAGGAGAAAAAACAGCAGTAGAAGTAGCACAAAAACGATTAATTCAAAGACTACAATTACCCCAACCTATAGCTTTATCAGCACTGCACGATATTTTAAAACAAGATGAATTATATAATGTTGAAGAATTTATATCTAATCGGGATTTATTAAAATCACTTTTACCTATTTTATTATTAGCTAGTGATTGGGAAGAAATAGCTCTAGCTGCTGCAAATTCGGTACGAGAACAGGTAATTTATAAAGTAGGAATTAATCAGATTTCTGCATAAAAATGTATTTCTTCCTTTGCGTCTTTGCTCCTTTGCGCGAAACAAAAAGGGTGCGTTATTAATGCACCCTAAAAAATATTAACTGTCAGTTTTCATCTTCCAACCTGGTTTCACAACTTGACGACTGCGTGCAATTACTAAAGAATCATCAGGGACATCTTCTGTCACCGTTGAACCTGCGGCTATGTAGACATCATTCCCCACAGTAATAGGTGCAACTAAAACACTATTAGAACCGGTTTTGGTGCGATCGCCTATAATTGTTCTATGCTTCTTCACACCATCATAATTAGCAGTAATTGTCCCCGCACCAAAATTTACCTGAGTTCCCGCTGTTGTGTCACCTAAATATGAGAGATGTGCTACATTAGTGCGATCGCCTAATTGGGTATTTTTCAACTCTACAAAATTACCAATTCTGCAACCGATACCCACCTCTGCATGACCACGTAAATGAGCATAAGGTCCAATCCGAGTTTGAGATTGAATAATACTATCTGTGACTACAGAATATTGAACAGTGACATTTTCACCCAACTCACTATTTTCAATTAAACTTCCTGGACCAATCCGACTACCAGATTTAATTACCGTTTTCCCTCGCAAATGAGTTTGCGGTTCAATAATTACATCTGGTTGTAATTCCACAGTTTCATCAATAGTAATACTTGCAGGATCAATTAACGTCACACCTGCTAACAACCATTTTTCCTTAATCCGTCTTTGCAAAATATCGTTAGCTGTTGCTAATTGCAATCTATCATTAATTCCCAAAATTTCTTGATAATCTTGCACATCTACAGCCATCACCTTCCCCACTTGAGTTACAGCGTCAGTCAGGTAATATTCTTTTTGGGCATTATTAGCTTCTAATTGAGGCAAAAACTTTGCTAAATCTGGCCAACGGAAACAGTAAATACCCGCATTTACTCGATTATTTTCTCTTTGGTTAGGAGTACAATCTTTATCCTCAACCATTTTTTGAACAGTACCATCACTGTTACGAAAAACTCTTCCATAACCTTGGGGATTTGCTAATTGTGCAGAGAGAATAGTACAGGAATTCTCATTTTCTTGGTGAGTTTGTAAAAGGTTTTTCAAAGTTTCCGTCCGCAACAAAGGGACATCACCATTTAAAATCAATAAATCCCCAGTGTAACCTTCTAAATGGGGAAGCAATTGTTGGATAGCATGACCTGTGCCTAATTGTACAGTCTGTTCTACAAACTCCAGTCCATAAATTGAATCCAGGGCGGTTTTTACTTCCTGGGACTGATAACCAACAATCACTAACCTGCGTGAAGGTGAAAGGAGTTCAACACTTTCAATAACGCGCTCAACTAAAGATTTTCCTCCCAAAGAATGTAAAACTTTGGGTAGGTTAGATTTCATTCTTGTTCCTTTTCCTGCTGCGAGAATTGTTACAACAACCATAATTAATTATCAGTGAATTTGCGATAAATGCTTTTTTGAATTGTTCTGTTCAAGGTCAGATCATATCAGTTAATCATCTCAAATAAGAAGAAGACTTTTTATTGTTCACGTGATGTATCCAATTTTCGAGATTTCTTTAACAGACAAAGATTGTTAATATTTTGTTCTGAAATTGTCTGACTGGAGAATAAATTCGGTAAACTTTTCCATCAGTTCCGGATTACGCCAACCAGTATTAGTTTCTTTCCACATCAGTGAAATTGCTAATTCTGATGTCAGCCCTTTTTTATAAGGTCTTGTACTAATCAAAGCATCGTAAATATCAATAATTTGAAATACTTGAACTATATAGGGGATTTCATTTCCTTTAAGTCCGTCAGGATAACCTGAACCATCCCAGCGTTCATGGTGATTGCGAATAATAGGAAGCACACCTTTCGTACTTGCTAATGGCTGACAAATTCTTTCTCCGATCACAACGTGCTGCTTCATAATCTCCCATTCATCTGGGGTAAGTTTTTCCTTTTTCAGCAACACTGTATCAGGAGTCGCTATTTTACCTATATCATGGAGATAAGCACCCCAGGTTATATCTCGAATTTCCACAGGTGAAAGTTGTAGATATTTTCCAAATTCAGAACCCATTTTTACCAGTCTTTCACAGTGATCACCTGTATCAGGATCACGACTACCGATCGCTACAGCAAAAAAAAACAATAGTTGATCAGTACCTTCTAAATTTGGATGATTTTTTAAAACACTCGAAGTTTTATAAACTATAGAATCATAGATATTAGTAGTATTATATTCGATGTCCGAAAATAAAGGTGTTGCTATTTCTCGGATGAGATTTTCTTGATTGTTTGTAGAATCCAAAGACTTTAATTGTTGTTGAAGCACGAAATTACCCCCTAATGATTTGACAACGTGAACTATTTCTGTTGTTAGTTAGCGACAAGATATTATTTAGTTTTGAAACTTTTAGGTATTTTTAATATGATTTGATAATTTGATGATCTTACTTGACGAAACTAAATACTTACTCACGGACTGGGAATCTACATGGAAATTATTACACAAATATTAATTTTAGTAAAGTTTTATCTTTAACAAAACTTTAAAATTGCAATAAATATATATAATGTATCTTTAAATTCTACCTTTTCCATCTTTTGCGCCATTGTGAAGTTGATTCTAGCACGGAGCTTTGTACTTCCTGTTGTCGGCGCTTGAGTATTATTTCCGCACTATCACTTAAGTAAGGATCTCGATAGGGAATAGCTGCACGAGTCAGTAAATGCTCTGCTTCTGCTGGAGAAATACGGGGAAGACTGGGCTGAGTAGAGTTTGCGTCTGTGGGGGGATGTGCTGCTATTGTCCCTGGTGTGCGTCTTCCTACGGGTGAAGTCGAGCCTATAATTAAACCAGCAGATAACAGTGCAGTTCTTACCGCAGCAGCACAAGAATAGGTAGCGAGTGACCCATTTTGATGTAAACATTGTGCTATTTTTTGGATAAACTCCACTGTCCATAACTGGGGACATCTTGGTGGTGAAAAGGGATCAAGAAAAATTGCATCAGCTTGAAAACCTGATTGATGTACCTGGAGAATTGAACTTCTCGCGTCACCAATTAGTAATTTAGCCTGGAGGTGATCTGTTTGGATTTGATGCTCAAAAGCTATTTGAGTTAAAATATCTGGACAATCGTAGTTCCAACTATCAAATAAATGATGGGTAATTGCTGCTTGGGGTACAACTGGATTTAGTTCCAAACCAATAATTTCTACGTGACAACTAGGATTTGCTTCCCAAATGGTTTGTAAAGCCGCTGCTGTGTTGTATCCTAGACCATAACAAACATCTAACAGTTGTACCGTTCCCTTTTTAGCTAAAGTTGCTAATTGAGTAGGGACAGCAAACTTGAATAAACTTTCTTGTTTTGCTCCATAATGGCTATGAAAGGTTTCGTTAAATTCTGGGGAAAAGAACGTAAAAGAGCCATCTTTTGTTTTTTGGGGTGTAAATTTTTCTAAATTGGGCATTTAAGTTAGTAGGGGCGCAGGGACTGCACCCAGTCAAGAGTCAGAAGAAAAAGGAAAAAAATTACCAATTACCAATTATGAATAATCAACTTATTGTTTCTCCACAATGGCTATTTGAAAATCTCAATAATCCTCAAGTTGTGATTGTTGATTGTCGTTTTTCCTTAGCTGATTCACAGTTAGGAAAAAAGCAATATGAAGCTAATCATATACCGGGTGCTTACTATTTAGACTTAAATCAAGATTTATCTAGTCCTGTGGGAGAACATGGAGGAAGACATCCTTTACCAAACATTGCTGAATTAGCGGAAAAATTATCAGCTATTGGGGTAAATTCCCAAAAAACTTTAGTAGTAGCTTATGATGATTCTCGTTTAGCTTTTGCATCTCGTTTATGGTGGTTATTGCGATATTTAGGACATGAACAAGTAGCTGTTTTAGATGGTGGTTTTGACTGTTGGGAAAAAGCAGGTTATTCTGTGACCAAAGTAATTCCTACATCTAGGGGAGGAACATTTATTCCCTATGTACAAAGTGAGAAAGTTGTAGATTTTACTTATGTAAAAACTCATAAAGATAACCCAGATGTAGTTTTGATTGACTCTAGGGAAGGCGATCGCTATCGTGGAGAAAGAGAATCAATTGATAAAGTTGCTGGACATATTCCCGGTGCTGTCAACTATCCTTGGACAGAAGTAACTGATGCGTCTGGGTGCATACTTCCCCATATAGAACAATCTCAACGTTGGCAAAATATAGACACAACCAAAGAAATTTTAGTATATTGTGGTTCTGGTGTCACAGCTTGTGTAAATTTACTTTCTCTAGCTATAGCCGGAATTCCCACAGCTAAACTTTACGCTGGTAGTTGGAGTGATTGGATTAGTTATTAGTTAGTTGTCAGTTGTCAGTTGTCAGTTGTCAGTTGTTAGTTGTCAGTTGTCAGTTGTCAGTTGTCAGTTGTCAGTTGTCAGTTGTCCACTGTTAGAAGCGTAAACTATTACCAATTACCCATTACCAATTACCAATTTCAAAATTTACCTAATTCAAAATTATAGTTTACACTGAAAAACCAGCTAGAAAAATCAATATTGCTTTGGCTAGAATCACCAAAATTCATACCAGATTGCAGATTTACATTACTTGTTTTAGATATACTGTAATTTAAATTTGCATATAAACGGTGTAATTGATCTTCTCTTTCCCTTTGGGTGAAATCTGATAGATTTAATTTGTAATTAATGCCAACTTGCAAGGGTTTTTGTAAATAGTAATTTAAAGAAACCCAAAAAGAGTTAATTACCCGACTACGACTTTCTGGATCAGAAAAATTAACACTTAATTCATAGATACTATCTAGCATTAACTTCTGGCTGAGAGTATCCCTTCTTCCTAAAGATAGACGCAAAGAATGTTCATTTAAAAAGCGTTCTCCAGATTGGAAAAAATTGTCATTTTGAGCATAGAATAACTGTTGATTATTCCAACTCAGTTCTCCATACATTTTCTGAGATAATTGTTGGTAAATACCTAAATTCAATCTTACTTGATTGTAACTGTATTTTGATTGGTCGAGATAACGAATCAAATTCCCATCAATAGAACCGTTGATATAGGTACTGCTGCTTAGAGGGAAATACGTAGAAGCCAAAGTTAAGCCCGAAAAAACTAAACCATCTTCTATAGGATTATCTTGAGCAGAAAAGATATTACTTGCTTGGAAGTAACCAACACGGGCTTTTAAAGAGCCGATAGGTTTAGATTCAACTGGGGATATACCTTCTAACGGTTTTGGCCTCACCCGTAAACCCAACTCCTGATTAATATCTGATTCTAGGGGTACTTGAGCTTGCTCTTGTAAATCCTGAATAAGTGGCTCTAGCTGCTGAGATGAATTAATATCAGATTGATTGTATCTTTTCTCTATTGGCTTTGGAGTTTTTGTTGGTAAGTACCTAGATTCTTCTAGCTGTTGCAAATTGCTGAAGTCTTGCTTTAGAGTTTCTACTTGTATTTCTGAGTATTTTACTTGATCATCATCAGACTGCTGATTCTCCTCTATATTTGAAAAATATGTTACATTAGATACGGGTTCATCGGGATTTTCCTGATTTTCTAAATTAGTTGCCCAAACTCTATTTTTTCCAAGATCACAGCAGTTTCCAATGAAAGAAACTAATATGATTGAAAAAAATAAGTCTTTACAAACTTGAGGTTTGATTCTGGGGATTATTGCTTGCATCTTAATAAACTAAATTTCACAATTCTTATGAATAAAAGCCGAAAAGTTGGAACTCAACTTCCAACTAAAAGCACAAACTATTTCTAATTAGTGAAAACTCTGAGTTATGTGTACTAAATTTTTACCATATTTTTTGCTAGTTTTATGGACAGGTATCTTTTTACCTTCACCTTTATCTAATCGAGCGATCGCTCTGACTCCTTTAACAAAAGCGGAAATTCAAAAACTTCAAAACATAGTTCAATTTATCCCTAAAAATAACTTAAACAAGCGTCCTGCCCGTAAGTTAGATATTATCACACCTGGGGATAGTGTATCTACTGGTAGATCCTCTCTTGCAGATTTACGTTTTAATGATGGATCTTTGGCACGGTTGGGAGAACAAGCCGTTTTTAAATTTGTGCCGAAACAACGTAATTTTCAGCTATCCAACGGGACTGTATTATTACTGATTACACCGGGACAGGGGCAAACACAGATTAAAACACCAAATGCAGCCGCCGCAATTCGTGGTTCAGCCTTATTTGTGCGTTATAATCCGTTAACAGATACAACTATTGTCGGGGCGCTAACAAATAGCGGGATTGAGGTTTTTAATCAGAAAGCTTCCCAAAATTATGTTTTAGAAGCTGGACAATTAATGGTTGTAGTTGCAGATAAATTTCAGGGATTATACGATTTTGATTTGAGGAACTTTTACGAAACAAGTGATTTAATCAAAGGATTAAATTTAACTAATCAAAGTTCTAATGCGATATCAGATCCAACACTCGCTGGTGTTCAAGCTGAAATAAATGCAGCTTTAGCAATACAAACGCCGATTACTGGACAAGGAGTAATTGAAAACCCATCTTTTTTACAGAATGCCTCTATTGCGGAAAATAGTCCCAACCAGGACTTAATTAGAGGAAATTCACCTGTTAATAATTCTAGAGACAATCTCTCAGTTGAATCTTTTGTGGAAACGGGACAAGTAATATTACAAATCCAGCGAGATGCCAATAGTAACGCACCAGGTAATGCCGATGGTGTCCCCGGTGGTGGCAATACTAACGCACCAGGTAATTCCGATGGTGTCCCCGGTGGTGGCAATACTAACGCACCAGGTAATTCCGATGGTGTTCCCGGTGGTGGCAATACTAACGCACCAGGTAATTCCGATGGCGTTCCCGGTGGTGGCAATAGTAACGCACCAGGTAATTCCGATGGTGTCCCCGGTGGTGGCAATAGTAACGCACCAGGTAATTCCGATGGTGTCCCCGGTGGTGGCAATAGTAACGGACCAGGTAATTCCGATGGTGTCCCCGGTGGTGGCAATACTAATCAACCGAGTGACTTAGATGATGATGATGACTGAATTTCCTGTTAGCATCACAGCAGCTACTAACGCTAGATTAAATCAAGGCAAGACTGAATACAGGATATTGAATATCCTGGGATAGTTGAATAGCCGAATTTTAGCTAAAAAAGTAGATATCTATGACTTTTGATTACGACTTGTTTGTGATTGGTGCTGGTTCTGGGGGGTTTGGCTGCTTCTAAACGGGCGGCTAGTTATGGTGCGAAAGTGGCGATCGCCGAATATGATTTAGTTGGTGGTACTTGCGTAATTCGCGGTTGTGTCCCCAAAAAACTCATGGTTTACGGTTCTCACTTTCCCGCCCAATTCCAAGAAGCGGCAGGTTATGGTTGGACTGTGGGAGATGTAAAATTTGATTGGGAACATTTCATTACATCTATAGATAACGAAGTCCGACGACTCTCAGCACTACACATCAGCTTTTTAGAAAAAGCCGGCGTAGAATTAATTTCTGGTCGTGCTAGTTTTATAGATCCCCACACAGTCGAAGTTAATGGCAAAAAATATACAGCCGAGAAAATTTTAATTGCTGTTGGTGGCCGTCCCTTTAAACCAGAGATTCCAGGGATAGAACACGGTATTACCTCTAATGAAATCTTTCACCTGAAAACTCAACCCAAACACATTGCTATCATTGGTGCTGGTTATATTGGCAGTGAATTTGCTTGTATCATGCGCGGTTTGGGTTCGGAAGTCACACAAATTATCCGCAAAGAGGAAATTTTGAATGGTTTTGATCAAGATATCCGCACCAGTATCCAAGAAGGAATGACGAATCATGGCATTCGTATTATCCAAAATACTGAAGTGACAGCCATAGAAAAAGTCAGCGCAGGGCTGAAATTAACTTTATCTGGAGAAAATCAAGAACCAATCATTGCTGATGTATTTTTAGTAGCCACCGGTCGCAGTCCCAATGTGGAAGGGTTAGGTTTAGAAAATGCCCAACTTGATTGTGTTCCCAGTTCTGAAGAAGAACCAGGATACAGCACCTCAGATGCGATCGCTGTCAATGAATATAGCCAAACTTGCCAACCCCACATTTTTGCTGTCGGGGATGTCACAGACCGCTTAAATCTCACTCCAGTCGCTATTGGAGAAGGACGGGCTTTTGCTGATAGTGAATTTGGCAACAACCGCCGCGAATTTAGTCACGAAACCGTGGCCACAGCCGTATTTACTACCCCAGAAGCTGCCACAGTCGGCTTGACAGAAGCCCAAGCTAGAGCCAAATGCGGTGATGATGGGATCAACATTTATCGGACTAGCTTCCGCCCTATGTACTACACTTTGGCAGGTAAGCAGGAAAAAACCATGATGAAGTTGATCGTAGATACTAACACCGATCAGATTTTGGGCGCTCACATGGTGGGAGATAGCGCCGCAGAAATTATCCAAGGTGTAGCGATCGCTGTAAAAATGGGCGCAACCAAAGCTGACTTTGATGCTACCGTTGGTATCCATCCTTCAGCCGCTGAAGAATTCGTCACCATGAGATAAATTCTGACTACAGAAGCAGTGCAGGGGAGTTGGATTCCCTTGCCACTCATGGATAAATTTATGAGGATTTTGAATTATTTCTCAATTTATTACTTAATTTAAAATAAATTAACTGTCAAATCTTTTACATTTTTAATACTGGTTATTTTATATTTAGGGCAGGGAAACCCTGCCCCTACTTGTCTAAATTTGACATTCCCTATTTGTGTATGTGATCAACTGCACACTTGGGAGTTTGAAAATGCCGACTATACCTTATAATTAAACTTATCTTATTTGATTTTCCTATTGTCACCATGAGGATGTCAATTAAGGATTTCCAAATCATCTGCTCATGTTGTTGGCATATCATCCAATTCATAATTATATTTGAGGATATGACGACAATTCTATTATTCGCAATTTGTAAAATCTCCTACTGTTGAATCTGATATGGTGAGCTATAGCAGTAATCAGAAACAATCAATTGGCTAAAAACAATTGCATAGCAGATGTAGATACTGTTAAATAAGTATGGATACCAAAAAGATTTAAAATAAATCTTAAATATTATCGTTGACATTTTCTCAACCCTAAATCATACCATATTGGAAGATAGTTATGTCAGTGCATGAAACAAATGCTGAAGTGAACACAGATGTGATTATTGATATTAATCCTCTACCCAACAATAGGGGACAAAAACATCCTGATAATGTAGTTTCTTTAACTACACAAAAAGGAACTATTTCTCAGTTTCTTGCTCCCTTAAATAAGGATACTTTTAAACAGGTAGTTCAAGAAGTAGAGCAGAAATTACAGGTTGTTAACCAAACCTTATCCATGTTGGATTATCAAGGTTTTGAGACAATCCTCCAGGAAATGCTCCATTCAATTACTCTCAAAACTGGGGAATTATTAGGAGCAGATCGGACAACGATATTTTTGTTAGATGAAGAACAAGGTGAACTCTGGTCTATTTTAGCAGAGGGGCAAACTAAACGCCCTTTAGAAATTCGGATTCCCGCCAACAAAGGTATTGCAGGTGAAGTTGCTACTTTCAAACGAGTAGTAAATATCCCCTTTGATTTTTATGATGATCCCCGGTCAAATTTTGCTCAAGAGCAAGATAAAAGAAATGGCTACCGAACTTATACAATGTTGGCATTGCCACTGTTAAATACAGAAAATAATCAATTAGTTGCGGTAGTCCAATTACTCAATAAATTAAAACCCATTCATGATCCTGAAGCGGCTCTTGCAGAAAGAGTTGATACAAAAGGGTTTACTGAAGTTGATGAAAATGTATTTCTAGAATTTGCCCCTTCAATTCGTCTGATTTTAGAATCATCTCGATCTTTCTATCTTGCGACTCAAAAACAAAGAGCAGCAGCCGCATTAATGAAAGCAATTAAATCTCTAAGTCAAAGTGGCCTTGATTTAGAAGAAACCCTCAAACGAGTCATGGATGAGGCCAAAGAATTAATGAACGCCGACCGCAGTACACTGTGGTTAATAGATCGCGATCGCCAAGATTTGTGGACAAAAATATATCAAGCTGATGGTATTGCTAAATTATTGCGTGTACCCATGGGTCAAGGTTTTGTGGGTATAGTTGCTGCGTCTGGGAAAAAACTGAATATTCCCTTTGATTTATATGAGCATCCTGACTCGGAAACGGCTCAAAAAATGGATCAAAGTAATGGCTATCGCACCTGTAGTTTGCTGTGTATGCCAATATTTAATAGCGATCAGGAATTGATTGGTGTGACTCAGTTAGTTAATAAAAAGAAAGTTGGAGAGTTTCCACCCTATAATCCAGCTTCTTGGCCTAACTCTCCTGAATGTTTCCAAGCTAGTTTTGATAAAAATGATGAAGAATTCATGGAAGCATTTAATATCCAAGCCGGAGTAGCTTTGCAAAATGCTCAGTTGTTTGCCAGAGTTAAACAACAAGAAAAAATGCAGCGGGATATTTTGCGGAGTCTTTCTAATGGGGTGATTTCTACAGATCAAAATGGTGTAATTATTACAGCTAATGAAAGTGCTAAACAATTGCTAGGTTTTGGTTTGGAAGAGGCTTTGGAAGGCAAAATGGTCAGTGATATTGTCAATCTGAAAGAGGGAGACTTTAGCAAGTGGTTTCAGAATACTCTCCAGTCTAATAATTCCAAAGAAGGCCAGCAATATTATCCCGATCGCACTTTATTAACCACAGGAACAGAGCAACACAGCGTTAACTTATCACTAAATAGCATTTCCGATATCAAAGACGAAAAGAAAGTCTGTGGTGCATTGGTGGTAATGGAAGATATTAGTGATGAAAAGCGTCTGAAAAGTACAATGTACCGCTACATGACCCAGGAATTAGCGGAAGAATTACTAAAATTAGATGATGCGAAATTAGGAGGCGATCGCAAAGAAGTTACTATCTTATTCTCAGATATTCGCGGCTACACCACTCTTACAGAAAATATGCAAGCTGAAGAAGTGGTAAGAATGCTGAATGAATATTTTGAATCAATGGTAGAAGCAGTTTTTAAACATAAAGGCACTCTAGATAAATATATCGGTGATGCCATCATGGCTGTATTTGGTTCTCCTCTCCCCTTAGCAGAACACGCAGTCATGGCAGTCCAAACTTCTCTAGAAATGCGCGATCGCTTGCGAGAATTAAATATACTTCGCCAATCAACTAATCAATGTGCTATTAAAATTGGCATTGGCATTAATTCTGATACCGTCATTAGTGGCAATATCGGCTCTAGTAAACGCATGGAATTTACCGCTATTGGTGATGGTGTCAATCTGGGTTCTCGATTAGAAAGCGTCAGCAAACAGTATGGTTGCGATATTATTATCAGCGACAATACATATAAAATCTGCCAAGATAGTGTTTGGGCAAGAGAACTAGATTACATCCGCGTTAAAGGACGCAATGAACCAGTTGCTATCTATGAATTAATAGGAACGCGAACTGATCACATTGATAGCGCCAAACTAGAAGTAATTGAGCATTACCACAAAGGGCGTGAATACTATCTCAAACGTCAATTCACCTCAGCCCTCGCAGAGTTTGTGAAAGCTTTATCCGCTGACAATCAAGACAAAGCCTCGATGTTATACATGAGTCGTTGTCAGCATTGGTTACAATCACCCCCATCTGATAATGATTGGGATGACGGTGTTTGGACATTTAAAGAAAAATAACCATTTTTGGTAATTTGACTCGAAAGGATACCTTAATTTTTGTTAGTGTTGTATGAGAAAGTTTCTGGATATTATTCTCTATAGGGAAAATATACAGGAACTTTCAGCTTTTTGTTGTATAGGGATTGGATAAGAGTGTTCCAAACAATAAATGATCCAAAACCAGAGATTGCTTCATTCCGCTCCGCTCCATATGGCTAACGCCACGCTCCGCGAACGCAATGACAATTGGGCATTTTTTTACTTGGAATACTCTAACAGGAAAATATCAGTATAATAGATAGTTAGGCTTTTCAATTTAATAGCCTGTAGTTTAACACTTAAAAATAATTTGTTTTTATGGAGATTTTATATGCTTACAAAAGAATTTTATCATGAAATTGATAGCAACCTTAATACACTTTTGGAAAAATATCAAGAAGATGAACTCATAAAAAAATATAAAGGTGTTATCAACAATCAAAAATCTTATGCCCTCTTAATTTGGTTTCTCGAATTTTATGGGAGAAAATCTAACTATAAAGATTTTATTACGGATGGCGATAAAGATAGTTCTTGCGACATTGTTTTTGATAACACAAACAATCAGGGAGATAAAATTTTTTATGTCGTTCAGTCAAAATGGAACACGGCTGATAATTCAGAAAAAGAAACTAAGAAAGATGAAATACTGAAAGCACTTAATGATTTTGATACGATTTTACGAGGAGAAAAACAAAATGTTAATGAAAAACTAAAAGCAAAATTAGAGGATCTGGATAATCACCTCAAAGCTAATGGAGAGGTTAAATTTATATTTTTGACACTTTCTCAATATAAAGGAGGAGCGGACGAAAACATTAGTGTTTTTAAAAAAAATGATGAAAAAATCAAATTTGAAGTAATTGATATAAATCGCATAAAAGTAGATTATATTGACAGAACATATAAAAAAATAGAACCTTTAAATCCTCTAGAAAGCTACCAAAATCCAGAAGAAAATCCTGTTACTCTAGAAATAGTTCAAAAAAATGGAGTTGTTAAAATAGAGAAGCCTTTTGAGGCATATATGTTTTTACTTCGTCCCAAAAGTATCTATGATTTATTTGAAAAATATGGATTTGCTCTTTTTTATAAAAACGTCAGAAATCCTCTACTTCAATCACAATTTAATGAAGATATAGAAAGAACTGCGGTGGACAATCCTGCCTATTTTTGGTACTACAATAATGGCATTACAGCAATTACTTATTTCTTGCCTACTATTGGCAGAAAAGCTGAACAAATAGAATTAATAGGATTGCAAATTATTAATGGCGCACAAACTGTTTATGCCATTTACCGAGCTTACAAAGATGCCTCCCCAACAAAGCGTAAGCAGATGGATAGTGAATCTTTGGTGACTTTACGCTTATTAAAATCAGGCGGAAAAGATTTTGATTTGAATGTTACCAGGTATACTAATTCCCAAAACCCTGTAGATGATAGAGACTTTTGTGCTAATGACGATATACAGATAATGCTGCAAAACGCATCCTATCAAACTAATATTTGGTATGAGAAAAGACGTGATGAATTTAGAGAGACTCCAGAGAATGTCATAGAAATTCCAAATGTTATTTTGGCACCCGTCTATTTAGCTTATCATTTGCAAGATCCCGTCAGTGTTATAAAAAATTATCATCAACTACTTAAAATGAATAAAGACTTGAATTTCATTTCCCATAAAGAACATAAAGATGGTCTGTATGAAAAAATTTTCAATGATGAAACAACATTTGAAAATATGCTTTGTGCATTTTATATTTTTGATTTAATGTGTGATTTCCACGGTCTTTCATATGATGTTACTTTTAAAAGTAATTTATATCATTTATTAGCTTTATTTAAAGTGGCTTTTACAAAATATTTAAAAATTAAATTTGGTGATAAGATAAATGTAAACAAATATATTATCAAAATTTATGAACAAGGTGATAAAAAAATTATCCTCAAAACTTTCAAGTTTATTGGCCAGTTTGTTAAGCAGCAAATTGAAGTAAGCGACAATGAAAAAACAACAGAAAGAATGTTAAAATTCTTAGTAAAGCAGTCGCATTATGAGAAAATTAAAGAAGCCTTAGAAGATGTAGATATTTCCGTCGAGGATATTGAAAATATAACTATTAAAGATAACGAAAAATTTATTGAGGGAGAAACAGGTGAAGAAAATAATAGCGAAAACAATGACTGATACACAATAGATTTGGTAATTTTTTTATTAATGTCAGACCGTATAAATCCTGCAAATAAACAGATTGTTGATGTCTGACCTATCAATATGCAATTTGCGTAAGTCCTGGTCATTATCGGCGAGTGAGTTGAACCGTTTTGAATTATTTGTTAATCAAACTTCAAAATTGTTAACAAACTCACCTAAAAATCCTTTTATAAGTTTATTTTTTTATTTGTTTGTAACAGTTAGTTGATATTTGTTGTCAAAGTGATTCTCTTAGTTAGACACTAAGAAGACAACAAAGCAATTATTTTTATGAACGCTATTTCTAATCTCGAATTTAAACGGTCAACTTGGCAAACAGCCATGATGTTAACTCTAGGCTTTTGGCTCAGTGCTAGTCTAGCTTTAGATTGGGTAATTATGCCTAGCCTTTATTTTGCTGGCATGATGAACGAAGCTAATTTTTCTGCCGCAGGTTATGTGATTTTTGGAAACTTTAATCGCTTAGAATTGTTATCTGCTGGTGTAGTTTTAACTTCTGTACTGGCTATTAGCAAAACTAAATCTAATTGGCCTTGGCGCAGTATTGTATTATCTGGACTACTGTTAACAGTTGCATTACTAGATACTTATTTTTTAACTCCCCAAATGTGCGCTCTCGGAACTAATTTAAGCTTCCTACCTAGTAATCCAGTTCCAGCAACAATGAACTTACTACACGGCGGTTATTTCGGTCTAGAAGCCTTGAAGATAGTAGCAGGAGGTATGCTTTTAAATTGGTGTTGGCGGGAAGCTAAGTAAGAGAGAAAAGGCAAAAGTAGTTGTAAATAGATTTCTCATTCTCTCTTTTGTCTAATTTTCATCACTATTGGGTAATAACAAACGGATAGCAAGAATGGCAAAACCGATGGCGGCGATCGCTTTTAAAATGCGTGTAGGTAAAAATTGAGAGACAGCACCACCCGCTAATGCTCCCAAAAGACTGGTTAATACTAAAGCACCTGCTGTACCAAAAAATATAGCCTTTCGAGATTGTCCTTGTCCAGAAAGAGCGATCGCTGCTAACTGACTTTTATCACCCAATTCTGACAAAAACACCGTCACAAAGCTCAGTCCTAAAAGATGCCAGTCCATAGTTTCCTAGTTTACAATATTTATAAGTATTAACCCTGAATTACATCCCAAACCAACATCAGGGAAATTAGCAGCAACATCACTCCGGCTGATTTCTCAACAGTTTTTGGACTAAGTTTAGTAGATATCCAACCACCTAATAATACACCCAGCAAACTAGTAGTGATTAATGCTACTGCCGAACCAAGGAACACTACCCAAGGTGCATGAGATTCTGCACTCATTAACAGAGTAGAAAGTTGGGTTTTATCACCAATTTCCGCAAGAAAAATAGTGATAAAGGTTGTCCCAAATACCATAAACACAGATTCTTTGGTTTTGGCATTATCCTTAACTATAGGCTGATGTAGCTGGTTTTCAGTTTCAGATAAGTTAGCAAGGCTGACAGGTGCAGTATCAAGTTTCACAGGTGTTAGTTCTGTCTCTAAGTGGTTTTCATATTCTTTTCATTTTCTCATAATGTTGTCATAAATTGCAACCTAACTGAATCAAAAACCGACAGCTTGATCAAAACGGATTTGTTCTAAACTGCGATCGCCATAAACCCCCTCAATTTGCTGACGACAGCAATCAATCGCAAAATCGTTCACATCCTCCGCTTCAATGCCATACATCTCTTCAAAAGTCTCTGCTTCCACACGACAGAACCGGGGACGGGTAGAGTAGATTTTACATTCTCGCGTGATCTGGTCATAATTTACGCACCATCCCCCCTCACCCACCATACTGAGATAAAGTTCTAAATCCGGTGGTGAAAGGTACTCTTCCAACTCTGGACGATCCGCTGGTGTCAAGTTACAACAAGCCCCACACTGAGATATACATTGCCAAGTAGCCATATTTTTCACCCTCTAGTATTCCTGCTATTCTACTTGTAGCAACCGCCAAGATGATTAGGACATGAAATAATGATCAAACCTAGACACAAATAGACTTTCAACTCTGTCACCTGTTACCTGTCACCTGTCACCTGCTATATTTATGACTTTTTCTATAATTTTGTGAAGTAAATTAAATTTTAGATCCCCCGGACAGATATGATAAGTTTCGGGTTGTGCTATTAAATTATTCAATCTTTTAAAACCATTAAAATCACTGGGAGGAAAAAATGGACATTTTAGCTAACATCAATTGGGAAGTTGTCTTGCAATTAACTTGCGTGGGACTAATTGTAGTTTCAGGTCCCATAGTAATCTTCGTTCTAGCATTTCGCAACGGCAACTTATAAAATTGGGTAATGGGTAATGGTTTTTGTAATCACCAATTACCCATTTGTTCAGAATCGGGGGTTAAATCCCCGCTTAAAAAAGTTTTTATTCTTTAATTCTGTGCAGTGGTTGATAAAGCCTGAATTGCAGTTTGAATAATGCCCTCATAGACAGGTTGAGATAAATTTACCTGTTCAGCATTTTCGCGGTTAAAACCTAACAGACCAAATTTATCTTCTGGCCGCATCACTAAAACTTTACCTTCAGAGTTTTTAACTCTTAATTCTGTACTTATACCATTATTATAGATTCCACAAGTATATTGACGCTGTTTGTATTCAAAACTAGCCCGCGATAGGTTTGATGAAATGGTAAAAAGGTTAACAACGTGATTTGGAAGTTTTGCACCAACTAACTCCATTTCAATCGTAGTTTTACCATTAAAGTTATTTTCCCGAAGTTTGTAAGCAATATCCAATCTTGATGGTAAGGGGAAATAATCACCCCAACGCCATGCTATCCCTTTCAGTTCCTGACGCTGATTGTCGAGAGTTTGGGATACAGTCAATTTAATGTGACCTTTACCAACAATTTTCTGTTCAATGACTTGGATATTTGGAGTCCAAAAGATTGGATCTGAGTTATCAATTCCGCAAGGATGAAGAATATTTAACTGTTGGTAAAGATCCTGATTAATGTCGTGAATATTCACTTGAGTATCAATTTTCAGGAGAGGTTTGAGGTGTTGGAGTTGCAAACACTGATTTGCAAATTCAGATAACCGCAACCGGAAAGCTGATAAATTTTCTGCTGGTAAAGAAAATCCCCCCGCAGCTTTGTGTCCCCCAAATTTACCCAGTAAATCCCGACTAGCATCTAAAGCTGCAAATACATGAAATTCAGGAATTCCCCGCGCTGAACCCCGAATTATGGTTTCCTGTTCATAAGTACCAATAAAAACAGGAACACCGTAACGTTCTAGTAAGCGAGAAGCAACAATACCAATGACACCATGATGCCAATTATCTTTGATAACAACTAATACGCGGTCTTTTTGTAAAGAGTTTATATATAAATCTTCAACAATAGCGATCGCCTCTTTTTCAATTTCCTCACACATTTGCTGACGTTGAGTATTAGTTTGTTCACACTGAATAGCTTTAGCTAGTGCTACTCCAAAATCATCAGTTGTCAGCAAATCAATGACAATTTGTGGATCACCTATTCTCCCTATAGCATTAATTCGTGGACCTAATCGAAAACCAATATCTTCCGGTTTTAACGATTTGGGATTTTGGGGTTTTTCTCCTTCACTAGCTTGAACTCCCGCAATTTGAATTAATGCTTGTATTCCTGGTAAAGTAGATTTTGGTAATAGCTTTAAACCCCGTTTTACCCACCGACGATTCACACCCGTTAAAGGTGCTAAATCAGCAATAGTTCCTAATGTAAATAAAGCTAACAGCGGTTGAACTAAACCTTTCAGTTCTCCTAATTGCTGTGCTAAACAAACCGCTAAAATATAAGCCACACCCACACCAGCTACACCCCGATAGGGAGAAGATTCAGCTATTAGTTTCGGGTTGAGAATTGCGTTAGCTGGAGGTAATACTTGCGGAATATCATGATGATCTGTTATAATAACCTTTAAGCCCAGTTCTCTGGCTCTAGTAATCGGTTCAACAGCAGAAATGCCATTATCTACCGTGAGAATTAGTTTCACCCCTTCATCGTGAAATTCTTCGACAATCCGGTTATTGATGCCATAACCATCGTGCATTCGACTAGGGATAGCATAATCAACATCAGCACCCAAAGCCCGGAGACTCCTCAGCAGTACTGCAGTACTAGTCATACCATCGGCATCATAGTCTCCACATATAGCGATCTTCTCTTTACTGGCGATCGCCATTGCTAATAATTCCACACTCGCAGCCAAATCAGGGAATTCTTCGAGAGGAGAAGGTAAATTTAAAGATTCGGGTTCTAAAAATATCTTGGCATCTTCTGGGGTTGTCATCCCCCGATTAATTAACAATTGGCTGATAATGGGGGATATATTCGTTAAATTTGCTAATTTATCAGCTAATTCTGGACTTGTCTGGCAAATTTGCCAGCGTTGATTAGGTAAACGCCTGGGAGATTGGTCATTAGTCATAGAGGAGAACAGTTTAAAAGATTGTCAATTGTCAATTATCAATTGTCAATTGTTAACAATAGGAATTGTAAAATGAAATTGGCTGCCTTGGTCTTTACCTGTAGAATCAGCCCAAATTTTTCCTTCCCAGCCGTTGACAATTTGCCGACAAATTGCTAAACCCAATCCAGTCCCTCCGGTAGTCCGGCGTAATGCTCCTTCTTCTTGATAAAAGCGGTCAAAAACGATTTCTAGGCGATTTGGTTCAATGCCTCGCCCTGTGTCAGATACGGTGACTTCTAGCATCTCCTGACCATTGGTAATGGCTTGAATAGTAATTTCTCCAGCAGAGGGAGTAAATTTACAAGCATTATCAACAAGTTTGGCTATTACCTCAACCAACCAATCACCGTCAGCCCTGACGAGAGGTAAGGTTTGGGGAATGTTAGTTTTAATTTGTGGTATTTTCTCTTGGCTAGAGCGTGTCCGTAACCGACTGAGTGCTAAATCTATACATTCTTGAATAGCTAAAGATTCAGGATGCCATTCGACTCTGCCACTTTCTAAGTTAGAAAGAGTTAAAAAGTCTTGTACCAGTTTCCGCATTCGTTCGGAATCGGAAAGGGCTGTACTCAGCATTACTTGTTGCAATTCCCAAGGCATATCGGGTTCGGTAGCCAAGCTTTCTAAACAAACTTGAATTGTCGAAAGGGGGGTGCGGAGTTCGTGACCAGTAATTGCAATTAAGTTACTCCGAGTGCGGTCTAAAGCTTCTAGTTGTTTGTTGAGTTCTTCTAAATTAGCAAAAGATTCTGCTTGAATGAGTGCTGCACCGATGTGGGTAGCGATCGCTTTTACTAAGTCTAACTCTCCAGCTTGCCATTCATGGGGAGGAAAATAACAATAATGTAATTCCACAATTCCCAACAATCGTCCTTGATATAATACAGGTTCTATTAACCAAGAACGTACGCCAAACTGCTTCACAATTGAGGATAAGGCTGATGATTTCTTGACATCATGATCTGCTAGGGTATCAGCGACACAGACCCCTTCCAATTGTTTGAGGACCTGTTGAAATAGAGGATTATGTTCTAACTCCCAACTTTGCCCTAGTACAGATGTGACATGAGAATTCAAAAATTCATGTTCAATTATGGCTTTAGCATCTGTAGCTTGGGCGCGATAAATTAGACAACGACAGGCTTCTAAATGTTTACCTAATTCTTGTGCGGCAACTTGGAGAATTTCTTGAGGATCAAGCGATCGCCTAATTGCTGTACTAATTGAATTTACCAATCGCTCTTTCCGGGCTTGATCAGCAATAGAACGATAGGCTTTATGCAGCTTATACTGACTAGCTTGTAAATATGTCACCAACCTTTGTACAAACGGGTCTGTATCAAGATCGCAAGCATACTCATGACGAGAATTCACTCCTACCTTGTTTATTGATTCCCCAATCCCAAGCCGCTGCTTAACTTCAGCCACTTTTTTGACTAAATCTGGTCTATAAACCTGAATTCTCTCTAATAACAATTGGGCTGCTCTTAAGCACACCCCTTTTTCCGATGTCCAAATCCCCTCAAATCTTCGCGCTGTATCCATATCCACACTAGGAATCATTTCGGGGATATGTTTATTTTTTGACAGAGAACCAAGACTTTCTCTACATACCAAGCAGGTAGCATAGTTATCAGCAACTACCACTAAATGCCATTCTTGGGTTAAAGCGTCATCAGGCTCAAAAGCTATCTTTTCATAGTATTCTGAGCTATTAGCAAAATCCGTTTCTGGTGCAGATAATACGTATATTTGATGACTTTTTTCCGCAAGTCGTTGATAGCGATGGGCTTCTTGACGATAGAATCGCTCTTTTTGGAAACTAGCAATAATCAGAGGTTGGTTCAAGTTGGCTGCTAAAACCTGATCTTCCATTGCATGGGAGAGCGCCGTTAATGAAGCCTTAAAATATAACTGGGATCGCAGATGGGGATGTGACTTTAATAAATCACTCAGTACGGAAGTCGAAATACTCATGAATATAGTTAAACGCCCAATCTAGACAAGATTCACGTCACAGTTGCATTGTACAAGTTAAAAATGGTCAGTTGTCATTAAACACATCTTACCCATTACCCATTACCAGTAGGAAGAAAATTTATCTCTTTTTTGAACTCCAATATAGTTTTGATTGCTACTAAAGCTAAAATACCATAGCAGGGGCTAATGTGTAAGCCTGACTCAGTGGCTAAAAACTTAGTATTTCTCAAATTCATATCCTTATTTTAGATTATCCTCAAAAGATTGTGCTAGTTTGTCATTTTGTAAATATAGGAATCCGGTTTAATTCCTGATAGCTAAATAGTGGTAAATGAAATCTCAATACAGTAGAATATAAGAGACAGTAGTCAAAAATCAAACTCCGTTGTTACTTGATTTTTGATGAGAATTTTGTGAAGTGGGTATCCTGAGCCGCCACTTTGGACTTTACTAATATTTTATCTCTGGCTAAGTATTCTCTACCTTTAGCATCTCTGTCCATTGAGTCAAGCAGAAACTCTTTAAAAATAGCCAGTTTTCAGCCTTGACTTCTAATTGATAAGGTATACATTTAGAGAAATTCATTGTTTTAGTAGATTTAGTTACTTTCCCTTTTTAACCGCATCAAACTGAGTAAAATTAGACCTTTATAGGTAACTTTGGCTAATGACACCGGATACATTAATTACCCCCGAAAAGATTGTTTTAGATGGAAAAACCTTTACTCTCGCAGAAAATTTACCTATCCCAGAATGGCCTTGTGTAGTCAGTGAAAGACCACAACCAACGTTGACAGTTAAAGATGATGATTTGTTTTTAGTAACAGATACTATTGGCAACATTTCTAGTTGTTCTCTAGATGAAGCTAATTCTAGCATGGGGCTATTTTGCCGTGATACGCGGTTTTTGAGTCGTTTAGAATTGCAAATTGATGGGCGATCGCCTGTTTTACTGAGTAGCACAGCTAACAAAGGTTTTGCTCTATCAGTATTGTGTACCAATTCTAAAAGTACAGACGGACTCAAAGCTGATACTGTCGGTATTCGTCGAGAAATTGTCCTCAATGGCGCACTATTTGAAGAAATCGAAGTAGCTAACTACAGCACCACCAGCATTAGTTTTGAACTGAGTCTCAGCTTTGACGCAGATTTTGTGGATCTATTTGAAGTTCGGGGTTTTGGTCGGGAAAAACGAGGGCAAATTTTACGTCTGATAGAACCCACAGATTCAGAAATTGAGACAGTTCCCAATGTTCAATCTCAACACCAAAAAGAAGAATCCCTCACCTTAGCTTATCAAGGTTTAGACAGTTCGATCATGGAATCGCGCGTGCAGTTCCAGCACCGACAACCCGATTATTTCCAAGGTTATACTGCTGTTTGGCGCATAGAATTAGCTTCTCATGAAACCAAAAAGCTAGGCTATCGTTTGAATGTGTTAATCAACAACAATCCTGCTTCTACAGTTGATGCAGCCATCACCTTGGGACAAGCAAAGGCTTCTGAGATGATGGAAGAACAAAATTGGGTACAACAAATTACCCGCATTAGTTCTGATAAAAGTCTTTTCAATCGGGTAATTGAAAGAGCAGAACAAGATATGTATTTGTTGCGCCAATCTTTTGGTAAACATAAAACCGTTTCTGCTGGTGTCCCTTGGTTTTCGACTTTGTTTGGCCGGGATTCTATTATTACCGCTTCCCAAACATTGATGTTAAATCCACAAATTGCCAAAGAAACTTTGACAATCTTGGCTGACTACCAAGGGAAAACCGAAGATGAATGGAGAGAGGAAGAACCAGGCAAAATTTTACATGAATTGCGTTTAGGGGAAATGGCACGGTGTCAAGAAATTCCCCATACTCCCTATTACGGAACAATTGACGCGACTCCTCTGTGGTTAATGTTGTATGCTGAATACTACGCCTGGACACATGATCTAGAAACCTTGGAAGCACTTTGGCCAAATGCTTTAGCAGCAATGGATTGGATAGATCGGAATATGCAAAAAACCGGATATCTTAGCTATTATCGCCGCTCAAAACGTGGTTTAAATAATCAAGGTTGGAAAGATTCTGGTGATTGTATTGTTAACCGCAAAGGGGAATTAGCCACAGGTGCAATTTCTTTGAGTGAAGTGCAAGCTTATGTTTATGCTGCTAAAGTCAAATTAGCCGAAATTGCGAAGATGAAAAAACGGCTAGATTTAGCAGAACTTTGGCTAGAAGAAGCGAGAACTTTGCAGGTTCGCTTTAATGAGGATTTTTGGATAGAAGACCAAGATTTTTGTGCTTTGGCTTTAGATGGAGAAGGAAATCAAGTAGATAGTATTACCTCTAATCCAGGACATTGTTTGTCTTTGGGAATCTTTACCCCAGAAAAAGCCTACAGTGTGGCGGAAAGATTGGGAGCGCCTGATATGTTTAATGGTTGGGGAATTAGGACTTTAAGTAGTTTGTCACCAGCTTATAATCCGATGGGTTATCACGTTGGTTCAGTTTGGCCTCATGATAATAGTTTAATTGGGATGGGATTGCGATCGCTCGGTTTAATTGATCAATCTTTGGAATTATTTCAAGGGTTATTCAACATGACTTCCCAGCAACCTTACCAACGACCACCAGAACTGTTTTGCGGTTATGAAATGACAGGTGATAATGCTCCTGTACAGTATCCCGTTGCTTGTACTCCCCAAGCTTGGGCTACTGGTAGCATCTTTCAACTATTGCAAATGATGGTGAATTTAGTTCCTGATATGCAAAATAATTGTTTGCGAATTATTGACCCGGCTTTACCAGAATCAATCAACCGGTTATCTTTACACAATTTGCGTGTTGGTGCAACTATCCTCGATTTAGAATTTGAACGTTCTGGTAGCACTACCGCTTGTCGGGTTGCCAAAAAACGCGGTAATCTCCGAGTAGTAATTGAAGCGTAAATAGTTTCTGAATGTGGATTTACAGGATAGGTAGAAAATACATAATCAATTATGTTAAATCTTCTATTTATCCTCTAAATTCTCTATAAAGCAGTTACATTTAGAAGTTCATAGAGGGAAAACTTGGCATCGTTATTTAACAAATATCGTGGATGACGAGCAATTATCAGCAGAAGAAGTTTGTGAATTATATCGAAGAAGATGGAAAATAGAAGAAGCATTTTTACTAACTAAAAGGTTATTAGGATTAGCATATATTTGGGTAGGACACAGTAATGGAGTACAAATTCAGATTGTAGCGACTTTAATTTTTTACGCGGTGCTAAATCAATTAGTTTCAGACGTAGCAGTTGCTTTAGGTCAGCCAAAAGAAAAAATATCAGTAGAAATGGTTTTTAGAAGTTTATATTATGTAGCTAAATCCGTAGAAAGGGGTGAGAATCCCGATATCGTCACCTATTTAGCCCAACTAGCAAAATTATTTGGTTTAGTCAAAGCTATCAGGAAACGACATCGAGAAACACAACAAATCAGAAAGCAAATTTGGGAGGCTGTACCGTTAAGTTGACACCAATGAGCAATGCTAAACCCCTACGTTTTGGGTATGGTTTGTAAATGATGAGATAGCGTTTTTTGGAGAATGAAGAGCGATCGCAGTATAATGTAAGTAGCTTTTCACCCATATTTCTATGAAATTAACAGAAATTTTACCCTCACTGCAAAAATTATCTCATCAAGAGAAAATCAAAGCCATTCAATTTTTAGCCACAGAATTAGCTAAAGAAGAAAATTTAACAGCAGCATCACTTGAATATGGAGAGATAAATACAGAATTAAATTTTCAATCTCTTACAGAAACAGAAATGATTGAGCAAAGTAAATCTGCTTTAGAAAGCTACCTGCGTACAGGTTCAGGAGTCAAACATGAACAAGTGCGGAAATGGGCAAATAATTTAGGAGTCCAAAAATAACACTCATGTCTGAGATAGTTTGGACAGAAACAGCTATTAGTGACTTAAATCGGCATTACGATTTTATATCACTTAATAATCCTGATGCAGCAGCACGCGCAGTACAAGCAATAGTTTCTTCGGGTGAAAGTCTACAACAAAATCCGCGACGTGGTGCAATTGTGGATGAAATAGCAGGATTACGAAAACTTTTAGTATCTTTTGGTAAATACGGTTTTATAATTCACTACGTTATTCTTGAAGATGATGTGATTATTTTACGAATCTATCACGGTCGAGAGAATAGACCTATTTAGTCAAACTGTAATTAATTCTCTATGTTAAACCTCACCAAAATTCAAACCCTAGCTCAAGAATATAGTCCCCAGGAACTTTTTGCAGCTTTGGTATGGCAACGTCGCTTTAATCAGTTTAATGGAGAGGAGGTTATCAAGGATCTTAGTCAAAATTCTCATTTATGGGCGAGTTTTCTGTTTACAAAACCAATTTTTGCCCCAGATGAAAATGGTTTAAGTTTTGGTGGTTTGGTAGATACATTATTAGCAATGGCAAATTATCGCCCCATGCCAGAATCAAGTATAATTCATTTTGTCGCTTATCCTGGGGATACTCTCTACATTTTGACAGAAAACCAAGATACTATAGTTTCTCCGCTTTTAGAGTTGGGTAAGAAGTGGCGTGCAGACTCAGTTGATATTACAGATGGTAATAATGAAGAGTATGGTTTGCGACTTCAGCGCAGGTTACAAATTAGGTTACAAGGGGGTTTAGAAAGTGAGTCGTTTTGGGAACAGCGAGATGGTGTAGTTATTGCTTATTGGTGGGATTAAGAATTAAAAAATATTGTCAATGTCAATGCTGTAAATCCTTTAATCGGTGGATATCCTGATTCTGAGAAAATTAATCATCAATCATCTTTAAAAAGATGAATAAACACAATAATAAGGGGTCAAGCACATTGCTAAACCCCTTACAATATTCCGAATCATAAAAAGTGTAAATTAAGCGCCTTCTGGACGTTCAATTTTTTGACCAGGAGAAGATTCATAAAGAGCATCTAACTGTTCCCGTGCATCTTCAACATTAATTGAACGCATTACCAACAGAGGTTCTTTAATCACATTACCTGCGCTGTCTAACAATTCAGGATGGGGTACATACTGCTTTCTAGCTGCATAATAACCAAATCCACCTTTATTACTAAGTGAGGATTGGTTAGTGGGATAAGTTCGTTCCCTATCAAAACTGAACATGATCAGATTCCGAATTAAATTACCAACAGCTATAAATGCAAGAATGGTGAAAGCTAAAATATATAGTAGGTGTAGCATGGAATTTTCCTCCAAAACAGCAAGGGTTAAAATGTTATCTCGTAAAACTTCAAACTCCGTAAATTATTGGTTTACGGAAGAAGTAGATGTAAAATTATTTACTTTTGCGCGTATGTTATATGATGCAATCCTTATATTCAGATTAAGGTAACATGAGACACATTATTTTTTTATGAAAACAATGTTAAGAATCGTCTAATATCTTTACGATTTCTAATTTATTTAGATTTTGTCACGGGGTTCATAATTCCTTTGACTGACCTAAACGCATTCCCACACTCCAACATTCTGTAACTAACTGATGCCAAGGCATTACAGTTGCCATATCAATTCCGACTTTTTGATCAGTTGCTGTAAACAACATCTTGGCCGCATTGAGTTCATCTTGTGCATCTTTGACTCGTTTTAGTAAGTCAAACTGCTTTTCTTCACTCATAAATTGGATTTTCTCATTTTCCAGGATTTGACGGTATCGCCCAAACCAATATTGAAAATCCTCTAGCAACGGCTCTAAGACTACTTTCAGTAAATCAGCACTTGGTAGATTCGAGTCCCCCATATATGAGAAGCATATTTCCTAATTTCCTTTTAATATTAACGTTATTTACGATTCTTAACAATCACTTCATAAGTTTTTAGATGAAAAAAGTTAAGAATCTGTGACTTGAGATACAAAGCACAATTATATAAATTTGGCAATAGTTTTGTAAAGATCCTTGGGAGTAAGCCTGAATATGTCTAAAGGCATAATTTAAAAATTGACAATTGACAATTGACAATTGACAATTGACAATTACCTCGCCCTGGAAGTGCGAGGATTGAGAAATTGATAGATATGACAGAAAAATCATCAGCGTTTATCTGCGTTTATCTGCGGTTAAAATTCTGCTCATAGACTTTTGCCAGAAGCCCATGGTTGGGCTAAATTAGGAGAAACTATAGCCAGTGGACTATTATTTATTTTGTAAAGATATTTTTTGTCAACTTTATTTTTAACACTTCGCCAAAATTTTAACAGCCGATGTCGCCAAATCAAGAAACCCAACCAGCCGAAAAAATTTATTTACCCCGTACCAGCGAATCAGAAACATTAAAAAAGATTCGTCACACAGCTTCCCATATCATGGCAATGGCAGTACAAAAGCTGTTTCCCAAGGCGCAAGTCACAATTGGTCCTTGGATTGAAAATGGGTTTTATTATGACTTTGACAGTCCAGAACCCTTCAGCGATAAGGATTTGAAAACCATTCAAAAAGAAATGCTGAAGATTATTAATCGCAAATTGCCATTAATTCGCGAAGAAGTCAGCCGCGAAGAAGCACAACGCCGCATAGAAGCCATTAAAGAACCCTATAAACTAGAAATTCTCGAAGATATCAAACAAGAACCCATCACAATTTACCATTTGGGAGATCAATGGTGGGATTTGTGCGCTGGGCCTCACCTCGAAAATACCAGTGAAATTAACCCCAAAGCCCTAGAATTAGAAAGCGTAGCTGGTGCTTATTGGCGGGGTGATGAAAAGAAAGCTCAGTTACAGCGCATTTACGCCACAGCTTGGGAAACTCCCGAACAACTAGCTGAGTACAAACGCCGGAAACAAGAAGCCCTGCGCCGTGACCATCGTAAACTGGGTAAGGAACTAGGATTATTTATCTTTTCCGATTTAGTCGGTCCTGGTTTACCCTTGTGGACTCCGAAAGGGACTTTATTAAGAACGATTTTAGAAGACTTCCTCAAAAAAGAACAATTAAAACGGGGTTATTTACCTGTAGTTACTCCCCACATTGCCAGAGTAGATTTATTTAAAACATCTGGACACTGGCAGAAATACAAGGAAGATATGTTTCCTTTAATGGCTGAAGATGAGGAAGCAAGAGCGATAGAACAGGGTTTTGTTCTCAAGCCAATGAACTGCCCTTTCCATATCCAAATATACAAGAGTGAATTACGCTCTTATCGGGAATTACCGATGCGGTTAGCGGAATTTGGTACAGTTTACCGTTATGAACAATCTGGGGAACTGGGTGGTTTAACAAGAGTGCGCGGTTTTACTGTTGATGATTCTCACTTATTTGTGACTCCCGAACAACTAGACAGCGAATTTCTGAATGTTGTAGATTTGATTTTGTCAGTATTTGGAAGTCTGCAACTGAAGAATTTTAAAGCCAGACTGAGTTTTCGTGATCCAAGCAGTGATAAGTATATCGGTTCTGATGAAGCTTGGGATAAAGCTGAAGGGGCGATTCGTCGCGCTGTAGAACAATTGGGAATGGATTATTTTGAAGGGATTGGGGAAGCGGCATTCTATGGTCCAAAACTTGATTTTATCTTTAGTGATGCTTTGGAACGGGAATGGCAATTGGGAACTGTGCAGGTAGATTATAATTTACCGGAGCGGTTTGATTTAGAATATGTGGCTGAAGATGGTTCGCGTCAACGTCCGGTAATGCTTCACCGCGCCCCCTTTGGTTCTTTGGAACGGTTAATTGGGATTTTGATTGAAGAGTACGCGGGTGATTTTCCCTTGTGGTTAGCGCCTGTGCAAATCAGGTTATTACCTGTGGGTGATCTTCAGTTAGATTTTACTAAAGAGGTAGCAGCGAAGATGGTTGCGTTGGGAATTCGTGCGGAAGTAGATACGAGTGGCGATCGCCTGGGTAAGTTGATTCGC
>NZ_VILD01000010.1:53984-56005 GCF_009712085.1 Anabaena sp. UHCC 0253
CGCAACGCCGAAAAGGATAAAATACCTGTAATGGCGGTGGTTGGTGCGAAGGAAGTAGAAGCCAACAGCTTAAGTATCCGTACTCGTGCTTCCGGGGAGTTGGGAGTAATAACTGTAGATGAAGTTGTGAATAAGATCACAGAAGCAATTACTAATTTTAGTAATTTCTAGTAATGAGTAGGTTGGGTAGAACAAAATCAAACCTAACCTACAACTTTTTTGAACGGTAAATAACGCCATACATATTTAGGAGTCACTCATTGAACCCTACTGGAATGAAACCTTAAATTTATTTATACCAATGAATAAGCAGTTTTACATTTATATCATGACAAATAACCATAATAAAGTGCTTTACACAGGTGTAACGAATGACCTGATAAGAAGAGTTTATGAACACAAAGAAAAATTAATAGAAGGATTTACGAAAAAATATAATGTTAATAAATTAGTTTATTACGACATTTTTACAGATGCTACCAGTGCTATTGCTAGAGAAAAACAAATTAAAGCTGGTTCTAGACAAAAGAAAATTGATTTGATTAATAGCATTAATCAAGAATGGCGAGACTTGTATGAAAGTTTATTGTAATGATAATGGTATGTCATTGCGAACGGAACGAAGTGGAGTGAAGCAATCTCATCTTCACTAAGAGATTTAGCGATTGCTTCCCTTCGGTCGCAATGACAAATTCAAAAACTCTTCTAAGTCATACGTCATACCGAGAGATTTAGCGATTGCTTCCCTTCGGTCGCAATGACAAATTCAAAAACTCTTCTAAGTCATACGTCATACCGAGAGATTTTGCGATTGCTTCCCTTCGGTCGCAATGACAGCAAAGAAAAAGGACTTTTGGGCGTTATCTTCCGTAAATCCCAAAACAAAATTCAAGACCCTGCTAAATTAAAACGTAGTACAGCATTGGAACTGTTCCAAGGGATAACTGAGAATTTAGAAGTGAAATTAGAGGTGGAAGTTTAATCCTACATTCCACAAATATTAAAGCAAAAGTAAGAATTAAAAATTTAAAGAAAGTAAAGCCTGAAAAGATTGCATAGCAAAGATTTCAGGCTTTAATTTGGTAAAATATGGTATTGCTTTTGTGTTTAATTCAGCAAGCCATATTTAAGAAAAATTATGCAAAAGCTGCCATTTTCACATCGTTATTACCAAGAATTTCTTGTAATTCTTCAGCGTCTACGGTTTCTTTTTCAATCAGCATTTGAGCAATTTCATCTAATACCTTGCGGTTATTGACTAACACTTCTTTAGCTCGAATATAAGCAGTATCAACTAACTTACGAACTTCTTCGTCAATAGCAGCAGCGGTTTCTTCCGAAAAATCGCGTTCTGACATAATATCTCGACCAAGGAACATATTTCCTTGTTGACGACCAAGGGCAACTGGACCCAAGCGATCGCTCATCCCAAACCGAGTTATCATTTGTTTAGCTACTCTGGCTACTTGTTGTAAATCGTTGGAAGCACCAGTAGTCACTTCCTCTTCACCAAAGATGATTTCTTCAGCGAGACGACCACCTAAAGCCACAGCCATTTGATTTTCCAAATAAGCACGGCTGTATAAACCAGTATCCATGCGGTCTTCGCTAGGAGTAAACCAAGTTAAACCACCAGCCCGACCACGGGGAATAATGCTAATCTTTTGTACAGGGTCATAGTCAGGCATTAAAGCACCGACTAAAGCGTGGCCTGCTTCATGGTATGCAACCAAAGTTTTGCGCTTTTCGCTCATTACCCGGTCTTTCTTTTCAGGACCTGCTAATACACGATCAATTGCATCATTAATTTCATCCATCGAAATTTCGGTTAAATTCCGACGTGCTGCTAAAATTGCAGCTTCGTTGAGTAAGTTAGATAAATCTGCACCGGTAAAACCAGGAGTCCGACGCGCGATTTTATCTAAGTCTACATCTTTGGATAAAGTTTTACCACGAGCATGAACTCTCAATATTTCGCTTCTTCCAGCGTAGTCGGGACGGTCTACAACTACTTGACGGTC
>NZ_VILD01000010.1:56074-82687 GCF_009712085.1 Anabaena sp. UHCC 0253
TTTGCGCTTTTCGCTCATTACCCGGTCTTTCTTTTCAGGACCTGCTAATACACGATCAATTGCATCATTAATTTCATCCATCGAAATTTCGGTTAAATTCCGACGTGCTGCTAAAATTGCAGCTTCGTTGAGTAAGTTAGATAAATCTGCACCGGTAAAACCAGGAGTCCGACGCGCGATTTTATCTAAGTCTACATCTTTGGATAAAGTTTTACCACGAGCATGAACTCTCAATATTTCGCTTCTTCCAGCGTAGTCGGGACGGTCTACAACTACTTGACGGTCAAAACGACCGGGACGTAATAAAGCTGCGTCTAAGACATCAGGACGGTTAGTAGCAGCAATAATAATAATGCCGGTGTTACCTTCAAAACCGTCCATTTCCGTCAGCAACTGGTTAAGAGTTTGTTCCCGTTCGTCGTTACCACCACCTAAACCAGCACCACGTTGACGACCTACTGCGTCAATTTCATCAATAAAGACGATACAAGGAGCGTTGGTTTTAGCTTGTTCAAATAAATCGCGGACACGGGAAGCACCCACACCAACGAACATTTCTACAAATTCAGAACCGGAAATTGAGAAGAAAGGAACGCCTGCTTCACCAGCTACAGCCCGCGCGAGGAGGGTTTTACCTGTACCTGGAGGTCCAACTAAAAGTACACCTTTAGGAATTTTTGCACCAATAGCGGTAAAGCGATCGGCATTTTTCAAAAAGTCTACAACTTCATTTAGTTCTAATTTAGCTTGGTCAATACCTGCAACGTCCCCAAATGTAACTTGAGTTTGGGGTTCCATTTGCACTCTGGCTTTAGATTTACCAAAGTTCATGGCTTGGCTACCAGGTCCACTTTGAGCGCGACGGAGCAGGAAAAATAAACCAACTAGCAGCAACGCAGGGAAGAATAAGCTGCTGAGAGCTTTAAACCAAAATCCTTCGTCTGCTTGAGGTAATACGGAAATATCAACACCTTTAGCGGTGAGGGTATTGATTAAATCGGGGTCGTTAACCAAGGTAACGATTTTTTTGTTGGCATCATATTTGGGTGTTACCAGTGCTGTAGACCGGTCGGAACTCAAACTGACTCTCTCAACTTTACCCTGTTCAACTTCTTGGATAAACTGACTGTAGCGCCATGTTTCTCTGGTTTGAGGTTGTTTGTCAAAAAATGCTGTTCCTAGAGCAATGACAACTATAAAAAGGAGCGCATACAGCCCCGTATTTCTCCATCTTTTATTATTCACCGATGTTTATTCTCCTGTATTTTTTTGTGCTTATACGTAACTTCTCTGGGGAAGAGGACATTATGATAATTATGTTAACTTATTTTAAGATATCTCAAAATTATCCTCTTGTCATGATAAAAATTATCTCCCACTCTCCACAGGTCTAAAATTTGAGGATAGTAGGAGTTCTATTGTAACGATTCTAGAACAGAAGTCAGGGGGAAGGGGGAAGGTTACAGGTTACAGGTTACAGGTTACAGAGAAGAGGCAGGGGGCAGGGGAGCAGGGGGCAGGGGGCAGGGAGCAGGGGGCAGGGAGTAGAGGAGAAAAATATTCTTTTGCAACTGACAACTGACGACTGACGACTGACGACTGACAAATCACCATTAATCTTTTGGTGGTAACTTAATGCTATTTGTACCGTCGGGATTAGTTTCTACTATTCCTCCCAAGGCTTCAATCTCTTTAATTGCGCGTTTGCGAGTTTTTTCATCAACTTTATTATTCAATACCATAGTCCATGTAGCCACTCGCGCTGATTTGCTATCAGGATTTTTACTTAAAAATTCAGCGGTTTTTTGAGAAATTAATGCTACTTGTTTACTTTCTTCATCACTGTAAGTATTTGCCCATTCAGCAGCTTTGAGAAAAGATGTTTGTGCTGCTTGAGCATCACCTAAAAATAATAACTCATCTGTGCCTTTATAACGCCATATATAATAAGATTTTTGTGGTAATTGTGGAGATAGGGATTTTAATCCTTTGTCCATCAAAGCTATTGATCTTTCGGGCATTCCAGCGTATAAAGAGCTACTTACTGAAAGTCCTAGATAAGCTTCTAAAAAACGTGGATCTCGTCCTAAAATAACTTCAAAGTATTCTGGGCTAAGACTATATCCGGTTTGATCTCTGGCTTCATCATCGCCAAAGAATTGTAAAAAATCAATATATACCCAATTGGCAATTAAGTTGTCATAACTAAAACTAGGGATATTCTGGAGTAAGTTCAAGCGCAGACTTTCTTTTTTCTGGTCTTTTTCTAGGGTTTCGACGGGGATTGATTGTTTACTAATTAATAGTTTTTGCAGTTTCGGGATTTGCATTAAGCTAATGCTGATAATACACAAGCAAGCAACTAAAGGTGTGGTAATAGCTTCACGAGATAAAAACATACTTTTAGTAATTAAAAATTGATAATTAAAAATTAAAAATGAGGGCATATCCTCATTTCTATTGTTGCAGCAATTTGTAACATTGTTGCGCGATGCCTGCGGCGAGCTTTGCTATCGCCCAATCTTCTTGGGTTTCTATAACTAAAACTCGTACAGTTGAATTAGATGTAGCAATATCAACATCAATAGGTTGTTGCTGATTTTTCTCCAAGTCAATTTTCAGCCCCAAAAATCCCAAAGTTTCACAAGCAGCTTCACGAATTGCTGCGGATTTTTCACCTACGCCGGCGGTAAAGACTAAAACATCTAAACCTGCTAAACTAGCCAGCATTGCCCCGATACCAGCCCGTAAACGGTGTACGTATATATCCCAAGCTAGTTGGGCGCGTTGATTACCTTGCTCTTTTGCGGCTATCACCTCTCTTAAATCACTGGATACTCCAGAAATTCCTAGTAATCCAGATGCTTTATTTAACACTTTATCTAATTCTTCGCTAGAGTAATTATACTGTTGCAATAGATAAATTAAAATTCCTGGATCAACTGCACCACTGCGACTACCCATCATTAAACCATCCAGAGGCGTAAATCCCATAGTTGTATCAATACTGCAACCATTTTTAATAGCGGCTAAGGAACAACCGTTACCTAAATGACAAGTAATTAACCGCAGAGATGATAAATCTTGTCCGAGAATTTCCGCTGCCTTATTAGCACAATATTGATGGCTGATGCCATGAAATCCATAGCGGCGAATACCTGCTTCGGCTAATTGATATGGGATGGGATAAATA
Organism: Anabaena sp. UHCC 0253; assembly: GCF_009712085.1. Taxonomy (NCBI): domain Bacteria; kingdom Bacillati; phylum Cyanobacteriota; class Cyanophyceae; order Nostocales; family Nostocaceae; genus Anabaena; species Anabaena sp. UHCC 0253. Next base: position 59,268 of record NZ_VILD01000010.1, read on the forward strand.
GCGGCGGCATCGGGTAATGTGCTGTGAAATCCTGTATCAAAAACTGCGACTTGGGGAATATTTCCTAAACTTTTTTCCATGGCTTCGATCCCTGCCAAAGCGGCTGGATTGTGTGCTGGTGCGAGATTACATAAACGAGCGATCGCCTGTTTAACATCTTCCGTAATTATTACAGCCTCTCGGTAATCTTGACCACCATGAACTACCCGATGTCCGACAACATCTATTACTGATAAGTCATCAATTACCTTGGTTGTACCTTCTGTGAGGGTAGACAGCAAATAAGCAAATTGTACCTGTCGTGAATCACCCGCAATGGTTTCTTGCAGTTTTGCACCTGTCGCCGTTTTAACTGTAATTTCTGCCTGATTTTGGTCTTGAGTCCAGTTGATTTTCCCTTCCCATAGGGGTTGAGGTGCTAGGGTAGGAATGGGGGCTGTAATGTCATACAGACAACTCTTTTGGCTGCTAGAACCGGCATTGAGGATAAGTATTTTCATAAAGTTGGATTGACGCACTATTCTAATTTAAGGCTCAAGGGATGTCTGACATAGTTAAGGATATTATAGAGTTCACCAAGGTAAAATTAACCCAGGGATGCGTAAAGGCTACTACACAAAATGGCAATTAAGAAAAGTGAACTTTATAGTTCTTTATGGAAAAGCTGTGATGAATTGCGGGGAGGTATGGATGCCTCTCAGTATAAAAATTATGTATTGGTTTTATTATTTGTTAAATACGTTTCTGATAGATATGCAGGTGTGGAAGATGCCACTATAGAAGTCCCTGAAGGTGGGAGTTTTCAGGATATTGTTAATTTAAAAGGCAAGCCGAATATAGGGGCAGAAATCAATAAAATTATTACCAATCTAGCTACGGCTAACGACTTGGGTAATATCTTTAATGATGCCGATTTTAATGATGCGGATAAGTTGGGGAAAGGTAAGGAAATGCAAGATAGGCTTTCTAACCTGGTGGCTATTTTTGAAACCCCGGCTTTAAACTTTAGTAAAAACCGCGCCGATGGAGATGATATATTAGGCGATGCTTATGAGTATTTAATGCGGAATTTTGCCACCCAGTCGGGTAAAAGCAAAGGACAATTTTACACTCCGGCGGAAGTCTCTCGCGTTATTGCTAAGGTAATCGGAATTAACACCGCAACTAGTCAAGAACAAAGTATTTATGATCCTACTTGTGGGAGTGGTTCGTTATTATTAAAAGCCGCAGATGAGACAGATGTAAAAATTACCATTTACGGGCAAGAAATGGATAATGCAACCTACGCATTAGCCCGGATGAATATGATTTTACATGGACATCCCACTTCGGAAATTCAGCAAGATAATACTTTATCAACTCCCCATTTTAAAGATGATCAAGGTGGTTTAAAAACCTTTGATTTTGCAGTTTCTAATCCTCCCTTTTCTGTCAAAGCTTGGAGTACGGGTTTTAATCCAGAAAAGGATGATTTTAACCGATTTGATGGTTATGGAATTCCGCCCATTAAAAATGGTGATTATGCTTTTTTATTACATTTAGTTGCTTCCTTAAAACCTCACGGTAAAGGAGCGATAATTTTACCTCATGGCGTGTTATTTCGCGGGAATGCTGAGGCAGATATTAGAAAAAAGCTGATTCAACAAAAGATTATAAAAGGCATTATCGGCTTACCTCCTAACCTATTTTATGGAACTGGGATTCCTGCCTGTATTATTGTCATAGATAAAGAAAATGCCGAAAATCGTCAAAGCATTTTTATGATAGATGCGAGTAAGGCTTATGTGAAAGATGGCAATAAAAACCGCTTGCGGGAACAGGATATCCATAAAATTGTGGATGTTTTCAATAAACAGTTAGAACTTCCCAAATATGCCCGTATGGTGTCATTTGAGGAAATTCAAGACAATGATTATAATTTGAATATTCCCCGCTATATTGACTCTCAAGAAGAGGAAGATATTCAGGATATTGAAGCCCATTTATTGGGGGGAATACCAAAGCGGGATATTGCAGCATTACAGGATTATTGGCAAGTTTACCCAAGTCTGGAACAAGATTTATTTGCAAATACAAATCGGCTAGGATATCAACAGTTAAAAATTGCGGTGTCTGAGGTGAAAACCTGCATTTTTAATCATGCTGAATTTAGGCAATATAGTGGGGAAATTCAAGCAGTTTTTGCAAGTTGGGAAAATAAACACACACCTTTATTAAAAGCTATCCAACGGGGAGATAAACCCAAGGAAATTATTTACACTCTATCAGAAGATTTGTTAAGAGCGTTTGCAGATAAAAACCTGATTGATAAGTATGATGTTTATCAGCATTTGATGACATATTGGCTGGAAACAATGAAGGATGATATTTATATTTTAGTTGAAGATGGTTGGCAAGCTGAATTAACAGCAATCACCAATAAAAAAGGCGTAATTATAGATTATGTTTGTGAATTGATTCCTGAAGATTTGATGATTAACCGCTATTTTCTCACAGAACAGGGAAAAATTGCCAAGTTGGAAACTCAAAAGGATGACATTATCCGACAACAGGAAGAAATACAAGAAGAATATGGTGGAGAAGAGGGTTTATTAAGTGAGGTGACTAATGAGGGTGGGAAAGTTACCAAAACTAATATTAATGTGAGAATTAAGGAAATTCAGAAAAATCCGCTTTTTGCAGATGCAGATGAGTTAAAGGTGTTAAAGAGTTATTTGAAATTGATTGAAGCGGAGGCGGAATTTAGTAAACAAATTAAGGATATAACTCTATCTTTACATAATCAGGTGATTGCAAAATATGCAGATTTAACGGAGGAAGAAGTTAAAACTCTGGTGGTTAATGATAAATGGATGACAACGTTAAAACAGGGGATAATTGCCGAAATGGATCGGATTTCTCAACGGTTGACGCAACGGATTAAGGAGTTAGGAGAACGTTATGATCTGCCTTTATCTGTGTTGACTTCTGAGGTGGAGATTTTGACAAGGAAGGTTGAGGGACATTTGCAAAATATGGGGATGGTTTGGTAATGGAAGTTAATATTAAGGATGGTTATAAAGTTACTGAGGTGGGGGTTATTCCTGATGATTGGGAAGAAGTTTTACTTGATTCAGTTGCGAAGCGAGGAAGTGGCCATACTCCTAATAAAAGACATTCTGAATATTGGAAAGGGGATATTAAGTGGATATCATTAAAAGACTCAAATCGTTTTGATAATATATATATTTATGATACGAATGAAAAAATAACACTGGCAGGTATTGCTAACTCTTCCGCAGTTTTACATCCTTCAGAATCGGTTGTTTTGTCACGAGATGCAGGAGTTGGAAAAAGTGCTATTACTAAAGATGTAATGGCTGTTAGTCAGCACTTTTTTGCTTGGCAATGTGGTTTAAAATTGGATAACCATTTTCTTTATTATTGGTTGCAATCACAAAAGCCAGAGTTTGAAAGAATTGCTAATGGTACTACTATCAAAACTATAGGTATTCCCTATTTTCAAAAATACAAAATTCCCCTTCCCCCGCTTTCTGAACAAAAAGCGATCGCTCACGCACTGAGTGATGTAGATAACTTAATTACAGCCATAGATCAACTTATTACCAAAAAGCGTAACATCAAACAGGGGACAATGCAGCAACTCCTCACAGGTAAAAAACGCCTACCTGGTTTTAACGGTAAGTGGGAAGTGAAGAAATTGGGGGATATTGCTGGTATACAACGCGGAGCATCACCAAGACCTATAGATTCACCAATTTGGTACGACAGAACAAGCTCTGTAGGTTGGGTGAGAATTTCAGATATTACAGCATCAAATGGTAGAATTTTAGAAAAAACTAGAGACTATTTATCTCAAAAAGGAATTTTACAAAGTAGATTTTTATCGGCTGGTAGTTTAATCATGAGTATTTGTGCAACTGTAGGAATCCCTGTTATTACTAATATTGATACTTGTATTCATGATGGTTTTCTTGGTTTAACAAAGTTAAATAATATTGATCAAGTGTTTCTTTACTATAAGTTAAAAGAGCTTGAAAATAATTTCAAATCAATGGGACAAACGGGTTCACAAAATAACTTAAATACCAATCTTGTTAAAAAATATGTAATTTCTCTCCCACCGCTTCCCGAACAAAAAGCCATAGCTGAAATATTCAACGACATAGACAAAGAAATAGAAGCATTAGAAAAAAACCGCGACAAATACAAAGCGATAAAACAGGGAATGATGCAAGAACTATTAACAGGAAAAACGAGAATTCAGATCCCCGACTTCTTTTGTTAACTTATTTTTAAGTATAATTTTAATTACAGAAGTCGGGGATTTTAGACCTAATTATATCATCTTCCTTTGCGACTTTGCTCCTTTGCGACTTTGCGCGAAACCTATATAGGGGTAGGGGTAAAGCGCAATGCTAAACCCCTACAATATCGGGTTCATTAGAGATAATTATTTAACAAAAATTAACCTTGCAAAAAATCATCGGGTTTAATCCCCGCTTGCTTTAAAATAGCTCTTAATGTCCCCTCTGGCATATCACCAGAATGATTAGGAATGGTAGTATAAAGATTCGTTTCAGCATTAAACCAAATTTCATGACTTCCTGCTGCTTGACGATAAAAAACAAAACCAAACTTTTTAATAATCTTAATAATTTCCCGATAACTAAAACCCGATAATCTACCCATAAATAACTAAAATCCTACCACCAAAGGATAATTAAATTCTTCAGCTATAGGTTGTAAATAATCTAATTGTTGATTTTGAGCTTCTAATAACTTTCTAGCAACATCACGAGCTATTTCTAAAGTTTCAGCAACCGTCCTACCTTGAGCAACTAACCCTTGTAAATCATCAGATGTTGCTAAATAAACACCCTCTGGTAATTTTTCAATATGGATATTAAGTAACTTTTCCATAACTTATGGTTTGCTCAATTAGTTAATTACCTTAAATAATAACATATAAGATATTATTTGCATCTTTACGTAAAAATACCATCACACTCATAAACTAATACAAAGTAAAATATGTAAACCATTAACAAAGAGTAACGTAATGAGTCAAGTCGGACAACCAGAACGCGCAACCCAAAACCGCGTAGTGCAACTATTCCAGCAACAACTAGGTTATACATACTTAGGAAATTGGCACTACCGCGAGAATAACAGCAACGTTGAAACCGACCTACTCACCGCATTTTTACGCGATACCCAAAAATACAATCAAGACATTATCACCAAAGCCCTTCACGAACTAAATAAACTCACCACAGACACAACCCCAAACCTCTACGACATCAACAAAGAAATTTATAGCTTATTACGCTACGGTATCAATATCAAGCCAGAAGCAAGTGAAAACACTCAAAGCATTTACCTGATAAACTGGCAAGAACCCTTAAAAAACGACTTTTATATCGCCGAAGAAGTCAGCATTAAAGGCGAAAATAATAAACGACCAGATATAGTTTTATACATTAATGGCATCGCTTTAGCAGTTCTCGAACTCAAAAGTAGCACCGTACCTGTTTCCGAAGCTATCCGTCAAAACCTAGATAATCAAGAATCATTATTTATTAAATCATTTTTTAATACTATTCAATTAATCGCAGCAGGTAACGATACCCAAGGACTACGTTATGGAACAACAAAAACCTCAGAAAAATATTATCTAACTTGGAAAGAAGACAGTTATAACCACATTACAAATTCTTTAGATAAACACCTGCTGCAACTGTGCGAAAAACACCGCTTTCTCGACATCATTTATAACTTTATTCTCTTTGACGGGGGTATCAAAAAACTCTGTCGTTCTCACCAATATCTAGGCATAAAAGCCGCCCAAGACCACATAAACCGCCAAGAAGGTGGCATAATTTGGCACACTCAAGGTAGTGGAAAAAGCTTAACAATGGTTTGGTTAACCAAATGGATTCGGGAATTTAACCCTAACGCCCGTGTCTTAATTATCACCGACCGCGAAGAACTAGACGACCAAATCGAAGGCGTTTTTTTAGGTGTCAACGAAAACATCTACCGCACCAAAAGCGGACAAGATTTAATTACCCAACTCCAAAAAACCACACCTCCATTAATTTGTTCATTAATTCATAAATTCGGAAAAAAGAAAGAAAACCTAACCCCCCCAACCCCCCTTCCCTTGTAGGGAAGGGGGAGAATTTAAAGCCTCTTTCCTCCCAGGAGAGAGGTTTGGAGAGAGGTTCTTCAGACTATGAAGACTATATAAAACAATTAAAAAGCAGCTTACCCAAAAACTTCCAACCTTACGGAGAGTTTTATGTATTTGTAGATGAATGTCATCGCACCCAAGCAGGGAAATTACATAAAGCCATGAAAGATATATTACCAAATGCTCTTTTTATCGGCTTTACAGGAACACCATTATTAAAACAAGACAAACAAAGCAGTCTGGAAGTTTTTGGTAAATATATTCACACCTACAAATTTAACGAAGCTGTGGGTGATAAAGTCGTTTTAGATTTACGTTATGAAGCGCGGAATGTTGAGCAGTATATCACCTCACAAGCCAAAATTGATCAATGGTTTGCAGCCAAAACCAACGCATTAACAGAAACAGCAAAAGCCGAACTTAAAAAACGCTGGGGAACAATGCAAAAAGTCCTCAGTTCCAAATCTCGACTAGAGGAAATTGTCAAAGATATTTTATTGGATTTTAGCACCAAAGAAAGACTAGCAAATGGCAAAGGTAACGCCATACTTGTAGCTGGAAGTATTTATCAAGCTTGTAAATATTATGAATTATTCCAAAATGCTGGTTTTACCAAATGTGCCATTATTACATCTTATGATCCTACCATCAAAAGTATCAAAGGTGAAAACACAGGAGAGGGAAAAACCGATAAAATACATCAATATGAAATCTATCAAAAAATGCTCAATGGACAAAATGCAGATAAATTTGAACAAGATGTAAAAAACAACTTTATCAATTCACCCGGAGAAATGCAATTATTAATAGTCGTGAACAAACTTTTAACAGGTTTTGATGCACCTCCCGCTACCTATCTTTATATAGATAAATCTATGGAAGATCATAATTTATTTCAAGCCGTTTGTCGCGTCAACCGTTTAGATAGTGAAGACAAAGAATATGGTTATATTATAGATTACAAAGACCTATTTAAAAGTTTAGAAAAATCCGTTAAAGATTACACATCAGAAGTTTTTGCAGATTATGATATTGCTGATATAGCAGGGTTATTAAGTGACAGATTAGAAAAAGGCAAAAATGACCTAGACACCGCCATAGAAGCCATTAAAGCCTTATGTGAACCTGTAAAACCGCCTTATCATACAGAAGACTATACTCATTATTTTTGTGGTAATCCTCAAAACCCAGAAGATTTAAAAAACACCGAACCCCAAAGATTAGTTTTATATAAAAGTGTTAATTCCTTAATTAGAAATTATGCAAATATAGCCAATGAAATGGAAAAAGCAGGATATACAACGCGAGAAATTTATGATATTCAACAGGAAGTTAAACATTATCAAAAAGTCAGCCAAGAGATAAAATTATCAAGTGGTGACTATATTGATTTTAAAGCCTATCAAAATGATATGCGTCATCTGATAGATAGTTATATTGGTGCAGAATCAAGTCAGATTTTAGCAAACTTTGAAAATCTCACCTTAGTAGAATTAATAGTTAACAACGGTGTAAATGCAGTTAATAGTTTACCCTCAGGAATTAGAAACAATAAAACCGCAGTCGCGGAAACCATAGAAAACAACTTGCGGAAATTAATCATTGAACAACAACCAACCAACCCGAAATATTTTGATAAAATGTCAACTTTACTCAATGAATTAATTGAAAACCGCAAAACCGCAACAGCAGACTATCAAAATTACTTACAGCAAATTGTCGAATTAGCTAAACAAGTTCAACAACCAAATACATCATCAGCATATCCGCAATCATTAAACACCCCCGCAAAAATCGCCTTATATGATAACCTAGATAAAAATGAAGAACTAGCGTTAACAATAGATGCAGTAATTCGTCAAACTAAACAAGATGGTTGGAGAACACATCCAGTCAAACGCAAGGAAGTAAAAAACGCCATTAAAAAATATTTACCCTTACCAGAAGAGATAGATAATATTATGGAAATAGTGAAAAATCAAAATGAGTATTAATATAATTGATAAAGCCAGAAGCCAGGGAATAAATTCCCTGTCTAAAAGTTAAAGTCGGTTAAAACCGACTATTTTGATTTTATGGTTCTTCGGTAGTTGTTATGCCAAATATGAGTTTATTTACCCCAGAACCCATATAAATAAAGGGTTTCATTGTTTTTGATGCCAAATTTATGTCAAATTCACCAATAAATTAACATAAAATCCTTATATGGCAAGGGTTTTGGAATTTGACAAAATAATTTAGCATACCAAGTGCCGAAGAGCCGATTTTATTTATTTGATGTTGGATGATAAATTTAGATTTATGGTTAAAAATAATAATAAATGAAAAATTTAGATTGTTAATAATAGTACGTTTTAACGTACTTTCGCTATTAGACAGGGAATTTATTCCCTGGCTATATTATATATAACTCATGACTCCTAATAATACCATGAAAACCTATCAAATAACCATCGCTGACATAATTATAGATGTTGTCAGAAAAGATATTAAAAACCTACATTTAGCGGTTTATCCCCCAGATGGCCGCGTCAGAATTGCGACACCTTTACATATTAATGATGAATCTGTACGGTTATTTGCAATTTCCAAATTAGCATGGATTAAAAAAAATCAAACTAAATTTCAATTAAAACCACGTCCAGAAACAATAGAATATTTATCAGGAGAAAATCATTATTTTCAAGGTAAACCCTATACATTAAATGTAATTTATCAAAATCATCCCAAAGTAGAAATTAGAAATAATCAATATCTTGATTTATCTGTCAAACCAGGAAGCGACAAAGAACAACGTCAAAAAGTCTTAAACTCTTGGTATCGTCAACAATTAAAAGCACAAATTCCCCCATTAATAGATAAATGGGAAAAGGTAATTAATGTGAATATAAATGAATGGGGAATAAAAATCATGAGAACCAAATGGGGTACTTGCAATATCCAAGCTAAACGCATTTGGTTAAATCTGGAATTAGCTAAAAAAAATCCTTTATGTTTAGAATATGTGATAGTCCATGAAATTACTCATCTTTTAGAACGCAGTCACGGGGCTAAATTTCAGGCTTTAATGGATAAATTTATGCCAAAATGGAGAGAATATAAAGCAGAATTAAACCGTTAGAAACCAAACTAATACCAAACCGTGAAAATAAACAGAAGTAGATGTAATAGGTAATAGGTAAAAATTTAACTAATTACCCATTACCTAATGATTAAGCAGTTACCTTGTTACTTTCTAAATGAGCCAATCTTTCAGCTAATAGTTTTTCCAAAGAAATCAAAGCCTTGGTAAAACCATCAATACCTTCTGCAAGTTTATCAGAAGCCATGCGATCGCTATTGTGCATTTGATCAAAGGTAGTTTTATCAACAGAAATCTTCGTAATTGATAAATTTGCTACCTTAGCAGGATCAAGCTTCCGGGGTAATTCTGCCACAGTGTTTTGTAATTCTGTCAACAACCCTGGAGAAATAGTTAACAAATCACAACCAGCAAGTTCAGTAATTTCGCCGATATTACGGAAACTAGCACCCATCACTTCAGTTTTATAACCAAACTTCTTATAGTAGTTATAAATGGTAGTGACAGATAATACACCAGGATCTTCCGCAGCGGGGTAGCTATCGCGGCCAGTATCTTTCTTGTACCAGTCGAGAATGCGGCCGACAAAGGGAGAAATGAGAGTAATACCAGCTTCCGCACAGGCGATCGCTTGGTGCAGACCGAACAGTAAAGTTAAGTTACAATGAATACCTTCTTTTTCCAAAATTTCCGCAGCCTTGATCCCTTCCCAAGTAGCAGCAATCTTAATTAAAACTCGCTCAGGAGAAATACCAGCAGCTTTATATTGAGCAATCAAATCTCGCGCTTTAGCCAGAGTAGCATCTGTATCGTAGGATAAACGAGCATCAACTTCTGTAGATACTCGACCAGGGATAATTTGCAAAATCTTCAATCCAAAAGCAACCGCCAAGCGGTCAAAAGCCAGGGACACTATCTGTGCTGGACTAGCACCTGCACCTGCATCTTTCTTTGCTGTCATTAAAGTTAGATCAACAATATTCTGATATTCCGGCATTTGTGCCGCCGCGGTAATCAGTGAGGGATTGGTAGTAGCATCTTGAGGTTTAAATTGTTCAATTGATTGGATGTCTCCAGTATCCGCTACTACAACTGTTACTTCCCGCAGTTGCTCTAGTAAGTTTTTAGGCATAACATACTCCTTCGTCAGTTGTCAGGGGACAGGGGACAGGGAATAGGAGACAGGAAATAGGGCAGGGAGAAGATGTTTCCCAATGACCAATGACCAATCACCAATTACCCTACCAATTACCATTTTAGATGTGTCAAGCAGTAATTGGCTGTCCAATAGAATGCACTTTGATTAAACTGGTTGTTCCTGATTGACCAATTGGGACACCAGAAGTAATTACCACCTTATTGCCTTCCTTGGCAAAACCACCTTCAACAACACTGTTGACGACTTTCTCAAACATCTCCTCAGCAGTGTGAACTGGTGGAATCAGCAAAGGTTCTACACCCCAAGATAATGCTAACTGACGATAAGCAATATCCTCAGAAGTAAGAGTAATAATCGGAGTCAACGGACGGTACTTAGAAATCAATCTCGCGGTATTTCCCGATGTTGTATTGCAAAGAATAGCCTTAGCGCCGGTTTCATAAGCCATACGACATACAGATTGGGCAACTGATTCGGTGACACTCAGACGACCAGCTTCATGATTCCAAGTATGTCTAGCACCTTCCTGAATCGCCTTTTCTGTTTCCACGGCGATATTGTGCATTGTTTGGACTGCGGCTATGGGATATGCTCCCACAGCGGTTTCTCCCGACAACATCACCGCATCCGTCCCATCTAAGATCGAGTTAGCAACGTCAGTTGCCTCTGCACGGGTAGGATCAGGGGCGCTAATCATTGACTCTAGCATTTGGGTAGCCGTAATCACTGGCTTACCAGCATGATTACAACGACGAATAATATCTTTTTGAATTAAAGGAACTCGATGAATTGGTACTTCTACGCCCAAATCACCACGGGCAATCATAATTGCATCAGCCACCTTGAGAATAGAATCTAACTGTTCTACAGCTTCAGCGCGTTCAATTTTAGCAATGAGGCGAATTTTTGCACCAGCACCTTCAATCATCCGTTGGGCAGGTTCAAGGTCTTGAGGCGATCGCACAAAAGAAACTGCAACCCAGTCTACACCCAACTGAATCCCAAACCGCAAATCCATCAAATCCTTTTCTGTAATCGAACTCACAGGTAAAGGAGTCGCAGGTAAATTCACACCCTTATGAGTCGAAATTAATCCCCCAATCTTTACCTCCGCCCGAATTTTATCAGCATCACGGCTAGTCACAGTCAACTTCACCCGACCATCATTAATTAAAATCGGTTCACCTGGTCGCATCATTGCAAACAAAGTTGGTAGAGGTAAAGGAATTTCATCAATACTTTCCCCTTTATCTTTGAGGAGAAAAGTCACCTCGCTACCAGCTTCTAGCATTAACCCTTCTGGAGGTAACTTCCCCAACCGAATTTTTGGACCACACAAATCCTGCATCACTGCTACTGGTTTATGTAAATCCTTACTAATTTGCCGCAAATGATGAAAAGTCTGGGCGTGTGCCTCATAAGCCCCATGGGAAAAATTTAGCCGAGCCACATTCATTCCCGCCTTTATCAAAGCTTCTAGCTTCTCTGGTGCAGAAGTAGCTGGACCAATAGTACAGATAATTTTAGTGCGACGCATAACAAAATTAGGGAATAACGGTACGGTAGAAGCACTCAGTTAAGCCCAGGAGGGAGTAGGGGAGCGGAGGGGCAGGGGAGCAGGGGAGAATAATGTATCATCTATTGTCTTTTGCCTATTCCCTTCTTACTGTCACCTGTACCCTGTTACCTAAATCAACTTTTCCTTCCGTGCCATTGACAACATCAAATCAACAACACGGTTGGAGTAACCCCACTCGTTGTCATACCAAGAGACAATTTTGAAGAAATTGGCATTGAGTTCAATTCCTGCACCTGCGTCGAAGATGCTGGAGTGGGAATCACCTTGAAAATCAGTAGATACTACTTCTTCATCTGTATAGCCCAAAACACCTGCTAATTCACCCGCAGATGCTTTTTTCATCGCTGCACAGATTTCTTTGTAAGTGGTAGATTTTGTAGTTTTGAAAGTCAAGTCAACTACGGAAACATCAGGAGTCGGAACTCTAAAAGCCATCCCCGTTAACTTACCTTTCAATTCTGGTAACACCAAAGCCACTGCTTTAGCAGCCCCTGTAGCCGAAGGAATAATATTTTGTCCTGCACCTCGTCCACCTCGCCAGTCTTTTCTACTGGGTCCATCTACCGTGGGCTGAGTGGCTGTTGTCGCGTGAACTGTAGTCATTAACCCTTCAGCTAAACCGAAGTTATCATTAATAACTTTAGCAATAGGCGCTAAACAATTTGTAGTACAACTGGCGTTGGAAACAATCAAATCTTTTGCAGGGTCAAACAGATGATGATTTACACCCATAACCATCGTTTTCACCCGATCTGGTTCTTTTGTTGGTGCAGAAAGCACTACCCGCTTTGCACCTGCTTTGAGATGATTTTCAGCCCCAGTGTAATCTGTGAAAAGTCCTGTAGATTCCACAACATAATCTACACCTAATTTACCCCAAGGCAATTCCGCCGGATTGCGTACCGACACACAAGGGATAAAATGGCCATCAATCACCATTCCATCTTCTCTAGCTTCAACTTTGCTATTCAATCTACCGTGTGTAGAGTCGTATTTTAAGAGATAAGCAAGGTTATCTGATGGAACTAAATCATTAATTCCCACAAATTCAATATTGGGATTAGTAAGACCGGCACGTAACACAAGTCTACCAATTCGACCGAATCCATTGATACCAATTTTCAACTTTGTCAAAATTAAACCTCCTATGTTGAGAATTCCAGCAAAGGTTAACTGGCCGGGTTTATTTTAGTCTGACTTAGCTGATTCTTACAGTCACAAAAAGCATAAAGCTGATTTAACTGGCATATTTTAAGGTTTAGTAATTAGTTATTGGTTATATATTCGTGTATCTGTATCAAGATTTCACCGTTTACCTATTTTCCAATCTTCACCACCAGGTAACTGAGTTAAAAGTTCAGCAATAACTTTTGGTAATTCTTTAACAGAATATAAATAAGTCAATTCCAAAAAATTCTCAGTGATAGAAATCACCTGTTCTCTATTTACTATTTCTGCTAATTGAAATTCATTATAAATCCCATTCAAGACTTCTAAACTAGCATCAGCTATGGCTAATTCAATTTCATCTTCTAACCAACTATCCCATTCATCTTGATTGATATAATAGGATTTTTTATTTTCTTTGAGATTTACTTTTTTAATTTCTATCAATGAATTGCGAATAGAAGCAACCCAAGAATTAGTTAATCTTTGTTCTATTTGGTTTTTAATTAAATGAATTAACAAAATTCTCAAAAATGCTTGAATATTTCGTAAAATAGCTTGTTTACTCATCCCCTCTAATTCATCAACAATAGCTAAAGCGTCGGTGTAACGTTGTTCTATAATACTATTTCTCAGGTCTATTAATTCCTGGGTCATATTGATTACCTCAACTTAGAAATTTACTAATCTCAAAAAAGAAAAATTAAGAGTTTTGCAGCATTTTTAAATATTATCACGGTCAAATTCGTGATATAAATCTAATAAATTCTCCTGGAGTTCTTTTAAATAATTTCCTTGAGTCCAATAATCAGGATATTCTTCTAAGTAACCGATAAACATATCCTCGTCTTGCCAATAAATATATTTTTTTTTAGTGATTGTTTCCATGATCATCTCAACCTATAAGTAAAGGCTTGATCTAATTATATCAGATTTTTTCAAAAATTAAACATCAACTAGCATTAAGCAATTTTTTGATAGACAAGGTTAATCTTTGATTGAGATGTTTCTGTTTTTTGAGTGTCAAATAAATTAGGATCAACTTCAATACAATCATTTAAAATATGAACAGGTAATAATTCTGTTACTCCTAAAATATCTACAGAATAACCATCCCTGATAAAAACAGTAATAATTTCTTGAGTATTTTTAACTAAGGTCGCTTCTAAATCTATAATTTGTCCTTCTTCTTGCAAAATTTGTAAAAAATCTGAGGAAGAAATGGTGATATTTTCTTGATTATTCAAAATAGATGTTAAACTATTTCCTAATAATCCTGTTGCATCTATTTCAGTAATTAGCCATTGTGATTCAGGATAGGTTTTAGCTAGATCATCAACAATGAAATAAACTCGATTTTCTAGTTTTTCTTCTGGTTGAATAACTAGGGTAAAAGCCGATTTTTGCAGGTTATTCATAGAGGTTGTGGTTGTTTACTACGGTTGGGAATACCACCTGTTATGTTAGCAAGCCAAAGATGTTGATGAGGCGGTGGTAAATGATCAGGGCGGGGTGTACCATTAGGATATGTAGGACTGGTAAAGTCAATATCTCGCACTGGTTGACCATTAGTATCAAATTCTCTAGCTTGATAAATTCTTTGATGGTATTGATCCCATCTTAATCTGGAATGGGCTGCTTGTGCTAAAGGATCGGCTATAGGTTCACCAAATCTGGGAGGTATTTGACTTTGATAAACTGGTGTTCCATCCGCATATCTGGAATGGATTTTTTCAGACACTAATTAGAGACTCCTGAAAATTAAGTGTTTTATTATTAACCCACGTTTTGACCTAATTTTAACGCCCCAATTGCTTTAATAAATTATTACGATTCTTGATTGCTAGTTCAAAATCTGGTTTAATACTAATTGCCTTTTCACAACATTTTAGTGCTTCTTCATACCTTTGTAGATACCATAGGGAAACACTTTTAGCGGTCCAAGGTTCATGTTTGTCAGGTTTAATAGCAATGGCTTTATCATAAGATGCGATCGCTTCTTCGTATTTTTGTAATTGTCTTAGGGAAACACCCCGGTTATGCCAAGCATCATAATCATCAGGTTTAATAGCAATAGCTTTATCGTAAGATGCGATCGCTTCTTCGTATTTTTGTAATTGTCTTAGGGAAATACCCCGTCCATGCCAAGCTTCATGAAAGTCAGGTTTAATAGCAATAGCTTTATCATAAGATGCGATCGCTTCTGTGTATTTTTGTAACTTCTCTAAGGCAACACCCCGGTTATACCAAGCTTCATGAAAGTCAGCTTTAATAGCAATGCCTTTATCATAAGATGTGATCGCTTCCGTGTATTTTTGTAACTTCTCTAAGGCAACACCCCGGTTACTCCAAGCTTCGTGATAGTCAGCTTTAATAGCAATGGCTTTATCGTAAGATGCGATCGCTTCCGTGTATTTTCGTAACGCACCTAAAGCAATACCCCGGTTATACCAAGCTTCATGATCGTCAGGGTTAATGGCAATTGCTTTATCGTAAGATGCGATCGCTTCTCTGTACCTTTGTAATTCGTCTAGTACAGTACCCCTGTGAAACCAAGCATCATGATCGTCAGGGTTAATGGCAATTGCTTTATCAAAATATGAAATAGCTTCTTCATACCTTTCTAAATCAATTAATTCAATCCCCTGTTCAAACCAATATTGACTAGATTGATTTAGTGTTACTGGCTGTCTATTCTGTTGTTTAATAATTGAAAAAACCTGATTTAATTCTTCTAATGCTTCCTTTGCATCTTTATAACGTTGTCGCCAATCATAACGCACCATTTTAGTAATAAAATTCTCTAATTTATTACTAACAGAAACTAAATTACTCCAAATAATTTCCCCTTCCTCATCTTCTGATAATGTATTAAGAGAAATTCCAGTTAATCCTTCAATTGCTGTCATTCCTAAAGCATAAATATCACTACTTAATTTAGGCTTACCAAAACCCTGTTCTGGTGGCATATATCCATGAGTACCGACACCTACAGTTTTACTTGTTAAGCCTGATTTCATCGCAATAGTAGTATTAATTTGTTTGACTACCCCAAAATCAATTAATACTAATTTCCCATCTTTGCGTCGCATGATATTGGCAGGTTTAATATCTCGATGAATCACCTTATTTTCATGGACATAAACCAATATTTCTAAAACATCTCGTAAAAATTGAATTGCTTCTCCTTCATTCAACTTCTTACCAGGTGTTATTTCCTGAGTTAAATCATATCCATCAATAAATTCTTGAATCAAATAAAAATCTTGATCTTCCTGAAAATAGCCAGACAATTTAGGAATTTGATCGTGATTTTGTCCTAATTGATATAGTATTTGTGCTTCTTGTTCAAATAAACGGATAATTTCTGGGTCAATAATTGTTGGGTGCAGCTTTTTAACCACACAAATCGGTTTAGGAGTCACGGGAATATCTAAATCTTCTGCGAGGAAGGTTTCACCAAATCCACCTGCACCTAGTTGTTTAATAATCCTGTAACGTTGACGGAGAATATTACCAATCATAGAAAGATATTTTTATAACCCTGGTCTTTAAATTCTAGCATCAAGAGCAATGAACTTTTACAAGAGTACGAGAACCTTAAATGTGTAGGGGTTTAGCACTGCTAAACCCCTACCGATAAAATCAGCTTGACTCAATTATTAATATGGCCAAGTCCAATCACGGATTTCTGGCATATCTTCACCATGCTTCTCGATATAATGCTTATGTTCAATCAAAGTATCTTGTAATCTTTGCTTCACATAAGCAGCTTTAGAACCTAATTTTGGTACACGATCTATGACATCCATTACTAGGTGGAATCTATCTAAATCATTCATCACCACCATATCAAAAGGAGTGGTTGTTGTTCCTTCTTCTTTGTAACCACGGACATGAAGATTTTTATGATTAGTATGACGATAGGTGAGACGATGAATTAACCAAGGATAACCATGAAAAGCAAAGATAATTGGTTTATCAGTTGTGAAAATTGTATCAAAATCTTTGCTGCTTAAACCGTGAGGATGTTCACTTTGTGGCTGTAGTTTCATCAAATTAACTACATTCACTACCCGCACTTTTACTTCTGGACAGTGCTGACGTAAAATATCTACTGCTGCTAAAGTTTCTAAAGTAGGAATATCCCCAGCACAAGCCATAACTACATCAGGTTCACCATCTAAATCACTGCTGGCCCATTCCCAAATTCCTAAACCTTTGGTACAGTGTTTAATGGCTGCATCCATGTCTAAATATTGTAATGCTGGTTGTTTTCCAGCCACAATAACATTGACATAATGACGACTTCTTAAACAGTGATCAGTGACGGATAACAAAGTATTCGCATCAGGTGGTAAATAAACACGAATAATCTCTGATTTTTTGTTCATGACATGATCAATAAAACCAGGATCTTGGTGGGAGAAACCGTTATGATCTTGTCGCCAAACGTGGGAAGTGAGAAGATAATTTAATGATGCAATTGGTCTTCTCCAGGGAATTTCCAGAGTTGTTTTTAACCATTTAGCGTGTTGGTTAAACATGGAATCAATGATATGAATAAATGCTTCATAACAAGAGAAGAAACCATGACGACCTGTAAGCAGATATCCTTCTAACCATCCTTGACAGTTGGTTTCACTCAGCATTTCCATCACCCGACCAGTAGGTGATAAATGGTCATCTTCGGGGAGAGTTTCAGCGACCCAAGTGCGTCCTGTGACTTCTAATACTGGATCTATGCGGTTGGATGCGGTTTCATCTGGTCCAAAAACGCGGAAGTTGCGGCTTTCCTCGTTCAGTTTCATGATATCCCGCAGGAACTTACCACTAACTTTAGTAGCTTCAGCGTTAACAGTACCTGGTTTGGGGACTTCTACTGCATAGTTGCAAAAATCAGGCATGATTAAATCACGCAGCAACATACCGCCGTTTGTGTGGGGATTGTCTCCCATGCGACGATGGCCTGTAGGTGCGAGTTCTGCAAGTTCAGGAAGGAGTGTACCGTTTGCGTCAAAGAGTTCTTCTGGTTTGTAACTCTGCATCCAGTCTTCGAGGAGTTGCAGATGTTCTGGATTACCAACTACATTACCAAAGGGGACTTGATGCGATCGCCAATAATCTTCTGTTTTCTTTCCGTCTACTTCCTTGGGACCTGTCCAACCTTTAGGAGTCCGTAATACAATCATCGGCCATTGCGGGCGTTCTTTGAAACCATGTACCCGCGCTTCTCTTTGGATACCTTGAATTTCTTGAATGATTGTATCTAATGTTGCCGCCATTTTTTGGTGAACTTCGGCGGGATCAGACCCTTCCACAAAGTAAGGTTTATAGCCATAGCCGATAAATAGGCTTTCTAGTTCATCATGAGGTATCCGTGCTAATACTGTGGGGTTAGCAATTTTGTATCCATTTAAATGCAGAATTGGTAAAACTGCACCATCAGTAACGGGGTTGAGGAATTTGTTAGAATGCCAACTGGTAGCTAATGCGCCAGTTTCTGCTTCTCCGTCACCAACAACCGCAGCGACGATTAAATCAGGGTTGTCAAAAACCGCACCAAAGGCGTGAACTAAAGCATAACCGAGTTCTCCCCCTTCATGGATAGAACCGGGGGTTTCTGGGGCGACGTGGCTGGGAATACCACCAGGGAAGGAGAATTGTTTGAACAGTTTTTGCATTCCTCCAGCATCTTGGGTGATGTTGGGGTAATATTCGCTATATGTTCCTTCTAAGTAGGTATTGGCGACAAGTCCGGGTCCGCCATGTCCGGGTCCAGCTATGTATATGGTGCTGAGGTCGTATTTTTTAATGACTCTGTTCAGGTGGGCGTAAATCAAGTTTAGCCCTGGGGTAGTTCCCCAATGTCCTAATAGTCTGGGTTTGACGTGTTCTTGTTTGAGTGGTTCTCTCAGTAGGGGGTTGTCGAGGAGGTATATTTGTCCGACTGAAAGGTAGTTGGCTGCACGCCAATAAGCATTAATTCTTTGTAATTCTGTGTCTGTTAAGGGTTTTATTTGTGGAGTGCTGGCTAATGTCATTTGGAACTCCGGTAAGATGTATTTACACCAATGTCAGTGTAATGGTTTGTTGTTTCTGTGTCATCTTACCTATGATTAGTTTTTCTGGGGGGAAGTTACAGATTTTTTTTATGTCACGCAGAGGCGCAGAGGCGCAAAGAGGAGTTAAGTGTTTTGTAGTATTTTGAGAATATGTTTAGCTAAGTTCTCATTAATTTCTCTATGTCTAGGAATGGGTTGTGATACTTTAGTAATAGGATTTTGATACCAATCATGATTGCCACCATGTCTGATAAAAATACAACCCATTGCTTCTAATTCTTTTATTAAGTCCCTTCTTTTCACAATAATTCTAACTCCGCAACTTTTCTGATAGCAGGAATATTACCACTGGTAAATTCGTGATACAAATCTAATAAGTTGTTTTGGAGTTCTTCTAAAGAATTTCCTTGAGTCCAATAATCAGGATATTCTTCTAAGTAACCAATAAACATATCCTCGTCTTGCCAATAAATATATTTTTTCTTAGTGATTGTTTCCATAATGGTTTTGACCTCATAATTAAGTATGGGAATAATGCACAATTTAATTATATAGTATAAGCCATTCCAGATAATTTATAAATATGATATTTGATTTGCTTTAGTGTTTCTACGACTTAAACATCTTTAAAAAAGACAGATGGAGAAATATGAAAGAATTTAGCCAGTTTTTCTATGTGATTCATAGTCATTTGCTGTTTTCCGCTGAGAACCTCAGATAAAACTGTTTCCTGTTCAAATATTGGCATTAAATCTTGGGATTGTAAGTTCAATTCTTCCAGTAATACTTTTAATAATTCGATTCCATAAATGTCTGCCACAGGATAATGATGTTCTTCATATTCAGATACTAATAGTCCTAATAAATGAAGATAATCTCGTTCGTCAGAAGTTAGCCTTTCTTGATCTAATAAGGAATCAATGATATTTTGAGTTGTCGCTAGTTCTTCCTCTGATGTAATTTTGCGAGGAGGAAAAGCAGTTATCAATTCTAGATATGTTTTAGGTGTACCAAGGGTCTTGTTTCCAATTTTGTTTGTCATATTCTGCATGGGTAAGGATATGGCGAATATAAACTTCTTGATATTGATAGTCTACTAAAGCGATCAGTCGGTAATTGTTACCACTAATATTAAAAACAGTAAAATTGCCAACTAAATCAGCAGATGGGAATACTTGACGTAATTCAACAAAATTTTCCCATTTGGCTTTATTAATAATTTTATACCATGTTTCTAGATTTGATTCAGCTTTTGGATGTTGCTCCCAAAATTCTTTCAGTCTTTTTTTGCTGATAATGTGCATATCTAGACGTTAAGCAATTTTTTGATAAACAACATTAATTTTAGGTTGAGATTTTTCGGATTGTTGGTTTGTTACCATTATTTCTATATTTTGTCCTAATTTTATTAAGTAAGTTAATAAATTCTCAATTGTAAAATCTTTGAGAACACCGTTACTTAAATTATTTACTTTTTCAATTTCTAAGCCTAAAATTTGTGCAGCTTGTTGCGGTGTAATTTGTTGCTGTTCTAAAATATCAGCTATGACAGAAGCTAATTTAACTTTGGCTAGTTTTTCTTCTGCATTAGCAAATCCTAAATCTTGAAAGATGTTGCCGGAACTGATTGTATAATCTAACATAATCTTTATATTATATTGTATATAATAGCACATAATTATAGTTACATCATGCGTGTCAAACTATGAAATTCAACTTCTTTAAAAAATAGAGTATTTATAAAAATTTACTGATTATTATTAAATCGGCAGAATTACAAATTAACACATTAGCAAAAAACGAAAAATGCAAATTGTTAAACGCAATATCGAATTAAGAGTAGATGATAGTTTAATGCGGGTTTATGTCGCTTCTCCTAAAGCAGAGGGTAAATATCCAGGAATTGTTTTTTACAGTGATATTTATCAATTAGGTGATGCCATAATTCGCTTAGTTAATTATTTAGCTGGTTTTGGTTATGTTGTCGCAGCAACGGAAATTTTTCACCGCATTGAACCTGTGGGTTCTGTAATTGAACCTAATGATATTGGGAGAATGCGCGGTAATGATGATGCACGACGGACGTTAATTTCTGAATATGATGCTGATACTCGCGCTGTCATTGATTTTCTCAAACATGATAGTTCAGTTATTGCTGATAAAATCGGAACATTGGGTTTTTGTATTGGTGGACATTTAGCTTTTCGGGCTGCTTTTGAAAGTGAAATTGAAGCTTGTGTTTCTTGTTATCCTACAGGTATTCCTATTGGTAAATTAGGTAAAGGTGTGGCGGATACTATTCACAGATTTGAGGAAATTAAAGGGGAAATGCTGTTGATTTTTGGTACTCAAGATCCACATATTTCTGAACATGACAGACATACTATAATTAATGCTTTAGAAAATGCTAAAGTTCATCATCAATTTTTCTCTTATGAAGCAGAACATACTTTTATGAGAGATGATGGTTATCGTTTTGATGCTGTTGCGGCTACTTCAGCTTGGGAACAAATAATTGCTTTTTTAGAACGGAAATTTAAAAGGTAATTCGTAATTAAGAGGATATTTTAAGTTTGGGTAAGTCTTCGGCTTTGACACCTACCAAGCTACCCAAACCAGTTTGATATTAGGATGCTGTCACCAACATCACAGGAACAGGTCTGGACTCTCCTTTGACACGCCCGACGAATTCCCATCCGTCAGTTCTGGTACAAGAGAGTGCTGGCAGCACCACCGCACACTACCCGAAAACCCACATTGTTGTTACGGTTGTCGGGGGTATTCCTGTTGCGATTGGCAGAACGACACCACTTAGGGTTGTTGTTCCACGAACCACCGCGCAGCAGCCGGAGTTGCCTGTCCCTTCTTTATCCTCTTGTTTGAGCAAGAGAAATAAATAGCTGTTTAGGAATCTGATTTACAGATTCAGATTTATATGTTATTATAAATCAAACCAAGGCTGTAAAAGTTTCTATTAAATTAAATAACGCGGCTTTCTGAAAAAGCCCAAAAATTAAAAAAAGATCGCTCCACTCCGTTACGCTTGGTAAGGGTAAAGAGGAAAAGAGCAGAGGGCAAAAGGGCAAGAGTGTAAAGGGCTACTAAGTCCTGGCAGCACCACCGCACACTACCCGAAAACCCACAAGGCTGCTACGGCTGCCGGGGGAATACCTGTAGCGAGTGGCAGAACGACACCACTCAGGGGTGCGGTTCCACGAACCACCGCGCAGCAGCCGATGTTGATTATCATTCTCATTTATCCATGCACTGCCGTCACTAGGTGCATCTTCATAGCTATCATGCCAACTATCGGCGCACCATTCCAAGACATTTCCGTGCATATCATATAAACCAAAGGCGTTGGGCGGAAAAGTTCCTATTGCTGTTGTTTGTACGCGATATTTTCCCTTGGGGGCATTACCATAAGTGTAGTTACCATCATAGTTTACCACATCTGTGGTGATTGTGTCACCAAAAGCAAAAGGTTTTGCCGAACCAGCCCGACAAGCATATTCCCATTCCGCTTCACTGGGTAAGCGATATTGTCGTCCTGTTTTCTTAGCCAATCTAGCACAAAATTCGACGGCATCGTACCAAGATACTTGCTCTACTGGTAGTTTATCACCTTTGAAGTAAGAAGGGTGTGGATCTAGCCAATCCTCGATGGTAGGACAGGAATAAACTACCTTTTCCCATTGTTCCTGGGTAATGGTGTATTTCCCCAGGTAAAACGGTTTGACAGTTACATAGTGTTGGGGACGTTCATCATCATCACTATCTACTTCAATTTTTGGTGCGCCCATTAAAAATGTACCACCAGGAATATAGATCATTTCTAACTTAACACCAAAACCCAATTCTTCGATAAAAGATTGATTTGTTGCTGGAGTAAGAGAAGTTTTAGGTAGTTTATCTAATTCCTGTTGACGTTCAGAAATTTGTAGTTTAATTCTATTAATTTCACTATTGTACTGACCGATAAGCCGTGGATTTGTTTCATCTCGCCGCTTTTCTTCATACTGCTTGAGTAAATTAAAATCTTTTTCTAATTCTTCTTCGAGGTGCTGATGCAAATTCACTGCTTACTTTCTCCCTAATTTATTCATAATTTGCTCCCAAGCAGACTTGATATTAAAACCAGTTCCTAATTCTAGTTCACCTTCATAATTAAC
>NZ_VILD01000010.1:82712-91888 GCF_009712085.1 Anabaena sp. UHCC 0253
AGTTCCTAATTCTAGTTCACCTTCATAATTAACTAACAAGGGAACAATAGGAAAAGTGACTGTGATTTTATGTTTTGCATCTAATTGAGGAGATTTAATAATTTCTGTAATTTCGGCTTGACTGCTAGGTGGTAAAGAAGGTATACGTTCCTCTAACACTGCCAACATCTGGTGCATTTCTGATTCAGATACCTGATTAGCTGCTACTGCATTTAATATATTTTCTGTCAGAGCTAATTGAGTTTGATTTAGCTGTTCGATAATAACTCTGAGGATGGATTGTTCCGCAGCATTATAACGATTTAATAACGAATCATGATTAATAAGAACAATATTTAACTTTGCGTCTATTTGCTGTAATTGGCTTTCTACTAACTGTAATTGATTTCCTACCACCTGCATTTGTGGTTCAGATATACCAATTAACTGTTGTTCTAGTTCGGTGTATTCTTGTCTATAGTTATTAATAGATTCCTTTTGTCGTTTAATTTCTTTTTTATATTTCTTAAGTATGCGGGGGTTGTCTTCGACACTTAACTCTTCCTCAAATTCTTTAAGTAATTTTTGGTCTTGAGTAATGTTATCTAGTAAATCTGTCAGTCTCTGTTGGAAAATCTGAGAAAGCATGAGTTAAATGCCTTAATTTGGGGATATTGTAGAGTTTACGGTATTTTTTAATTGTATCATAAGATCCGCTAAACTGGGATTGAAAGAAGCAAAATTTATTTAATTTATTTATGACTTTTTCCCCTCCTCTGATTTATCAATCAGATCCTCCTCTTCCTCCTTGGGAAAACCTACCGACAATGTATGATTTACCTAGTGAAAATCCAGAAAAATCCGGTTTACCAGACGAATTTCATTTTTTACAACCTTTACTTTTATATCTCACCTTTCAACCTCTAAACTGTAGTCCAGAACTCATTTTTAGTGCTGCTGATATGAATCTTTATTATGATCTGGAGCATCCTTTATGGTATAAACGTCCTGATTGGTTTGGTGTCGTTGGAGTTTCTCGGTTATTCCAAGGTAGAGATTTACGTTTAAGTTATGTCACTTGGCAAGAAAAAGTAAATCCTTTTGTGGTGGTAGAATTATTATCTCCCGGTACAGAGGATGAGGATTTAGGAAACACAAAAACTACAAAAGATAAACCTCCGACAAAATGGGAAGTTTATGAAAATATTTTGCGGATTCCTTACTATATTGTTTTTAGTCGCTACACTAATGAACTTCGTGCATTTCATTTAGTTGGTGGTCATTATGAACCTATGAATTTGATTGCAAATCGTTTACCCATGCCCGAATTAGGGTTAAGTTTAGGATTGTGGGAAGGTTCATTTCGAGGGATTTCTAAGTTGTGGTTAAGGTGGTTTACTTTGGAGGGAGAATTAATTCCTGAACCAACTGAAGAAGCTGCTGCTGCGACAGAAAGGGCTATTATTGCTGAACAAGAAGCAACTGAAGCGAAAAGAAAAGCGGAAATATTAGCTCAAAGGTTGCGTCAGTTAGGTATTAATCCTGATGAAATTTAGGAGGATTTATAGTTAAGACCCAAGTGCTAATCATGTTGGGTTTCCTTGCGTCCACCCAACCTACATTTAATTATTAGGAACTAATCATTAATTGACAACAAACCAGGGGGAGGAGTGATTTCAACTCGACGGGTTTCTAAATCAACAATAGGAACAATTTCCATGACAAAAGGAATTAAAATTGTTTTTCCGGCTTTATCTTCAGAAAAAGTAGCATCGAATTTGACTTCTAACAAATCATGACCTGAAGGTAATATATCTACTACTGTTCCTATAAATTGGCCAGATTCCTGCATGAAGACTTGCAATCCTAACAAATCTATCACATGAAATTCACCTTCTGCTAATTCTGGGCGATCGCTTACAGGGACAAAAAACCGGAAATGGGGGATAAAAATGCCATTTGTTACATTATTTGAAGATTTGGTGTAACATTATTGACCATAGTGGAAGATACAAGCTGACTGGAGTTTGGACTAATTTCTTTGGCTAAAGCTTCGGACGCAAGCTAAGAGAAGCTTTCAGATATTAGAAATCTTATTTGGATTTGTAATCTCCAAAGCTTACTTAGTAAGGGTTTTAGCCTATGGAAGTTAACTTAGTCCCAACTCCAGAACAATATTGTTACCAAGAAAAAAATTAGTTCCCAGGTAAGTAAAATGAGCGAAATAATACTAGTTACATCTTTAGACGAGGCAGCCGAAAATCAACGGAAGAAGGAGTTATCGATCACCCTCCAGTTTGACAAAGGAGTTACAGAGAAATATTCGATTAATACTAAACCAGCACGTACCTCTAAGTTGGTGTTTGAATCTGAGAAGTCAATTCTCAACAATTTATCTGTCCGTGAAGTGGTGAAGGGGTTGGATCATGCAGCCGATTTAATGTTTCTTGCATATAATGCCTTAGCAGCAAGAAAAAACGACTCGCTCCAAGCAACGGTGTCTGGATTACAGAAATCCCTGTTAGATGCCACAATGGAAGCCACTGTAACAATGGGGGTTTTTAAAACTAAGTCTAGTGCGGTCGTAGATGATGCGTTTAGTGCCTATAAATGGCTAGTCAAGGGTAAGGAGTCGTTGGCTCTAAAACAACTACAACGTTGTGGATAGACGGCTTTGCAAATGGCGGATGAATCGCAAAAACTAGCGGATCGTTTTCAGAAGATTGTTGATGAATCTCAGACTGCCGTGGAAGCAGCTATTACTCAGAAGGTGACCGATCAAAACACCAAGAAAAAACTACAAGAAAAGCTTAACCTGATCAAAACCCTTCAGACAAGAACTGTAGAGCTTCAGAAAAATATTCAAACAGACCTTGTTGCTGCACAAAAAGAATATGAAGAAGCCAGAGAGCGAGAAAAGGTTGAAGGTGAACGCGCTTTCATTACCGGAATAGTTGGGGCCACTATTGGTGCTTTGGCTGCTGGTGTTGGTGCGGGAATTCAAGCGGCGATCGCCATCAAGTCCCCCGTTGGACTTCCAGGAAGTCAATCAGGTGGTAATCAGCCAAGCGGTCAAGCCCCTTCACCAGAGATAGTGCAACAAAAGGAAAGTCTCAGCAAGCAATTGCAAGATAAAGAGGCAGCAAAGACCGCTATTTTTGCAGAGAAGACAGAAAACGACGCTCAAATCACAAAAGCTGAAGCAATTATCAAAGATCCTCAATCTCCAACACAGGCTAAGGCGGACGCAGAAACACAAAAGGCTGCGGCTGAGGCAAAACGTGCTGATATTGATAAAAAGCTAAAAGCGGCAGAAGAAGCTGTTAAAACTGTTTTATCAGGATTGAGCGGCGTGTCACAGCAACTTCAACAAATATCGAGCCAGTCATACTCGGCTGCGGACACTGCGTCGAAACAGAAGATGGCATACTACGAACACAGAAATAAGCTGGCAGCAGAAAACCGAGAAGCGTTAGCTAATCTTGCACAATATGTAGTGGAAATTAAATATACCACTGATGACACTAAGAATATAGAAACGGCAATCAAAAGTCTACAATTTGCCATTGAAGCTCTCAGCGGAGTTGTAGCTGCATTAAGTCAGACAACACTGTTCTGGCGTAATATGGCGAACTATTGTAAAGAAACTCTGGGAAGCACTAGCTTTACTGAAGACCTTGAATTTATCCAAAGTAGTTTTACTTTAGAGGAACGGAAGGATTACTACTCTAGCGAGGACTTCATCCAAGGGGCGTTGGTTAATATAGCTCAATGGGTTGCACTGAATAATGTCTGCGATCAATATCTGACAGCAGTAAACGAGGTATATGGCAAGGTAAATAAAAATGTCGGAAAACCACCATCCGATGACGAAGCAGCAGCCCAAGTCGCTGGATTAGCTCAAGCAGTTCTTAAATCTGCTCAAAATGAAGCTGCGGCTGTAGATGCTGAAATTGAGTCTTTTCGGAAGCAGATGCAGACTATAAATGTTTCAGCGCAACCAGTAAGC
This sequence comes from Anabaena sp. UHCC 0253, assembly GCF_009712085.1. Taxonomy (NCBI): domain Bacteria; kingdom Bacillati; phylum Cyanobacteriota; class Cyanophyceae; order Nostocales; family Nostocaceae; genus Anabaena; species Anabaena sp. UHCC 0253. The sequence goes on from NZ_VILD01000010.1 coordinate 86,701, forward strand.
TAGAGCATTTACAAAGGGCGATTAATAGGCACAGTTTTGTATCGCTTACTTTAATCTGTACTTTTAAGCGATATGGATGTCTATTATTGTCATCCATATCTACTCTAAAATTAAAACCAAAAACTACCTGTCTCAGTCATAAACAAGAAAAATTAGAGTATGAAAATGAAATTTTTGCTCCAAAAAAGCCTACAAACTTCAGTCAAGTTTGTGTGGAAAACCTTAGTAGTTTTCATCCTATCTACGTTACTTTTCCTTCCCACACCCATATTGGCATTAGACTACAGTGGGACTGTACAGTCATATATATCTGTTGTGAAGGTAGATATAGATGGCATAGTTACATCTATTAAAAAACTGCCAAATCTATCTTATGAGAATGGTAAAACTGCACGAGTATGGCTAACGCCACGCTGCGCTATCAGGAGGAGTAGGAAGGAGGCAAGAATGGTCTCGAACCTGAGAAAATGAGCAGGTTTTGATCGTTTTCAGGCTAATTCCTTACATCCAATTTAATTTTTTCCACCTAAAACGCTTGATTTATCTAGGTTTTACATTTATTCAGCAAGCCCTAAATAAATTTATTGCCGATTTAACTAATAACCTTCCATTGGGAAGCTAGGAAAGCTATTCAGTAAAAACCTGACTAATTTAGTAATTAGTAGATGATGCCAGCTAAGTATTAACTAGTTAACACACACATTAATGGAGTAAGTCAAATGAGTGAAATTACAATAGTTAACAACAACTCAATACCAGGATCGATCACACTTTCTATCAACGGTAAACAAGAAGTATATTCTGTGCAAAATCTTCCAGCAAGCGGCAGTCAATTAGTGCTGGAATCTCGCCAGGATATTTTAGGTAAATTGTCCATTGATTCCTTGGTTTCCAACTTTGAAAATGCGGCGGATTTTATGTTTTTGGCATACAACGCCTTAGCGGGTACAGAAGTTTGGACAAAAGTGTCTGGATTGCAGAAGTCACTGCTTGATATTTCTGGTGATTGCATGAATACACTTGACATTTTTGGTCTTCGCTCCCAAGAAGTCGCCAAAACTTTAATTAAGATCTATGGATTGTTATTACAACGTAAAGACACGTTAGCCATAATTAAATTAAAATATTGTGCGGACCTTGCCCGCGATATGGCTAATGAATCAGAGCAATTAGCGGCAAAGATTTCAGAACTTGGTAATCAATCCCAGGTTGTAAATGAAGATGCTATTAACCTAAAAACTCTGACTGAAGGCGAGAAGTCGAACCTGAATAAACAATTGAATGATTTTAAAGCAAAACAGGCAGCAGCCGAAACGCAACGTGAAAAGCTTAGAGAAGACATGGATAAGCTGTCCAAAGAATATTATGCCAGCGTCGCTAAACTCCAGGATGGCTGGTTCATGGGTGCTGTTAAAGCGGTCGCTAACTTTTGCGGAATCAAAGTTCGAGATCCTAAGGAGGAAGCTCTACGGGAAACTCATGCTACCTACATCAGAGACTCGCAAAGGCAAAATCAGTTAATCCTTGACAATTTGAATGATCTTAAACAATATGCAGCAGAAATTATGAAAGCGCAAAGTGCTGTTTCTGAGGCGGAAAAATCTGTTCAAACTTTCCATTATGCAATTCGCGCGCTCTCTGCAATAGTGTCCACATTAACTGATGCAACACTCTTCTGGCGTTCAATCGAGACATATTGTAGGCAACTTGAAAGTTCAGACTTATCAAATACCGTTCAAGATTATCAGGGTGAATTATCTCCAGAGGAGCTAATTAAGGAATACTCTAGCCCGGAATTTATGGTGCTGTTCGTGAAAAATTTATCTCAATGGGTAGCTTTAGATAGCGTCTGTCGGGAATATCTAGTAGGAGCAAAAAATACATACAATAAAGTAGGAGCTAACATTGTCGCATCACCTTCAATTGACCAAGCAAAAGAACAAACACCTATATTAGCTAAACGGATTTTTGATTCTCTTGACAAACAGGTGAAAACTGTAGAAGCAGCGGCGGTAAAAGATAAAAGATGGGGGAATTATATAACAGTATTGAATGCTAGGTATTAGGTAAGAAGCAGTTAAACATCGGACAGGTGCAATAGATAGCATTTTTTGGTGCTTTGTCATCTATTGCCATCTATTGCTATCTAAACTTAAATCAAAAAACTACTGAGTTAATTTGTGGAAACCCAAAACTATCGGAGTATAAACATGAGATTCTTTATCAAGAAAAACCTACCAAGTCCAGTTAAGTTTGTCTTGAAAACCTTAGTAGTTTTCATCCTATCTGCCTTACTTTTCTTTCCTACACCCGTGTTGGCCTTAGACTACAGTGGCACTTTACAGTCCTATGTATCTAATGTGAAGGTAGAGTTAGATAGTGTATTAACAGCGATTAAAAAACTGCCAAATCTATCTTATGAGAATGGGAAAACAACACTGGCAGAGATAGAGAGTAAATTACAAAAAACTCAAACTGATGCTAGGAAAAATGCCACAGATTTTCAGAAATTAAGCAATGAAACTCAGCAAGAATACAACAAAATCAATGACGATATCAAGAGTCTATATATCACCGAAGAAGCTTCGCAGAAGCAACTTGACGACTTACGTGAAAGGCAAAGGCTCAAACGTGCCGAGAACGAGAAGAAACTCTTAGCCTGGCTCATTGCATCGGATGATAGTCCCAATCCGCTAGTAATAGATGGTAGTTATGAAGAGTATGACAAATATCTCCAGTATGTTTTATCGTTAAATACTCAGTTAAAAAATCTCCAACTGAGTAGAGCCGAGTTAGAGAGCAAGAATCAGAGTCTGTCCGAGGTAATAGTCTTAACCAATAAAATCTCCAACCTGTCTGATAAGGTAGAAAAGCGAATTAAGTTGGCAAACCAAAAATACGGTAACGTCAAAGACTATGCGGATGCACTTGCATCTTTTAGCGACCCGGATATATTAGGTGAAATCAGCGAACTAGATCAATTAATTGCGGACATCAGTAAAGACCTTTAATTAAGCACTTAGGAAAACCATTCAGTAATCTGCACCAATGGGTTAATCTTCAGAACAGGGAAAAGCGAACTAACTTGGCAAACTCTTCCCTGTTCCCTGCCTTCACAGACAAATTTTCCAGCAAGCCCTAAATAAGCTGTGTTGAGTCTATTAATATTGGTGTCACTAGCCACTAATTGTTAATGAATAATAAACCGGGGGGAGGAGTAATTTCCACTCGACGATTTTCTAAATCTACAATAGGGACAATTTCCATGACAAAGGGAATTAAAACATTTTTTGGTACTTTGTCAGTGGTCAACTCTTCATTATTAGCAATAAAAGCAGAATCGAATTGAACTTCTAATAAATCATGACCGGAAGGTAAGATATCCACAACCGTTCCTACAAATTCCCCAGATGATTGGAGAAAGACCTGCAATCCTAGTAAATCTAACACATGAAATTCACCTTCGGCTAATTGTGGGCGATCGCTCACAGGCACAAAAAACCGACAATCACGCATATTTTCAGCTTGATGGCGATCGCTTACTCCCTTCAATTTAATCACATAGAGATTCTTTCCTTCCAGATACCGCCCATTTAATAACTCCACAGGTTGGAGTTCCGTTTCCCCTGGACGTAATAACCAGCGTTTTCCCGGTTCTTCAAAGCGTTCAGGAAAATCAGTATTAGGATAAACCCGCAATTCCCCAGTTAAACCTTGAGGTGAGACAATTTTACCAATTTCCAGCCAATCATCAAGATTAGGGACTGGGGACACTTCGACAAGCTCAGTGCGTCGCTGGGGACTGGGGACTGGTTTAGTCGGTTTAGGAGGGCGGGGAGACCCCGCCCCTACGGGTTTCTTCTTCTTCGTGTTCTTCGTGCCTTCGTGGTTCATTTTCCTTACACACTTACAGCCGCAACTTGATAAACCTGTTCAGCAACCTTCGCTAAACGCTGCATACCGATAGTAATTTCTTCATCACTACCCGTTAAACTAATTCGCAGACATTGGTGTTTGTGTTCCCACTCTTCTTTTAAACCAGGGAAGAAACTACTACCAGGAACAACAATCACACCCACCTTCTTTAATTCCTGGTAAAATTCCCAATCAGTCATAGGTAAATCTTGCAACCACAACCAGCCAAAAATCGCTCCTTCACCACGATGTAAAAACCAAGGTAAATTTTTCGGCATTGCTGCTTCCAATGTACTTTCCAACACATCAAACTTTTTCTGATAGAAAGGACGAATCACATTTTCCGCAATATTTGCTAATGTACCTGATTCTATCGCTCTAGCTGCGATCGCTTGACCATATCGAGACGAATGAATTCCCACATTGGTTTGGAAACATTCCAAAACTTGAATCAGGTTTTCATCACCAATAGCTACCCCAATGCGTTCCCCAGGCAATCCCGCCTTTGATAAACTCATACAGTGGAGGATATTTTCCCCAAATACCGGAGTCATTTCTGTAAAATTCAACGCCGGGAAAGGAGGTGCATAAGCTGAATCAATTAGCACGGGTACATTATAAGGTGCAGCTAAATCAGTGATTTTGTTCACCTCATCATTAGTTAAAACATTACCCGTAGGATTACAAGGACGGGAAAAAATCACACAACCAGTATTTTCTGTAATCGAAAGTTGGTTAAAATCAGGACGATATTTAAAGCGGTGCGCTGCTGCATCAATATCTAGAGTAGGCTTGTAAGCAACCAAAGCTTCTGGAAATAAACACACACCGCCATAACCAGTATAATCTGGACTTAATGGCAGCACAATTTCTTTTAACGCTCCATTACCCATATCGCCACCAAAAGCATTAGCAGCGTAAAAATAGATAGTTTGACTACCCGCAGTAATTAAAATATTCCGCTCAGTTAAACTTAACCCATAACGCTGGTTAAAATCCTTGACAATTGCCTCAATTAATGGTGCATAACCCTGACTAGAACCATAACGACAAACAACTTCACCATATTCAGAACTAGCTAATAAATCTGCCGTGCAATCCCGCCATAACTGTTCTACCTCTGGTAAAATCAACGGATTGCCAGCACTCAAATTATATAATTCCTGTCCCTTACTAGCTCTGAGGGTTTCGTTAATATCTTTCATAATCGCTCTCACGCCAGTTAAGTTGGACATTTGAGCGCAATTTTAGTAAGGGCAGGTTTCATAGTTTT
>NZ_VILD01000010.1:91965-93573 GCF_009712085.1 Anabaena sp. UHCC 0253
CATAGTTTTGTTACAGACTGAATTAATCGCAAAAGTGGATAATTGATTGAGTGGTTGCAGCTAAGACAATGTTTATTATAGTTGCCAAAATAGCCACTACCTTTCACCAATCTAAACCAGTGAATGCGATTTTAACAAAATCTGGCAGTTAATAAAGCCCCACTTGTAAAGGTGGGGGTTTCTCTTGTTATAGGTACTAATGTACTATATATAAAATCACTTGACAAGTAATTATGGAAAATATTCCTCTCTGAGACTCTGCGACTCTGCGTGAGATAAAATTACGTAAATCCTCACCACCAAGGAGAATGGAATGGAAGTCAAAGCAGCAGTAGCGCACACCGCAGGTAAACCCCTAACTATCGAAACCGTACAATTAGCAGCACCACAAGCCGGAGAAGTATTAATTGAGATTAAAGCCAGTGGGGTTTGTCATACTGACGCTTTTACTCTTTCTGGTAATGATCCTGAAGGTTTATTTCCCGCCATTTTAGGACATGAAGGCGCTGGTATAGTTGTCGAAGTGGGGGCTGATGTCAACAGCCTCAAAAAAGGAGATCATGTAATTCTTTTATACACGCCTGAATGTCGGCAATGTGATTATTGCTTAAGCTTTAAAACCAATCTCTGTCAAGCAATTCGCGGCACACAAGGACGGGGTTTAATGCCCGATGGTACTAGCCGTTTTAGTATCGGTGGCGACATGATTCACCATTATATGGGTACATCCACCTTCGCTAATTATACGGTATTACCAGAAATCGCCGTTGCCAAAATTCGAGAAGATGCCCCTTTCGATAAAGTTTGTTATATCGGTTGTGGTGTTACAACAGGTATAGGTGCGGTGATATATACAGCTAAGGTAGAGCCAGGCGCAAATGTGGTAGTTTTCGGTTTGGGTGGGATTGGTTTAAACGTCATCCAAGGGGCGCGAATGGTGGGCGCAAATATGATTATTGGTGTAGATATTAATCCCAAAAAACGGGCTTTAGCTGAAAAATTTGGGATGACACATTTTGTCAATCCTAATGAAGTGGAAGGTGATTTAGTTGCTTATTTAGTAGATTTAACAAAAGGTGGTGCTGATTATTCTTTTGAATGTATTGGTAATGTCAATATCATGCGTCAAGCTTTGGAATGTTGTCATAAAGGTTGGGGTGTGAGTGTGATTATTGGTGTTGCTGGTGCGGGTAAAGAAATCAGCACTCGTCCATTTCAATTAGTAACTGGAAGGGTTTGGAAAGGTTCGGCTTTTGGTGGTGCAAGAGGACGGACAGATGTGCCGAAAATAGTAGATTGGTATATGGATGGTAAGATTAATATTGATGATTTAATTACTCATGTGATGCCAATTGAAAAAATTAATGATGCTTTTGATTTGATGCACAGGGGGGAGTCTATTCGGAGTGTGGTGACTTTTTAGGTTTTATGGCTCACGCAGAGGCGCAAAGGAAGAAGGGAGTTATAATTAGTTCAAGTTTGCTAGGTTTTAATTATGCAGTCACGAAGGGCGAAAGAATCGGGTGTAAACTTGAATGATAATCTTTATGAAACGGATTTTTATGCCTGGACTCAAGAACAGGCTAAGTTGTTACGTTATCAACAATG
>NZ_VILD01000010.1:93838-132492 GCF_009712085.1 Anabaena sp. UHCC 0253
AAGAAATCGGCTGAGTGTTTTTAATTGGACATTTACTCAAGTGGGAATATCAATCATCAAAACGTAGTCGCAGTTGGTTAGCAACTATTCGGATTCAACGCCGGGATATCATAAAATTGCTAAGTGAAAATCCTAGTTTACAATCTTCTCTAGAAATATCACTTCAAGAAGCTTATGAAAATGCTAGGGATTTAGCATCAGGAGAAACAAATTTACCTTTATCAACTTTTCCTCCGCAATGTCTATATTTATGGGAAGATTTAATTAACTTAAACTTTTATCCCGGTGAATCTGCAAATGATGATTTAATGCAATAATCAGCGTTATTAAATTAAAGGATGAAAATTGAACCTTTGCAACCTTAATTCTTTGCGCCTTTGCGCCTTTGCGTGAGACATATTCATATATTTAATCCAAAACGCCTAATAATCTATCATTCTCCCAACTTTTCAAACAACTTCGCTAACATCACGTTAGAAAATATAAAACCATCGGGATCGCTAAAACGCAACCTACCCTCAACAATCTTCACCCAAGCTTGGGCAAAGTATGGTTGCAAACAGCTTTGAATTTTCTCTACTTGATGCTTACCGAAATTCGCGGTTAAGGAATTTAAACTTACTCCTTCGGCTAACCGTAACCCTAACATTAATGTTTCTAACAAAACATCCTGTTGTGGTGTGACTTCACAATCAATGACAGCACCAGCTTTTAACCATTGGTAATATTCCTGAGTTTTCCGGGGACGGGTGAAGCGTTTACCATCAATATAGCTGGCTGCACCCATGCCAAAGCCATAATAGGGGCGATTTTGCCAATAAACTCGATTATGCCTACATTGATGTCCTGGTTGGGCATAATTGGAAATTTCGTAATGTTCGTACCCGGCATCAGTTAAGGTTTTTTGCCCCATTTGATACATTTTGACTGTGGTTTCATCTGTGGGTAAAGGATGATCTCCCGGTTTGAAATAACGATTGAAGGCTGTTCCCGGTTCAATGGTAAGGTCATAGATGGAGATATGAGTTGGTGTGGCTGCTACTGCTTGGGTTAAGGATTCTTGCCATTGTGCTAAGGACTGATGCGGTAAGCCAGAAATCAAGTCTAAGCTAAATTCGGGAATCTCGACTTTGTGGATTAACTCGATCGCTGTAAAAATATCTACGAGGGAATGCGATCGCCCTGCGGCTTTTAATAATTCCTCTTGAAAGGCTTGTACACCCAAACTGACGCGATTTACTCCTAAGCTGCGATAACCGGCTATATGTGCTAAATCAAACGTCCCTGGATCAATTTCCATCGAAATTTCCACCTGAGATGTCATCCCAAATCGCTTTTCTAAGGTTGTTAATATCCGTTGCAATTGTTCTGTTGATAACAGCGAAGGAGTCCCACCACCAAAAAAAATAGTTTCTAAAGGTTGAGCATGAATTGGTGCAATTCTGATTTCTTGACATAAAACTTCAACATATTCGGCAATTGTCCCAGAATTTTCGCCCCGTGAGCGATCGCCCACCACAAATACCGGAAAATCGCAATAAAAGCACCTGCGCCGACAAAAGGGAATATGCACATAAGCAGAACGGGGAATTCCCCAACCAATATCTTCTTGACTCATGTTGAGTAATAGTTAAGTTAATTGAATCTGACTATTAAAAATAATGAAAATGAGGAGTTTGTTTACAACTTTTTATCCTTTTTGCCTAAAAATAAAAATAATATGCAGTAAAAACCCTTTGGTTATAATGTTGGCATATTCTCTCTGCCTGAGCAGGTAATATTATTCCATCACCAAAAAGGATAGAAGCAAGCATACTTTACTTTATCGAATAAATATCGTTGTAGGAACACAACACAACCATGCTGGATGCCATTATTATTCTCTCATTTACTTTGGCAGCGGCGGGGATAGGTTATTACAGCACCGATCTACTCCCGCCCGGTAGTCTTAATGGAGTCACCAATTTAGATGCCTTACGCTTAGTTGTAGCCGTATTTGCCGCCATTATTGGTGGTGCGATCGGACTGAGTTTCCAGACTACATACCGCCGTCTAGAATCGCAAGTCCGGGAAATGCCTCTAGAAGTTATTTTAACCCGTGCCATTGGCTTAGTAATTGGGCTATTACTCGCCAATTTAATGTTAGCCCCGCTATTTTTATTACCCATTCCCCCAGATTTCGGCTTTATCAAACCTCTTGTAGCTGTTGTTGGCAGTATCATCCTCTCTGTCACCGGCATGAACTTGGCTGATGCCCATGGACGCGGTTTGTTAAGATTAATTAACCCCAACACTGTGGAAAGCATGGTAGTGGAAGGAACTCTCAAACCTGCCAATACCAAAGTTTTGGATACTAGCTGCATTATAGACGGCCGCATTGAAACATTGCTAGAAACAGGATTTCTGGAAGGGCTAATTCTTGTCCCCCAATTTGTTTTACAAGAATTACAACAAGTAGCTGATGCTAGTAAAGACCAAAAACGGGTGAGAGGGAGAAGAGGATTAGAAATCCTGAACCGTATTCGTGAAACTTACCCCGAACGGATTTTAATTAACCCTGTGGACTATGAAGATACTCCCACTGTTGATGCTAAATTAGTCCGTTTTGCTCAAGAAATCAATGGGACATTACTCACCAATGATTACAATTTGTCTAAAGTTGCTAGTGTCCAAAAAGTCCCCGTTTTGAATGTTCACGACTTAGTAAATGCCGTTCGTCCGACTTATTTACCTGGTGATAATCTTGATCTAAAAATTCTCAAAGAAGGGAAAGAACCAAGTCAAGGAATTGGTTATTTAGATGATGGGACAATGGTAGTAGTAGAAGAAGGTAGTCCTTATGTCGGTGGTGAATTGCGGGTAGTCGTCACCAGTGCTTTACAAACCTCAGCCGGCAGGATGATTTTTGCCAAACCCCAAGCTTCCGCATTAGCCTGAGGAATATGGTGCGAAAAACTAGAATTAAACTATGGAATCGGTGTGGGGAAACTGCACCGATTTTGTTGATTAAGCTGAATATTTATATTTGGCTGATCAATCTCAAACAGGATATTGTTATCTAATTAATCTTAGAATAAGACAGGACTTACGCAAAATCATGAAGAAACGAACCGCAGAGGACGCAGAGGACACGGAGAAATAAGAGTTTGAGAGAGTTATTGCGTAAGTCATAAAAAACCTATTTTAATAATTGCAAAATTCGCTTTTTACTGGAGTTTGGTTTTTTTAACCCTAGTTGATATCGAAGGCACAGAACCACCGCGCCGAGACTGATTTTGCCTGTTGCGTCACTTATTACAGTACAAAAATACTATAATATAGCGATCGCCTGTACCAGTTGCGTAAGTCCTGTATGGATAGTAGCGATCGCACAGTTTGGTGTTATGCTCAAGCAAATCAAATGATGATCCTCACCGCTAATCGTAATATGAAAGGTGAGGATTCATTAGAACTGAAATCTGAACTAATGTAAAACCAGAAATTATAAATATTTTTCCATTACATAATTTTTAAATTTTACCCCTCGACGTTCTACCTCTTGTTCCTTGACTATAGTAAATCCTTGGTATTGAAAAAATGATTTTGCGGTAATACTCACTTCTGCATATAGGCGATTAATGCCTCTGGATATGGCAATATTTTCTAGATGAGTCAAGAGTTTTGAACCTATACCCTGTCTTTGGTATTGGCTATGACAGTAAAAACAATCAATGTGACCATTTGCTTCTAATTCTGCAAATCCAACTATTTCACCATGATTTTCAGCAATAAAAGGCCGCTTGGATTGTAACCTTTGATGCCAAAATTCATAATTCATACTTTCGCCAGTCCAAGCATTTACCTGTTCTTGAGTATAATCACCAATATTTATTTGATGAACTGTATCATAAAACAGTTTCATGATTGCCTGAGTATCCGATATTTGATATTCTCTGACTATCATTATTGAGTTTGCACAGGTTTAATATTTTTGGCCTTATAGAATGTTTCCAAACTATCACTATCACCCACAAAACGCCAATGCCAAGGTTCATAACTGACACCTTGGAGATTCTCTTTAGGAAAAGAAAGTTCAAAACTAAACCGGGCTGCATTAGCTTGTAACCACTGATAGGCTTTAGTGTTATCAAAATTAGCTTGGAGATTAGTGGCTGGTACAGTGCGATCGCCAATATCCACAGCATAACCTGTATGATGTTCACTATGACCAGGAGGGGCGCTGAGAGCGGCTCTTTCCGCTGGAGTTTGATTACGTTGGGCGCTAATTTCAAAAAATAACTGATTCTGCTGTTTTACCGACCGAAAACCAGAAATTGGTACTAAAATTACCCCAGCACTCCTAGCAGCTTGTACCATGGCTTGAAACTTAACAGCAGCAGATTTCCGCATTCTAATGCGTCCGTCAGCCGTAATAGCAACTAATTCTGATTCTGGTGCTTCTGGGTATTCAAAATGTCCCAAAACACTCTTACTATTATCTGGGGTATTAGTAACTAGAGGTGGAGAACTAATCGTTTCAGCTACAGAATTAGTCGTTGGCTTAGGTGTTGTCAACGAAAACAAAAAGCCACTAATTACAGCCAGCAATACAAATCCTGCTAATCCACCTGTAATTAAAACCGGAGGTTGTAATTTTAATTTATTTCCCGTATCGGAAGTATCACGTAGAGCCGCCGGAATATCATCACTAGAATGAGAATATGAATTTGGCGATTTTTTCGGAAATCCAGCTTTATTATTCAAGTTTCTGCTCCTGATTTGTATTTAATGATTAAAAAAGGCAAGGACTAAGAGACAACAGTTTTTTTAATTTTTAATTTTTACAGCAGATTGCAGATCAATGAAGTACATAATCTAAATTGAAACCTATACACAAAGTACGGGCGAAGCATTCGGGCGATAAATTATCCATTTTTGTACAAGGCTATTTTCCGAATGCTTCGCCCCTACGAATCCTGCTGTAATTGTTCTAGGTGTAATCTTGATAAATCTTTTAGAACTATATGTCAAGTTAGTGGGGTTAATCCTCATAGGATTCATACTGGGACGGAAATTACCTAGTTATGCTTCCACTTATGTAGGCCAGTTTCTCTTTTGGCTGGGAGTACCTATCAGTATTATTGGTTTTTTAATCCGAACAGACTTATCGGGACAAATCTGGATTGCGCCGATAATAGCTCATTTAGCTATCTTTTTAGGAGCATTTTTAGCATGGTTAAAAATTAAAGCTCAAGCCTATTTCACTCAGTCAGTCCCTCAAAAATCAACTCAAGGTAGTCTGATTCTAGCAGCGATGGTGGGCAATACAGGTTTTCTGGGTTTTCCCATAACTTTAGCCATTGTAGGTAAAGAATATTTTGCCTGGGCTTTATTCTACGATATGTTGGGTTCGCTTTTTGGGGCTTATGGTTTGGGTGTGTTTCTCGCTGCCAAGTTTGGTAGTAATATCCAAAGTCATATCCAGACAGCCAAGGTAATTTTTATTAATCCGGCTTTATGGAGTTTTGGATTTGGCTTGCTGTTGCGTCAGGTTGCACTTCCCTCGACAGTGGTATTTAGTTTAGAGAAATTGGCTTGGGGTGCGGTAGCTTTATCCTTGATGTTAATTGGAATGCGACTTTCTCAACTAAAATCTTGGCGCAAAGTCCCACAAGCTGGGAGTAGTATCTTCATTAAAATGCTATTAGTGCCGATGATTTTAGGTAGTACGCTGTCACTGTTTGGGGTGACTGGCAATGCAGCACAGGTGATAGTTTTGCAAATGGCTATGCCTCCAGCTTTAGCTACACTGGTAATAGCTGAGACATTTGATCTTGATCGTGATTTGGCTGTTACTGCTTTAGCTATGGGGATTGTAGTATTATTAGTTACTCTACCTGTTTGGTTATGGCTGTTTTAACTGGAAATCCTTAAAGGAAAATTTGTGGCAGATAACCTGAGAAAATTTGACAAAAATTAATTAAATAAGTGGAGTTAAATTAATATCAGAATTTCTATAATTTTGGTAAACTAAAAATAAGTATGACAGTTACTAATTCATCAAAGAATAAGCAATACTGTTCGGTTAAGAGTTTTTGTAGATTGGGTTAAGCGACAGCGCAACCCAACAAAAGTCCGTAAATGTTGGGTAAAAAGAACGTCAATGCAACCTACCAGATTTAATGTTTTTAGCTTAACCGATAAATATTGAAAGAAGAGGTAAATTATGACCGTAAATACAGATTTACAATCTTTATATGAAATAGATGAAAGTTTATGGCTAGAAGAAACAATTGTTTTACTGAAAGAAAAACGGTTTCAAGATTTAGATTTAAATAATTTAATTGAGGAGTTAGAAGCATTGGGCAAAAGAGATAAAAACGCTGTGGCTAGTTTATTAGAACAAATAATTAGACATCTTTTATTATTGCAATATTGGACAGAACAATATGAAATGAATGGGAATCATTGGCAGACAGAAATTGTTGGTTTTCGTAACCAAATTGAGAGATTATTAACCAATAATTTACAAAACTATCTCAATAGTGAATTAGAAAAAATTTATATAAGTGCGTTGAAATATGTTAAACAAAAAACTAGATTTAAAATTAATTTTCCCGAACATTGTCCTTATAGTTTAGAGCAACTTTTAGATGAAAATTATTTGTAAATAAAGAATAAATGTAGAGATATTACCTGTAATATACTGGATCTCTACAAGATTTTGCGATCGCACCAATTTATATTTCTATTCTGCAAGTTCCGCAGGAGTAATATGTTCGTAATCTTCAAAAGGTTGATGAATCCAAGGATTATCAGCCAAGTAATCAGCGTAGTAATGCGGAACAACGACTGAACAAGCTTTATACCAAATTACAGCGGTGCGAATTTCCTCTATGGGGGATTGACTGTAGGAGTGTAACCAGGGAACAGTTTGTTGAATAGTGATTCCAGAGTCTACTAAGTCATCTACTAGCAGAATCCGCGTACCTAATTTATCTCCTGTCATTGTTAAGTGCTGGGAAACAATTAAACCGGCTCTATCTTGTTTACCTGCACCGTTGTAAGATGAAGTAGCTAAAATTGCCAACGGTTGATTATAGATGCGAGAAAGAATATCCCCTACTCGCAATCCTCCTCTAGCTAAACAGACAATTTGGTTAAATTCCCAACCTGATTGATATATCTTGATGGCCAATTGTTCGATTTTGTGATGATAATCTGACCAAGAAATGTAAAGGTCTGACATAAGACTAATAAAAGTGTGTTAATAATTGTCAATTATCCATTGTCAATTGTCAATTAATATGAGCGTGATTTATGGTCAAAGATAATTCTGATAATAACGATTTCCCCCAATCTCTGACAAGCGAAAAATTAGATTTTAAAACAAAACTTGCTTATGGGGCTGGCGATTTAGGACCTGCTATTACGGCTAATATTGCTGTATTTTACCTGCTAGTTTTCTTTACCAATGTAGCAGGAATTCCAGCGGGTTTGGCAGGTAGTATTTTGATGATTGGCAAAATTTGGGATGGTGTCAATGATCCTGTAGTGGGAATGTTAACAGATAAAACCCAATCTCCTCGTTGGGGTCGTCGTTTACCTTGGCTTTTATATGGGGCGATTCCCTTTGGATTTTTCTTTTTCTTGCAGTGGATTGTCCCCCAATTTACTGCGGATAAAAGTAGTAATATGTGGTATTTGTTTTGGTATTATGTAGTAATTGGGATTGTATCTCAGGCATTTTATACTGTTGTTAATTTGCCTTATACAGCCATGACTCCTGAATTAACTCAGGATTATGATGAACGGACTAGTTTAAATAGTTTTCGGTTTACGTTTTCGATTGGTGGCAGTATTTTATCGTTGATTTTATCAAAAATTATTTTCTCACAAATTAGCGATCGCCAACAACAGTATTTAGTTTTAGCCGCAGTTTGTACCGTGATTTCGGTTTTATCTTTGTATTGGTGCGTTTATGGGGTGCGCGATCGCATTTTGGCTTTTGAAGCTAAACGTATTCCATTAGCAGCAGAAGCAGAAATTCCTTTTTTGGAACAGCTAAAAATCGTCTTTAGTAATAAACCTTTTCTCTTTGTTATTTCTATATATCTTTTTTCTTGGTTAGGTGTGCAAATCACCGCCAGTATTATTCCCTATTTTGTCGTTAACTGTATGCGTCTGCAAGATGGAGATGTACCAACAGTCATGATTGCAGTCCAGGGAACAGCTTTATTGATGCTATTTATTTGGAGTTATTTAAGTAAAAAAATTGGTAAAAAACTTGTTTATTTCTTAGGAATGACTTCATGGATTATCGCTGCTGCTGGATTATTTTTCTTACAACCTGGTCAAGTTGGATTAATGTATGTGATGGCTGTAATGGCAGGTGTTGGGGTTTCCACAGCTTATCTAATTCCCTGGTCAATGATACCTGATGTGATTGAATTAGATGAATTGCAAACCGGACAACGACGAGAAGGGATTTTCTATGGTTTCATGGTTTTATTGCAAAAATTTGGTTTAGCTTTTGGACTATTTTTAGTCGGTAATACTTTACAAGCTTATGGTTTTAAAGAAGCTGTTGCTGGACAAAGTTCTTTACCTGTACAACCTGAATCAGCACTTTTAGCTATTCGTATCGCTGTTGGACCTATTCCCACAGTTTGTTTAATTGCAGGTTTAATTCTGACTTACTTCTATCCGATTACCCGCGAAATTCATGCAGAAGTAATACTAAAACTTCAGGAACAAAGGCAAAAAAATGGAGGATAACTAGCATTAGTAGTTAACAGGCATTTGATAGTTCTAAGTATTGAGATAATTGTTCTAATATCCACACTAAATCTTCTAAAGTATAAATATTTTGAGGTTCTGAATCAACAAAAAATCCTCCCGTATAAATTTCTGTGTCTTTTTCCGTAAAACTAATATCAATGAGTTGCATTGCTTGATTCCCTGATACTTGACACTATCCATATTCACTGAATTTGAGACATAGCGTAGTGATGAACACTGCTTAAAGTTGTGATATTTTAATAGTAAAGATTTGATGAAGGTCAGTTGCCTTCATGATCAAAGTTTGCTAATTTGTGTGATTGATATCACTATGTAAGCTAAAATTTCCAAAAAAATAGGAAAAAAGACGCAAGATGTATGTAATATCTCTGATATTGCTCTCACCTCTGAGTTAATTCTCCAAAATACTCAAGTTTCATTTGTATAAAGGCGTAACTTTGAATGTTAGATGATAATGATGGGTTTAAACACACGCCTACAAGTGAAAAATTAGATTTTAAAACTAAGTTGGCCTATGGTGTAGGCACTTTAGGCCAATCAATGACTGGTAACATAGGTGTCATATTTATGTTACTATTCTTTACTAATGTTGCTGGTATCCCCGCCGGTTTAGCTGGTAGCATTTTAATGATTGGTAAAATTTGGGATGCTATTAATGATCCTATGGTAGGTTGGCTAACGGATAACACTAAATCCCGTCGTTGGGGTCGTCGTCTTCCTTGGCTATTATATGGGGCTATTCCTTTTGCCATTTCTCGGTTTTTGTTGTGGGTTGTTCCCCAATTTAGTGCCAATCAAAGTAGTAATATTTGGTTATTATTTTGGTATTATGTCGTCATAGGGGTGATATCTGAGGCGTTATTTACTGTGGTGAATTTGCCTTATGCAGCCATGACTCCTGAACTGACTCAGGATTATGATGAACGCACTAATTTAAATAGTTTTCGCTTCACATTTTCGATTAGTGGCGATATTTTATCATTAGTTTTGGCAATAATTATTTTTTCACAAATTGCCGATCCTCAACAACAGTATTTAGTTTTAGCAGGGATTTGTAGTTTAGTTGCAGTGATAAGTTTGTATTTGTGTGTTTATGGGACACGCGATCGCATTTTATCCTTTGAAAAGAACGTCGTCAACAAGAAGAACCCGAAAAAATTCCCATCCTGGAACAATTAACCACTATTTGGACTAACAAACCGTTCCTATTTGTTATTTCTATATTTCTCTGTTCGTGGTTGGGTGCAAATGTTACCGCTGCCATTCTTCCCTATTTCATCATTTACTGCATGGGATTACAAAACTCAGATGTCCCCCTAGTAATGATTGTAGTCCAAGTTACGGCTTTATTTATGCTCTTTGTTTGGAGTCATTTAAGTAAGAAAATTGGTAAAAAAATGGTTTATCTCCTGGGTGTAAGTTTATGGATAATTGCCACAGGTGGACTATTTTTTGTCCAACCTCAACAAATTTGGTTAATGTATATTATTGCTATGATTGCAGGTGTAGGACTTTCTACAGCCTATTTAATTCCTGCGTCCATGATTCCTGATGTTATTGATTTAGATGAACTCCAAACTGGACAAAGAAGGGAAGGTATATATTATGGTTTTATGGTTTTATTACAAAAATTTGGTTTAGCTTTTGGGTTATTTTTAGTAGGTAATGTTTTACAAGCATTAGGTTTTAACCCATCTGTCGCTGGACAAATTTCTACACAACCTGATTCGGCATTATTAGCAATTCGGATTGTAGTTAGCCCAGTTACAATATTCTTCCTGAGTTTGGGTTTGATTTTAAATTATTTCTATCCTCTTACCCGCGATATTCATACAGAAATTATGCTGAAACTCAAAGAACGTCGCCAGGAAGTTGGTTAATAGATAAAGTATGAATGAAAATTAAACGCAGATGAACGCAGATAAACGCAGATAAGGATGGATTTTATGATTCTGTGCGGTTTGATCTTAATTTGGTATAACTATATTTTTAAGCTAAAATCAAGCATTACAGCACTTTTGACGCAGATTCAATTTAGATCATGAACGCTACACAAGAACAACTAAAACTAAAATTAACACAGGCTTTAGTGGCTGCTTTTGGTATAGATTATACCAATACAGATCCAATTTTGGTTTCTGCCAGTAATCCTAAATTTGGTGATTATCAGGCTAATGTGGCTTTATCACTGAGTAAAAAGTTAGGAAAGCAACCCCGAATCATTGCTACTGAAATTGTCAATAACCTAGATGTATCTGATATTTGTGAACCTCCAGAAATCGCAGGACCCGGTTTTATTAACCTCAAATTACAAATATCTTATCTAGAAGCGCAACTCAACACCATTCAAGCAGATTCTAGATTGGGAATATCCACAGCGGCAACTCCCCAAAAGCAAATTGTTGATTTTTCTAGTCCGAATATTGCCAAAGAAATGCACGTTGGACATTTACGTTCGACAATTATTGGTGATTCTATTGCCCGGATTTTAGAATTTTGTGGTCATGATGTCTTGCGGTTAAATCATGTTGGTGATTGGGGTACGCAATTTGGGATGTTAATTACCTATTTGCGGGAAGTTTATCCAGATGCACTTACTACCGCAAATGCTTTAGATATTGGAGATTTAGTTAATTTTTATCGCAAAGCTAAACAGCGATTTGATGAAGATCCGGTTTTTCAAGAAACTTCCCGTCAAGAAGTTGTGAGATTACAAGCTGGTGCGGAAGATACACTTCATGCTTGGAAACTTTTATGTGAACAATCTCGACAAGAATTTCAAATTATTTATGATTTACTAAATGTCGAATTAGTAGAAAGGGGTGAATCTTTTTATAATCCTTTATTATCGAAAGTTGTTGAAGATTTAGAAACAACGGGATTATTAGAAGAAAATCAAGGGGCAAAATGTGTTTTCTTGGATGGTTTTACGAATAGAGAAGGTAATCCTTTACCTTTAATTGTCCAAAAAACTGACGGTGGTTATAATTATGCAACTACAGATTTAGCAGCCCTCCGTTATCGGATTCAAGAAGATAAAGCCAAGCGAATTGTTTATGTTACAGACGAAGGACAATCTAACCACTTTTCCCAATTTTTCCAAGTAGCAAGAAAAGCAAATTGGATACCGGAAGATGTGGAATTAGTTCATGTTCCGTTCGGGTTAGTGTTAGGTGAAGATGGGAAAAAATTTAAAACTCGTTCTGGGGATACTGTGCGGTTGCGAGATTTGTTAGATGAAGCCATTAACCGCGCTCGTGCAGACATAGAAAGTAGATTAAAAGAAGATGAACGAGTCGAAACAGAAGAATTTATTCAAAATGTCGCGGAAGTAGTCGGGATTAGTTCGGTTAAATATGCTGATTTAAGCCAAAATCGCACCAGTAGCTATGTCTTTAGTTATGACAAAATGTTATCTCTCAAAGGCAATACAGCCCCTTATCTTCTCTATGCTTATGTGAGAATTCAAGGTATTAGTCGTCAAGGGAATATTGATTTTACTAACTTGGGAATAAATCGCCAAATCTTACTGAAGGAAGATGCAGAATTAACTTTAGCAAAACATCTTTTACAACTTGATGAAGTTATTAAAGAAGTAGAACAAGATTTATTACCAAATCGTTTGTGTGATTATTTGTATCAACTCAGCGATAAGTTTAATAAGTTCTATGAAAATTGTCCTGTTCTTAAATCTGAAGAACCTGCTAGAACTTCACGGTTAATGTTATGTGATTTAACTGCAAAAACTCTCAAGTTGGGATTATCTTTGTTGGGAATTAAGGTTTTAGAAAGGATGTAAAAATTCAATTATTTACGTTGACTTAGTTACTCTCGTTCCCTGTCTCTGACAGGGAATAAATTATATAGGCTCTGCCTTAATGCTATCATTACTTCAGAATTAATCCAGAGAATAAATTCTCTGTCTAAAAGCTCAAGTCGGTTAAAACCGACTAAGTCGAACGGACTAAATAATTCCAGGTTTGTAGTGAGGACTTTAGTCCTCATTTAAGGGCTGAAGCCCTTACTACCAAATCATCTCAATATTTTTTACATTACTTAATCTAAGTTGATTTATTTTTGTCTAATTACTTATATATATTATAAATGAGAGCGATCGCTCATTAGAAACAATATTCCAAGTATTCGGGCGATAAATTATCGGTTTTTTCCCAAGTTTATTTTCCGAATACTTCGCCCTTACACTGAATGCTGATGCTTCCATCTTCCGTCAGGGATACGCCCCTACTCATTTAGGATTGCTATATTTGGCAAAGTTACTGTAAAAGTTGAACCTACTCCCACTTGACTATTAACTGTGATTTCACCACCATGTGCATCAACACATTGTTTGACAATAGTTAATCCCAAACCACTACCAGCAATTATGCCGACATTTTCTCCGCGATAAAATGGTTGAAATAGTTGTTTTTGGTCTTCTTCTGTAATCCCAATTCCCTGATCTTGAAATCTCAAAATTACAGATTTTTCTTGTTTACTTAATTCAAAAAAGATTGTACCACCGGGAAGTGAATATTTAATAGCATTATTGAGTAAATTACCAACAATATGCTTTAATAGAGTTTCATCTCCCCAAAACTGAAAATAATTATCAGAACTTGTAAAAATTAAATTCAAGTCTTTTTCTTGGGCAGATAATTGAGCTTGTTCTGTTAATTCATAACATAAGTTTTCTAAATAAATTATCTGTGGTTGGTAGGATAATTGACCTGCATCAGCTTGACCAATTAACGAGGCTTCATCTAATAAATGTGAGACATTTTTAATGGCTGTGCGAATGAGTTGCAAATGATTAATTTTTCTATCACTTGTCAATCCTTCATTATGCTTTTGGAGTAATCCAGCCGCTAGGAGAATGGTGTTTAAAGGATTACGAATATCATGGGAAAGCATGGAAACAAATTCAGATTTAAACTGATTTATTTCCTGGGCTTTTAATAGTTCCGCCGTTCTTTCTTCAACTTTGGTTTCTAATGTTTGATTGACTGTTCGTAATTGTTCTAAAACCTGCTTGCGTTCTATAGCATATCGTACGGAACGCACTAATGTATCTGGATTTACTTGTCTTTTAACTAGGTAATCTTGCGCTCCTTGTCTGACAGCTTCAATGGCTAGTTCTTGATCATTTGTGTTAGTGAGAACTATGATAGGAGTGCTAGGATTTTGCTCCATTAACTGTGGGATAGAAGATAATCCTTGACTATCAGGAAGAGTCAAATCTAACAAAATTACATCATAATTTTCGCTGTTTAATTTGTTAATTCCGTCTCGTAGTCTTTGGACATGAACTAAACTAAATTCTTGAGCTTGAGCTTGTTTGATAAACTCTTGTAATAGCCTAGCTTCTGCTAAGTTATCTTCAATTAATAGGATTTTTAATGAGTAGGTCGCAGCCATCATTTCTTGGTTTGACCTCTTGCGAGTGCGGTAAATTTTTGTCTGGTTCTCCAAGGGTATATTGAATATTTATCTTTTTATTCTAACGGTAAAGTTGCGGTAGAAAACCAAAATTCTTCAATCCCTTTGATGATTTGGAATAGCTGACTGAGGTTACGAGATTTGGTGATGTAACAGTTGGCGTGTAAGTCATAACTATGGAAAATATCATCTTGATTTTTCGAGGTTGTCAATATGACGACGGGAATACGTTTTAATTGTGGATCAGCTTTAATTTCTGCTAATACTTCCCGTCCATCTTTTCTCGGTAAATTCAAATCCAATAATATCAAGTCAGGACGTGGTGCATCTGCATATTCTCCTTCTTTACGAAGATAAGCCATAGCGTCTACACCATCCCTAACTGTCACTACTTGATGAGGTAATGAACTGCTTTTAATGCTTCTTGAATAAGACGAACATCAGCTTTATTGTCCTCCACTAAAAAGATTGTTTTGTGAGTTTCTGCCATTTCGATGCTCATTATCACGGCCTCTGACGGGAATCGTAAAGTAGAAAGTAGCGCCCTGACCGAGTTGTGACTCTACCCAGATCCGCCCTCGATGACATTCGAGGATTTTTTTACAAATAGCCAAACCCATTCCTGTACCGGGATATTCATCTCTGGTGTGTAGACGTTGAAAGATGATAAAAATGCGATCGCTAAATTGTGGATCTATACCAATTCCGTTATCTCGAACAGAGAATAACCATTCATCTTCTAATCTTTCCGCTGCGATATGAATTTTTGGTGGTTGACTACTGCGGAACTTGATAGCGTTACCAATGAGGTTCAAAAATAGCTGGATTAATTGTGTACCATCAGCCATGACGGTAGGTAAGGGATCATAGGTAATGGTTGCGCCGGTTTCAGCAATGCGTTGACGTAAATTGCTCACAGCCCGATCTAAAGCTTTTTCAACTTCTATGACTTGAAAAGCAACTCCTAATGTATCTACTTTGGAATATGCGAGTACGTCATCAATTAACGTCTGCATTAAACTTACACCTTCAACCACATAACCAATAAACTCTTTTCCATCTTCATCGAGTGCTGCTTCATAGCGCATTTCCAACAGTTGCACATAATTTGCTACTTGATTTAGTGGTTCTTGCAAATCATGGGAAGCGACATAGGCAAACTTTTTCAATTCTGCATTAGAACGTTCTAAATCCTGTGCTAATTGTGCTAATTCATCAGCTTGACGTAAGACAATATTGATGATTGTTTTACGTAGTTCTAATGCAGCTTTAATTTCTACAGATTGCCAAGGTAAAGATGTTAGTTGAACTATTTCTTTCCATAATTCAAATGATTGCCGTGGAGACAGCCGAACATTGTCTCCCGATTGATTTACAGAAAAAGCTTGATGGGGATTTCCACCCCAATTTACAGTTTGAATTACTTCAGGTCGAAACCACAATACATAATTTTGCTCGGAAATGGGAATAGCTAATAAACCACTGGCAACATTTTTAAAACTAATCGCATCTGGATAAATCTTCGGCAAAGAGTCTGTATAAAAAACCTCATTTTCGACATTATTTTTCAACCATTCTACTAAAAAATTCAGTTCTTCTTCTTTAGGAGTATTGCCAATCAGGGTATACTTACCACCCAGATATATTGCTGCTCCTTGAGCATTTGTTAAATCTAGAATATTTGGTTGATTTCTGACTAAACCATCAATAAAGTCTTCTTCTTGAGACATATATTCAACCAATGATGATTGAATTTGTTTCAAATTCATCCGATAATCATAGTCTTCTGTTTCTTCTCTGGCGGAAATTTCTGCAAAGATGACTCTGCCTAAAAATTCACAGGCTTTCCGTAATTCATAGGAAACAAATTTTGGTGATTGATGATGACAAGCAATTAAACCCCAAAGTTTTTTGTCTTTAATTAAGGAGATTGTTAAAGATGCGCCCACACCCATATTATGTAAATATTCTATATGACAAGGGGCAGCATTTCTGAGAATTGAATTAGTTAAATCAATGGGTTTTCCCGTGAATGGATTAACTTTGGGAAAAAGCTCTACTGATGATTGAAAGTTGGTATCGGGAATAATCCTAATGGAGTTTTCTAGAAATAATTTTCGCGCTGGCCGGGGAATATCTGACTCTGGATAATGTAACCCTAAATAAGGTTCTAAACCATCTATTTTTTCTTCAGCAATCACAGAACCATGGCCATCATCACCAAATTTATATAACATTACTCTGTCAAATCCTGTCATTTTTCGGATTTCTTGGACAATGATTCGACTAAAGTCAGCTAAATTTCTATTTTGCTCTAAGCGGTTAATTGAAGCTTTGGCTAAATGATAAAAACTTAAAAAAGGAATATTTTCTTGGGTAGTAGCAGGTTCTAATTCTAGGATTAAAAAACCTTCAGGATTGCGATGAAAAACAGCATCAAATACTGTATATTCATCTCCTTTTTTTCTAATCCAGATTTTTGTAGGGTTAATAAAATCTAGATTTTCTTCTGATAACCAAAATTTAATTTTTTGAATTTGGTAAGGATCTAATAAATCTTCTAACTCCTGTTGCACCATATCTTCGGGAGATATGCCAAAGGTGTTAGAAGCATTTTTACTGACTTGTAATATTTGTAAATCTGGCTCTTGTAATACTAATAAAATCCCATGAGGTTGAATCTCACTAGCCAGATGTATTGCTGCTTCTTTTAAGCTAGTGATATTAATATGCTGCTGCTTTAGATTGATATTCATAACGCTTCTCCTCCATAATTTGGGAGTATAAAAAATATGTAGATTTAATCTGGTTTTTCACATCTATAAAAATATTCTTTGATTTAGTACCATTAATGGTGGCAAAGCTTGTTGTTATAGTTGCTCTTACCTGCTATTCTTACACAATTTAACAGTTACTTACGTAAACTACTGATAAGAAATGTAAAAAGTAACATGATTAAAGCTATAAAATTTGTGTATATATATTAAGAAAAATATTTTAATTTAAATCAAATCCAAGAACTAAACCACATCCGCATTCTATAACCGTCAGGAGAGATGGGTAAACCGAGATAAATAGGCATCCAGACAATAAAAGCAGCGATAATTATAAAAGTTATAGTTACACCGACAAACCGCAATGTCCGATCATAACTAAGCAGACATTGATCAACAAACCAGGCGATCGCTATAAATGTAAAAACAACCGCAGACATATAATGATAGATAAAAACACATCTTGTCACCTTCACCCAAGGTAATAAATTAGCCCCATAATTGATCACTAAAAATAAACCAATCCAAGTATCCACGCTGAGATTTTTGGGTATATATAAAAGCTTTTTTTCTATCCCTGGGAAGATGATTTTCATAATCACCATCCCCATTAAAAATATCATAGCAGCCAAACCAAACCACCATAAAAAAGGATTTCCCATGGCATGAACATCATAAACTACTTTACCAGCACCACTAGGTAAAGGAGGTCCAAATACAGGTAAGGAATCATTAATACTTTGAGTAGTTTGATAATAATAAGCCATTGGCCGAGTTAACAATGGCCATTTGTACCATGCTGCACAATAAGGATGAATATTAGAACTATTACCACCTAATTGGAGATGAAATTGTAAAATTTGTTTGTGAACTTCAATAAATCCATATCTTTGATCAAGTTGAAGATGAGGAATCCAAATCAGACTATAAACAACTATAGGAATAATGCCTAAATAGGAAACCATTTGCCAAATATTTAGTTGTGTCAGGTTTAGCAATGGTGTTTTTATAGTAATATTTGGGGAATTCCGAGGATGATTAAAAAAACGCAAATAAGAAAATAAAGGAACGCGCGATTTCAGATCAAAAGATTGTAGCCAGCGAATTATCCAAGCTGTTATCCATAGACTATAAGCACCACTTAAAAACCATAAACCATTCCATTTAGTGCCAATAGAAGCGCCAAAACTGATCCCCGAAATAATTAATAAAAACCACCGTTTATGCTTTGGCTTTTCTAATGCTAATAATAATAACCATTGTCCTAGTAACCCAAAAATAACTATATAAATATTGCTGAGAGCATAACGAGATTCTACCAAAAATAGACCATCACAAGCTGTAAAAAAACCTGCCAATAAAGCAAAACGATGACGATAACTAATCTGATAACTTAATAAAGTAACTACTACAGGAATAAATGAGCCAGTTAGGGCATTTACCCAACGATAACTCCAAGGAGATAATAAAGAACCAGTTAAACTATTGACGATATCTTTATTTATGGGAATATAATTACTAATCCAAATCCCCAACCCAATCAAATATTGACTTAGGGGAGGATGGGCATTAAAAAATGGTGTATTTGTCAGATAATTATTACCAAATTTAGCAAAATAAACTTCATCAAATACTAAAGTATTAAATCTGTCCAATCCCCAAAAACGTAGGCTGAGTGAAAGCAGAAATATTCCCATTATTCCTAATCGAAACCAAGTTTTTTTCATAACTTATTGTGGTGTTTTTTGGGAAATAGCCGGAGTGTCATCCCATAATACTGAATTTTTCCTCTTAATGATGCCATATCTAGTGCCGCGCGGCAAAAATAACCCAGAAGATTTTTGCAGGGTGTTCTCCTCAACTGTCTTATTGAACTAATCTATTGGTATTTGTTCACAAATGCAGAATAATAGTTGTAATACAGTAAAAAGCTTAATTTACCATGTCACAATTAGAACGACTACAAAAAATGGCTGAAGATGAACTGACGGAGTATAGCACTGATGCCCGCAAAATGGAAAAACTGCGCCGTAAAATCGGTTTATCAGTATCATTGGCGGAACAGCGACAAATAAAAGCTGCATTATTAGACACAATGCAGTATAGTAAAATTGCAGAAATTGTGGAAGAGCAAAGACAAGCCGTATCATTGCCTTTTTGGGGGATTGCTGGTTTAGGTTTGCTGTTTGGGATTTCTCTGAATCAACCTATATGCTTATTAGCAGCGATCGCCGGAACTGTAGCAGCCTTTAAAATTCAAAAATGGGGTTGGCAATTGCAGGCAAATCGTCTATTATTACGCACATTAGAAGATATTGAAATCCGTATTTCTCAACCGAAAAGTTAAATAAAAATAGAGACATTGAGGAGATAGAAATTATGACAAAGTATGATTACATTTTTAAATCGCCAGAGATCATAGAAGAATCATTAAATCAAGAAGAAGCGGTTGCGGCTATTGCGGTAATTACAACAATAGTTGATTCTGGAATTGAAGATATAGATGCGGAAAGTTTAGCTGATATTCTCTGGGAATTCGAGATTTTTGACGAATATTCCGAAGAAGAAATGTTAGAAACTATTGATAGACTCATAGAAATTGCTGAAAAGACCGGACTAGGAGCTTTATTTAATGCTGCTAATGCTGGTATTTCTGATGAAGTAGTGTTAGATGGTTTTGCGGCTGGAGTAATTATGCTTTTAGAAGCTGAGGATCTAATTATTCCCGCAGACAAAAAACCTTATTTAAAAGAACTACAAATAGCTTTAGAATTAGAAGATGAGGAAGCCGAAGAAATTGTCAAAGAAGTAATAGCTGCAATTGAAGCCGGAGATGAGCAAGAATATATAGATGAAGAATATGAACCAGTCATATTTAATGAATCTGGTGAACAAATTTATCAATCACCATTTGGTAATTTTACAGTTCCTATTCCTCTTGATTCCGAAGCTGGGGGGAGAATTCAAAGTCAAGAAGGAATGGTTGGCTTTTCTGATGATTTAGGAACTTTACTAAGAATTGATTATTATCCTCTCTCTCCAGAACAGATTGATGATATAGAATTTCAAGGAGAGGAAACATATTTCCATCAAATTCTTGTAGATAAATATGTTCCCCAGGCAATTATTTCTAATGTCCCTGGTGCTGAAGTCAAGTATACAGAATATTTACAAGATAGCTTAGAAAGATATTATTATGTATTAGTTGATATGCCCAAAGGATCAACAATTTCCAAACATGAAAATAATGGTAATGGCATTAGATTAGATGCTTATCGAGGATTACTATCCTTTGTCAATAGCGAATGTTTATATATAGTCAGTAGCCAACGCAGTTTTTTAAATGGTGAAACTCCTAGTTCTGTCAAAGAAGAAGCCGAGAAAATTAAGCAAACGATTTTAGCTTTTGTGAAAACTATCGAGTTTACAGAAATTTAAATTTTCCATATTAGCGATCGCACAGGACAAAATTGCGGGAAACTAACAACAGGTCTATTGAAGATAAGGAGAATCTCATGGCTTGGACTAAAGTTTTAACAGTTGATGCACTTGCTGCTGGTGCGCGAGAAGTAGTCAAAGTAGGCGATCGCAAAATCCTACTCCTCAACCACGAAAATAAACTTTACGCTGTAGATAATACCTGCCCTCACCTCAAACTGTCCTTAACAAAAGGGAAAATGAAAATGGGGCGATCGTTTGTTCTTTCCATCGCAGTGCTTTTGACTTAAGTAATGGGGAAGTAAAAACCTGGTGTCCCTTTCCACCAGTAGTAGGTAAATTATTGGGAAAGGTTTCCCCAGAAAAAACCCTACCTGTCTATCCCCTGAAAGTCGAAGAAGGTAACATCTTGATTGATGTACCAGCAGCATAGAAGTTAATTAATATATAGCGGTTGGGTGAAAATCCAATCGCTGCTACATTGTCAGCATCAGGTGGTTATCGAGTTTTGACTACGCTCAACTACCGCGAAGTCGGGGATCTGAACCTATAATTGGTATATCCCATCATAAAGTTTTTTCAATTCCCCTTCTGGGAAATTATCTGATTATGCTCCAAAGACTATATGTACATAACTTCAGATGTTTAGAAAACTTTGAACTAACCATGAAAGAGATGTCATCTGCTCTCTTGATTGGAAAAAATGGTACAGGTAAATCAACTATTGCAACTGCATTAGAGGTACTTCAATCTATTGGTAGAGGGATAAATAGAGTTGGTCAACTTGTAAAGTCTAAAGATTTCACTCGTAACAGATATGATGTTCCCATTCGCTTGGAAATAGAAGTATTACTTGAAGAAAAATTATACAAATATGTCCTGGCTTTGGAATTGCCAGAAAAATTTAAAGAGCTGCGAGTTTTTGAAGAACAACTTTTAGTTGCCGGAAATCCAATTTACTCTCGCAAAGAAGCACAAATTACTCTTTATAGTAGTTCAGAAAATCGGGAATCTCAGTTTTTAGTAGATTGGCATTTGGTAGCCCTTCCAGTCATTCAAGAGCAATCAAAAACAGATCCACTTCATACTTTTAAAAATTGGCTTGCTCATATAATTATTTTAGCCCCAATTCCTACTTTAATGACTGGAGATGCCAACGGGGAAACCTTACAACCAAAAAGAGATGGTGCAAATATTGGGGAATGGTTTTCTGGTTTACTTGGTAGATATCCTGCGGCTTATAGAGAAGTTGATAAATATTTACGGGAAGTTATGCCCGATTTTCAAGATTTTTTGAATGAACTTATCGGTAAAGACTTCAAAAGTTTAATTGTGAGATTTGCTGAAAATAATGCAACTTTGAATGTTAACTTTCAAGATTTATCTGATGGTGAAAAATGCTTTTTTCTTTGTACTGTAGTGTTAGCTGCTAATAAATTTTATGGTCTAGTTTTTTGCTTTTGGGATGAACCTGATAATTATCTTTCTATCTCAGAAGTTGGACATTTTATCACATCTCTAAGACGTTCATTTAAAAATAATGGACAAATTTTAGTAACTTCTCATAATCCTGAAGCAATTAGAAAATTCTCCAATGAAAACACCTTTGTTCTGGATAGAAAAAGTCACTTAGAACCAACTTTAATTAGATTGCTTAGTGATATACCTATTACTGGTGATCTAATTAATTCCTTGATTTGTGGTGATATAGAATTATGAGTATAAATAAGAATAAACCACATCTGTTAATTTTACCTGAAGATGATGCTAATCGTCAGATTATTAATGGATTTATTCAAAATTTAAATGTGAATAATCGGGCTATTCAAATCTTACCAATTGCTGATGGTTGGAAAAAAACTGTAGATAAATTCACAAATGATCATATCAAAGCCATGCGGCAATATCCACAGAGAAACATCTTATTAATTATAGCGTTTTCCAGTCTAATGAAGTACAAAATTATCTGCGTTTATCTGCGTCCATCTGCGTTTAATTATTACTGCTTGTACCTCACTTGAATGGGAATTGCTATATTGATTTTGATGAATGTGAAAATAGATTAGATTTTGTAGAAAATTATATTCCAGATGATATAAAAAATAGAGTATTTGTTTTAGGTGTACAATCTAATCCAGAGAGTCTAAAGAGAGATATTCAAAAAAATTTTGAGACTATTGGAGAATCTCTCGCTACAGATTGTGTGGAAAATAATCATAAATTATGGGAACATCATCTTCTCATACATAATAAACCTGAGTTAGAACGGATGATTTTATCTGTTAAACCATTCCTGTTTTCAAATTAAACTAAGAAACAATATACTAAGTAGGTAGATGCTAATCAACCCAACTATGTAACGAACTGTAAATTATCCAAAACTCTTGGGATTGCTGCGTTCCACTCGCAATGACATAGTTATAAGTTTTCCCACCTACCTACTTAGAATAAATTAATCATATAGCAATAGTAAATAGACAGGACTTACGCAATAACTCTCTGAAATTCTTATTTCTCTGCGTCCTCTGCGGTTCATTTCTTCATGATTTTGCGTAAGTCCTGTAGAATATTAACGACAAGCTAATGTTAAATAAAGCTACAAAATTTTAACAAAACTTTACTAAATAGCTCTGAAAATAATTTTTAGGCGATAATAGAAATATAAGCAAATAGAATTTACAGAAAATAATTCCTCTGTAAGTAGAGGTGGAATATGACAACCCAAGATTTTATTATCCCGCATGGTTACACCCATTTACTCGTTAAAATCGGTGTAGTGGTTTTAGCACTATTCCTGTGGTTTATATTCACAGCTACCCCCGTTGTTTAAATACATTCACAATTTAGAGGTGTTTTGCGAAACATCTCTAGCGGTGAAAATCTTTTTGGAAATTCACAGAATTATTCAACCAACCACGTCGCCAAAAAAAGAATATCAGACTTATAGCCACTAACGCCATAACTCCTAAACATAACGGATAGCCCCAATACCAATTTAATTCAGGCATATTCAGGGGTGATTTTTCAGTATTGAAATTCATTCCGTATACCCCAGCGATAAAAGTCAAAGGAATAAAAATAGAAGAAACCACAGTTAGGAGTTTCATAATCTCATTCATTTTATTACTAATCGCTGATAAATATACATCCATTAATCCAGATACTAATTCTCGGTATGTTTCCACTATATCCATGACTTGTACTGCATGATCATAACAGTCCCTTAGATAAACTCTCACATCATCACTAATTAATTCACTACCATCTCTAATTAAAGAATTTATAGCATCTCTTTGAGGCCAAATTGCTCGACGAAGTTGCAATAACTCTCTCCTAATTTTATAAATCTTCTGTAAAGTTTTCTGAGTTGGGTTAACAATAACTTCCTCTTCTAAATCATTAATACGTTCGCCATAAAGTTCTAAAACCGGGAAAAATCCATCAATAATTGCATCTAATAAAGAATAAGCTAAATAATCACTTCCTTGTCTACGGATGATTCCTTTACCTTTATTAATTCTCATCCTGACTCCATCAAAACAATCATGTTCAGGTTCTTCTTGGACTGTTAATACATAATGTTTACCTAATACCAAACTAACTTGTTCACTATAATAACTCCCATTATTTTGATTAGGCACAACCATGTGAGCAATGATCACTAATTGATCTTCATAATCTTCGATTTTCGGACGTTCTACCATATTGACAATATCTTCTAAAACTAGAGGATGTAAATCAAAGGATTGACCTAAACGCTGTAAAATATCTTTGCTACCTAAACCTTGAACATCTACCCAAGAAACAGATTCTGTATTCAAATAATTACTACATTCTTCTGGATAACTTATTTGTTTATGAATGAAATCAGTTCGGTTATAGTCCATTAAGAAAATGATCGGCTTTTCAGCATTTTCATCAACAATTATCATTCCCGGTGGAGTTCCTGGTTCATGATAAAATTCTTTACCATAAGACTGATTGATAACTCTAGGTAAACGGCGGATTTTTTTAACCATAAATATTTGATTTATCGTAGTTACGGAAAAGAAATGGTATTAGTCATCAGAATTTTAACGCATATAAAAAAGTTTGTCCTGTTACCAAGACAAACTAGAGATTATTAAAAATTAAGGATTTGGGTGAGTGACAAATTAGAACATACCCATGCCGCCCATGCCGCCCATGCCGCCCATACCACCCATACCACCCATACCACCCATACCACCCATACCGCCCATACCACCCATGCCACCATCAGGCATAGCGGATTGTTTTTCAGGCTTTTCAGCAATAATTGCTTCGGTGGTTAATACCATGCCAGCAATAGAAGCAGCATTTTGTAAAGCGGAACGAACTACTTTGGCGGGATCGATAATACCCGCAGCAATTAAGTCTTCAAATTCGCCTGTAGCTGCGTTATAGCCGATATTTAAGTCAGTTTCCCGAACTTTCGACACAATTACAGAACCTTCTGCCCCAGCGTTGTCTGCGATTTGACGGAGGGGTGCTTCTAAAGCTTGTTGGACAATATTAGCGCCAATTCTTTCTTCAGCGGTGAGGCTTTGTTTAATTGCTTCCACCTGCATAGATAGATGAATCAAGGTTGTACCACCACCAGGAACAATGCCTTCTTCTACTGCTGCCTTGGTAGCGTTGAGTGCGTCTTCAATCCGCAGTTTTCGATCTTTTAGTTCGGTTTCTGTAGCTGCACCGACTTTGATTACTGCAATACCACCAGCTAACTTAGCAATGCGTTCTTGCAGTTTTTCTGTATCATAATCGGAATCAGTTTCGGCTAACTGTTTACGAATTTGAGCAATCCGGGTTTGAATTTCTGGTTTAGCAACACTACCAGCCACAATGGTGGTATTTTCCTTGTCAATGTTGATTTTCTCAGCAGTTCCCAACATTTCCAAAGTAGCGGTATCTAGGCTCAAACCGATTTCTTCAGAAATCATTTGTCCATCGGTGAGAATGGCAATATCTTCTAACATAGCTTTACGGCGATCGCCAAAACCAGGAGCTTTAATCGCAGCTATAGCCAATACACCACGAGCCTTATTTACTACTAAAGTCGCTAAAGCATCACCATCTACATCTTCAGCAATAATCAGCAAAGGTTGACCTAAACGGGCAACTTTTTCCAAGATAGGTACTAAATCTTGAATACTGCTGATTTTTTTATCGGTAATCAGAATCCGAGCATTTTCAAACTCTACTGTCATCCGTTCGTTGTTGGTGATGAAGTAGGGAGAAATATAACCTCTATCAATCTGCATACCTTCAACTACTTCTAGTTCAGTAGTCAGGGATTTAGATTCTTCAACGGTAATTACACCGTCTTTAGTCACTTTTTCCATGGCCAGTGCCAGCATTTGTCCGACTTCTTCATCGTTACCAGCCGAAACTGTAGCCACTTGAGCGATCGCACTTCCTTCGACTGGTTTAGCTATCCTGGCAATTTCCTGTACCAGCGCCTCAACGGTTTTGTCAATACCCCGTTTTAAGCTAATGGGATTTGTCCCAGCAGCAACATTCTTTAAACCTTCTTTAATCAAGGCTTGTGCTAGAACTGTGGCAGTGGTAGTTCCATCGCCAGCTATATCTTTAGTTTTTGATGCTACTTCCTGAATAAGTCTAGCACCAGTATTTTCTAGAGGATCTTCTAATTCAATTTCTTTGGCAACAGTGATACCATCATTAACAATTTGGGGAATACCAAATTTTTTTTCTAATAGAACATTCCGACCTCTCGGACCCAAAGTAATTTTCACCGCATCTGCTAGGGCGTTAATTCCCTTCTCTAAAGCACGCCGTGATTCTTCATTAAATGCAATAACTTTAGCCATGTTTTATTTCTCTATTGCTTCCATTAGACAATTTAGCACTCACTGACAAAGAGTGCTAATCTCTTGCCAAAATTTAGAATAACAACCAAAATCTCAAAATTGACTAATATTAACAGTTGATACTTATGTTTGACTATAAAACTAATGATTATCTTGGGAGCAGATGAACTTAGAAAACTCCCTTAAATCCCTTGGGATTGCTGAACCGAGCGGACCCGGCTGGTTAGCAGTAGTATTTACATTTCTATTAGCCTTGGTTGTCACCTGGCATTTAATTCCCACAATTCGCAAATTTGCCTTAGAAGTAGGTTGGGCAGATCAACCAAACGCCCGCCGACTGAACCAAGAACCATTACCTAATGCTGGGGGTTTAGCCATCTATGCAGGAGTAATTGCGGCTATGGTACTAGCTAGTCTCTTGCGACCTATTGAACTGCAAGGTGTTTTGGCTCAGGTATTAACAATTTTATTAGGAGGTTCAATACTAGTCCTAGTTGGCTTTATTGATGACCAATTTGGCTTACCTCCATCGGTGCGTTTATGGGCGCAGGTAACAACAGCACTTTTACTTGTTGGTAATGGTATTAGCATCAAATTTGCCTTTGGTACACCCATTGATTCTTTCCTTTCTATGGCATTTACAGTCCTATGGGTGGTAGGGATTACAAATGCTATCAACCTGATGGATGGGATGGATGGTTTAGCTGGTGGAATCAGCTTTATTACCGCTATCAGTTTATTAGCAGTTTCTGCCCAATTTGATAATCGTGCGGCGGCAACTTTAGTTTTAGCCGCTTTGGGAGGTGCAGCACTAGGATTTTTACGCCATAATTTTCACCCTTCACACATCATTATGGGTGATGCTGGTGCATACTTTTTTGGCTATGTGTTAGCAGCCACCAGCATCTTAGGCAAACTCCAACAAAATACAGTTTATGCCCTAATCCCCACAGTTTTATTTTTGTTGTTACCGGTGATTGATACTACTCAGGTATTTGTGCGTCGGCTCATGGCTGGAAAAAACCCTCTGAGTACACCAGGGAAAGACCACCTGCACCATCGCTTGTTGGCTTGGGGATTATCACAACGTCATGCAGCTTTTACCCTATGGACGATTACTTTACTTTGCAATTTACTAGCTATGAGAGTACAGGGGATGAGTTTTCCGGTGATGATGGCTACTGCTATTGGTATTATCTTGATGTTAGGTTTTACCGTGTGGCAGAGAATGTTGAATAATTGACAGGTGATAGGTGACAGGTGACAGGTGACAGGTGACAGTGAAGAAGCAGGGGAAGTAGGAGAGAACAATATTCTTTTGCAACGGACAACTAACCACTGACAACTGACAACTGACAACTGACCACTGACCACTGACAAATTACATCACCATGCCACCATCAACGTTAAAGACTTGTCCTGTAATGTAGGCTGCTGCGGGATCAGATGCTAAGAAGCGTACCATGCCGGCAATTTCTTCGGGTTTACCAAAACGCCCTAGTGGGATGAATTGAAGAATGCCTTCGGCTTTGATATCGCTGGTCATGTCGGTGGTAATAAAACCAGGAGCAACGGCATTTACAGTGATTCCACGGGAAGAAAGTTCTTTAGCAACGGTTTTGGTAAAGCCAATTACTCCTGCTTTGGCGGCGCTGTAGTTGGCTTGTCCAGGGTTGCCCATTTGTCCCGCAACAGAAGCGATATTAATAATCCGCCCGGAACGTTGTTTAAGCATAATTTTACTTACTGCTTTTGTACATAAAAATACACCAGTTAGATTAAGGTCTATGACTGCTTGCCATTCTTCTAACTTCATTCTTAATAGGAGGGTGTCACGGGTAATACCTGCATTATTAACTAAGATATCCACGCGCTGGAATTTTTCTAAGGTGTTTTTAATGAGTGTATCTACTTGATTTTCTTGAGAAACATCTGCTTGGAGAGCTACAGCTTCTCCTCCTGCTGCTGTGATTTCTGCTACTACTTCGTCTGCTGCTGTGCTAGAACTAGCGTAGTTAACAACTACTTTTGCGCCTTGAGATGCTAGTTGGATAGCGATCGCTCTGCCAATTCCTCGTGATGCACCTGTGACAATTGCAACCTGATCTTTTAATAAACTCATCTCATTTTCCTCAATTTTTGGAAATACCGCGCTAATGATCTTAAATTGAAAAGGGAAGAGAATTACTACTAACTGCAAATAAAATACGCATCCTAAGTTAACAAAAAGTCAATTTACTTAATGCCTGAAGAATAAAATTTCAATTCCAAGATAGGATAAACAGTGATTTACTTGTTTTTTTACTTAATGCTTATGAAAAGCTATTGGTCGCGTCTACTTTCTCTAGTCTTAGTTCTAGTGATTGGCTTAGTTGGTTGTAATGGTAGTCCAGATAGCTTAACTGGGGATTATCGTCAAGATACCTTAGCTGTAGTGAATATTTTGAGACAAGCGATAGAATTACCACAAGATTCCCCCGATAAAGCCGCCCTGAAAGCAGAAGCACGTCAAAAAATTAATGACTTTTCGGCTCGCTACCAGCGGAATAACTCTATCACTACTCTTAGTTCATTTACAACAATGCGAACCGCCCTCAACTCTTTAGCGGGACATTACAGTTCTTACCCCAATCGTCCTGTTCCCGAAAAACTCAAAAAACGGTTAGATTCTGAGTTTAAGCAAGTAGAAGCAGCATTAAGACGTGGTGCTTAATCTATATCTCAAAGATGATTTTTTCAAAACTGAAATTAAATATAAATTTCCTTACGAGCAGGCCTAGCCTGCTTTTTATTCATGGATTAAGAAATTCGGTGTTGCATAGTTGAAGTATGAATTAGCCTCACGCAAAGACGCAAAGATAAGAAATTTAAAAATTCAAGCAAATTTCATACCTGAATTTAGCAACCCTAGAAGTTCTAATTAAGCTATTCCATCATACATTCAAAATTAATTATCATGTCTGATCATTCCTGGAAACTTTTCAGAATAATCTGCTCCTGGCAAAATTTATTTACCATAATTATTAGTAATACTTTATTGATTTTTAACTTAGGAAATCAACCCGCCATTGCCCAAAATAAGCAAGATTGTCGGGTATCATCAAAAATTATTCAAGAAAAAGAAAAATTTAGGCTATTAGCACTTAAAGGTAATAAAGAGGCAGAAAATCGTTACCAACAACTAATTAAACAGCATTCACAGGAATTACAAAAATGCCGTACTCAGATTTGGCCACAAACCCAAGCTCTGTGGTTGCGCTTGTATCCTTGTGACACCAAGCCGGGAGCAATTGATCACATCATGGATCGCATTGTCAACCAAGGATATAACCAAGTTTATTTGGAAGTATTTTATGATGGCCGGGTACTATTACCAGCAGCGAATAATCCCACAGTTTGGCCATCTGTAATTCGGACAAAGGGAGCGGAAAAAGTTGATTTGTTAGCCACAGCCATTCAAAAAGGCAGACAACGGGGTTTAAAAGTTTATGCTTGGATGTTTACTAATCATTTTGGTTATAGCTATGCTCAACGTCCAGATAGACAAGAAGCGATCGCTCGCAATGGTAAAAATCAAACCAGTTTATCTGTAGTTGAAGATGGTTCACAAGTCTTCATTGATCCCTATAATACCCAAGCGAAAACCGATTACTATCGCCTGGTGCAGCAAGTGGTACTCCGTCGTCCAGATGGTATCCTCTTTGATTATGTGCGTTATCCTCGCCAATCTGGGACTAATTCTATCGCCACCAAAGTTCATGATTTATGGCTATTTACGCCTGCTACCCAAGAAGTTTTATTTCGCCGCGCCCAGAATTACAAAGGTTTGGAATTAATTCGCCGCTTTTTAACTAAGGGATATGTGAGTGCTGGAGATATTGCAGAAGTTGATAAACGCTATCCCCAAGAAGATGAACCAATGTGGGAAGGACGTATTCCCCCAAAAACACAAAAATCTCTACTTTCTTTAGTAGAGAAACAACGGATTTTGCAGTTGGATTTATGGTTATTCACCGTTGCTCACGCTATGCAAGGAATCTTAGATTTTGTGGCTTTAGCAAATTATCCAGGAGAACAACAAGGTATTCCTGGTGGAGTCGTATTTTTCCCAGAAGCTAATCAAGCTTTAGGCCAAGGATATGATTCTCGTTTGCAACCTTGGGATAAATTTCCCAGTAACTTAGAATGGCATCCCATGGCTTATGCGACTTGTGGGAATGGGAATTGTATTATTTCCCAAGTGCAACGGGTTTTGAGCATGGCGCAACCAGGGACAAAAATTATTCCTGCTTTAGCTGGTAAGTGGGGAGCATCAATTGGTAATCGTCCCTCTTTAGAAGTACAAATGCAAGCATTACGCCAACTAGCTCCGCAAATCCAGGGAGTTAGTCATTTTGCTTATTCTTGGCAATATCCTGATCATGATAGCGATCGCAAATCTTGTAATGCTCGTTAAAGCAATATAGCAAATTAAGGAAGTTTAATATTATGAATTTGAAACCGATTAGAACAGAAGCAGATTATCAACAAGCTTTAAGAGAAATTGAACAAATATTTGAGGCTGAACCTAATACACCAGAATATGAAAAACTAGATATTTTAACGACTTTAGTAGAAGTTTATGAACAACAAAATGATCCTATTGAACCTCCATCGCCCATTGCCGCAATTTTATATTATTTAGAAAGTCGTAATCAAGGAATTTCTACTTTTATTGAAAATTTAAAACATCATGGAGTTAGTGAAGAAATAATTAATACTGCTTTAAATGAAATGACTCACGGATGATGGGATGTAAGTCCCTTTTTGCGGACGTGGGGATGTGCGATAGCTACGCTCGGCGCAGGCATCGCGCAAACGCTGAATTGTCAGTTCGCTTGTTTGGGTGTGGGAAGGAGAACGCCTGCTAAAATAGAAATAATTTGAACTTCCAGGAGAAATAAATGATCACATTAGAAATGGCGATCGCTAAAATCAAAAAATTACCTCTTGAACAGCGCAATGAAGTAATTAAATTTATCGAGTTCTTAGAATTTAAATCAGGAAACATTGATCTTATTTCACAAGAGACAAAAACTACAAAGAATTACCCACTGAGAGGAAAACCTATTACCATTGCTAGTGATTTTGATGAACCTATGCCTGAACTTTGGGAAGCATTAGCCGATAGCTTATAACTATAACTATTCTTCTTCTGCTAAAATCTGCGAAATATCCCGTGCAGCATGAATTAACCGCACAATTTCAATATACTCATCCCCTTCTAAATAAAAAATTAGATGCTTTTCAAATCCTCTAACTCCCCACTTCCGCAAACCAACTAAACGTGGATTTTTAGCATTATAAATACCACCAATACCAGGTAGTTGTGCTAATTGGGAAAAGGTCTGCCTTGTAGCATCAAAAAAACTCAATGCTGCATTGAAATTATTCTCAGCAATATAGGCAAACTGTTCATCAAGATCAAGACTAGCCTTTGGTCTAATTACAATTCGTCTAGTCATTGTTTTTATTTGCGAAGTCTCTCAAGAAGCTGAGTGCGTTTTTGTTCCCACCACTCATCCGTAATCTCAATTACTTCACCGCTATCTAAGCCTTCTAATAGTAATGTTTCTAGTCGTACTTGTGCCACCCTTTCTAACTCTTGACGAATCAAATGTCGAATGTATTCACTTGTGGTACTATAGCCACCTTTTGCAACCTGTTCATTGATAAATTCCCGCATAGAATCGGGAAGAGAAATATTTACTGTAGTCATAGCTAATAAGTTTTTATATTTCTGATTCTTTAATTATGGCAAATATTGTCAATTTTTGTCAAATGCTTTGTAGGGATGTGAGCGATCGCTTATATCTTCTAACCCATCTTAACCAATGTGCCAGTTGCGTAAGTCCTGTTGCAGTTCCAAGTTGAGTTTAAACTGACTGGTAGAGACAAGGTAACAGGCTTCAGGGAGCATTATCCTCTGGGCATTGATGAAAAAACAGATAATTTTTGCTGAATTGCTACAGATAAAGACTAAACTAAAAAGTCTTGCACAGCAAACCCTGTCAATCAAAATCAAGTCATTATGTCCAAGGTTCTTGTCTCCGATCCAATTGATCAAGTTGGTATTGATATTCTTTCCCAAGTGGCCACCGTTGATGTCAACACCAGCCTCAAGCCAGATGAACTTAAAGCCATCATTGGTGAGTATGATGCACTAATGATCCGTTCTGGAACTCGCGTTACTCAAGAAATTATAGAAGCTGGCACAAAATTAAAAATTATTGGTCGTGCTGGTGTGGGTGTGGATAACGTTGATGTTCCCGCAGCTACTCGTAAAGGGATTGTCGTCGTTAATTCCCCCGAAGGTAACACAATTGCCGCAGCCGAACACGCCTTAGCCATGATGTTATCCTTATCTCGTCATGTTCCTGATGCTAACGCTTCAGTGAAACGTGGTGAGTGGGATCGTAAAAGTTTTGTTGGTTCAGAAGTATACAAAAAAACCCTGGGCGTTGTCGGGTTAGGAAAAATTGGTTCTCACGTTGCCACTGTAGCTAAGGCAATGGGCATGAAACTTCTAGCCTATGATCCATTTATTTCTACAGAAAGAGCCGAACAACTGGGTTGTCAATTGGTGGAATTAAATGTGTTATTCCAGCAAGCTGACTATATCACCTTACACATTCCCAAAACCACCGAAACTGCCAACTTAATCAACGCTAAAACTTTGGCGTTAATGAAACCCACCACCAGAATTATTAACTGCGCTCGTGGTGGCATTATTGATGAAGCCGCTTTAGCAGAGGCAATTAAAAATGGTGTAATTGCTGGGGCAGCCTTAGATGTATTCGATTCCGAACCATTAGGTGAATCAGAATTGCGATCGCTTGGCAAAGAAGTCATTCTCACTCCTCACCTCGGTGCTTCCACCGCTGAAGCTCAAGTTAATGTAGCCATAGATGTAGCTGAACAAATTCGGGATGTGTTATTAGGACTACCTGCCCGTTCGGCTGTGAATATTCCTGGCCTTGGTCCTGATATCTTAGAAGAATTGAAGCCCTACATGGAATTAGCCGAAACCTTGGGTAACTTAGTTGGTCAACTCACAGGCGGCAGAGTAGAAACACTTAATGTTACACTACAAGGGGAACTAGCAACTAACAAAAGTCAACCCTTAGTTATAGCAGCCCTCAAAGGACTACTTTACCAAGCCCTGCGGGAACGGGTAAATTATGTCAACGCCAACATAGAAGCTAAGGAAAGGGGTATTCGGGTTATTGAAACACGGGATGCCTCAACAAGAGATTATTCAGGTTCATTGCATCTCCAAGCCACAGGAACATTAGGTACACATTCTGTTACTGGTGCTTTATTGGGTGATAAAGAAATTCACCTCACTGACGTTGACGGTTTCCCTATTAACGTCCCCCCTAGCAAATATATGTTGTTCACTCTGCACCGTGATATGCCAGGTATTATTGGTAAACTCGGTTCTTTACTGGGCAGCTTTAATGTCAATATTGCCAGTATGCAGGTAGGGCGAAAAATCGTCCGTGGTGATGCTGTCATGGCTTTGAGCATTGATGATCCTTTACCCGATGGCATTTTAGAGGAAATCAAAAAAGTATCAGGGATTCGAGACGCTTATACAGTCACTCTTTAATGGTGATTTTTGAGTTTGATTTGATGAAGATGATTCAATAATTGGAGAATTAGAAAATACATCTTTAACTGTGATTTTGGTGATTTATTTGATTAGGATAATTAAATAATTTGAGAATTAGAAAATTCATCCTAATCATAAAAATCATTGTTTTTACCTATCTAAAATATAAAATCTGCGATATAAAATTCTATGGCAAATACTTGGTGGGAACTAAATATTTTATCTGAACCAGATTTAGAAGATTCTATATTTTGGCGGTTAGAAAACTTTGGCTGTCGTGGTACAGCAGTGGAAATGAAAGGTAATGCTTTATTAGTTAAAGCCTATTTACCGAGCTTTCAAACACAATTATTAGATTTGGCCGCCTTGTCACTCCGGCTGCGTCAAGATGCCCTGTGTATAGGATTAGTTAGTCCCATATTACATTGGCACATAATTGACGAAGAGGATTGGTCTAGCAGTTGGAAACAACATTGGCAACCGGAAGAAATAGGCGATCGCTTTCTCATTAACCCCGCTTGGCTACCTTTACCTGAATCCTTAGATCGCTTGGTAATTCGTCTAGATCCAGGTGTCGCTTTTGGTACGGGTAATCACGCCACTACCCAATTATGTTTGGAATCCCTAGAAATGCGATTCAGTGAAGTTCCCCAATCATTCATGAATGCAGAAGACAAAAAAGAACCATTAATCATTGCTGATATTGGTTGTGGTTCAGGTATTCTAGGCGTTGGGGCGATATTATTAGGTGCTGGTAAAGTCTATGCCGTAGATAATGATCCCCTAGCAGTCAGATCCACTTTTAGTAATCGCGCCCTTAATGATATCCGTCCAGATTCTTTAATCCCCATTGAGGGTAGTGTAGACATGGTACGGAAAATAATTGATCAACCCGTAGATGGAATAGTTTGCAATATTTTAGCTGATGTAATTATTGAATTACTCCCAGAAATGACCACAATTACCAAACCTAGCACCTGGGGTATATTCAGTGGTATTTTATTAGAACAATCCAAAGCTGTTGCTGATGCCTTAGAACAAAACGGTTGGATTGTCGCCACTCTTTGGAAAAGAAAAGAATGGTGTTGCTTAAATGCCCGTCGTTCTTAACTTATGTAAAAATAAGTTAGATTAAGTTTAACAATAATTGCCACAGACAAAAAACCTCACCGCAATTATTAATAACTTTGTACAAATTCAAACCTCATGATCTTAGATTATCAAGACACAGTTGAAACTCAAAAAATCTACGATGTAGTCATAGTTGGTGCTGGACCAATTGGTTTAGCAACTGCTATTGGTTTATACCAACGCGGTATAGAAAATATATTAGTCATTGATCAAACTCGTGCCTTTCGTCCAGTTGGACAAATATTGGATCTGCTTCCGAATGGATTGAAAGCTCTCAAATATTTAGATATTAATGCCTATACAGCAGTAAAACAATCTGCCATATCACCTAATCAGGAAAACACTGTTAAAACTTCTCCTGTATGGTCTTATAAAAATCTCCAAGGACAGTTAATTCGCTCAATTCCTCTCAGTTTTGATACCTGGTTTCAAAAATATGGTGAAGGTAGAGTATCCATACCTTGGTATGAATTGCAAAACACCCTGAGAAATCTTCTTCCCCCAGCACAAGTTAAAGCTAATCATCGTTGTATTAATGTTATAGATGAACCTGAAATTAACTGTGTGCGAATAGATTGTATCTCTGATACCAGCGTCGCAGCTAACCCCTATGCTTATTGGCTAGAAAATCAAA
Organism: Anabaena sp. UHCC 0253; assembly: GCF_009712085.1. Classification (NCBI taxonomy): domain Bacteria; kingdom Bacillati; phylum Cyanobacteriota; class Cyanophyceae; order Nostocales; family Nostocaceae; genus Anabaena; species Anabaena sp. UHCC 0253. Next base: position 129,539 of record NZ_VILD01000010.1, read on the forward strand.
ACTCTGATGATAATTCACCAGAAAATATAAATTCTATTTCTCCAACATTAGCCACAACATCTTTCCGCGCTAAATTAATTATTGGTGCAGATGGAATTAACTCTACAGTTCGGCAAATAATTTATCAAAATAGTCCTAACTCCGCTTTTGCTAAACCTGAATATTCTGGATTTGCAGCTATATCTTGTCGAGGAATAACTGGAATATCACAAGAAATACAAACAGAAATAGAATCCAGATTTTTACAAGATTCCGCAATTGTCACCATTAGCAATGATCAAATATCTGCAAATTCTGATTTTAAAAATAGATTAAGGATGATGTTATTTTGCAGAAATAATCAATTTGCATATATTCTCCATTTACCTGTACCTCTAGATTCCATACAAGGGAAAACTGGAACTGATTTATTAAATCTAGCTCAACAAGAAATAGCAAAAGCTGGCTTTCCTGATTCCCTCAAACAGTTAGTGAATCTCTCTCCTGCTACTAATATACAGCAGCGTCCCTACTACATTCATCATGTTATTAATAAATCCAATTCTACCACCATTGAACCAACTTGGAATCAACAACGCGTTGTCTTAATTGGAGATGCTGCTCATGGAATGCCTCCTTTCATGGCTCAAGGAGCAAATCAAGGCTTAGAAGACGCATTAACAATTACCAAACTTATTGCTAAAATTGCTAAAAATCATGATTGGGATAATTTGCCAGTTATAACTGAAGCTTTCGCAAACTATGAACATTTGCGTCGTCCATTTATGGAATATATCCAATCAGCAACTTTAACTGGATTTCCTCAATCATCACATCAACAATGGCAGGATTATAATCAAAAAGTCTATACTCGTAATTTTGCAGATTTGTAATTAGAACTTGCTGAAAAAGTAAATTTTCAGGACTTACGCAAAATTATGAAGAAACGAACCGCAGAGGACGCAGAGGACACGGAGAAAGAAGAGTTTCAGAGAGTTATTGCGTAAGTCCTAATGCTTTTTTAGGTGTTGCTGAATCAGAGTATGAAATTTAAAAATTAGATTTCTTTAACTCTTAATTCTTTGCGCCTTTGCGCCTTTGCGTGAGGCTAATTCATACATTCAATCAGCAACGCCACAAATCAAATAAGGCGGAATGAAGTCCGCCTGCGCTTAATAAATCAAGATTAACTGGTGAATTGGGATAAATAACCTCACCTATCACCCTTTTCCCAATTCCTGAGCGCGTTCTTTTGCGGCTTTGACGGCTTCGATGAGGGCGGAACGAAAGCCGGCTTTTTCTAAGGCGCTGACACCGGCAATGGTTGTACCACCGGGACTGGTGACTCTATCTTTGAGTTCAGCGGGGTGGATTTTTGTTTCTTGTAAAAGAGTGGCTGTTCCTAAAACAGTTTGTAAAGCTAGTTGTTGAGCGATCGCTCTGGGTAAACCAACAGCAACACCCCCATCGGCTAAGGCTTCTATCATTAATGCCACATAAGCCGGTCCACTACCAGATAATCCTGTCACCGCATCCATTAAGGTTTCAGAGACTTCAACTACTTCTCCCACGGCGGCAAAAATCTGTTGTGCTATTTCTTGATGATGAGGGTGAGTATAAGCACCTAGAGAAATCGCCGTGACTCCTGCTCCCACTGTAGCGGGGGTATTAGGCATAGCGCGAATTACTGGGACTTGGGGAAAAGCCGCTTCTAATTGTTTTAACGTTACACCCGCCAGTATCGAAATGATCACAGGTGAATTATCTCTGGGGAGAATATCTGCTAACTCTTGAGCTACAGCAGTAAATATTTGGGGTTTGACAGCTAACATCACCGCTGTTTGGGCTTCTTCTAAAACTAAGCTATTATCCGCTGTCACAACTACCCCATATTCCTGCTCTAAATAACTTCGCCGTGAAGCCTGGGGTTCACTGACTATAATTTCTGAGCCTGGATAAATACTACTAACAATAAGGCGGGATAATAGAGCTTCTCCCATTACCCCACCGCCAATTAAGCCAAATTTTATATTCATTTTCATTAGTCATTAGTTAGTGGTCAATTATCAATAGTTAATCATCCTTTTCTACGAGACGCTACTGCGAATACAATTAATTGGGGATTTAAAACTATGAACTAATGACTAATTTACCGTTACTGTGCCATCCGAGTCGCTTCATTTCCCCAAGTTGGAGTTGCTGTAGCTGTGGGACGAACAGGACGGGCTGCTGGTTGAGGGACTTCATGTATTAAGCCGCCTTGGGTGCTAACCTGCACACAACTGGGGGTAAACAAGAAGATGCTTTCGCCAATCCGTTCTTGATGTCCATCTAAGGCATAAGTACCACCGGCTACAAAATCAACTGCTCGTTGAGCTTGATCGGGGTCCATAATTGTCAAGTTTAATACTACTGATTTGCGCTCGCGCAGTGCTTGAATCGCTTGGGGCATTTCTTCAAATGTGCGAGGTTCAAGGACTAGAACTTCGGAGATCCCATTAATTGCGCCTGGCATACCAATAACATTACTCATAGGTTTAGATACTGTTGCTGCTACTTCATCAGTAGTTGTAGGTGGATTTTCCCGCCAACGCCGATTAGGAGGAGTAGTTTCCTGTGGGGCTGGTTGAGAGTTGTCTTGTTGATAGATGTTCTGATAACTATCGGCTGAATCAGCTTCTTCTTCGTAGTATTCGTATTCTACCTGCTCATTCAAACCCACAAAGTCCCTGAGTTTAGAAAATATATTGCTCATGTTGTACGCTCCCGGATTAAAGTTCCCCTAATTTTTCTGACTACAAGTTACATTAACGTCACTTATAGGCAGTAGTCATAACTATAGTAGATGCTGGACGTAGCAATTTTACTACTGATTGTAGCCTCTAGTAAAAGTTATCAATGATAAACAGATATTGATGTTAATGCCTGCACATTAACCTATCTGTAACAATGAGTTAAGATTATAGCCTAAGGAT
>NZ_VILD01000010.1:132584-157553 GCF_009712085.1 Anabaena sp. UHCC 0253
TGGGCAATATAACTTCTCAAACTCTTGTCAATCATCTTGTCCATCACCATAGCAAAAGTCATAACTAAGAGCGTTGACCAAACAAAATTGTACCTAATCTTACCATCGTTGCTCCGGCTTGCACTGCCAACTGGTAATCTCCAGACATCCCCATGGATAAGTGCTGCATTGTAATATTGGAGTAGTGTTGTGATTGAATCTCTTGCGCTAATTCACTAGTCCGGTTAAACACATTCAATATTTCTTCATCCTCTAACCCTAGAGGGGGAATTGTCATCAAACCTTGAATTTGTAAATTTTGACATTGATTGAGTGCTGCCAAGTCAGCGAATAATTCTGGAATCATCCAACCAGATTTATTCGCATCAGGGAGAATTTTGACTTGTAAACAGACATTTGGATTCACTCCGAGTTCTTGAGCTAGAGTGTTTAAGCGTTGTGCCAGCGGCAAGTTATCAACGGAGTGAATCCATGGAAATAGTTCTAAGGCCTTTTTTGCCTTATTAGTTTGTAAATGTCCAATTAAGTGCCAGGTAATATCCGATAGTTCTTGTAACTCGGCTTGTTTACTGGCAGCTTCTTGGATACGACTTTCTGCAAAATCACGAATTCCTGCGGCGTAAGCTTCCCGCATCAATTCAGTAGATACTCTTTTAGTAACAGCAATCAACCTCACTGTAGGTGGTAGTGAGGCGCGAATATTAGCAAGGCGGTGTCTAAGGCAATCGGAGCGATCGCTAATTGAACTACTCATTGGAATGTACGCTGGAAAACACTTTGAAGTTGCTCGTACTCCTGGGAGTTACCACTGCGGCGCAAAGTACGTAAACGATTTTCCAGCATCATTCTCGCTTCAGTCCTGCCAATAGGCTGAAATTTCAGGACTTTCAGATCATTTGTCACCAGAAAAAATAAGCGTTGGGCATAGAGTGTGGTAAACAGATCCTGGTTCTCATCAACCATACAGATCCTATAGAGTAAACCCCAAGTTGGATGATTTATGTAAGTTTCTGAGTTTTCTGGATTCATTTCCTAGTCAAGGTTGGGAGTATATATAGAGTGTTCCGCGATTAACTAACATTCAAAGCATAATACATCCCTTCCGCCAACATTTGTGTTGACAATGGGAAACTAAGAATCTTATTAACAGTTTCCCACCAGGAATACCACCCTTTTTTATCTTCGGTGATCAAACCTAAGTTTCTGGGGTGTTGCACGGGCTTCTTTCCATCCTGCCATAATTCTCCCTTAATGGCGCAAAGATGGACATTTATCCAGCCGGCATATAGCAGAATTTAGGACGCAGGAGCATAGCTGTCGCTGTTTCCCCCTGCCCCCTTGTCTATCACCTATTTTTCAGAGAAGGAAAATGTTTACCACCGAGTTCAATTTGTCCAGTTAAGCACCCAGTTTTTAACCTACTGATTAAATACTCTAAATCGTGGGCAATAAAGTTTGTACCATGATCTGGTTCTACTAAACTAATTAAATTCACATTATTTATTATTTGATTATCTAAATTAGCAATACCTAAAAAATTGAAAACTCCGGATTCATACGTACCACAAGGCACAGAAGGATTATTCACCCCAACACAGTATTCTTTTTCTTGAAACCAATCAAAATCAGGATAGCCATGAAAGTGAACTATGGGCGCTCCATTGGCAATTAATTCGGGCGTGTATAGAGCCGCACCTAAACTAATAGCCAACATAACATAGATATCATAAGAAGGTTTAATATCTACCTTCTTTGATTGACTTTCTAATGGTAGTTGCAAATGCAACTTATCTTGTAAACCGATGCGAAGAATATCACAATCAATATTTAAATCTGTTTTATTGCCACCAGAACGAGAACTAACTAACCAAATATCAGGTATTTGCTTAAATCTTTGTTCTGCATTAATATTCAATTTTATATAACGTCTACCTTCCGCATTTTGACGAAGTTCTTCACTACTAAATCCAACTACAGGTAATAAAGTCTCCCATTCATCAAAAGTAATTTCTGGTTTACCTACATAATGAGGAGGTTCAGCATAAGCTACAAAACCGTAAGATACCCCAGTTCTACCATTCACGATTACATCAACAATATCTCTATGGGATTTTCTCTTAATAACATCAGCTAATTTAAAGCCGCTGGGAAATAAACCGGTAGATGCTAATTCTTGCCCTAACTTGACTAAATTATGAGCATAACTTGATAAATGAGGATTATATTCCCCTACTTCAAAGCGACTAATTAACAATGGAGTAATAGGCACAAATACTTTAGGTATAAGTGATTTTAAAACAAAATCTTCAATTTCATATTGATCAAACTTAGAATCAGAAAGATTCATATTGAGAATAGAAATTTTTTCGTTAGATACACCGATCACAATTTCCGAGAAAGTCTTAATTAGTGTATTGATACCAATCCGGATTTTTTCTGTGTAAGGTGTAAGTGGACTCACAAATTTATGATCTATGTCAGTCAGAATGATTACTTGTGTATTAGTAGGATCTTCAACATATTTAGCCGCATGATCCTCAGCCCAGCTACTCAATTTAGCAATTTGAACAACAGACATTTGTTGTTTTTCTTTGAGCCAATTATAAGATAGTTTATACCAATTTTCTGCTACAAATATTCCTATTTTTCGTAACCATGAGTTCGGTCTTTCTACATCTATTACCGCATCAATATCTGATCTGACTCCTTGGATTTTAAAAGATTGATATGAATTAATAATGGGAATTTTAATTTTGTGTTGTAATTCCGTCGTTGCTTCTTTCCAAGGTATGACCTTTACACCATATTTTTGCAGACAAAACGATAATTTTTGGCGAAATTGAATAATAACCTGATTATGATAATTATTAGGTAAAGGTCTAAAAGTAACCTTTAAGTTTTCAGCCATGAACTTAGGATTAATAATTGGGGGTTGGTATCCTGCGGGTGATTCTCCAGAAAAACCACCAATTAATTTACCAATAGTTTGTAAACTAATTCCTTGAATTAATGGTTCATTGGCAACTTTAGAAGAAACATTCATCTCCTGGATTAATGCCAAAATATCTGCTTTATATGTAGATATTTCTAACTGTATTTCCGGAGTAATTACTCCCTTGGGAGAACGAATATTCAGTTTGCTATTTTCTGCCCAAAATACTACACCTTGCTGAGTTAGTTTTGCTAAAATTTCTGCTGCGTTCATAACTAAATCTCTCTTGTTTGAAAATAAGAACTTAGGAAAGAGGACACCTAGCTAAATTAGGGTTGTCCTAATCTGGCAAAGTGTCCCAATAATCAAGGAGGAAAAACTAACATACTTGTCAGAAATTAAACAGAATTTGTAGAGGTTACATCTGGATAATATCTGACTGTAAATCTTCTAATTCTTCAGATAGTCTGAGAGAAAGTTCTTCAATGGTAGGGTAATACCAAAGATGGATAAGTGATAATTTAAATCCCAGAAATTTTTCGGCTTTACTAGCTATAATCATAGTTTGTGCTGAGTCTAAACCATAGCTATCTAAAGGTTCACGAATATCTATTTCTTCGGGTACAACCCCTAGTAAAGAGGATATTTCCGCAACTAACCAAGCTTGAATTTTAGTGGTATTATCCTGATTGGAAAGATTATTGCTCATTTATGTACCTCCAGTTATTAAATAAGGGAATGAGATTTCCCGAATATAAGAAATACAATGATCAACAATGTTTTCCATAGTTTTTCGCTGAAGTGAAGGTTGAGAAAATACAAAATTTAGGTTCATTTTTTCCTGAAATGTAGCCGCATGAACAATAAACATTCCTGCTGATAAAGCATGAGAACCAGCAAAACTAATTTCTTCTATTTCTAATTCCCCATACTGATGAGGAATCTTGACTTTACCAACATTAGAAACAGAAACCGTAGCAGATACTTGATTTGGGAATAACAAAGAGAAATCTATAAGTTGTTTAGCTAAAGATATCATTTGAAAAATCTCTCCTTGTTTAATTTGTCTAGTTAAAGTATCTTGTACTTGCCGAGCTAACTCCCAAATAGAAATGTTATTTGTAATTTTATAAAATCCCATTAAAGAGCCTGCTAAAACTGTCATATTTTCTTCGCTGATTGCAGGTTGTAAGCGTCTTCTTAAATCCAAATATGATAAACAACTTACTTGGATATTATTTTCTGTACTTTTTATAAGTTGCCTAGATACTGTCAACAGTAAGGCTGCACATAAAGCACTTTGTACTGTAGTATTTTCCTGTTTGCATTGCTGAATAAACTGTTGTGTTGATTTTTGATTCAATTGTCTGTGAATAATTTCACAACGACGCTGAGAAATGGGAACATACTTTTCTACTGGTAATGTTTTTGGTTGATTCCAGTATTTTTTAAATGCAATCTTTAATAGTAAATAAATTCTACCTATCTTTCCTTGGAAACTATTTGTCCAAGCAGGTAACAATTTTTCAATTGGGGGTAGAGCTTCTAACTTAGTAACGGCTTTAATTGACTCACCCGCGGTAATTTTATGACAATAAGTTAAAATTTCTGAATGCAGTTGGATGCTTGACAAACCATCGGTAATTGCATGATGAGTAGTTGTAATTAGATAATTAATATTTTCTTGATTTTCTACTTTTACAAGTACAACTCTCATTAAATATTTACTACTATCAATTACCTGATTCATTTCTGCATTAACAACTTCTTCCCATTCATGAATATCCACAATATTAACAAGTTGAAAAGGAAGTTTTCCTGTACCTGCGGACTGAAAATAGTAGGAATTTCTAAAATTAATAATGTGATAATTTAGCGCAGGATGACGAGATTGAATCATCTCTAAAGACTGTTTCAAAACTGTATCTTCAATAGTTCCTTTAATCCGGCTAATAGTAACTAAATTCCATGTTTTAGCCCGGTGATTCAAAATTTCCATTGTTTGTTCTATATGTCCCAATTTTCTATTTACAGCCATATTGATCACCTTTGGCTAAATGAGAATTTTCAAAATTGTTGGTAGTGAGGGATTTATCCCTCACTTATAGCACTCAAGTGCTAACTACAAACTTTGTGGATGATATTGGCTGTATTCTTCTGGCATTTGTAAACCTTGAACTTTTAAATTTTGAATGCGATATAAATAAGCTGCTCCTGTCATAATTTGATCAGCTACATCCACTACTCGACGATTATTGATATCAGCTAAATAAGAACCACGTACCCAATTATTAAAACTACCCATTGCTGGACCACACCAGATTTGATAATCTATTTCCCGACCTTTTTCTCCAGTATTAGACCACCGAGAAGATAATCCTAAATACCAGCGAAATATTAACGCCATTTTTAGCTTAGGATTGTTAGTTGCTTTACTTAATTTCTCTGGATTACGTTGGGATAAATAAGTAGATGTTTCTTGCCAAATTTCCGCAATTGTTTTTCGCAAAATTTGTTTTTCTAACTTTTCTATTTCATCTGGGGGAATTTCGGTAATTGAATTATAATTTCTGTATAATTCCCATAATTTTTGAGCGCGGAGAGGGAAGAGAGTTCCCCGTTTGAGAACTTGCAATTTTACGCCCATTTCAAACATATCAGCCGCTGGAGCCATCATTACATCAGTCATTTCTGCTTCAGCTAAAAGCTTTTTTGTATATTCAGAAGTACCAGCTTCAACGCAAGCTTGATTAATAGAACCTGTGACAATATAGGCTGCACCCATCATAAAAGCGGCTAGTGCTGATTGGGGTGTAGAAATTCCGCCAGCTACACCAATTCTTACAGGTTGTTCATAACCATATTGACGCTGAATTTCATCTCTTAATTCTAAGATAGAAGGTAATAAACAAACTAAGGGACGATTATCTGTATGTCCTCCTGAATCTGCTTCTACGGTAATATCATCAGCTATGGGAATTTTAGCAGCTAGAGTTGCTTGTAATTCACTAATTAATCCTTTTTCAACTAATTGTGACAGAATTTTTATGGGTGCAGGTTGGAGAAATTTAGTTGCAACTTCTCGACGGGAAACTTTGGCGATGATTTTATTTTTAATTTCGATTTGATTAGCTGAATTTAAACTGAGTCCAGCCGCTCGATAGTAGACTATATTATCAGTCAAATCTAAAAATGCAGAGGCTTCAATGATGCGAATTTGATGCTGTAAATATAAATCAATTAATCGCCGTTCAATAGCTGGTTCACTAGGGCTATGAAGTAAGTTAAAAGCATAAGGTTTGTTATGTAAAGCTTGTTGAATTTTATGAATAGCTGTTTCTACACGAGAAGGAGATAAACCTCCTGCACCAAATGAGCTTAAAACATTTGCTTTTCCCAGGGCAATAACCATTTCTTCAGATGCAATACCTTGAGCCATTGCTCCAGTTGCATAAGCATATTTTACACCATAAAATTCTAGAAAGCTTGGATCACCTAATTGATGAAAGCCGATAGCAGGAACAGATAAAAGCATTTCCAACTGATTACTGTTACCATTAATAGCATAGGATAAACTTCCCTGATTGCTAATACCAATTAGTCCTTCTTTATTCAGAATATAACAAGGGTAATCCAAATTCATCAGTTTACTTTTAATGTTTTTTGCATCAAAAGATACGGTATTTAAATCACCTTTCCATGCTTGATAATTGTTATTCATTGAATAAGGAAACTTAAGTTGATGTTGATTCAACATCTTTGATGAATTAAACACGCTATTTAACTCCACTAATTTTGTAAATTTTGACTAGTTCTACTTTGTAGTTTTTGCTTGTATAACCATTTTTTTGTATAAATCTAGCTGCTGTTGGAGAAATAAACTTAGTTGTTGAAGTGATGTTTGGCGGGACTGCAATAAAAAATCGTGTGCTTTGGCTAGACGGGCATTGTTATCATGTAATTCTGGATAGTGAGGAATTGATTTAAGCCTGTGTTCATAATTAAATAAAGAAGGATTTGGTAGAATTGACTGATTTTTGGCGGGAATATCTTGATCCAATTTGATATTTGGCAGAGAATATAAAGGTGATAAATCTAACTCAACTCGATGACTAAACAGCTTGGCTAATGCTTTGATAATAGAAGTATGATCATCTACACCTCGACGATTCAGAGATACAGTCAGATGTTCTTTTTGTTTGAGGATTTCGCTAATCCAGCGACTACAATTACTGCCAACACCAACTTCAATAAAAATTCTGATGTTGTCATTATAAACATGATTGACTAAACGAGGAAAATCAAGTTGTTGGCACAGGGACTTGGCAATATTTTTACCGATTAAATGACTATCAATTTCGACGGTTGCGTATTCTGCGGCAGAATAGAAAGTTGTTTTTGAATTTGTTTGAGTGGGTAGGGTATTAACTTTGACAAATTCATCATATTCAGAGTGCATTGGTTCACAATGAATTACATGATTAATTGATGTCGGAAAAGCGTCACATTTTAAAGTTTCAATAACTCTTTTGCAAGCTTGAGTTTCACCAGCAATTACTACTTCTTCAGGTGTATTAATTAAAGGCATATAAACCCGTTGTTCATTTTTGAGAACTTCTCGTACCTGGGACGCAGAACATATTAAAATGTAGTTACTCCAAAATTCTTCACTTTTACCTTCATGAATTAGCGGTAATCCCCAATGCTGACGAACTGCATTTTTAGGTCCAGATAATCGAGTTCTAAATAGAGGAGATGAATTCAAATAATCACTGGTACTCTTGAAGCTCGTCCAAATACCTTGTGCTAACATCATGCTAGTTTCACCAAGGCTATATCCAAAAGCATAAGGGGATTGAATCTGAAAATAATTTTTGAGAATTGCTGTCATCAATCCTGCTAAACCAACTTCTGATTCCAGCATAGAAACTGGATCATCTATTAATTTTTGTTCGATAGTTTCTAATTGTCTTTTTGATAATTTATTGAGGCTACGAGGATAAAGAATTTTTTCAATGTTAGCGACTCGATTGTAAACACTTCTAATTACAACATCATCATACAATTGGGGGAAAAGACGGAAAATATTTCTTCCTATTCCGATATAAGAAGTAAAAGATCCGGGATAAACAAAAGCAACATGACCTTTTTTTCCTTGGGGTTTAACTGTAAAATAACTACCAAGTGGAGTTTGCCAATCTTTGCCAGTCTCAAAAGCAATATTTACGCCCTGAATTGCCCTTTCAATCTCTCGGTTTAATTCTTCTGGATGTCGGGCAAGAATAGCTAAGGCATAGGTTGATTTTTGATACTTTTGATATTGTTGGAAATGCTGAATTGCTAGTTGAGATAAAGAAGAGAAATCTGAAATATTTTGTTGAAATGCCGTAATTTGTGCTAATAAAGAAGAGCGATCGCCAGCAGCAATAGTAAATAAATAATAAGGCATTTCTTCCAAATATTTACTACTGCGTTCTATTTGGCTGAGTTCTTCTGATAAAATTAAATGTCCATAAGTATTATCTTCCTCCATGATATTTACCGCCGCTACTCTTTTAGTCGCACCAGATTCTAAAAACCAAGGTTTTGATTCTGTCGCTACATAAAATGGACTCCTGCGCCAAATCTCTGGCTGTTGAGGATTGCACCATTGAGGAACAGCAGGAATATAGCGATGATATAAACAAAGTGCGGTTTTAATGATGCTAAATATACCTGCTGTGGCCTGTGTGCTGCCAATATTAGCTTTAACACTACCAAGTCCACAACTGAGATTTTCTTCCTCACTTTGATAGGCTGATATTAAACCTTGAATTTCTGCTGTATCTGCGTCGGGAATGCCACTAGCAACAACTTCTAAATAACCAATATCTGCGGCTTTGATATCTGCTATTTGAAAGGCTTTGTGACAAGCTTGAGTAACAGCTTCTGGGTGAAGTGCAGAATGTTTGACAACACTTAATCCATCAATAACTGCATATATGCAATGGTTTTGTTGCTTGGCTGTTTCATGCAGTTTTAATACTACTGCGGCTGCACCTGCTGTTTTAATAATGCCTTTAGCGTTTTCTTCATAACTAAAAGTATGTACACCTATGTTAATTTCTGGAGGGTTATTTTTATCTATGCCTACAATTAAAACAGCTTCTACTTGCTGTGTAGTTAATAACTTATGACTTAAATTCAAAGCCGATAAAATAGATTTTTCTTCGGCGAAAAATGCTAATTCAGCAGAGATATAATTAGCTAATTTGGCTGAATCTTCTGTGGGATAAATGGTAATTAATGCTAGGTTTGTTGCTGGTTTAATTTTAGCATTTTCTAAAGCAGAATTGATAATTTCTCGATTGAGAGGAGTTGATGAATTATTTTCAGATGTGACTGGACTTTGTTTCCCTTCATAAATTAGACGTTCAAATTTAGTTAATGTTGATGAATTACTGATCACGCAATCCATGCCAATAATTGCTAATTTTTGATTTTGTTGCATTGGTATCATGATAATTCTCCATTTTGAGAAACGTTTGGATTGAAGGTATATTTCAGAGAATGCAGAGAACAGGAGGTTTTTTTGCGTAGTTTCTAATTCTTAAACTCTCTCTGTACCTCTGCATGAAAAATAGCTAATATTTGGCGATTTGATTTGGTAAAATTGTTCCTTTTGCGCCAATCATCCGATTATAAATTTGTCCTTGGCGATTATAGGTAATCACATCTGTAATGACTGATGATTCTGTTTTTGATTGGACTTCACAAGTTACATAAAATGTTTCACCAAAGGGAACTTTTGCAAACTGTTCAAAGTTCTTAATTTCTGATGGTAAACAGCCAACTTGATGAAAGTGTTGTGTCCAAACCCAAAGGGAATGAATCTGGACATCTGCTATGTAGGGATTGAATGTTTGAACGGGAAATTGTCCCTGTTGCTGTGCTGTTGGTTCTGCTAAACAGCATTCAATAGTCATTTTACTGGGGCTGGTATTGAGAACTGCTTTTACACCTTGAAAGGTGATTCCATGAAATAGACTAGCAGCATTTATTTGATAAAGTTCTTGATTTGTTTTCAGGAAGTTTTCATCCTGATTAAAATTCAGGTTTCCATAGTTGGGTGGTGTAGGAATTTCCCGCTTGAGAATCAGATTGGTACTGAAGTGATATCGGGTTTTTTCGTCTGGTGTCTTACTGCTAATCTTAACAGCAAATTCTATTTCCTGATTTTCAGTTTTAGCAAGTTCTTGAATTTCTAAAATATATTCACTTGCTAAGGTTTGATCAAAAACTATGCCTTTTAAGACTTTGAAATTGGGAGAACTAAAGGCTGTAAACCCAGGATATAGTTGTTCACAAGCATTAGTCATCCATAATAACCCACAAGTCGCAGGAAGTACGGGACGATTAGCGATTACATGATCATGTAAAAATGGGTTTTCTGCTAATGTTAATCGGCGTTTAATCCGATAAGTTTTTAACTCAGGGGATAAACTAGCAGGAACATAAACTAAGGGACTACCAATTACTAATTGAACTGGATCTTGATTAGCATTTGTTAGTTCATTAATTAACATTTGTGTCCCTGTTTCTATGGGAATAGTTTCAATTCCTCTTTCCGCGAAAGCTTTCTTTAATTCTGCTGATACCATGCCACTTTCCCAAGGTCCCCAGTTAATAGCCATGACATGACAATTGGGGTAATTATGTTTAATTAAATGGGCAGATTTATTGAGAATTTCATTTGCTATGGCATAATCGGATTGTCCTACATTCCCATAAAATCCAACTACGGAAGAAAACAAAACTAAATATTGCAATTGACTTGCTGGTACACAATGGAGAAGATTTTCCAAACCTTTAACTTTGGCTGCATAAACATTTTCAAAATCCTGAATTGATTTTTTCTCAATGCGTTTATCAGCTAGGTTTCCTGCACCATGAATGATACCAGTTACCGGACCAAAACGTTCAATTACATCTGCAAGTTTTGATTCTAGTATTGCTGTGTCGGTAATATCTACACTTAAATATTCTGCTTTTCCTCCGGCTTTGGCAATTTCTTGAAGAGTGTTATGAATTTCTCGCTGTGAGGAAATTACCTGATACTTTTTCTGTACCATTATTGGTGTAGGTTTTTCCCCTTGGGCTTGGAAATTTTCTAGAATTCGCTGTTTTAATTCTCCTTCACTTTTGCAATCTTCTGTCCAAACTGGTTCAGGTTCTGTACTGGAACGCCCTAAAAGAATAAATTTACATTGATATTGTTGGGCGATTTTAATTACACATTGGGCGGTGATTCCTTTTGCGCCACCACTGACTATAAATACTTGGTCTTTGCTAATTGGTAGGGGAAAATTAGTGGTTGCTAATGGGGTAGAATCGGCAATTAAGGTAACTCTACCTTTGCTGCTATATCCTACTTCTTGAATTAACAAGTTGGGGTCATGAATTTCAGCAAGAATATGTTTTACAGATGTGTCTGAATCTAAGTCTGGATTTAAGTCAAGGGAACGACAAAATACATTTTCCCATTCTTGGTTAATACTCTTACTAAGTCCGAATAATCCCCCAGCAATTGCACTAAAATTATGTGTCTCTCCTAATCCAAATTCTCCATCTAAACGGGCTACGTTAATAAAACAACTACGTCCTAAATTTGCGGCTTGATTAAGTGGTTCTTTTAGGTACTTGGCGATGAGAAAAACATGAAGAAGAATAGATTTCTCTATTTCTAATTGATTGACTGGGTGGAGGTGAATAAATGCAGCTACAGTACCATAATTATCAGCAATTTGATTTAACTGTTGTTGTAAGCTGTCTTCATACCAATCAGTTAAAACTACTCTATTGATTTTTTCTGTAACTGTTGACTGGATACCAGGAAAAATTAAAATTACCGTTTTCCAACCTTTAGCTATTAAGCTTTCGGCTAATTTCTCTGTAGTAGAAGAACCATCATCAGTTATTAAGACAATGTGGTTTTCAGGAATGGAAAATTCTAAACTATCTGGGATGGGAAGTTGCTGTAATTTGGCAATACTACGGCGGATATTTCCAGGGGATGTAGTGGTGGTGATCTCTGCTATTTCTTGATGAGATAACTGAGTCATTCCCTGGGCTTGCTGCTGCATATAATCAGCGATTTCGCCTAAAGTTCTCAATTCTCCAATTTCTTCAGGATTGGGTTTAGGTAAGTCGGGATATAGTTCTAATAAACCTCCCAAAATTTCGACTCGTTTGATAGAATCAATTCCTAAATCTGCTTCCATATCCATTGACAGTTCTAGCATTTCTACCGGATAACCTGTCTTTTCACTGACAACTGTCAGCAGAATATGACTTAGATTTTCGGGAATTTCTATTGCTGTTTTCTGTTCCTGAATTCCAGGTGTAGATGTTATTAATTCCGGTTGAGGAACTTCTAGTAATACCTCTGTGGTAATACAATCTGTGGATATTTCCACTTGTTGTTTCAGTGTATCTGGAACTAAAGTTTGCATATATTCTGCAATTTGTTCCAATGTTCTTAATTGACCTAATTCTTCAGGGTTAGGTTGAGGTAAATCAGGATACAGTTCTAATAAACCTCCCAAAATTTCTACCCGTTTGATAGAATCAATTCCCAAATCTGCTTCCATATCCATTGACAGTTCTAACATTTCTACTGGGTAGCCTGTTTTTTCACTGACGACGGTTAGCAGAGTTTGACTAAGGGTAGCTTTATCTATATTAATTGGGGCTTTGGGAACTACGGTAATGGTTTTTTGATCATCTTTGAGTTCCTCTTTTACTTGGGGAGAAGAAATAATTTTAGGGGTTGAGAAATGATCGGATTGAGGATGATTTACATAGTTGATGACTCTGTTTTCTGGAGTCAATAAATGATAATGTTGTTGCAGAAGTTCAAAGTAATGCTGGGTGTATTCTTGTTGATATTTGAGATATTGTTCATGAATGCGGAGGGTATCACCTTGATGATCATGAAACCGCATCATATTCCGTTCAGAACTGGAAATTGCGAGTTGTTGAGTTGTGGATTGATGTTCTGTAACTTCAGTATTTCCTAATAATGAATACTGTTGTTGCATTAGTTGAGAAAATGCCTTTGTGTATTCTGTTTGATTTTGCAAAGATTGTTCATGAACGTGAATAATATCACTTTGTTGTCGGCCAAATTCGGCGATAAAATTTTCTAAGCTGTGAATAACCTTTTCATAATTTTGCGGATGAACTTCAACTTGATCTAATTTGTCGTTAACAGAGATTTGGTGATTTTCTGGAACTATGGGTTTGGGCGAGGGAGATACTACTTCCAGATGATGATCATTTTCTAAAGCTTTCGCAAAGGCTTTTTGAGTTTTTTCAGTAATGTTGGTACTATTTAACCGCACATTTAAAACTTTTTTGGGAGGAACTTCGGGAATTTTAGTGGTGACTTGATAGGGGTCTGGATTTTGCAAAGATAATCCAGCTACCTGTAATTGAACTATTGCTTCTCGGAGAGTGCGATCGCTATTTTTGGTATGATTGGCATTTACAGCTATAGCCATGTGGGGTTTATCCCTAAGAATTTCTTTTACTAAGTTGGTAAGGACATTTTTGGGTCCAAATTCTACAAAACAATAACCACCAGCAGCATAGATATTTTCAATCTCTTGCTGAAATAATACCTGATTTAACAATTGTTCTTTGAGGATTTTCTGAATAACATGGGGTTCTTGAGGATAACATCCACCTGTAACATTGGTATAAACTGGAATTTGTGCTTCGTTGAAATTTACCTTTTCAATAGCTTGGGCAAAAGGTTTTTGGGCATGAGATACTAATGGTGTATGAAATGCTGCGGAAACTCCTAATAAAAAAGTAGAAAACCCTTGATTTTTAAGGACTTCTTGAACTTGACTAATTGCAACTTTTTTCCCAGCTAATACTACTTGCTGCTGAGAATTTTTATTAGCAATTGCTACTTGGGGAAAGTTTTTAATTACTTCCGTAATCTGACTAATATCTCCCTTAACAGCTAACATTCCCCCCGCATCAAAATCTGAATTTGCAGGTGCAGCCATAGCTTGTCCTCTAGCTTTAACTAAGAACAAATAATCTTCTTCACTTAACACACCTGCAACCCACAAAGCTGTTAATTCTCCAAAGCTATGACCGGCAACAAAATCGGGTTTAAATCCAGCTTGTTGCAATATTTTATATAATCCGGCACTAAAAACGCCAATTGCTGGTTGTGCATATTCAGTTTTCTGTAATGTTTCTAACTGAATTTGCTTTTGTTGTTGCTCAAAAACGGGCTGTGGAAATACTATGGCTGATAAGGGGTGTAACCCATCTTCACAAAGGAGGCTATCCATGTGACTATAAGTTTGGCGTAAGCAAGGGAAATTCATGACCAATTCCCGCCCCATTTCTAGGTATTGTGAACCTTGTCCAGAAAACAAAGCTACCACTTTACCTGTCGTATCTAGCCCTGTTTGGCGGTAGTAAATCCCTTGAGGGTGTTCCCATGATTCGGCTTCGGGCTTGTGTTTCAGCCCTTCTATGACAACTTGCAAAAATTTCTCTGCTTGCGCTAAATTATTAGCTACAAAGCCAACTCTGGCATAATTAACAGGAATTTCCCCGGTTTGGCACTCCGTAATCAATTCTTGGTAGTGTTTTTCTTTACCTTCAGTCTGCAATTGTTGCTGGATTTGTTGACAACGTGATAGCAACTCTGAAGGGGTAGGGGCAAACAACAGTAGGGATTGTGGAGTATGATGTAATCGGTAAGGGTGATGATGTTCATGTTGGTACTCTTCCATAACAACGTGATAATTAGTACCACCGAAACCAAAGGCGCTGACTCCCGCCCTTCGCGGTTGAGTAGGATGACTTACCCAAGGTCTCGTCTCAGTATTTAAGTAAAACGGCGAGTTCTCAATATCGAGTTTGGGATGGGGTTTGGTAACATTAATGGTAGGTGGTAAGACTTTGTGATGCAGCGCCAAAGCCGCTTTAATGAGACTAGCTGCACCTGCTGCCGCTTTGGTATGTCCAATTTGTGATTTTACCGTTCCCAAGGCAATATGCTGTTTTTTCGGGTTATTTTCCCCAAAAACGGCAGTAATTGAGGTAAATTCTGTGGGATCTCCTACCATCGTTCCCGTACCATGTGCTTCAATTAAACCCACACTAGCAGGGGAAACTCCTGCGTCCGAATAAGCACGAGTTAAGGCGTTGATTTGACCTTCGGGACGGGGCGCATATATACTTTTATACTTACCATCGCTAGAACTACCGACACCTTTAATGACTGCATAGATGCGATCGCCATCTCGTTGAGCATCTTCTAGGCGCTTGAGTACCAGCATTCCCACACCTTCACCCAACATCATCCCATCAGCCTCAGCATCAAAGGGTTTTACCTTATCCCCAGGGGAAACAGCAGGGGTTTTACTGAAACACATATAGGCAAAAATTGAGTTATCGGTATCCACACCGCCAGTTATCATCATGTCGGCGCGATGTTCTACCAATTCGCTAATAGCCATTCTCAACGCACCCAAGGAACTCGCGCAAGCTGCATCAACTACACAGTTCATTCCCCCTAAATCTAGCCTGTTAGCAATGCGTCCAGAAATCACATTAGCTAACATTCCGGGGAAGGCATTTTCTTCCCATTGCACATATCCACTTTTGAGTTTTTCAATAATTTTTTGGCTATCTTCATCAGATAAACCACTATTTTTCAGGACTTTTTCCCAAACTGGATATTGCAACCTTGCACCCAAAGGAACAGCCAATTGTCTACCAATTGCTACTCCTAATATTACCCCTGTCCGTTCATGATTAAATTGGCGAGATGCACCATAACCAGCATCTTCCATTGCCTCTTTTGCTACTACTAAACCGAGTAATTGAGAGATATCTGTCACCTCTAAAATGTTTGGCGGTAAACCAAAATCCATGGGATTAAAATCAATATCTGGTAAAAAACCACCCCGTTTACAATAAGTTTTATCTGGTGCTTTGGGGTCAGGATCATAATAATCATCTATATGCCACCGGGAAACAGGAACATCGGTAATACAATCAATTTTTTGAATAATATTTTGCCAATATTCCTGTAAATTTTTCGCTTGGGGGAAAATAGAAGCCATCCCAATAATTGCCACATTAGTTGTTTGCAACTTGGTATTAATTTCACTAATCATCTTTGTGGTATCAGGCATATTCTTTTTCACCATTATCATCTTGAGTACAGACTTTTCACAGTTACTAATTTCAGCTTGCAACTGTGCGAAAGCAGCTTCAAATTTGGAAGCAGCCATGATCTTATTTCACTATTTTGCTCAGGATATCTAGAAGTTAACCGCAGTTTATTTTGTGCTTAGAATCTGATATTTTTCATCCACTTGAGTGAAGAAGTGCTAAAAAATATAGGTTTGATGATGGCGATAAGTTCTGAACAAATAAACCTATATATATTATTTTTCAGCATGAAACTAACACTCAGAAAGTGGATAATTGATGATTGGCTATAAATTAAGACAATGAATCTTGTGGCGGTTAAATATGGATTAGGCTAGTTTATTCTGTAGCCAATAAATTATTTGCCCTTTGTATTAACCTTAGTTTGGTGACAACTCTATCACAACTCATAGGCAACTTACGTGCAACTTTTTAAAAGTCTTGCAAATGTAAAATTGATAGAGTCGCAGAAGAAATAAGAATATATTTGCTTATCCAATTACAGCAATTATTATCTAAGTTTTAGCCATTTTGACAGAAGTTGCATATATATTGCATATCAATACTGTTCGGTTAAGGATTTTGGGGCGTTGCTGATTAAAAGTATGATTTTGTTATGCCTACGGCACGCTGCGCGAACACGCAGAGGCGCAGAGTCTACAGAGAGTAAGAGTTTGAAATCATTGATTTTTGAATTTCATACCCTAATTCAGCAACGCCGATTTTGGTAGGTTGGGTTAAGCGACAAGTATTGTATTGCATATTATTAAATTAAAATTCAGAATGAATTCCTGACAACTGGTGAATATGGAGAGAAATCATCAACGATATTCAAAAAAAACAATTTTTCTGAAAATACAAGATAATTTACATTGAGATAAATATAAGTTTTAGTCTGTAATTATTGTTTGATAGTTTCTAACCCTAAATAGTCAATTACTACATCTATCCCCAGAAAGATTTTCTTGTCTTTGTAAAAATAGTCACTACTAAATATATCTAAGGAATTAAAAAAATATTTTTTATGTTCTAAAGTCGAAAATTTGAGATAATGAAAAACATGATAAATAACATCTATTTCCATGTAAACAATATCAAGAATATGTAAAGCAAAATCATCTATATAAATCCTCTAGGATTTATGCAGAAATTACCATTAATTAATTTCTGTCTTTCCTGTTTCCCAATTGTTGCATATAACTTGAAATTCGGAAAAAAGCAGTTTATTCTATGTGATAAATCAGGGAAATTTAGACTGTCAATCATATACAGTCTTTCAGCATAAATTCATGCAATTTAATCGTATTGCATTATTTGGCTTCTGCAATATTGGACTTACAAAAACTATAAGGAATTGCTGGTATGAGACTATCTGAATTAGATCCACTCATCCCACTGAATGAGTTACGTGAAGACCTCCTCAAATTACCAAAAGGTTACTCATTTTATGAAGATGAATTAGTAGACTTTTTATCACGGAGAAGATGGCCTGAAAGCAATCGTCGAATTGATAGAACAACCTTTTGGCGGTGGCGTAGTGACAACGGGATTGAACATCAAAAAATATTCAGTCGCTTGGATCTTCTTAAATTGTGTCAAATTTGTGATCATTATCGAGTAGATGGAACGCGCAGTGAATACTTGGCAATTATGCGGAAGAGAAAAGAAAAAGAGGTAGTCCTAAATAAATAAACTTTTGATATTGGTAATCGGTAATAGCTACCAACTAATTACCAATTACCTATCAAGAGTTTAGGCATTAAATATTTTATCTAATCACTAGTTGATCAGAATTACTAACTAATTTTTGTGGTGAGAACTTTAGATATAGTTGGAATACTAAAATCTTACTACAAATATCATACTGCTACTAAAAGTTGTCAGGAGATGCTATCAAGTGTACTGGCTTTTCTGTCTCTTCTTGAGAGTCAGAATTACTGTCATATTCCTAATTTAAAAAACAAAATTATGGTACACAAAGAAAAGCACTCATTCATAAAACCTGTGAGTTTGTGGCCACTAATATTCGCAAGTGCGGGTGTTGTAGCTACTGGTGTAATATCTATCTATAGTTTTTTATATTTTCAGGAAACTTCTAAATCAGTTTCTCCAGTATCTTCTAGCATTTCTAACCCCTTACCTACTATGACTGCTATTGCGGCTTTAGGACGTTTAGAACCCCAAGGAGAAGTGATTCGTTTATCTGCGCCTAATTCTCAAACAGGGATAAGAGTTGATAAACTTCTAGTCAAAAAAGGAGACAAAATCCGCAAGGGACAAGTAGTAGCAATTCTTGACAGTTATGGTCCTAATCTTGCAGCTTTAGAAAAAGCAAAACGACAAGTAGATGTTAATCAAGCTAATTTTCAACAAGTAGCAGCAGGGGCAAAAACAGGTGATATTTCTGCTCAAAAAGCCACAATTTCTCGTTTAGAAGCTGAATTAAGGGGATCAGTTTTTACTCAAAAAGCGACAATTGCTCGTTTGGAAGCGGAATTAAAAAATTCCGAAACTGAAAATCAACGATATCAAAAATTATATCAAGATGGTGCTATTTCTGCTTCTGATGCAGATACGAAAAGGTTACGCAGGGATACTGTCCAAGAACAACTTAATGAAGCTAATGCTAGTCTGCAACGTACTAGAGAAACTCTAGAAAAACAGTTAACTGAATCTAAAGCTAGACTCAATAGTATTGCAGAAGTTCGTCCTACAGATGTGGAAGCAGCCAAAGCAAATGTTGAAAGTGCGAAAGCATCTGTTCAACAAGCTCAAGCAGAGCTAAATTTAAGTTCTATTCGTTCACCCATTGATGGTCAAGTGCTAAAAATTAATGCCTGGCCAGGAGAAACAATTGGTAATAATGGCATAGTTGAATTAGGACAAACACAACAAATGTATGTAGTGGCAGAAGTCTACGAAACTGATATCAAAAAAGTCCGATTAGGTCAATCGGTAACTATCACTGGAGAAGCTTTTACAGGAAAAATCAAGGGAACAGTTACAGATATTGGTTTGCAAGTTGGTAGACAAAATATCTTTAATACTAATCCTGGTTCAGATACAGATAATAAAATAGTTGATGTAAAAATTCGCATTGATAATTCAGCGGATAATCAACGAGTTTCTAGTTTAACTAATTTACAAGTACAGGCACTTATTCAGATATAAAACTGTTAGAACTATGATTTTAAATATACCCCTGGCTTGGCTACAATTGGTTAAACAAAAAGTGCGCTTTTTCGTGGCTTTAGCTGGTATTGCTTTTGTTGCTGTTTTGATGTTTATGCAAATTGGGTTTCAAGATGCTCTTTATGCTAGTGCTACTCAAGTGCATAAACATCTACGGGGTGATTTGTTTTTAATTAGCTCCCAGTATAAGTCTTTGACTTCTACTCAAAGCTTTCCCCGCAGTCGTTTATATCAGACATTAGGGTTTAATGGCATAGAATCAGTTGAACCTTTATATGTACAATTTGCTAAACTTAAAAATCCCATAAATGGCCGCAAATATCCTATTTATGTACTAGGATTTGAACCAGTTAAATCTATCTTTAAATTACCGGAAGTTGAACAGGATTTTAAATTGCTAAAAATTCCTGATCAAGTATTTTTTGATCGGGCTTCACGCCCAGAATTTGGACCAATTGCTGAATATTTTCAAAAGAATAAACCTTTAAGTATGGAAATATTTAGTTATTTAGGTACTATTGGTTACAGGGTTAAAGTTAGTGGTTTATTTAGTCTTGGTCCTTCTTTTGGTGTTGATGGTAATTTAATTGTTAGTTCTTCTACTTTTTTGAAAATCTTTCCAGAACGCAGAGCAAATGAGATAGATATTGGCGCAATTCATGTCCAACCTAATGTTAATCCACAAACAATTTTGGCAACTTTATCGGCTAAGTTACCTAAGGATATAATAGTAATGACACGCCAAGAATTTATTGAGTTTGAAAAAAGCTATTGGACGTTAAGAACACCGATTGGATTTGTTTTTAATTTGATGGTAATTATGGGTTTTGTGGTTGGGGTAATTGTGGTTTATCAAATTCTTTATAGTAATATATCCACCCATTTTGTCCAATTTGCTACGCTGAAAGCGATGGGATTTAGAAATAAATATCTTTTAAATGTTGTATTTCAGCAAGCTTTGATTTTAGCTATTTTAGGTTATATTCCTGGGTTTGCTATATCACTGGGATTATATGATATTGCGAAAGATGCGACTAAATTACCGATTGTTATGGATGTAAGCAAGGGATTATTAGTATTTACTTCCGTGATTTTTATGTGTTTAACTTCTGGTTTCTTTTCGACAAATAAACTGCGGAAAGTAGATCCAGCAGAAATATTTAATTAACTAATGATGCAATATTTACCTGCTGCTAATATTTTAGAAATCACAAATCTCAATCATTATTTTGGTCATAGTAAGTTACGTACTCAAACTTTGTTTGATATTAATTTGACTATCAAAGCCGGAGAAATTGTGATTATGACGGGACCTTCTGGTTCAGGAAAAACTACTTTACTAACGCTAATTGGTGGTTTACGTTCTGTACAAGAGGGGAGTTTGAAATTCAATGGATATGAATTATTAAATGCTAGTAATGAGGAATTAGTTCAAGTCCGTCGGCACATTGGCTATATTTTTCAAGCCCATAATTTATTAGACTTTTTAACGGCTAGACAAAATGTCCAAATGTCTTTGGAATTACAACGCAATATTTCTCAATGGGAATCTTATGTACAGTCAGAAACTATGCTTAATACTGTGAAATTAGGGGATAGAATTAATTATTATCCTGCTGATCTTTCTGGGGGACAAAAGCAACGGGTAGCGATCGCTCGTGCTTTGGTTAGTCATCCTAAGTTAGTATTAGCTGATGAACCGACGGCTGCTTTAGATAGTAAATCCGGACGCGATGTGGTTAATTTGATGCAGCAATTAGCTAAGGAACAGAATTGTACTATTTTAATTGTTACTCACGATAACCGGATTTTAGATATTGCTGATAGGATTATTAGTATGGAAGATGGCCATTTAATTTAACAAGTAATAGCTAACCTCGTAGTCAAGAATTTAATCTTCATGATCAGCTAATAAACTAGCAGAATTAATATCTAAAAATAAGCTGGCTTGAGGTTGTTGACGTAAAATAGAAGCTGGACAATTAGTGGTAATATCTCCCATTAACATGGTTTTAACTACTTCAGCTTTTCTAGTTGCTGGTGCTAGACAAATTATTTTTTCAGTAGTACAAATCATGGGAATAGTGAGAGTAAATGCGTATTGGGGAACGGCTGCTAAGTTGGGAAAATATCCGGTATTTACTTGTTGCTGACGGTTGATATGATCAAGTTTGACAAGTTTAACTTTAGAAGTGTCTTGAAAATCTGCTACTGCTGGGTCATTAAATGCTAAATGACCGTTTTCACCGATACCTAAACAGCAGAGGTCTATTGGTTGATTTTCTAGAAGTTGAGTATAGCGATCGCACTCGGCTAGTGGTTGTAATGTATCCCCTTCTATATAATAAAATCTCTGGGGACATACCTTTTGTTCTACCCGTTCCCGCAAATAACGACGAAAACTCGCCGGATGATCTGATGTAATGCCCAAATATTCATCTAAATGAAATAAAATTATTCGTGACCAATCTATTCCTCCTAAAGCAATTAAAGCATTCAAAAATTGAATTTGGGAGTTACCTGTAGCCAATAAAATAGCAACTTGATCCTGTTTCTCCAGCAGATTTTGTAAATACTGGTGTGTGATTTTAGCCACATCTGCCGACATTTCTACTTCGGAAGTGTAAATCTGCACCAACAAATGATCAACATGAAACGATTTTGTCGGTTCTACCATTTTTTACCACCAATTACCTAAAAAAAGGACAGGCAAAAAGCCTGTCACATAGCTGATGATTTAGCAAAGAATTTGTAAGAATTCTGAACCATGATTTTGCTGATTAATCAATCAAAATAATCACCCAAATCATAGTTCTGACTCTTAAATTTAGAAATTCATTTCAGCCGCTTGGACTTTTTCTACTTGCTTCTTCTTCAGCACTAGCATTACTTGTGCCAACATCACTAAACAGATGAAAGCAACTAACCACGCCACTCTGGAGGAGTCTTGTAAGACGATTTCTGCATCTTTTTGACCAAAACCACCAACGTTAGGATTGTTAGTTAAAGCATCACCATCTTTAACTGCTTGTCCTTGGGCAACAATTAGTTCAGGACCGGCGGGAACTGTATCAGTAACAACGTCACCAGTTTCGGTTTTGATGTTGACCAAATACTTAACGTTACCGTCTTCATCTTCTGTTTGAGCAATTGTGCTAATTGTACCAGTAGCAGAAGCGTTGTAAGCGTTATTATTGCTTTTTTCACCTGTGGGGTAAAGTTGTCCACGTCCACGATTAGCGCCTACATGAACAGAGTATTTACCAAAGTGGATATTTTTGTCTGTAGCAGGGTTAGGAGAAAGAACAGGGAAGACAATTTCTTGATATTCTTCACCGGGTAGAGGTCCAACGATGACGATATTTTCCTTGTCGTCGCCGTAAGGTGTGAATGTCACATCACCCAATTCTTCCTTCATTTCTTCCGGAATGCGATCTTCTGGCGCAATCTTGAAGCCGTCGGGCAACATTAATACAGCACCAACATTTAAGCCAACTTTAGAACCATCAGCGCCTACTTGTTGCACGCTGGTATCGTAGGGAATCTTGACGATCGCTTTAAATACGGTATCAGGAAGTACAGATTGAGGAACTTCCACTTCTGTAGGTTTGGCCGCTAGGTGACAGTTAGCACAAACAATCCGTCCTGTCGGTTCGCGGGGAGTTTCAGGATAGGTTTCCTGGGCCCAGAATGGATAAGCAGCAGCAGTTTGTGGAATGGCAATATCGCTACTGAAGAAAAAGGTTACGGTAGCGATCGCTATTAGCAATGTGTTAACCATCGCTTTAGCGGTGCGAGTTAACCTCGCAGGTGTACGGGCATTTCTCATCTCTATAAAGTCATTTGTCAGTGGTCAGTTGTCAGTTGTCAGTTGTCAAGAATGAATCGAAGAGTCACTCTTAACGACTCAGCACTTGTGTAATGTGGAAATTAAGCCCACCAAGCGGCATCCCCGGTGCGGAAGTCAGTTTCTGTCCAAGGGGTTAACAGAATTTTGTCTTCTTCAACTTTGGCATGAGCTAAAGGTAAGGATTTTGGTGCAGGACCACGAATTACTTTACCTGTAGCGTCATATTGTGAACCATGACAAGGGCATTTAAACTTATTCTCAGCTACGTTCCAAGGTACAACGCAACCTAAGTGAGTACAAATAGCATTAATCCCGTAGTCAGAGATCGCTTCTTTACTTTGCACTACAATATAAGTAGGATCTCCCTTTAGTCCTTGTACTAAAGTGCGATCGCCTACATTATGGCTATCTAGAAATTCACTAACACTAACATCGTTACCCAATTCATTCTTTGCTACTGTACCGCCACTAGCGCCACCACTAGCAGGAGGAATGAAATAGTTAACAACAGGATATAATGCACCTAAAGCTACTCCGGTAACAGTCCCAAAAGTAAGCAGGTTCATGAATTGACGACGACCCATATCGGGTACATCTGCTGATTCAGAAAATTGAGCCATAATCTACGCGCTGTTTGTGTAATTTATTAAGCATTTTGACAAGAGTACCAGCACTTGAGCCACTCTTATCTGAATCGAAATAATAACGCCCGCAGCGATGCCATACTTCTTTGTTGCCAGATGATAGTTAGCATCTTTTCTGTTAGCATTACATTTCTTTATATCCTTATCATACTTGAGTTACGGAACTTAACATCATAACTAAATGTAAAATCTAAATAAGCTCAGGGAACGGGGAACAGGGAACAGGGAACAGGGAACAGGGGAACAGGGAACAGGGAACAGGGAACAGGGGAGCAGGGGAGCAGGGGAGCAGGAAATAAGTTTCCCAATCACCAATCACCAATCACCAATCACCAATCACCAAATTTGTATGACTGGAAAAGAATTACGTCAACTGTTGATTGATAAATGGGGACAACCTTATGATGTCCAGTTTCGTCGTACCCAAGGAAAGATATTCCTGCAAATCATGTGGAAATACTTTGGCCAAGCCTCTTTCCCTTTAAGCGAAACAGATTACCAGGATCATCTTGATAGCATCGCTAACTATCTCAATGCTTTAGGAGGAATACAACAAGTGCAAACTTTTATTACAGAAACAAAAGAGCGTCCTCGTCTGGGTAAAGCAGTTAGTATCCCCCTGGACTTAGGTGAACGAGCTTCAGAATGGATTATTTAGGAATTTAAGGTATAGTAGATAATCTAAATTTCATATCACCATAAGTCAAAAATTTCCGACTAAAGATCAAAAAATTATCTGCATAAAATAAGATATCTGTTACTATCTACACTTATAGTGCTAGATCAACACGGTATTAATAAGGCTATGATTATGGGACGGTTTGACAATCCTGGAATCATCTAGGTGAATTATGTTAATTATTATGAGACGCTACGAGAACACAGTGCAGGGGACGTAAGCTGTGCGAATTCCGCTCGATTACTACCGAATTTTAGGATTACCGTTAGCGGCCAGTGAGGAACAATTGCGACAGGCATACAGCGATCGCATTGTCCAGTTGCCGCGACGGGAATATTCGATTGCAGCTATATCTTCTCGCAAAGAGTTGATAGAAGAAGCTTATATGATCTTATCAGATCCAAAGAACGCAGTGACTATGATCAGCTTTACTCCGCTCACG
>NZ_VILD01000010.1:157578-188591 GCF_009712085.1 Anabaena sp. UHCC 0253
TAATCAAAAATGCCGCTAAAATTCCCCTTAGAAACCCTCACAGATAACAACTCCAAATATAAAGAAGCTCAAAATCTCAGTATCGAAATTACCCCAGACCGATTTGTTGGCTCTTTGCTAATTCTCCAAGAATTAGGAGAATATGAATTGGTATTAAAACTAGGTCGTCCGTACTTAGTCAATAAACCTAGTAAAGTTAGTGTCAAAACAGGTCATTATCTCACTCAAACAGAAGTTCTAGGAAATCCAGACTTACCAGATATTATCCTCACTGTCTCTTTAGCTTGCCTAGAACTAGGACGAGAACAATGGCAGCAAGGTCATCATGAAAATGCAGCCGTATCTTTAGAAACCGGTGAAGAATTATTAGCACGAGAAGGGTTATTTCCCAGCGTCCGGGCAGAAATGACCGCTGATCTTTATAAACTGCGTCCCTATCGCATCTTAGAACTATTAGCCTTACCACAAGCACAGATTGCCCAACGTCGTCAGGGCTTTGAACTATTACAAAGCATCCTTGAAGATCGTGGCGGTATTGATGGCAGCAACAACGATCAATCTGGCTTAAATATAGACGATTTTTTACGTTTTATCCAACAAATCCGCCATTATTTAACAGTAGCGGAACAGCATAAGCTATTTGAAATAGAAAGCAAACGTCCCTCAGCGGTAGCCACATATTTAGCAGTATACTCTTTAATTGCCAGAGGTTTTACTCAACGCCAACCAGCTTTAATCCGCCAAGCCAAACAAATGTTAATGCACTTGGGAAAACGCCAAGATGTACATTTGGAACAATCTCTCTGTGCCTTGCTGATGGGACAAACCGAAGAGGCTACCCGTGTTTTAGAACTAAGTCAAGAATATGAAGCTTTAGCTTTTATTCGGGAAAAATCCCAAGACTCACCAGACCTATTACCAGGACTGTGTTTATACACCGAGCAGTGGCTACAGCAAGAAGTATTTCCTCACTTTCGTGATTTAGCGAAACAACAAGCCTCTTTAAAAGATTATTTTGCCGACCGACAAGTACAGGCTTATTTAGAATCTTTGCCCACTGATGCCCAAATAACTCATGAATGGGCAGTCATTAATCATCAATCCTTTCCGCAAGCAGATATTAACCATACTCATAACACCACAGAAACACACCCCTATTATCACCAACCATCCAACCCTGAATTACTAGAAACACCCCCTCGAACTCAACCTGAATCTTCTCAGATTTCCATCCCCAGATGGAATAATGCAGCCACAAATGGCAGTGGAGGGAATCAAGTATCACAAATACCCCCAACACCAACAGCCGCAACGGTTAATCAAAGACCAAATCAACGCCATAGCACGAATACACCAACTACAAACCAGCAAACTCCCAAGCGCAGACGACGTAAACCTAACACTACTAAAAT
The DNA here is from genome assembly GCF_009712085.1 of Anabaena sp. UHCC 0253. Lineage (NCBI taxonomy): Bacteria > Bacillati > Cyanobacteriota > Cyanophyceae > Nostocales > Nostocaceae > Anabaena > Anabaena sp. UHCC 0253. The sequence goes on from NZ_VILD01000010.1 coordinate 158,991, forward strand.
TTCCCGGCGTTTTTTGCAGTCTCAAACTAATTTTCTCAGTAACCTAGATCCCAAAACCCGTTTAGTTTGGCTAGTTTTCTTATCATTAGCCGGAATATTAGTTTCTTCGTTGTTAATATCCACAACTTTTGGTTGGGTAAAAAATACTTTCTTTCCTGGTCCATTATTGCAGGGAGAACAGTTAGCGATCGGACTAAATCAACCACTCACAACCATTCCTGACCCCAACAGTCAACCCCAGTCAAACGATGAAGAATTAACAAGTGAGACCGCAAAGGAAGTGATTGAAACTTGGTTAGCTGCTAAAGCTTCAGCGTTAGGACAAAATCATGACATTGATGGTTTAAGCGATATTTTAACAGGCTCAGTTTTATTACAATGGCAGTCAGTAGCTAAAGACGAAATAGCAAATAACCGCTATAGAGAATATCAGCATAATGTAGAAGTAACCACTGTCTCTAAAAAAGGCACAGATAAAAATTATGTATCCGTAGACGCTAAGGTACAAGAAGTTACCCAGTTTTATGAAAATAATCAGCCAAAGAAGTCTTCTGATGAAAACTTGCGTGTTCGTTATGATTTAGTTCGTAAAGAAGGTAAATGGCATATTCAGCGAATGTCAGTCATACAAACGTTTTTGTAATTGGTCAGTTGTCAGTTGTCAGTTGTCAGTTGTCAGACGCAAAATATCTCTCAAACTTTCTTGCCTTCGCGTCCTTCGTGTCTTCGTGGTTCATTATTCCCAAGATTTACGCAAAATCATGAAGAAACGTATCGCTAACGCGAAGCGTGGCGTTAGCCATACCGCAGAGGACACGGAGAAAGAAGAGTTTCAGAGAGTTATTGCGTAAGTCCTATCTCTTTTCCTCTAAATGTCATCAAATTTTGATATTAAAGCCTAGTGCCGGATCAATATATTAAGATTTCATGACATTTTGATCCCCAAAGAGCTTATAACTACGTAGAATATAGGAAAACCTACCTTTAGACCCCTTGATCCCTGGATAGTTTTACTGGTTAATATTTACTTAACAACTCTTTGCGATCCCAAAGAAATGCAAAACATAAGCATAACTAGGAATTAGAGGAGCTGGTATCTCAATAAAAAAAACAAACAGTAAACAAATTTAAAACTGGGGCAAACCAGGAGTCAGGAATAAAAAAATCTGGGTAGATGATATTTCATCCAACTTTTTTTAACCCGGAAAAAATAATTTACCTTTCAAACTACTGGAGGCCAAGTTAATGGCAAAAGAACGCCCACCGCTAGAGGAGATGACATTACGGCAATTACGGAAAGTTGCTAGTGAATACGGTATATCTCGCTATAGTCGAATGCGTAAATCGCAGTTGTTGGCATCAATTCAAGACGTTCAGCAAAGTAAATTCTCGCTCAGTTCATCTCGTACTCAGGAGGCACAAGAAACAGTGGAAGCAGCAAAATTCGAGCTAGGTCAAGAAGATCGTACTGGTGGCTCTCTAGCCGACGTTGATGAAGCTCTAGCCGATTTACCCGCTGGTTATGGTGAAAGCCGGATAGTTTTACTACCCCGCGATCCTCAGTGGGCTTATACTTACTGGGATATTCCTAACGATCATAAAGAAGAACTCCGTCGTCAAGGTGGACAACAACTGGCACTGCGGATTTATGATGTCACTGATCTGGATCTAGATTACCAAAGCCCCCACAGTATTCAAGAATACCCTGCTGATGAACTAGCCAGAGAATGGTACTTGCCAATTCCAGTGAGCGATCGCGATTATATTATTGATGTAGGCTATCGCACCGCTGATGGTGGCTGGTTAGTATTAGCACGTTCTGCTAGAGTTCATATTCCCCCTGTCTATCCTTCCGACTGGATTGAAGATGTCTTCATCACAGTAGATTTTGAAGAAGACTTGCGCGGTAAAACCTTCTACGAACTTGTTCCCCCCTCCAAAAAATTACCAACAGCTAACGGTAATGCTGGTGGTGGAAACCCCATTTACGAAGAAATCTTCGGTATGGCAGAATCTGCTGAAGCCCAAAGGGTTGCAGGTTCTATATTCGGTTCTATGCAGCACGTCCCCGGTTCTGCTGCTCCAGAACAAGTTCTCAGTTCCTACATTTTCCCATCTGGTGTAGGTATGTGGGCTATTCCTAGTGTATCTGGTTTAACCATGTCCGGTGTAGGAATGTCCGGTGTCGGCTTCTCCGCTTCCGCTGTTCCCGTTCGTCCTCGCAAATTCTGGTTAGTTGCTGACGCTGAATTGATTGTTTACGGTGCAACTGAACCTGATGCAACTGTAACTATTGGTGGTCGTCCCATTAAGCTTAATTCCGATGGTACATTCCGCTTCCAAATGTCCTTCCAAGATGGTGTAATTGACTACCCCATTCTAGCTGTTGCGGCTGATGGTGAGCAAACCCGTTCTATTCACATGAAATTTGAGCGCGAAACACCTTCTCGTAATACTAATACCAAAGATGAAGCTGTTCTGGAATGGCTTGCATAATTGTTGTATCTGAAAATTAACCATAACTGCAATTGTTAATTTTACCCGCTATAGTATTCCTGTAGCGGGTTTTTTACATTTTATGTTTGCCAAAAAATTGATTTTTTTATCTTTGTTAAGTCTTACGACAACTTTAATATCAGGTTGTCAGGATATGGTAGCTAATTCAGCACCCAAACAGGCTGCTAAGTGTCCTGGTAAAAATGCTCAATTTAGTATTGATTTTTTTCAAGCTAATAATAATGGTGAAAGATATAGTAAAGGTATCAATCATGTAATTATTTTTAATCCTAAATCACCAGAGTTAGATTTTAAAGTAAATGTGGGTTTAGCTCATCAAATTTATGCTAAAGATGCTAGAGGAAGATTTCAGAAAAAATATGTCCCAAAACAGTTCAGAGAAATCATCACTGATACTAATTCTAAATTAAATGGTAAATCACCAATTGCGGCTATTAATGCTGATTATATAGATCCACAAAATCAACCCCAAGGATTAAATATTTCTCGCGGTGTTGAGTATTCAGGAGCATTTAAAAATAAACGTTCTTCCTTTGGGATATCAGGAGGAAATCCTCAACAACGCCAAGCAACTATGGGAATAGGAAGAAGAGGAGCAAATATTCTTAATTACAATATGGTGGGAGGTAATGGTAGATTTTATAATCAAGGAAAATTTAAGGATATTTGTCAAGCTTTAGGAGAATTTGCCTGTAAGGGTGCTACTAATCGTTCTCTAGTTGCTATTACTAGTAAAGGTTATGTCATTTTGTTGGTAAATGATCTGAAAGCTAATTCTAGTATGCAGTTTTCTGCTAATAATAAAGAATTACTCCCCAATCAATTTGATGATGTGTTATCAGGAATTGCTAAAAATAACTGTTTAGGAACAATTAAAGAAGGGATGTTATTTGATGGCGGAATGTCTCCAGGGTTATTTTATAAAAATAAAGTCTATGTGGAGAATTTCGGTCCAATTGGTTCGGTATTTTTAATTTATAAAAAGTGAATATGTTTTGTCGAAATCCAAAAAAGGATAGGGAAATTTAAGCTGACAAGATTTCTCCACAAAAAGACTTTTTCCCTAAACCCTATGTAAATTACTTGATATTATTCCCTGGATAAGTTATTATCGAATTTGATGATTTTCATGAATTTACGCCAGAGCGATCGCACTACTTTTCTTTGTTGAATTGTGTGGAGAATAATAAAAGCCAAAAATGTATAGGCTAACCAAAAATGCAAATTTCTCCCAATATCAACCATTTCTGAATTTTGGGGGAAAATATCTGGTAAAACAATGCCAAAAAAACTCACATTATTACTTTTATATGAGTTAGAAAGCAAGAAACCAGCAACAGGAACAGCCCACATAAAAATATATAAACTGCTATGTAGAGCAACAGTTTTAAACCATTCTGGAGTCAACTTAGGAAATTTTTTAGTATATTTTCGCCACCAAACACGCAACAATACTAAAATTCGCCAAGTGAGTACAGCCATCACTAAAACAGCTATTGATTTATGAAAATCATAAAGGGAAGAACGAATAAAAACTTCCCTTGGCAACCTGGCCATAAATGTTCCAGTTGCGAACAATATTATATAACCAACTGACATCCACCAATGGATTGACATTAGGTGCTTAAAAGCAGAATTTTGTCTAGGTTTAGGAGGTGTATTAGCTGAAAGCATATATTATAATGATTGATGAAATTATCTAATAAACCAAGTTGCTAGTTATCTAGTTGAGGCTGGTAATTGGTGATTGGTAATTGGTAATTGGTGATAAAATTCCAGTTTTCATTCTGTATATCCTTAAATCCTGGACATTATCTCGACTATGGCTACGCCACGCAGGCTATCGCTCGATAACCACCTGATTCTGACAATTTCTCTAATTAGCAACTTACGTTAATAGTAAAGTTTTGTAAATTTAGTTTAGCAAAGATTTAATTCAAATGACAACTAACAACGCTTAATAAACCAGATTTGAGACTATTTTGATCTCTTTCTCATTCTTTCTCGCTATCTCCTGAATGGGCGCAAGCCCTGCGCCCCTACCTTCTGTCACCTTTTTTCCTTAAACCCTAAATAGCTTATTTATTATGTTATCAGTCAAAGATGCAGAAACTATTATTGTTAATGCTGTCCAATCATTAAATCAAAACCGTGATATTGAAGTTGTTGATTTATTAACAGCTTCACACCGAATTTTAGCAACTCCAGTAATTAGTTCTTTAGATTTTCCCCATTGGGATAATTCCGCAATGGATGGTTTTGCAGTGCGTTATGAAGATGTGCAGAATTCCAGTCTTGAAAATCCTACCATTTTGGAAATTGTGGAAGAAATTCCCGCCGGATATCAACCCCAAGTTACTATTAAACCAGGACAAGCAGCGCGAATTTTCACCGGTGCAATCATGCCAAAAGGTTCAGATACTGTAGTTATGCAGGAAAAAACTAATTTGCAGGAAAATAAAGTTTCTATTCTTTCTGTACCTCAACCGCAAGAGTTTGTTAGACACCAAGGGGATTTTTACCAAGCAGGAAAGGAACTTTTACCAGCAGGAATTCCCCTGAATGCAACGGAAATTGCTATTTTAGCAGCGACACAATTGCCTAAAATTAGTGTTTTCCGTCGTCCACGAGTGGCAATTTTTTCCAGTGGTGATGAATTAGTTACACCAGAGCAAACCCTAAAACCTGGACAAATTGTTGATTCTAATCAATATGCTTTAGCAGCTTTAGTAAAAGAATTAGATGCAGAAGTGTTAATGTTAGGAATTATTAAAGATAATCCTACTGCTTTAACAGAAACTATAAATTATGCCATTAATAACTCTGATATAGTTCTTTCTTCTGGTGGCGTTTCCGTCGGTGACTATGATTATATTGATAAAATTTTAGCATCTCTTGGTGCAGAAATTCATTTTCGCGCTGTGCAAATGCGTCCAGGAAAACCTTTGACTTTTGCCAGTTTTGCCAGTTCTCTCTACTTTGGTTTACCTGGAAATCCTGTTTCTGCTTTAGTAACATTTTGGCGATTTGTCCAACCAGCAATTAAAAAACTTTCGGGTGTGGCTACAGGTTGGGAAGCGAAGTTTATAAAAGTAAAATCTGGTTCTGAATTAAAATCTCAGGGAAAAATGGAAACTTATATTTGGGGTAATTTAAATTTGATTGATGGTGTTTATAAATTTTATCAAGCAGGTGGTAATTTAAATTCTGGCAATTTAATTAATTTAGCTCAAACTAATGCTTTAGCTGTTTTACCAGTGGGGAAAACTTTGGTTTCCGTTAGTGAGGAAGTTTTTGTTTTACAGTTATAGCAAAAAGCAGGTTATCAGGAATTAGGCTGAAAAAACTTAAAACCAAGAATCCCCGTGTCTTTAGACCGGGGAGTGCCAAGATATTGCTAAACTACTGCTTCTGCTTTTTCGGCTGCTTTTGCCTGAACTGGTATGTATGGTGTTTCTGCACCTTGGGCTAAATACGCTGCTAATTGGCTTTCAATTTCATCACGGACAATTTGCCGATATTCCATGAAATGCTCAATGTGAGCGCAGGTGGAAACATACTGTTCAATCACCTTGGGATTATGCTTGAGAATGCTAAATAAGTGATGCCAGAATTTCCAGCGAGTTTGACGTTTAAATCCTTGTCGCCAAATTACAATTAATAAGGCTCTCACAACTACCCATTCTGGCATTTTTGCTGGCACTGTATATTTAGCCGAACCCAACATCATAAAACAGCGATAGGTGCGATCTAAATAGGCAGCCGGGTCATATAAAGCACAGAAAGCTTCCACATATTCCCTAGCAAGTTCTTCTAGGGGACGGGTAGGAATGAAATTCATCAATGTGGTTTGATTGATATTTCCATCTTTGTTTTCCCGCAGTCTGCCTTCTTTGGTGAGCCGATGCCATAGAGCGGTATTAGGTAACGCTTGTAACATGGCAAAGGTGGTGGAAGGGATAGCTGCTAGTTCGGCAAATCTGACAATGCGATCGCCCGCACCCGCTTTTTCACCATCAAAACCAATAATAAACCCAGCCATTGGCCGCAGTCCAGTTTTGATAATGGTTTCTACAGATTCAGTTAAAGAACTGCGAGTATTTTGGAATTTCTTAGTTAGTTGTAAACTATCTTCATCGGGGGTTTCAATCCCCAAAAATACCGCTTTAAATCCACAATCAACCATCAACTCCATCATTTCTTGGTCTTGTGCCAAGTCAATGGAAGCTTCTGTGTCAAAATTGAAAGGATATTGATGATCTGCCATCCAAACTTTTAACTCTTTCAGCAACAATTTCACATTCCGCTTGTTGCCAATAAAGTTATCATCCACCATAAACACACCCCGCCGCCAACCCAAATCATAGAGATAATCTAACTCGGCTAAAAGTTGTGCTGGTGTTTTGGTTCTGGGTTTGCGTCCATACAAAACAATGATGTCGCAAAATTCGCATTGGAAGGGACAACCCCGCGAAAACTGTACGGACATCATATCATAGGCATTAAACTCTAATAAATCAAAGCGGGGAATGGGTGTACCTGTGACATCAGGTTTTTCAGCAGCCCGGAAAACTCCAGATTTTTCACCTTTTTTCACTGCTTCCACAAACATAGGTAAAGTCAGTTCCCCTTCATCGAGAATCAGGTAATCTGCCCCTGCGGCTTCGACTTCATGGGGTGTAGAGGTAGGATAAGGACCACCCAAAGCTACTAACTTACCCCGGCGTTTCGCTTCCCGGATTTGCTCTAGTAAATCTTGTTTTTGGACAATCATGGCAGAGAAAATGACAATATCTGCCCATGCCCATTCTTCTTCTGTGGCGGCGCGAATGTTACGATCTACAAGTTTAAATTCCCACTCTTGGGGCAAAATCGCCGCTACTGTCACCAAACCCAGCGGTGGTAACAACACCTTTCTGTCAACTAGTGCCAGAATTTTCTCATAAGACCAAAAGGTTCTGGGAAATATTGGATAAACTAGCAAAACACGCATAGTATCACCCCTCACGATTTATTTGTGATCTAACTGTAACCAAAATTAAGACTATTTGACTTTTTTCTCAATTTGCCTTGAGGACTATATTTTTTCTTTCAAAATCGAATATTTTCGGGTGTACCTCATAGTATATTAGAGGTTTAAGTATATTTTAATGCCACAATTCGCTAATAAGAGTAAATTTTTGCTTTGGAGCGTTTGTTTAAGATATACGAGTTTCATTTTAGACTAATTTTCTATCAATAATAGATGCTTACCTAAAAATATTAGGTTGTTATCCAAAAATTTTCTTGATATCATTTAAGTATCTAAATAGATAAAATTGTTTATTGTGATACTTTTACTACTTAATTCCAGTTAGATATGATCAAGGAAAATTTTCAGTATGATAAACTAATTCTCTATATCTAAAAAAATAATTGTAGTTAAACAATCAATTAGGAAAAAATATGTCTGATTTAGATAAACAGGTTGGTGAAAAACGCAAAGAAATACACACTGATGCATATCCAATGTCAATTGGTGAGGTAATTAACCTTTATACTGATGGCGATTTAGATATACATCCAGAATTTCAGCGCATATATCGTTGGAATGAGGGACAAAAAAGCCGCCTTATAGAGTCAATATTACTAGGTATTCCTTTGCCATCGTTTTTTGTTTCTCAACGCAATGATGGTGTGTGGGATGTAGTTGATGGTTTACAAAGATTATCAACAATATTTTCATTTTTAGGAATTTATAAAGATGAAGATGATGAATTAGAACCTCCCTTAAAGTTAATAGGTACAGAATATCTTCCAGAACTTGAAGGAAAGTATTGGAGTGAAGAATTCAATGAAAATCACCTCTCAAAAGAACTGCAAAGGGCATTCAAAAGAGAGAAAATTGACTTGAAAATAATAAAGAAGGAAAGTGATGAACACACAAAATATGAACTTTTTCAACGTCTGAATACTTTTGGTAGCTCATTGTCTGATCAAGAAGTAAGAAACTGCTTACTCATAATGATAAATAGACCAATGTATAATTGGTTATCAGAACTGGCAATTGATGAAAATTTTACTTCAGTATTTCCGCTAACATCTAAACAATATGATGAACAGTATCATATTGAGTTAGTGTTAAGATTTTTAGCATTTAAGGATGTAGATGTTGATAGAGTAAAGAAGCTGAATGATATAGGTGAATTCCTGACTAAAAGAATGAAGGAAATTGCTTCTGATCTTAACTTCGATATGACCTTGGAGAGCCAAAAGCTTAAAAAAACTTTCAAAATTCTAAATTTATCTTTAGGTGAAAATGCTTTTAAAAAATATCAGCAAGGTAGATATTTAGGTGCATTTTCCTTATCAATATTTGAGGTGATAGGGCTAGGTCTTGGTTTTAATATTGATATGTATGATGAAAATAGTTCCGCAAATCTGGATAAAATTAAAAATGTCTCTGAGCATTTATTAGAAAATCCTGAATTTACAAAAAATAGTGGATCTGGCGCACGTGCATCATCAAGGCTACCTCATATTTTACCTATGGGGAGAGACTTATTAAGATTATGAAAGTTAGATCTATCGACGAACTAGAAGAAATAATAGCACAAGATTTTTCTTGGCGTAGAAAAGAACTTACTAATCTTAAAAACCTCTGCTTATCTTCCAAAAATCAAATTAAGAACACTTTGCTAAAATCTGGAGTAGTCATTTTGTATTCACATTGGGAAGGATTTGTTAAGAAATCTTCAATTGCGTTTTGTGAATATATCAATGGAAAAGGTATTCCCTACAATCAATTAATTTGTAATTTTCATGTTTGTGCAATTCTTGAATATTTTCAAGGGCAATATCCTCACAAAAATTTTAAAGCAGCTTTGAGCTTAGTGGATGGTAGTGGAATACAATTAAGTAATAAGTGCAGTATAAATTCAGAAAAATATATTGATACTAAATCGAATCTTAATTCAGAAGTATTAAAAGAAATAACAATGAAAATAGGCATTGATTACAGTCTATATGAGACGAAAGAAAATCTAATCGACCAAAGGTTTTTGGGTTTCAGAAATGCAGTATCTCATGGAGAGTATAGAGATATTGAAGAAAGTGATTTCTTAGAACTATTTGGAGAGATAACTACATTGATTGAAATATATAAAAACCAAATTCTAAACTCAGCTATTCAGGAGTCATACTTGAAGATCCATAATTCTTCAACGCTGAGTTCGCCTGAAATAAAATAGAATAGAGAAAAGCGATAGTAATTTTGTTTTAAATAGTTAAGCAATAAACTACAATCCCATTAAAATTTTCAGCCTGTCTTCGACTTCTGCTAGTGTCTCTGAAGACACATTTCCCCAACACTTATCCAGACGTTCCACAGATATTGATCTAACGTCTTCACATTTAATAAAACTTTGGGTTTTCATCCCTCCCTCTGGAGAGTTAATTTTTACGTGAAAGGGGATTCCTTTATCTTTCGATGTAATCGGTAACACAACTACTAAACCAGATGCACCTTGATTAAATAGATCCACCGAAATAATTAAACAAGGGCGTTTGCCAGCTTGTTCATGTCCGCGCACAGGATTAAGGTCTACTAGCCATATCTCCCCTCTAGCGATTTGTGTCACTAACCTTCAACCCCGTCCGCTATAGTTTGCTCCCATAACTGTCTCTCAGAAACCTCTTCTTGCCACAGTGTTTCATTCTGCCTTAAAACAGTAAAAGCTTCATTGGCTCGTGTCAGAAACAAAGACCTACGATAATTCTCAATAGCTCGATCTAAAACCGATTGAATTGTCTCACCAGAGTCCTCTACCATCGTTAGCAGAGTTTTGTGTGTAGTTTCACTGATGCTAACTTTTAGTTCAGGCATGACTTTTTCTCGTTGCTCACTGACATCATTATAGCAGTTGCGAGGGCGATAGCGTAAGCGCTGACTTGTCAGTTCGCATGAGATAAACTAGAGGGGAGCGATTCTAACTTATTATGCTTTAGAGGTTTTAATATATGACAAACCGTGAGCAATTTATCCAAGAACTAGAACAAGCTCCTGATGATATTGTACAACTTTTACTAGATTATTTACACCGTGTGAAAGCTACACGAAAAGATCATCCTCTAGCCAAATTTGCAGGAATTCTAAGCCACGCAGAAGCAACAGAGATAAAACAATCAATTGCTGAATGTCGGCAGGTGGATAAAAAGGAGTGGTGAAATTGCTTTAGATTTAAGATAACGAGCGCAAACATTAGTATCTAGCAAATAAATCATGCAGCTTCTTCACTTTGGGCAAAATTATCCTCATCATCAATAACAATAGGATCATCTTGACAACTACCATAAGTTTGTTCAAAAAAACCAGGAGGCCAGCCTAATTCCTCCGGTGATTTTTGCTGAGATTTACCTTTTGTGTATATATCCTGTTTTTGTGACTTGAACTGTAAAAACTCAATAAAATTCAAAACCTCCTCCTGTTGTTGAGGGGTTAGATTTTGGACTATTTCCAAAATAGATTTCTGCCTTTCTACTGCTTGAGTCATAATTAAAAATCCTCCTCTTCTAAATTTACAACTTGCACAAGTATTTGATGTGTTGAGTTTTTATCTTGATTATCAGGCAGAAATGAATGATTATATTGAACAAAATCAAGTGCCTCATGAATTGGTACATCCTTTTGTGAAAGCTGCATTCGGCAGAGTATGACTATATTCTGCCTTGAGGATTAACGTTTTTTTACACTTGGATCACTCCGACTGGGGTTCAGATGGTTTTTCTATACTTTCAATGTATTGGCTATCTATGAGAAAACTACCTCTCGTAAAGCGTACACCCCAATAACCACCAGGACGACGGTCAATAACTATACCTTCTTCGCCAATGTGAATGACATCAGCAGGACGTAACATAGGCATAGGTTCAGCAGTTTTAACATAGGGTGGTAATGAGATCACGCGGACTTTACTACCTATTGGGAATTCTGGCGACATTTGGTAACAGTTTGTAATTTTAAATAATTGCTAGTCTTGTTAAGATATACAGCGGATTATTGAGAAGAGAACATAAAATTCTCAATTAAGTCTATTTTACTCTAAATCATGAATTATGCTGGAATTACTGTGGCTTTTTTTGTATAAAATTCAATGGTATCGAATTTGAGAATTATGAAACCTAAATTTCTAAATTATTCCCTGGCGCTATTGGTTATCTGTGGTGGATATACAATTAATACATCTGTATCAGCTAATCAACCAGTACAAATAGCTCAATCTATATGGAAGTTATTTTATGCTCCTGATAGTAGTTTCCGGATTTTAATGCCGGGTAATCCCAAGGTGGAGAAACAAACAGTAAAGACGAAATCTGGCAATATTGAATTAAATATGTTTACTGTGGAACGCAAACAAGAGGACGTTAAATATGTGGTGGGATACGTTGATTATTCGTCTGAGTATATTGAATTATTAAATCGGAATAATCTTGTAGAAAAGGCTTTAGAAAATGGGCGTGATAGTGTGGTAAAAAAAGCCAAAGGTATTTTAATTAGTGAACAAAAAATTACTTTAGGTAATTATTCTGGTAAGGAAATTAGCTATAGTAAACCTGGGGACAAAATTGTTAAACAAAGAATATACTTGGTTGATAAAAGATTGTATCAAGTAAGTGTGGAAACTACAAAAAGAAGACAGAAATATTTAACTAAGAGTATCGAAGGATTTTTAAATTCCTTTAATGTAGCTTCGTAGTGACTCTTTTATGGGCGGGATTTCCCCGCCACAACTTCTTTTTTCTGACTCCTATTAAATATTAATGCTGTTGGGAATCAGCGAAGGTAAAAGATAGGGATACTCAACACCGCTATCTGTAAAGCGCAGTTGATTACGTCCTTTAATCGTACCTTCAATTAATGATAAATCATTTTGGAATTGGGCAAGAATTTGGCGATCGCTCTTTTTGGCAAATTGAATTAAATCAGAACTTCCTAATTTACTCCAATGGATTCCACTCAAAGCTGAAGTTAACTGCATTTGCAGTAAATCTTTATCTGTTGGTGGTAAAAATTCCTCTAAACTAGCTGGTGTATCAGGATAGCTATAATTAGCTAAAGGTGCATTAGGAGTATAGGTAATATAATCAAACTGACTGAAGTTCAAAGCTGCGTGTTGGGGTCCACAGGTAAAAATGGTAATAGTGGCAATATCTATTAATTGTTGTAAACTACCAATTTTGATAAATCCCGGAATTCGCGGATAGTTAGGTAGTTCTTGGGGTTCAATTCCTGATTCTGCAACTAATTCTTTGGGTAGCCATGCAGGTGCTTGGGGAAAATCTGATTTAGGGCGGGTATTTAAAGGTGCAGCTAATTCTTCAGCCCAAGCTTGCAAATAGGGATCTTGTTGTACGGCTTTGTCGTCTGGATAGTAATTTCGTAAAAACCGAGTCACATATTTAGCGATCGCTTCCCATAATAACAAAGCATCATCACGATAAGGATATTCTGGTAAAAACTTGGGTTCAATTCCCCGTAATTCAATATCATTTAATAGGGAATAATACCAAAAAGATTTTTCCCGATAAGCCTTACTCATGAGCTTTCCAGAAGTTTGGATAGTAGGAGCCATGAGATTATCAATTGCTGCTCCTGCTGCCAATAATATACTATTTCCCCGGCTATTAATGGCAATTAAAAACTTAAAATGGGGAGCAAGTAATTGATGGACAGGATGATTATATGGTAACTGTCTGGGAGTAGCAATAGCTAAAGCTTCCATTGCTAAATGAGTATAAGTCAAATGAGAAATTAATTCATGATGGGTAGCATCAGCAGTTTGCACATATAATTTCGCTCGCATCCAATCATCAGCCGCACTTCCAGAAATTACTGGAGTTACTACCCTCCCTTTTTCAACTTCAATTAATACTGGTTCTAATCCTTGATCAGTACGATAAAATAAAGCTACTGGGCTACCAACATATTTACCAGGTTGCAAATCAGTAACTTCTAAATCTTTCAACAATGGATAATCAACAATAAATAAACGATTGTCCCCTGCGGCTTTAACTAAATCTACAGTCCCATTATTTGCTAATTTATAAGGTTGAGTTGCTAAAGATTGGATTAAACCTTGATCAGTTGGTTGTACTCGGCGGATTATTGTTGGGTTAGCACCTGCTAATCTTTGTCGGGCAAATTCGCGATCGCTTAATCCTCCATCCCGTTTATGAATTACACTCATTATTGGTGGAGGTGTCCCATCAGCTTTAGTTAAAGCCGCAAAAAATAGCTTTCTTTGCTCCTCATTTCGTTGGAGAACAGGGAGATTTTTATCTAATTTTTCCACTGCTTTTTTTGCAGCCGAAAGTCGTTTAATTAACTTCTTCCTTTCTTGAATATAACTACTATTAAACTGTTCATTAGGTGGTAAATCAAAATTAAACCATCCCGATTGAAAAATTTCACAATCTACCAACAAAGTCGCTATATTTATCCAATCTTCCTCCAATTTGTTAACTTTATTTTCTAACTCAGTTAACAACAAACTCCAAGGTTCAGACAATTTTCCTTGTGCTAACAGATTTTCACATAGCTTAGTCAAAATATAGCGTACTGCCCCATCTTCCCCCGTATAGGGAAATAACCGTGCAGCCCCTTTTTGCTCTAAATTACTGGAATTATAGCGATAATAACCTTTTTGTTCACTTAAAGATGGTTGCTTTGTCATAACAGGTAAAATGAGTGAGAGTATAGAACAATTATTTGCGGTATAAAACCACATCTGATTGTAGACTACCTTTAGGTGAATACGTGGTGTTTGACTTCTATTTATTTTATTTTGGACTCCTATAACTCCTGATTACTGAATTATTTCTTCATAAATTTATACCCAAGTTTACAAAATTATGTTACGTGATTTTAATAGTCGGACTGAATTAATTGCATACCTGCGGGAACAGTTTCCCCAAGCCGCAGCCCAAGACAATCAAGTTAGCGACATTCCCGGAGGCAGAAAAGCCGCACAACAAGCATTACAGAAAATCAACCCTGTCGCTTACGGAAAAACACGGAATTTATTAACTGGTGACGTTACTAAATTATCACCTTATATTCGTCATGGTGTATTAAGTTTGCGAGAAATCCGAGAATATGTTCTTGCACAAGTTGAAAAACCAGATGATGCAAATAAACTAATTAATGAATTAGCTTGGCGTGACTATTGGCAAAGATTATATGTCAAACTTGGAAATGGGATTTGGCAAAATCAGGAAGAATACAAAACCGGCTACAAACTCACAGACTACTCCACAGAACTGCCTGAAGATATCACCACTGGAACTACCGGACTATTTTGCATAGACAGTTTTAGTCAGGAATTACGATCAACTGGCTATCTCCACAACCATATCAGAATGTGGTTAGCAGCCTATATTATTCATTGGCGACATATTCAATGGCAAGCCGGCGCAAAATGGTTTCTGCAACATTTACTCGATGGTGATCCAGCAAGTAACAATATGTCATGGCAATGGGTAGCGAGTACATTTAGTCATAAACCCTATTTTTTCAACCGCGAGAATTTAGAACGTTACACCAACAGCGTTTATTGTCGTCAATGTCCCCATTTCGGTAAATGTGACTTGGAAGGAAGTTATGAACAAATAGAACAGCGACTTTTTCCTAAAGCAGAATTTAGCAAACAAGCTAATAGTCAAACTTGGCAAAAAGGAAATCACCGAAAATAAGCTCTTTTCCATCTATTCTGCTCTTTATTGTTATTTATCACCCCTGTCTTTACACCTATTTGTTAATAAATGTAAAGGACATATTACATCTCCAAAATGAAATGATATATTGAATCTATAGGACACCAAGCAAATAAGAAACCAACCAAAAAGGGCAAATGATATAGTGTCCCCTGTCATCAGCCCAAACAAATTACAGCATTATTGAGTAATGAAGTGGCAAATAGCCAGTGTTAGATACATGGCGAAGCCAAATCCCAGAGCGGAAAAACGTGAAGATGCTGTGTTTGTGTTTTCAAAAGTCCACCTTAGTAAGTTACAATAACGTACTTTAATCATTTGAAACCAGTAAATTTCCTAGAACCCGGTCAACCTTGATCGGGTTTTTAGATGTTTAGACTTTATTTTTATTTAAAACTGTTAGTTAGGACTTAGAAACTAAGTAGGTGGGCGTTAAAAATTGTCGTCACATCTGGTGGACTGAAGGCAATCTTGTTAATATTAAAGATGACTTCATTGCTGGTGATAAATATGGTAATCAATGAATTTCCTATTGGACAAACTCTACTAGGAGTATCAACACAGGAAGATCAAGAATTTGATGGTGATGAACTTTGTCTTGATCAAGTTAAACTTTATTTTGAAGATACAGAACATAAGATTACATGGATAACTATATCTCCTATTATTGATACTGATGAAATTGACGTAAAAATAGAAAAAAATATCAAAAAAGCAACAAAAAAAATCCCCATTTTCATGCTGATGGTAATATTGGTAATAATCAATTACTGTCTTCACTGGTTCTGGGTACAAAGTTAATGGCGGTCTGGATATGCGAGAATGATCAGGGCTATAAAGATCAGGTAATTTTGGCTTTTGAATCTCTACATCCTCACATTGCATTTGTAGCAGAAGGTTCTGTGATTAAAGCATTTCTTAGTCAGCAAGTATTGAAGGATAAAAAACGAGAAGAAGCAGAAAGAGAAGCAGAAAGAAAATTTCACTTCCAAATGATGACAGAAGTAATTTTAGGTCAGATCAAAGAGAGTCCTAAATTCATTAACTTTTTAAATCCTGCATTAATAAACTCTTGTACAGGTATTCCCGAAGATGAAATACAACCAGAACTAATTTCTAAAATTAAAGATAATCCTGAATTAATTAGGTCTTTAACTCCTACAACAATCAAATCTTTTACAGGTATACCCAAAGATGAAAATAGTTTTCAAGGTGCAAAAGTTGAACCATTTGTCCAAAATCAGCAATTATCTCAAATTATGACTAAACCTATTAGCAGTGGAATTATCTCAGTTGAAAACTACCAAATATTAGTAAATCGCGTGAAAGAATTAGAAGATAGAATTTTAAATCAAGAATCAAAAATTCTAGGAATAGAAGCTTTTACATCTAAAATGAAGCTTGCAGATCATGGTAATATATTAACAATGATGCAGCTTGCAGAAACTGGATTTCAGGAGTGGAACGACCCAGAAGAAGATATTTATAATGATGAAGCCTAAATCTTTAGAAATCTGGTTAGTTCGTTTCCCTTTTAGCGATTTAACTGCTACAAAATTAAGACCAGCCCTTATTTTATCAGTGCATCGAGAAGAATTTATTATATTGGGTATTTTTTCCAAAATTCCGACTGATGATTTGAGTGAAAATTGGGTATTAATGTCAGACACACACACTGACTTTACAAAAACAGGACTGAAAAAAACATCATTGATTAGGGCTGATAAAATTGCTACTGTCCATAATTCAGTATTTCACAAAAAATTAGGAATTTTACCATCTGATCTATTTAATCTTGTAGAAATAGCATTAAAAAAATCCCTTAACATTACTTAAAAATAAAATAAACGTTCATAAACACCTTTTGGCAAAGCACAAGGCACAATAAGGATAGGTATCATTTATTTATTTATGAGTTATTGTCTTAATCCCCATTGTTCCCACCCAGAAAACACTAATGATGTTAAGTTTTGTCAAACCTGTGGGACAAAATTACTGCTGAAAGAACGCTACCGCGCTATTAAACCTATCGGACAAGGTGGTTTTGGTAGAACCTTTTTAGCAGTAGACGAGGATAAACCCTCAAAACCACCTTGTGTAATTAAGCAATTTTACCCTCAAGCCCAAGGTACAAATACGGTACAAAAGGCAGTAGAGTTATTTAACCAAGAAGCTATACAGTTGGATGAATTGGGTCAACATCCCCAGATTCCATCACTTTTAGCATATTGTAACCAAGATGACAGACAGTATCTAGTTCAGGAATTCATAGATGGATTGAATTTATACCAAGAACTACAACAAAATGGCGCTTTCAATGAAACACAGATTCGACAATTACTTAATGATTTATTGCCAGTGTTGCACTTTTGTCACGAAAAACAAGTCATACACCGAGATATTAAACCAGAAAATATTATTCGTCGCCAGAGCGATCGCAAATTAGTTATAGTTGATTTTGGGGCAGCCAAATCCGCCACAGGAACAGCCCTGAACAAAACTGGTACAAGTATAGGTAGTCCCGAATATGTCGCCCCAGAACAAATGCGAGGAAAGGCACTTTTTGCCAGTGATATCTATAGTTTAGGGGCAACTTGTATTAATTTATTAACAGTGCGATCGCCTTTCGATTCCTATGATACCCATAACGCTACTTGGATATGGCAACAATATCTCAAAACTCCTGTAAGTAAAGAATTAAGTCTAATCATTGACAAAATGGTAGAAAGTGTCCCCAGTCACCGTTACAAAACTGTTGATCAAGTTCTCAAAGATTTAAATTACCAACAATCATCTGTACCCCCCACACTAATTACACCACTCACTTCTCAAGCAACAGTTGTCATTAAAACTTCTACTCAAATCGAGAAGGAATTACAAGAAATGAAAACTCAATTTACAGGTGCTAAAGTTCCACCTCAAAATGTTAATTCTCAATCGCAATCTACTAGCAATGATCCCATAGATAAAGAACTTGAAGAGATGAAAGCTAAGTTTCTTGGTAATGGGTGAATAGGAAATTAGGATTGGGTAACTCTATTACAGTACGGCGTAAATCAACCCACAATTAAGAATTCCCAAAAAGCTTGTATAATCTGCATTTTTAATTCCGAGAAAGCATTCCTAATTTCTGACTAGGAACGAGTCTTGCGTCTAATCTCGAAATGATTTCGCAAAAAAAAAACCCCGGCGAAACTGACCGGAGTTAATTAGGAGAAATATGAATGACGATTAGATACAAATACCGAAGCTGAGAATTTTAGCTAACCCCCAAAGCGATTAGAACTATAGAAGTTAAAAATAATACTGCTACTGCACCTTGGAAGGCGTAGTTGCGTTGTTGTGCTTTTGTAGGAAATTCGGCGTAGTAAAGTTTGGCTTCGGGAGCGTAGTTATTGAGAATGCCTTCTTCGTTAACGGTAGTATACATAATGTTTTTTTTGTTTTGTTACCTTATGTAAACTAATATAACAAGATTGTTACGAAGTGTCAAGAGGAATTGACAAAAAATAGTAAATAGTTGTAATAAGACTTTGATAATTGACAGATGAAGAAGGTGACAGGTAATAGGGAAGATAAGCATCAGCATTCGGTGTAGATATGAAGCATTCAGTGTAAGAGTGAAGCATTCGGTGTAAGGGCGAAGCATTCGGAAAATAAACTTGGGAAAAAACCGATAATTTATCGCCCGAATGCTTCGCCCCTACTTGGGAAGAAACCGATAATTTATCGCCCCTACGACTCCTGACTCCTAATAGACTTTCTCCGCAAACCCTATATAAATAAAACCCACTTACGCGATTTTCCAGAAGGGGAGTTAGCGCAAATGGGTTATTGAAATTTAGCTACATAAAGTTTTAGCGGTTCACAATGAAAATTGCGAACCGCTTTATAAAAACTTATTGCTTCTTTTAAATGGGCAGTACCAGACTCGAACTGATGACATCCTGCTTGTAAGGCAGGCGCTCTACCAACTGAGCTAACCGCCCGTTTGTTTCACTTAATTAATATAACATAGCCTTTTCAAATTTTGCAAGTCTTTTGTTCAAAATTTTTTAGCGGCTGGAGAAAGTTGATTTGAACTATTGAGCTATACTGACTCAGTATTTAACTTTTAACTTCCCAAGATGCCCTCTGGTCAAACACACGATCGCATTACTATTTGGTCTATGCCTTGGGTAGCGGGTATAACCTTAGTTTCCACTCGCAGCAGTAACATGACTTTGTTGGTAGCGGGTGGATATATGTTTGGGGGGCTGATGTTTGGACCCGATTTGGATATTTATTCCCGTCAATTTCAGCGTTGGGGGTTTCTGCGGTGGATTTGGCTACCTTATCAAAAAAGTCTGCGACATCGGTCTTTTTTATCCCATGGTCCAATTATTGGCACGACTTTAAGAGTAGTGTATCTCACGACTTTTTTGGCATTTGTGGTAATTGTGGCTGTGATGATTTTCGCCAAGTTGGGAAATGTGACTTGGAACTGGGGGGAAGTGTGGGGGACAGTGGGGAAGACTATCTATATATATTATGGAGAATTTTTTGCCCTATTTATTGGCTGTGAACTGGGTGCAATGAGTCATTCTCTCAGCGATTGGACTGGTTCTGCTTATAAGCGATTTCAAAAACAGGGTATTCAAGGTTTGCTTCCCCGTGGCAAAATTAAAAAACGTAAAGTTACCCGCAGTCGTCGCAGTGTGAAGAAGCGGTAAAAAATCCAGAGGTTTTTATGGAAGTTAATCAGACTTTGCTGGCGTTACAAGAATTAATAGATGTAGTGGCGAAATTGCGATCGCCTGAAGGTTGTCCTTGGGATTTGGCACAAACACCCCAAAGTCTTACACCTTATGTGATTGAGGAAGCCTATGAAGTGGTAGACGCAATTCAAACAGGAGATAAAAAGGCGATTGCAGAAGAATTAGGTGATTTATTATTACAAGTAGTATTACAAGCACAAATTGCCAACGAGTCCGGAGATTTTTCCCTCCAAGAAGTAGCTAAGGGTATTTCTCAAAAGCTGATTCGTCGTCATCCTCATGTTTTTGGTGATGTGGCGGTACAAAATATTGATGAAGTGCGACAAAATTGGGAAACCATCAAAGCAGCAGAAAAAGGAGAAACAGTAGAAAACCAAAAACTCAGTGATAAACTTAATCGTTATCGGCGTAGTCTTCCCCCATTAAGTGCAGCGATGAAGATTTCCCAAAAAGCTGCTAGTGTTGGTTTTGAGTGGAATAATGTTAATGAAGTTTGGGGAAAATTTCATGAAGAGTTAGGAGAATTTCAAGAAGCTTTAGCTGAAGAAACGCAAGAAAGACAAGAATCAGAATTAGGTGATTTGCTATTTGCAATTATTCAACTTGCGAGATGGCATAATCTTGATCCAAGTACAGGTTTACAAGGGACAAGCCAAAGATTTATCCACCGATTACAAAAAATGGAAGATGTGATTGAACGTCCGTTTATAGATTATAGTGTGGAAGAATTAGATGCACTTTGGCAACAGGCTAAAGCCAAACTAGGTCATTAGGTTAATAATTGACAATTGATAATTGACAATTGACAATTCAATACTTGTCCGTTAATCTGGATAATTTATTTCTTGGAAGTCCCTATACAACGGTTTATTGGGTTTTGCTGTCGCTTAACCCAACCTACAAAAAATACAAAAACGAGGTCATTAGGTTAATAATTGACAATTGATAATTGACAATTGATAATTAATAAAAAAGAGGCAGTTTTAAACTACCTCTAAAAAAATCAAATTGGTAAAATTAATTGTTGTTCAAAAAGACAGTTAATGCGACTCCTAGAGTAATGAATCCACCACCCATAATGAATGACCAAAAACGGTGATAACTATGGACAAAAGTGCCATTTTCTCCTTCTAGTTGGATTAAATCCATCCAAGGCATAATTCCCCGGCGAAACCAGCCAATAGTCCCTACTTTTTGACCAATTAGGCTTTCTACTCGTTTCATCCCAAACAGAAAATTACCAATTGGACCAAAACGGGAAGCATAGCGTAAATAAAGCATTCCGCTAGGATCTTGGAGTTTTAAATCAGAACCAAATTTATAACCAGCATCACCCCGGCCAATTAATTCCCCTTCTAAATTGGCAGGTTGTCCCCGCAACGGACTAGCATAAGGGTCTGACATTAAAGTGAGAATATCTGTACTAACGGCTTTGCTGTAGTCAGGGAACATCACCAAGGCTTTAATGACAATTCCGATTCCTAAACCTACTAATGGCATACCTAGTATTAAGCCAGAGTTGTCTGAAGCTGACAACATTAAGAAACCGATAATCAAACCACCGATAAAGCCAATGGTTTCTGCACCATAAAGAACGATATCTAAGAAGAAGTTACCGTAAAGTTTTGTTTTATCAAGGGTTTTACCTTCACCCATAACTCGCCCCATATCAAACTCGGTAGGTAAACCTAGTTGTTCTGCATAAGTGCTGAGGGCGCGGACTCGCTTACCTGTAAGGGGATGAGTAGAATTTAATTCCATCCACCAACCCCAAGGGTTGAACATATCCCACAAAAAGACGCGACCAACTTTTTGCGGATCTGAAGAGATGCGGTAAGCTGTACCTGTAGAAGCTGCGGCTTTGTGGTCGTAAATTCCTAAAGCGCGAGTCCCTTCAATTAAACGACTGGGTTCTTGGGCGCGTGAACCTTCTTCGACAATCCCATAGGCAATTTTAACTAAGGCGCGAGATAGTCCGTTGGGATTACCTGTGGTTTCAGCGGCGAAATGATCTGCAAAATATTCTCTGGTTCGGGAAAGATATAACAGCAGATATGTACCGATAACATAAAAGATATATGCAACAAAACCAGCAGTTTCTAAAGCATCTTTAACTTTATTGTCGCCACCGCCACGGGTAAATCTTCGGGCTGTGCTGTAAACTAGGTAACAAATTTGCACTAAAGTCGAAGCTACGGTCATGACAGCAAAGTCCCAATGGACGATGTGACCTAGTTCGTGGGCGTAAACGGTAGCAACTTCATCATCATCTAAGTAAGTAAAAAGTCCTTGACTGACGACTAACCGGGCGCTGTTAGGTAAAGAACCATAGGTAAAAGCGGTGGGGTTTTGGTCGTCAATTATTCCTAGTCTGGGGGTGGTGATGTTTTTTTGTTGACAGACTTGGCGGATGATTTTTGCTGTTTCTGGGCTGAGGTTTTCAATTTCTGCTAAGTTCACCCAACGAGTTTGGTAAAGCCACCTTTGGCTTAAGTCCATGAGGAGGGGAGAGAAGAAAAAAGCAGCGAGATTGAATACTAAAGTAATACCAATAGCGATCGCTAGTCCAGTCATCGGATCACTATTGCTGGAAATTAAGACTACACTTAAACCTAAAACAAAAACCATGCCAAATAGCAAGGCTATGGTGACACCTGATGCTAGGGTTAAACTACCACCTACTCCCCCCATTGCCAAACTTACCCCAGTGGTAACAGCCCTTCCAGCCTTGGGAAATTGATGAGACTCGGTTTCCGGTTGTGGTAGCGAGGTAGGACGATTTCCTCTAGCCCATTCTTGGACTTTTTGGTTAGGACTATTAATTAACTTTTGCCACAAAATTGTCGCTTCTTCAACGTCTCCTATGGCTTGATAGGCTTTGACTAGCCACATTTGGGAAGTCAGGTAATCTGGAGAACTTAGTTCTATGGAATTCTGGGAGAATTCTTCTAGAAGATAAATTGCTTCTTCATAGCGCCCTTGATTAAAAGCATCTAATCCTGATTGCAATGACATATAATCTCCGTGATCAAAATGTGAGATTTTTATCTATCAATACTCAATGTATACTGCATTTGTCATCAGAATTTTGCAAAAGTTATTACTACGAAAATTATTGATAGGATAAAAAGTAAATGTTTTTAAATTAGCCTACTGTTATTTTTAACTATGCAAAGTGCTTCTGCGTTAATTCAAATTGCCCAACAAACCCGTCAAGCTGCTAGTAAGTTGGCACTGCTGGCGACTGAGGAGAAAAATCAAGCTATTGAAGCGATCGCTCTGGCTTTAGAATCAGCTAAGGATGATATTCTCCAAGCAAATATAGCTGATTGTCAAATAGCCACGACAGAAGGAATTACCAAACCCCCTTTATAAACGATTGCAGTTAGATGAACATAAATTAAGAGATGCGATCGCTGGTGTGCGAGATGTTGGTAAGCTAGATGATCCTGTGGGTAATGTGCAAATTCATCGGGAAATTGACACTGGTTTAATTCTCAAACGCATTACTTGTCCTTTGGGTGTTTTAGGAATTATTTTTGAAGCCCGTCCCGAAGCCGCAATTCAAATTGTTTCTCTAGCAATTAAATCAGGTAATGGTGTCATTCTCAAAGGTGGTAAAGAAGCTTTACATTCTTGTGAAGCGATAGTCAAAGCCATTAAAAAAGGATTGGCTAATACTAATGTTAACCCAGATGCAGTGCAATTGTTAACCACCAGAGCAGAAATATTAGAACTTTTGCAATTAGATAAATATGTAGATTTAATTATTCCCAGAGGTTCTAATGCTTTTGTGAAATTTGTTCAAGATAATACCCGCATTCCTGTATTAGGTCATGCCGATGGAATTTGTCATCTTTATATAGATCAAGCCGCTGATATTGCTAAAGCTATTAGTATTACTGTAGATTCTAAAACTCAATATCCCGCTGCTTGTAATGCCATTGAAACCTTACTAATTCACAGTAGCATTGCCGCCAAATTTCTCCCACAAATTGCCACTGCTTTACAAACTCAAAATGTAGAATTAAGAGGTGATGAACGCACTTTAAAAATTTTACCTAATATTGTCGCTGCCAAAGCAACAGACTGGGAAACAGAATACAGCGATTTAATTTTAGCAATTAAAATAGTTGATTCTTTAACAGAAGCAATATCCCATATTGACAATTATGGTTCTCGGCATACAGAAGTAATTATTACTGAAGATATCACAGCCGCAGAAACTTTCCAAGGCTTAGTAAATGCAGCAGGAGTTTATCATAATTGTTCTACCCGATTTGCTGATGGTTTCCGCTATGGTTTTGGTGCAGAAGTGGGAATTAGTACCCAACAAATGCCACCTCGTGGACCAGTTGGTTTAGAGGGTTTGATTACATATAAATATCAAATGTCTGGTAATGGACATATTGTGACTACCTACACAGGTGCAAATGCAAAATCATTTACTCATCGTGATATTTAAAGATAGGGGTGATTTGTCAGTTGTCAGTTGTCCGTTGTCCGTTGTCAGTAGAAAACATATTCTCTCTCCCCCCCTGCCCCTCTGCTCCCTTGCTCCCCTGCTCCCTTGCTCCTTTGCTCCTTCCCAGACTACTTAACTTTGACATTGAGAACAAAAATGACTAGAACGCCCACCTAACTTAATTCGCTGGATGACATTACCACAAACTTTGCAAGGTTGTCCAGTTCGGTTATAAACCCAGGCTTCACCGCCATAATTACCATTAACGCCTTTGACACTGAGAAAATTACTAAAAGTTGTGCCACCTACAGCAATACTCGCTGATAAAACTTCAATAATTGCAGTTCTTAAAAGTTCGATTTGGGGAAGTTGTAATTCTGTACAGAGAGTTGTGGGTAAAATACCACTTTTAAACAACGCCTCATCAGCATAAATATTACCTAATCCTGCCACCACTGACTGATCTAACAACCCAGTTTTAATGGGACGACGGGATTTTTTTAATTTCTCGGACAAATACTCAACAGTGAATTCTGGAGAAAATGGGTCAACTGCCAACTTTGCCAAACCTGTAATAATACTTTCCACAGCGACACCAGAGGGAACATACCACATTTGTCC
Organism: Anabaena sp. UHCC 0253; assembly: GCF_009712085.1. NCBI lineage: Bacteria > Bacillati > Cyanobacteriota > Cyanophyceae > Nostocales > Nostocaceae > Anabaena > Anabaena sp. UHCC 0253. The sequence goes on from NZ_VILD01000010.1 coordinate 184,101, forward strand.
GAAAGTGCGTTGGTCAACAAAGCGTAATTCTTGCTTTTCTCCAAAAAATAACCTCACTCTCGTGTGTTTGTGTAAAGGTTCATTTTGGTTTAACCACAATAATTGACCAGTCATGCGGAGGTGAACCCCTAAATAACCAGAGGAAGGAGAAGAAAGTTCAGCGAGGAGATATTTACCACAACGATGCCAGGTAGCAATGGTATTTCCTCGAATTTTATCAATAAATTCACCAACAGAAAACGGGTAGGCGATAGTGCGTTGTAGCAACACATCTCCTCCCGTGATTTCTTGATTTAGGGTTAATTGATTTAAACCCCTGCGGACTGTTTCAACTTCAGGCAGTTCAGGCATTCAAGCAAATAATATGGTTAGGGGAAGCTATGGTCAGACATAGAAAATGTGCAAGATATTCACCTTGACATTCCTATTTTCCCATAAAACAATCCCCTTGGCGCTTGGCTGTTTACTTTGCTGCTGCTTTAGGTTTAGGTGCTTGCACCTCGATTAACTCATCTACAGCAAAGTTATTTGTGTTAATACCGGAGTAGTTAACTTTCTCAAACCGGACAATTACAGGGTATTTGATGCCGCTTTTGTCAACAGAAACCACTGTGCCAAGATCCTGATTCCAGTAGGATTCAGGGCGGAGAACACGTACTATAGAACCACGTTGAACCATGTTGTATCTTCCCTTTTGAAGTATGAGTTGCCGTTAAAGTAGGGCTGATTGTTTTTACTTTACAACCTGGAGGTATGAGCTTGTGGTTTTGTTAAGTTATTTGTCATGTTAGTTTGTGTCATGGGGTGATTAATTTTCCCAATTCCCCCTTGACAAAGTACCCATATTAGAGTAATTTCATTCGCAAACACTTCTTGCAAAATGTTTTATGTTTTACTTAATACAAAAACGCTACCTTCGTTCCCTCTACCAATCCGGAGATCATCATCTATATAAGTAATGTCTAACCAGCCCTGTTGTTTTTCACTCTGAATGGGAAAATCAAAGGCTGTAAATTTTTTTCCCGACTCAATTTGTTGAATAAACTCTCCTGGTGATGTATAGCTAATTAGACGTTGTAAGCCAATAATAGAACGTTGAAATTTAACTTGCACACGCCGTTCTGAGACTGGTTGAAATTTAGCAGCGACGCTAACTAATCCTTCTAAGGAAGGAACGCCATAAATCTCAGCTATGTTATATACACTGTTAGTTTCTACCCGAATACATTGGTAAATTTGACCAAGTTTACAAAAAGGTAGACGATCTATGTTTAATAGAGCTTTACTTGTGGTGTATAGTAGTCGCCAGTTGCCTTCTAGGAGATGACTCGCTGCTAATGGACGTGGTGTAGGATTAAAGTCTTCAAGGTTGGCGATCGCTGCTAAAATAGCTTGTTGTTGTCCTACATTTGCTAACAAACCGCGATTTGTGCCGGCAATTACATCTATGAGAGTTGATTTGCCTATCATTGCCCTTTACCTCAAGAATTTGCATGATGAAATAGCATTAATGAAATAGTAATGTTTTTGTCTATAACCATTCAACTCATTAATAATGCCTTTTTGGCTACAATTCCCCAATTAAATGAAAATTTTGTTTAATTCGGATTAAGCGATTAAAGACTTGAATGAAGGAATAAATTAACTCGTATCAAATGATAGACTCTTAATGTCTAGTTAGATCAACCCTTGTGAGTCTTTAGTTAATATGTTAGATTCTCCCCTCCGTGAAGCACCCCGCAACCAGCGAGCAGCGGTTATTCCCTTAAAACAAGAGTCCTCAATGTTGGACTGGTTACGGCAGGGTGGCCGACTCATAGCCCGTGATGTCCAAGAAACAGATTCGCGGGAAGATGTAGAAGTAATTTCCGATTTTCTGGGCGCAGATGACGGAATTGGTGATATTGATTATGATGACGACGATGATGTAGCTATTGAAGAAGATTAGTTGATAGTATTTTGGGAACTAGTGACTAAAAATAGTTTCTACTATTTTATTTAGGTTTTTTTTAAGTGTGGAGTGAAGGAAATTTTTCTTGTGGACGCTAAATTATCCCCTAACCAAAGTTTGAATTTTTCTGGAATTGGGTTAGCCTCAATGCTGGCCATGCTACTGACAACAACAGCCTTGATTTTCGATGGAATGGGTAACAGGACTCCCTGGCATACGACATCCCTAACCCTACCTTTTCTATTGTCTGCTGTGGGTGTAACCATTCTTGGACAGTGGGTAATACCCATCTTGCAAGCACTCAAAACTGGACAAATTATCCGCGAAGATGGACCCCAAGCCCACCTAAAAAAAGCTGGGACACCAACTATGGGTGGTATTTTTTTCATCCCTGTAGCGGTTGTAATAGCTTGCATATTCTCTAACTTTTCTGAAAATGTAGTTGCCGTTTCTGCTTTAACACTGAGTTACGGATTAATTGGCTGGTTAGACGACTGGCAAATTCTGCGTCGTAAGTCCAATAAAGGCATCTCTCCTAAAATGAAGTTAGCTTTGCAAGTTATCTTTGGGGCGATGTTTTGCCTATGGTTGATGTTTAAAGGTGATTTTAGTATAACCAATATCTATTTACCTTGGGTAGGTTTATCCTTACCTTTAGGACTGCTATTTTGGCCTGTAGCGGGTTTTGTCCTAGTGGCAGAGAGCAATGCTACTAATTTAACAGATGGAATTGATGGTTTAGCAGCGGGAACAGTAGCGATCGCTATTTTCGCATTAGGTGTCGTCATTGCTCCTAATTCACCCGACTTAATGGTTTTCTGTGCTGCTGTCAGTGGTAGTTGTTTAGGATTTTTAGTCTATAACCGTAACCCAGCTAGTGTTTTCATGGGTGACACTGGTTCTTTAGCCCTTGGCGGTGCTTTAGCCGCTGTCGCACTACTCACTAATACTTTAGTTATACTATTCATCCTCAGCGGGATTTTCTTTGTAGAAACCCTCTCTGTCATGGCACAAGTTAGCTATTATAAAGCTACCAAAGGACCAGATGGCAAAGGCAAGCGATTATTTAAAATGGCACCTTTACATCATCATTTAGAATTAACTGGTTGGTCAGAATTGCAAGTAGTCGCAGTTTTTTATATCATCGCCGCTTTTTTAGCTTCTCTTTGTTTAATAGGCATAAAATAATCAGCGTTTGCGAAAAAAGTCGTAGGGGCGCAGGGGCTGCGCCCAGTCAAGAGTCAGCAGTCAGGACTATGGCTAACGCCACGCTACGCTATCAACAAGCCCTAATTAAATTCATAAAGTACAAAAAACAACCCCCAAAACTGGAGGTTACTTTTTTGGCATTAACGAATTTAGGCGTTGCTGATTGAATGTATGAATTAGCCTCACGCAAAGGCGCAAAGGCGCAAAGAATTAAGAGTTAAAGAAATCTAATTTTTAAATTTCATACTCTGATTCAGCAACGCCCTAAATTATTTTGGATATCTGCAATACTTATTTTCCCCGTCTTAATTTAGACGAAGTTACTAAATTGTCAGTAAATAAAGTGAAAACAAAACATGACCAACACTGCGCTATCAAAGCACCTTAATCCCGACAATTACCTCGACGAAGACAATCCCCCGTTTGATCATCTCTAGCAGACACATTAGCCACTAATTGCAATTGAGCATCATTTACGCTATTTAGTTGAGTATTGCTTACGGACAGCTTATTACCTGCAAAACAAGCACTGGAATTGCACAGATAAACTGACAATACCATTAGTCCCAAACCAATTGTTTTCTTCATATAGACATTCAACTCAGATTGATGATTGCATAATCAGCAACGTCATCTTGATCAACTTTGAAAACCTATTAATCGGCTAATAGTTCTAAAAATTGCCAGAAAAATTCTGTCTGTAGTATCAAATTAGACACTACAAAGGATGCAATTTTCAGGTGCATTAGTCTATCCCTGTCTGTTTAAGCTCAGAGTAAATCTAGATTATTCCTGGGTTATATCCCTGGTACACCTTTGATTTATCCGTACATGAAACAAACAAGCAGTTGTTTTCATTTATTCACAGATCAAAATCAGATCCATGATTGCTAACCTCACTCTTACCCCCCTGGCAGAGTTAATTTAGCCACAAGATAACGTTCTTTATACCTATGCAAATGTAATGAGCAACCAACCGGACAAAAATATTTTTTTCGATAATAAATAAACATGAGTACCATAGATAAATACGTAAAGCTTTGTAATATATAATACTTGTGCTTATGGGAGTTAAAATATAGAATATTTCCCCAATCGCATATTAAATAAGCCTTAACAAGCGATAAAGCCAATTGATATTTCATAATATTAAATTATAACTGTAATAGTTAATACTGATTAATTAATCAAGAACAATTTAGTGGTTTAGTAAACAATAGTAATAATTAATACTTTTAATAAAATAAATTAAAAATAGCAACTTTAAAAATAGAGATAAAAATATTACCAAGAATTAATGTAACTTGGATCAGGATGTGAACTAAAATTTT
>NZ_VILD01000010.1:188659-200181 GCF_009712085.1 Anabaena sp. UHCC 0253
AATCATGTGTTTGAGTAAGCAGTAATCATGTTTGGTCATAAGCGCAAAAGTGAAAAAATAATAAACAAAATCTAGGAAGCTAGTAAAAACCTCTCTTGGTAGTCACCGACCCAGATAAAATAGTTAACGAAGATTGCCTAACAAATGTTTCCTAATAACTGAATCATGACCTCTTCACAAGACTTAGATCAAATAAAATCCCTCGATTTAGATCCAGAAACGTCCGGTGAACCCTCTATTAACCCGCTGGATGAATTACCAGGTGAAGTGGAAATGTCCATTTTTGACCACCTGGAGGAGTTACGACAAAGAATTTTCTATTCCCTCATTGTGGTTGTAGTGGGTATTGTCGGTTGTTTTATCGTAGTTAAACCCCTAGTGCAGTTATTAGAAGTTCCTGCTCAAGGAGTTAAATTTCTGCAATTAGCTCCAGGAGAATTTTTCTTTGTCTCCATGAAAGTTGCCGCTTACAGTGGTTTAATGCTGGCTACTCCCTTCATTCTCTACCAAATTATCCAGTTTGTACTTCCTGGACTCACCATACGGGAACGTCGGTTGTTAATCCCTGTAGTCTTGGGGTCAAGTGTACTATTTGTAGCGGGGTTGGCATTTGCTTATGTTGCACTCATCCCGGCTGCTTTACAATTCTTCATTAATTATGGTGCTGATGTTGTTGAGCAAATTTGGTCAATTGATAAGTATTTTGAATTTGTGCTGTTATTGTTATTCACCACAGGACTAGCATTTCAAGTTCCGGTTATTCAATTATTGCTGGCTACTTTAGGGATTGTCTCTTCACAAACCATGTTAAAAGGTTGGCGCTATGTGATTATGGCAGCAGTAGTTTTGGGAGCGGTGCTTACACCTTCTACTGATCCTCTCACCCAAAGTCTTTTAGCTGGTGCTGTTTTAGGATTATACTTTGGTGGGATTGGACTGGTAAAACTCACAGGTAAATGAATAACATTTAATTTTATTTCGCGCCATCTCTCTTAGAGATCCCAAAGGGTAGACGCAAAGGAGCAAAGACGCAAAGAAATAAAGGAAAAAAAGAGATTTATTCAATATTTGCTTTAAATGCATGAAAATTGCCGTAAGCGCGGGTGGAAAAAGGCAAACAGCAATTTAGGTTAATTGTTAATCGCTATGCAGAAAGCCAGTTATCCTCATTGCTATCCTATAAAATGAGGTTTGATAAATTAGTTTTGTCAACGCTGGCTGATTTATAGCTAACGTGATCAAAGACCCACTTAACTTTAAGTTTTACGATAAGGATAATTTACAAGCATGGTTCAAGAGCGCACATTACCCGTATTTAATACTGCCACAGTCCAAATCACCAAAGAAGAAGGATTGGGCTTATACGAAGATATGACATTAGGCCGTTTCTTTGAAGATAAATGCGCCGAAATGTACTATAGAGGAAAAATGTTTGGTTTCGTCCACCTTTACAACGGACAAGAAGCCGTTTGTAGTGGCATTGTTAAAGGTGCAATGCGTCCTGGTGAAGACTTCGTTTCCAGTACCTACCGTGACCATGTTCATGCTTTAAGTGCCGGAGTCCCCGCACGAGAGGTCATGGCAGAATTATTTGGTAAAGCCACCGGTTGCAGTAAAGGCCGTGGTGGTTCAATGCATATGTTTTCTGCGGAACATCGTCTATTAGGTGGTTATGCTTTCGTTGCTGAAGGTATTCCTGTAGCTGCTGGTGCGGCTTTCCAATCTAAATACCGTCGGGAAGTTCTTCAAGACAAAAATGCTGACCAAGTAACGGCTTGCTTCTTTGGTGACGGTGCGGCTAACAACGGTCAATTTTTTGAGACATTGAATATGGCGGCTTTATGGAAACTGCCGATTCTTTTTGTGGTAGAAAATAATAAGTGGGCGATCGGTATGGCTCACGAACGGGCAACTTCCCAACCAGAAATTTACAAAAAAGCCAGTGTGTTTAACATGGTGGGTGTGGAAGTAGACGGAATGGATGTTTTAGCAGTGCGACAAGTGGCTCAAGAAGCCGTAGCTCGTGCTAGGGCTGGAGAAGGTCCAACTTTAATTGAAGCCATGACCTATCGCTTCCGGGGTCACTCTCTGGCTGATCCAGACGAACTCCGCAGCAAGGAAGAAAAGGATTTTTGGTTTGCTCGTGACCCCATTAAAAAGTTAGCTGCTTATTTGCTAGAACATGATCTAGCTACAGAAGCAGAACTCAAAGATATTGAAAAGAAAATTCAGGCTGTGATTGAGGACGCAGTTAAATTTGCTGAAAGCAGCCCTGAACCAGATCCTAGCGAGTTATATCGTTTCATTTTTGCTGAAGACGTATAAGCTGATAATTGATAATTGACAATTGACAATTATCAATTACGAATCATCAAATAAAATCATGTTTACCATGGACATTCAAGTAAGTAGGACTATTGCTTGTAGGGTGTGTTAGGGGATAATTCGGTAAATAAACTGATTGTCTCTAAGTGACGCACCTGGCAAGGTTTTTATGATTGTTTCTTGCTTACTGCTATAGTACAAATTCGATTCATTAAATCGAATTTATACAATAAAATTCTTGACTCTTCTAGTTGTTAAGTAGTAAACTTAGATTGGTGGGTTAAATTTTTTCGACACACCTCCCCCGAACCTTGAAAACTCTATAATTTCGTTGAAGTGTGTCGAAGTCTTGCACACTAAAGGTTTTAGCCTATAAAATTCGCCACTTTGTCGGAAAATTTTTCCATTTTTCTGAGGTGTATCGAAATGGGTATCTGAAACCCCTACCCAGTAAGCTTTCCAGAAGTGAACCCTTTCTAAACCCACTTCCCCGCAAGGGGATGGAAACAGTCTGAGCAATAGATGGGAAAATCGAAGCAAGAACTTTCTAAACCCACTTCCCCGCAAGGGGATGGAAACTTAGCCAGTGATCACGCTCCACATTAGCACTCCTTTCTAAACCCACTTCCCCGCAAGGGGATGGAAACTCCAAGCATCTGGGAAAATAACACCTGAAAACAATCTTTCTAAACCCACTTCCCCGCAAGGGGATGGAAACGTTAATTGGAACATATCTGATACATTCCCTAGCAACTTTCTAAACCCACTTCCCCGCAAGGGGATGGAAACGAGACCCTTTGGTGTAAATACATCGAGTTGATAACTTTCTAAACCCACTTCCCCGCAAGGGGATGGAAACATTGCAGGAGTAGAAACTCCTAAAGTTAATGCAGTCTTTCTAAACCCACTTCCCCGCAAGGGGGATGGAAACTTAATCAACATGTCGATGAATCTCGTAAGATTACTTTCGACTTTCTAAACCCACTTCCCCGCAAGGGGATGGAAACCCTCATAAACTTCTTTAATCGAGAGGGTGCTGGCAACTTTCTAAACCCACTTCCCCGCAAGGGGATGGAAACAATTTTTCATCTTGCAAACTAGCCCTGTATGCCATGACTTTCTAAACCCACTTCCCCGCAAGGGGATGGAAACACTGGCACGGCGAAGTACAGTTTATCTGCTAAAATTTCCTTTCTAAACCCACTTCCCCGCAAGGGGATGGAAACGGTGTTATTACATCGTTCATTTTGTGATCAAAAATGCGACTTTCTAAACCCACTTCCCCGCAAGGGGACGAAAAGTTTACTTGACAAAACCTATTTTTTGAAGGTTTGAGATTAAATGATCATGGTGGAATTTGTTGGCACGACAACCTACAATTGGGGAGAAAGGTAGAAAAATCGCAAGATGTAATCAAGAGTAAAATTGCCCAAAACCTCTTAACTATTGCCTGTTTCCTCCTAACTGTCCATAAGCACAAATCTCCACACCAATCTACTGACTATTATGTTCACCATTGACATTCAACAAGAACAATACAAAACCTACATCCTGTCTGATAAAACCGCTGGTTCACAGATAGAAGTTGTTCCAGAAAGAGGCGGTATCATCACTCGTTGGCGAATTAATGGTCAAGAAATATTCTATTTAGATACAGAACGCTTTACTCATGCTGATTTGAGCGTTCGGGGTGGTAATCCAATTTTGTTTCCTCTTTGCGGTAACTTACCTGATAATACTTACAGCATCGAGGGAAAACAGTATACTATTAAACAACATGGCTTTGCGCGAGAATTGCCTTGGACAGCAACAGAGCAAAAGACAGAAAATAACGCTAGTCTAACTGTAGTTCTCACCAGCAATGAGGAAACAAAGGCAGTTTATCCTTTTGATTTTCAATTGGCTTTTACCTACGAACTCCAAGGTAATACTTTAGTAGTGCGTCAGGAATATAAAAATCTGTCATCTACACCAATGCCATTTTCTGCTGGTTTCCATCCTTATTTTCTCTGTGGTGATAAGAATCAGCTAGAAGTGGAACTTCCTTCTAGTCAATATCAAGACAACAAAACTAAGGAATTTCACGCTTTTAACGGCAAGTTTGATTTTAATCAAGAGGAAATTGATTTTGCTTTTGGAGGATTAACCAGTAAATCTGCATCTGTGATAGATAACAGCCGCAAGTTGCAGCTAACTCTAGATTACGATGATTTCTCTACCTGGTTGGTGTTCTGGACTGTTAAGGGCAAAGAATTCTACTGTCTAGAGCCTTGGAGCGCCACTCGCAATGCTTTCAACACTGGTGAAAATCTGACTGTGTTAGCACCAGGAGCTAGTTGTACGGCTTCTTTCCAGTTAACGGCAAATTTTTTCTAAAAACCCCTTGACAAGACTATGGCTGTTTGGTATATTGGGAAAGTTGGAAAAACAGCAAAAGGGTGGCTAACTCAACGGTAGAGTACTCGGCTTTTAACCGATTTGTTCCGGGTTCGAATCCCGGGCCACCCATTTTTAAGTTAGAGATGTTCTGTGGAGCATCTCTTTATTTTTTTATTCACGCAGAGGCGCGGAGGCGCAAAGAGGGAAAGATGAGATTTTTAACTTTCATATTTCGATTCTGTAACGCCAAATGATACTATGGCAATAGTATTTGAATTTTGAAAAAATCTTAGTATTTGTAGGGTGCGTTAAGCAAGTCTTTAAGAGCTTTATGCAGCTTATTTGCTTTGGTGGCTCGGCTACGCTGCGCTAATAAAAATCAAATAGGATTCCTATAACTCCTATAAAATCTAAATTGAAACCTATACACAAAGCCTGTAGGGGCGTATCCCTAACGGGATTGGAAGCATCAGCATTCGGGCGATAAATTATCGGTTTTTGTCTAAGGCTATTTTCCGAATGCTTCGCCCCTACAAATTCTGACTCCGGACTCCTGTTGTATTATGATTAATTTTAAACTTGATAACACCAAAGTACAAACACAACTCACTGAAAAATACTTTGAGTTACACCCTTCTGCACAAAAAATTATCCAATTGTTTTCGGTAATTTATGCACCAATAGATAAGAATTCATTTATAAGTTGTCTTAGTAAAACTGATATTTTAGATGAAAATAACAAACCTTGGGGGACTAAAACCCTGAGTCTGATAATTGATAAGTTGGTAAAAGCGGGTTTGTTAATTCAGGAAAACCGCAGCGGGGTTGAGTGTCATCCGTTACTCACAGAAATTGCTACTCGTCATGCTGTGGAAACTGAACAATTTGAAACATTAGTTATAGCCGTAGAAATCAAATTACCTATACACACTCACTGGAAACATGAATGTCGGATTTTCTATAATCTCCGTCAATGTATTAGGGAAATCCGCATTGGTTTTTATCGTCAAGATGTTAGTTTTATTAATAAGCAAATTGAAGATTATCGAAATTATAGTGATAGTGAAGAACCAATTGTTATAGAAAATATCTTCGAGCAGATATGCAATAACCCGTTTGATGAAACTTGGCTGAATACTCTACCAACGGAATTATATAGAATTAGTATATCAAGTATTCTCTTCAATTCAGTATTAAAATTGTCTAATTCTGAAGATGCCTTTATGCTCTTGGAAGAAAAATGTTATGAATCTGGAAAACATGGCTCAGATTATCTGCATTTGGTTTTGACAGAACAATTGCTGTTACGGGGTGATACTGAAGACGCACAAGATAGTTTGGGACGAATATCAGAAGAATATAAAAATAACGCTGCTATTGTTTGGGGTTGGTTGAGTTTTCTGCGGGGTGAAAATGAACAAGCTATTAAATATTATACAGATGCTCTAAAAATCCTGAAAAAAGCTATGGGTAAACGCCAAATATATTTTCATACAATTGGTGGTTTATTTTTTATTTTAGCATTGTTAAAAGATGGTTCAGCAGAACGCCTCAAAGAAGCAGAAGAGTATGCCACATTAATGTCCCGTCAATCAAATCATTGGCTCACATTTGTTTATGCCAGATTGAAAATGGTACTGCAAGTTCAGCAAGGTGATATTACTCAAAAAGAACTTATAGTAAGTGCCTATATTGCTTCGGTGGAAGAAGAAAATAGTTTACAAACATTGTTTTGTTCTTTGTGTCTTTATTGGATGGATGTTGAGATTGCAAAAAAACGCTTACCTAACATATTAGAACCATTATATCGGAGAGCGATCGCATCCGGTCATCACTGGTTGGCAATGGAAGCAGCAGAACTCCTCTCCCGACTTAAACCTAGTAGTAACTATAAACAACAAGCAGCAGCACTCCGAGAAGATAGCAACATCCAAACCATAGTAGACCTCATTCAACCCCAAGCTGCTTGGGAAATGTGCCTTAATGCCCTAGCAAATCTCCAGAAACAACCACAAACACCCGGCAAACCAGAGTCAGAAATGCGGTTAGCATGGTTTATTACCTTCTATCCCAGTAGATGTGTTTTGCAACCAAAGGAACAAAAAGTTAATGCTAAGGGTGAGTGGAGTAAAGGTCGCCCCATAGCTATCAAGCGCCTGAGTAATAATTTGAGTGAATTTAACTACGTCACACCCCAAGATATGCGGGTCTGTAGTTGTATTGAGGCATATAATGATGGTGGTTATTACGGTAAAGTCGAGTATAACTTCAGTGAAAAAGCCATCTTAGCTTTAATTGGACACCCCGCAGTTTTTTGGGAAGATACGCCTAATATCCGGGTAGAAATAGTTAAAGGAGAACCAGAACTACTGGTGAAAAAAGAAAAACAAGGTCGTCTCACCTTGGAATTTTCGCCCAAATTACCAGAATCACAGAACATTCTGCATATTAAAGAAACTCCAACTCGCATCAAAGTTATTGAAATTAAAGCTGAACATAGGCGCATTGCCGAGATTATTGGTAAAGATAACAAATTAAATGTTCCTGCGATCGCCCAAAAGCAAGTTTTAGCAGCCATTAATGCCGTATCTGGCATCGTTACCGTCCATTCTGACATCGGTGGCGGACTAGAAAATGCAGAAGAAGTCCCCGCCCAAACGCTACCCCACATTCACCTCTTACCTGCCAATTCCGGCTTGAAAATCACCCTATTATCTCGTCCTTTTACCCAAGGTGGACCATACTTCCGTCCCGGTGCAGGTGGTGAAACAGTTATTGCTGAGATTGAAGGTAAACGTCTGCAAACTAAACGCAATTTATCAGAAGAAAAACAACTTGCCAAAGCCGCGATAGAAGCCTGTCCCACCTTAACGCGAATTGAAGAACAAGATGGTGAATGGGCAATAGAAGAAGCAGAAGACTGTTTAGAACTGTTGCTAGAACTTCAAGCACTGGGAAACAGCGTCGTTATGGCTTGGCCAGAAGGGGAAAAACTGCGGGTTAGTTACAATGCAGACTTGAAAGACTTTAACCTATCAATTCAACGTCAGCAAGATTGGTTTGCAGCCACTGGGGAATTGAAACTGAATGATGACCTAGTGCTAGATATGCAGCAACTCCTAGCACTCCTAGAAAAAACTCCCAGCCGATTTATTCCCCTTGGTGACGGTCAATTTCTGGCTTTAACCCAAGCCTTTCGTAAACGCCTCGACGAATTACGGATGTTTTCGGAAAAACATGGAAAAGGTATGCGTTTCCACCCCTTAGCCACATTAGGATTAGAAGATTTTGTAGACGAGGTAGGTAAGCTAAAAGCAGATAAACACTGGAAGGAACATATCCAGAAACTTAAAGAGGTAAAAGACCTGCAACCAGAACTCCCGTCTACGTTTCAAGCCGAATTACGGGACTATCAAATGGATGGTTTCTGTTGGTTGGCACGTTTAGCACATTGGGGTGTAGGTGCTTGTTTAGCCGACCAAATGGGACTGGGTAAAACCGTGCAAGCCTTAGCAGTTATCCTCAGAAATGCCCATAAGGGACCAACTCTAATTATTGCCCCAACGTCCGTTTGCATGAATTGGGTGAGTGAAGCTCAGAAGTTCGCCCCAACTCTGAATATTATGCAATTTTCTGGTGCTAACCGTCAAAAATTATTAGATGGTTTACAACCATTGGATATGCTGGTATGTAGTTATGGTTTATTGCAGCAGGAAGAAGTAGCTCAAATGCTTGCTCAGGTACAGTGGCAAACGATTGTATTGGATGAAGCCCAATCAATTAAAAATATGGCTACTAAACGTTCCCAAGCAGCCATGAATCTGAAAGCTAATTTCAAAGTGTTGACTACGGGAACTCCCATTGAAAATCATTTGGGTGAGTTGTGGAATTTATTCCGGTTTATTAACCCTGGTTTATTGGGTTCTTTTGAAAGCTTTAATCAACGCTTTGCTATCCCTATTGAGAAATATCAGGATAAACAAGCACGTAATAAATTGAAAAAACTCATTCAACCATTTTTATTGCGACGGACGAAAAATCAGGTGTTAGAAGAATTGCCTTCTCGGACGGAAATTCTGCTTCATGTGGAGTTAAGTAAAGAGGAAAAGGCATTCTATGAAGCATTACGCCGTCAAGCTATATCTAAATTAACCGAAACAGATGCTGAGGCAGGAAAGAAACATTTGCAAGTGTTAGCAGAAATTATGAAACTGCGTCGCGCTTGCTGTAATCCTAGTTTGGTGATGCCTGACACTGAGTTATCTAGTTCTAAGTTGCAACTTTTTGGTGAGGTGCTGGGTGAACTTTTAGAAAATCGCCATAAAGCTTTAGTGTTTAGTCAGTTTGTAGATCATTTACATATCATCCGCGATTATCTGGATAAACAAGGGATTAAATATCAATATTTAGATGGTAGTACCCCAATGGCAGAACGGAAAAGAAGCGTGGATGCCTTTCAAGCTGGGGATGGGGATGTTTTTCTCATTAGTTTGAAAGCCGGGGGTACAGGACTCAATCTAACGGCTGCTGATTACGTTATCCATACAGACCCTTGGTGGAATCCAGCGGTGGAAGATCAAGCTTCTGACCGCGCCCACCGGATTGGGCAACAACGTCCGGTAACAATTTATCGCTTGGTAGCAAAGGATACTATTGAGGATAAGATTGTGGAGTTACATCACCATAAGCGAGATTTGGCGGATAGTCTCTTGGAAGGTACTGATATGAGTGGCAAGATATCAACGGAAGCTTTGCTGCAATTGATTCATGAAGGTTAGAATAGATATCTAGTGAACAATGATTTGATATTCTCCATTTAATCTTTGAGCAGCAATCTGCTTGCAAAAGCGATTACGCTATCATTTCTGCTAAACATTGCGCCTAATCTGCTTCAAAGTTGTCTGGCTTGGCTTATACTCAGATAAAGTGTAGTTAATCACAAATAATCAAATTTTTCTGGCTGGGATTTTTCAAAAATATTAATAATCTGAGTCACCTCTGCGGAATGTGGGCTACTTGCTTTTTGAGGCGTTGCTGATTAACGGTATGAATTTTAGTCTCACGCAAAGGCGCAAAGACGCAAAGGTAAGAGTTTTAAAGATTCAATTTAGGAATTTCATACCTCAATTTAGCAACGCCCTTTTTGATTGGGTATTTTCGCCAAAAGTGGATGCTCCCCTTGTAGTTTTGGAGTTGTCGCCCCCTCAAGACAATGATTCCACTACGGAGCGCCCTATTTTTTATTATCTTTTTTTGACTAAGGTATTGTAAAAAAACTGTGATTATTTTTGTGTTTTTGCATAACCTGCATAGCTACCAGAAATATATAAAGATTGAATAGGCTGTTTACCATACATGAGAGGAATTATCAATGTCCAATAAACTGAAATATCTCGCCTTTGTCACCCTAGCATTGACTCTGAGTTCTTCGATAGGGTTAGCCGCAGGTAGTTTAGCAAACAAGCAAATATTGACAGAAGTGACTACTTCACCACACTTGCTGACACAAAATTTGCAGACGGAGGCAGATAATCTGTTTGAAGAAGCGAGAGAACTAGATAATCAAGGGTATTTATCAGCCGCGCTGGAAAAATATCAGCAAGTGTTAGAAATGCGGCGACAATTACAAGATAAATCAGGAGAAGCTGCAACTCTCAATTATATAGGTAATATTTATAATTCTTCAGATAAAACCGCCCAAGGACTGGAAGTTTTGCAACAAGCTTTATCTCTGTATCAGCAACTGGGAGAACAAGCCGGAGTCGGCGAAACTTTAGATAATATTGGCACAAGTTACAGGCTGCAAGAAGATGATACTCAGGCATTGTCATATCACCAACAAGCCTTAAAAATTCGTCGAGAACTCAAGGATAGGGAAGGTGAAGCTAAGTCTCTGAGTAATATCGGTTTTACTTACGTTTGGCTGAATGAGTATCCCAAGGCTTTAGAAAAGTTACAGCAGGCTTTAGCAATTAATCGGGAAATTAAAAATAGAAGAGGTGAAGGCAACACCTTGGGTCGAATTGGAATATTTTATTCACAGTCAGATAATTTAGAACAGGCAGCCGAGTTTTATCAGCAAGCATTAGTATTACACAGAAAAGTAGGAAATAAACATGAGGAATCGAGAATTTTATCCCTGTTAGGAGATATTTATAGGCAACAAAAAGATTATGCCCGTGCTGTGGAATTGTATCAACAAGCATTAGTATTACGCAGAGAAGTAGGAAATAAACATGGGGAATCGAGAATTTTTATTATGGTTAGGAGATGTTTATGAGCAACAAAAAGATGATGATCGTGCTTTGGAATTGTATCAACAAGCATTAGTGATTGCACAAGAGATTAAAGATCAAAAGTTTACAGCTAGTCTTCTGATGTATATAGGAAATATCTTATCTCAAAACAAGAAATATAATCAGGTGATTGAAATATATCAGCAAGCACTGCCCATTGCCCAAGCAATTCCTAACAATAAGCCACAAGAATCTCAAATTCTTGTATTCATGGGGATTAACTATTTTAGCCTAAAAAAATATAAGCAAGCGATTGAAA
Source organism: Anabaena sp. UHCC 0253 (assembly GCF_009712085.1). Taxonomy (NCBI): domain Bacteria; kingdom Bacillati; phylum Cyanobacteriota; class Cyanophyceae; order Nostocales; family Nostocaceae; genus Anabaena; species Anabaena sp. UHCC 0253. Next base: position 199,919 of record NZ_VILD01000010.1, read on the forward strand.
TATATCAGCAAGCACTGCCTATCGCCCAAGCAATTCCTGATAATAAACCACAAGAATCTCGGATTCTTTTTTTAATGGCGATTAACTATTCTAGGCTAGAGAAACATGAGCAAGCGATTGAACTTTATCAGCAAGCACTGACTATTGCCCAAGCAATTCCTGATAATAAATCACAAGAGTCTGAGATTCTTTCATTAATGGCTATTGATTACTCTTCTCTAGAAAATAATGAGCAGGCGATTGAACTTTATCAGCAAGCACTG
>NZ_VILD01000010.1:200339-214682 GCF_009712085.1 Anabaena sp. UHCC 0253
AATGAGCAGGCGATTGAACTTTATCAGCAAGCACTGCCGATTGCTCAAGCAATTCCTGATAATAAATCACAAGAGTCTGAAATTCTTTCATTAATGGCTAGTGCCTACAATCGTCTAAAAAAATATGAGCAGGCGATTGAAATATATCAGCAAGCATTGCCCATTGCCCAAACAATTCCTAATAATAAATCACAAGAGTCTAACATTCTTGTCTTAATGGCGATTAACTATTATCGTTTAAAAAAATATGAGCAGGCGATTGAAATTCATAAACAAGCACTACCCATTGCCCAAGCAATTCCTGATAACAAATCAGAAGAGTCTGAGATTCTTTCATTAATGGCGATTAACTATTCTTCTCTAGGAAATAGTGAGCAGGCGATTAAATTGCACCAACAAGCATTGGCTATTCGCAGAGAAATTAAAGATGAACCAGGACAACTGAAAAGCCTGACAAGTATTAGTATAAGATACTCTTTAAAAATATCAAATGCTATAGTTCAGGGTTTGTATTCTCAAGCTACAGCAGAAGCTACTAAGTTGATAGAGGTAGCACAGGAAATAGTAACTCTATCCATAAAACTGGAAGCACCAAAATCACAAGCTACTGCTTTAATTGATTTGGGACACGCTTATCATGTGTTGAATGAAAATCAAAAAGCAATTGAATTATTAACACAAGCGGTGACTATTGCGCGAACAACCAAAGATTTAGATACAGAATATTTAGCTCTGGGTTATTTTCAGAGTGTTTACAACACAACAGGAAATTATGTCCAAAAGATAGAAATTAGGTTACGACAATTAGAAATCGCACGTGAGCAAAATAAGAAATTTAACGAAGCAGCGATGTTATCTAGCTTAGGTACAGACTATGCAATAATTGGAGAGCATGAAAAGGCTATTGAAAAGTTACAACAAGGATTAGCTATATACCAGTCAATTGAAACCGAGCCTAAAGTTTTACAAAGAAAGATTAGTGTCTTAAATTCATTAGCTTCAAATTATAGAACTGTTGGGGAATATAGCAAAGCAATGGATATTGCTCAACAGGCTTTACAATTAGCAAAAACTTCAGAACAACCTGAATTGTTAGCAGAATCACTGTTGAATTTAGCTGGATTCTATGATAAAATAAGCGGCGATTTACCAAAAGTTATTGAACTCAGTCAGCAAGCTTTAAGCATTGCCCAAGAAATAAAAGCACCCCAAATTCAAGCAAATGCTTTACTCAAGTTAAGTGATGCTAATAGACAACAGGGAAATTACGCTCAAGGGTTAAAATTTGCTGAACAATCATTAATTATTGCTAGACAATTAGAAAATCCTTACTTAGAACAAAGTGCGTTGTCTACGCTAGTAGATATCTATAGCAATCAAGGAAACTATACTAAAGCATTAGAATTTGCCCAGGAAAGCGTCAAAGTAGTTCGCCAAGCCAACTTGTTAACCTATGAAGTACCTATTTTAAACATTTTGTCTCAAACATACCTTAATTTAGGCAACTCTCAGAAAGCTTTAGAAACTGCTAATCAATCCCTAACTTTAGCACGACAGCAAAAGAATCCTTTATTGGAATCGTTAGCTTTACAACGACTAAGCGTTATATATCACGTTCGGGGAGAATGGGAAAAATCAATTGAAGCTGCACAAGCCATGTCAGATATTGCCCAGCAGTCAAAAGATTTATTAGCTAATTCAATAGCTGCATCTTTATTAAGCGAAAACTACGGCGCACTGGGGCAAACAAATAAGGTAATTGAAGTAGCTGAACCAGCTTTAATATATGCCCAAAAAAGGAATAATCGCCCCTTAGAAGCGGATTTATTAATTAATTTAGGTAGTGCTTACGATACGATTGGCAATTATCAAAAAGCTCTGGAATTAGTAGAACAAGGTTTACTTATTGCCAAGGAATTAAAAAATCCTGCTTTGGAATCAAAAGCTTTATCAAGATTAGGAAGCATTTATAATTCGCAAAAGGATTATCAGAAAGCTTTGGAGTTGACGCAAAAAAGTTTGGATATCGCTCAAGAACTTAAAAGTCCACCTCTGCAACTATTTCCTTTATTCACTCTTGGTACTATTTACGCTGAACTGGGGGACTACAAGAAAAACATTGAGTTATATCAGCAAGTTGTGGAAATCACACGTAAACTTGATAATCGTGCTGGAGAGGGTGTAGCTTTATTTGGTATGGGAATTGCTTACTTTTACCAAGGTAATACCCAAAAAACAATTGAAAATGGTGAGAGAGTGATAACTATCGCCCAGGAAATAAATCGAGCAGATTTTACAGCATTAGCACAGATATTATTAACTATGGGTTATGGAGAATTGGGTAATGACCAAAAAGCCATAGATAATGCCCAAAGCTTTTTAAAATATGCTCGCCAGGTAGAAAATCCAGTATCTGAAAAGGCTATACTCGCGGTTTTAGGAAGTTTACATCGCAAGTTTGGCAGAACCCAAGAAGCAATAAATCACTATCAACAAGCTTTGGCAATGACAATAGAGGGTCAAGTTAGTGATGCTGATGTTGCTGGTATTTATGGTGGTTTAGCTCGTGTATATCGGGATTTGAATCAGCCTGTTACTGCTATTGGTTACTATAAACAATCTATCAATACAATAGAAAAAATTAGAACCAATATTGAAGGACTATCTCCCCAGTTACAAAAATCATTTATCAATGCTATCTACGACTTTGATAAATTCACTATTGCTGATATTTATCGGGAATTGGCCGCTTTATTACTATCTCAGGGACGTAATATAGAAGCGCAGCAAGTTTTAGAACTATTGAAGGTACAAGAAATTAGTGAATTCACTAGAGGTGAAGAGAAAAAAACACAAGTAATATTAACACCTGGGGAAATAGAAATTCAAAAAAAGGAGGGAACTTTAATTGCTTTTGGTCAGCGTGTGAATGAGTGCGAACGTCAACAATGTGCTGAACTCAAAGAACTGCGAAATCAACGAGATGATTTAAATCGAGAATTTGCTCAAAATATTCAGGAAATTGAAAAATATCACGATAATAAAGACCCAAATCTGATTTATCCGGGTAATTTTCTGGATGCTGCTCAAAAGATTGTCAAACAACCAAGCACTATCTTAATTTATCCCTTGGTCTTAGAAGATAAAATCTGGATTCTTTGGGCATCTCAAGGGGTAATTATTAAAACGGTGGAAGTAAAAAATGTTGATAAAAGTCAGCTAGATGCAACTGTGGCTAAATTTAGAGATTTATTAGAAAACCCATCTTCTGATATTGCTGAGATTAAAACCACTGGAAAACAACTGTATGATTGGTTAATTAAACCCATAGAATCAGAAATTAAAGCCAATAAGATTGAAAACTTAGTCTTCTCTCTGGACCGTTCCACTCGCTACATCCCCATGAATGCCTTGTTTGATGGACAGCAGTATCTCGTAGAGAATTATAACGTCTCGACAGTCATTTCTGCGGGGTTAACAAATATGAGCGATCGCCTACCCCCAAATATAGATAAGACACAAATTTTAGCTCTGGGTTTATCTGATGCTAAATCTGGTTTTAATGCCTTACCAAATGTACTCAAAGAAGTAAATGCAATTGTCAGAACCAACTCAAAAGAGTCTCAAGGTATTTATCCCGGCTTAAAGTTCCTCAACCAAGAATTTACCTGGGAATCATTGCGAGATAATCTCCAAGGTAAGAAAATTCTACATATAGCCACACATGGAGAATTTGTTCCTAAAGATCCACAAGCTTCTTACCTATTATTAGGTAATGGGAAAAAGTTACCCATTGCAGATATTAATCTCTTGCAAAGTTGGGATAATACTCATTTGGTGGTGCTGTCTGCTTGTGAAACGGCGCGGGGTGGTGCTAATCAAAATGGTGTCGAGATTTCGGGTATTAGTTCTTATTTTCTCGGCACAAATAAAGCTCAAGCAGTAATAGCTTCACTTTGGCAAGTTAACGACGCCAGCACTAGCCAATTAATGCAAAAATTTTACAGTAATTTGGCTAAAAATGACAGTCCTACGAAAATACAAGCCTTACGCCAAGCTCAATTGAATTTACTACAGGGTAATAATTCTACAATCAATTCAGAGAAAGAACCACGAGGGATTAATGTTGAAGTTTCACCAGATGCACCTTCCAGACATCAACGGGGTGCTAGTGGTTATTCTCATCCTTATTACTGGGGAGCATTTATTTTGATTGGGAATAGTTTGTAAGATGTGATAAATCTAAGAAAGACGCGATTCGTCACGTCTTTACAAAAAGGTACTGAAAATAACTGTGTCAATTGACTACTTCAAATGCGATCGCCATTGCTGCTAATCTTTCAGTATCAATACCACGAACATTGGCTGGTAATGGTAGTATACTTTGCCCATTATTGCTGCTGCGAGTATTTGCATCCAAGTCGTTGAGCAAATCATTGGTTAAACCCAGAATTTCATCAGTCACAGGTACAGGACTACGTTTGTTTCTCAAACCCCTGGTTTCAGCGATTTTCTCTAATGCTTGCAAAGAAGTTCGTAGAGGGGCTGTACTCGCGATAATCAGTGCCTCTGAGATGCCTAAAGTTCCGCCAATGGTAAGTTTAAATCCATCCTGGGCTTGAGGAATTATCCGTTTTTGCGAAGGCTGTATCAATGTTGCACCTTCTACAGCCGACCAATCAAAGGGAAAAATCACGCTCATATCGCCGGCTGCATTAATTACCAAAATCGTCACATAAAGTGGACGAGATTCCTGATTTTCCACCTGAAAAGTAATCTCAGTTCCCACTGATAATTTTGGTATACCAGAATCTGCTGAATTCACAAGGGAAACTGCTACTGGTTGATTTGTCTCTCCTGTAACTTGTTTTACAGCCCCACGAGTTGTAAAAGTTTCACTAATTAGTTTTTGATTATTAGCCAAATTCATAGAAGCAGTAATATTGATTCTGGAAGAATTGGTATTACCTAGCATTTGCTTGACGATTCTGGTGGCTAGTAAGGAGCGTAATTTTGGTTGTAAACGTTCCACAGCTTGAATTACAGTTTCCTGGACTTCACCAAAAGAGTTAGGAATAATTTGGTCTAGACTGGGTAAAAATAACCCAAAACTACCCACTTCTGGGAGATTAGTTCGTCTATTTTTCTGTACTTCTTGATACTTGCTCTTAGTCATCTGACCAAAGATATATTGCAATTCATCTCGTCCCACAGATTTGGGTTCAATCCGCTGTATCCTTTGCAGTGCTTGTTTTGCCTGTTGTGCAGTGTTCTGATCTAAAGAGTTATCAATACCAATTTTCAAAGTTAAATCACTAGGGATACTACGGATACGCTCTTGTAATATTGTTCCCGGTTCTAGAATTCCTCGTGATCCTGTAGTCCTTTGCAAAGTGCCTTTTCCGACTAATCCTTGTCGAGAATCTAACTTGACTAATCCTCTTTGACCACCCTTAGAATCTAAAGCGATAAAATAGGGATTATTTGTAAAGGCTGCTAACTTAGCAGCATCTAGACCTCCCAGCCATAATTCTACTTCATTACCTTTAACTTTAGTAATTACAGCCTCCGCCGAGAGAGATTGCTTAGGCGTAAAATAGATAGGTGCTTTGGCATTTTCTGGACTCAGATTTGATTCAAATTCTGGGCTTTGGATAATCCCTTTTTCCCACGCTAAACTGTTTGTACTTTGACGAATACTCAACATTGCTCTACTGACAGGTTCATTCCCTGCACGTTGCCAAAGATACTGAGTAAACAAGTAACTAAACGCACCTGCACTAAAATCACCAAAGGGAAAATCAACAGCGAATTGTTCTCTTCTGGCGCTGGCGATCGCCACACCTTTAGCAATATTTTCCTGACGTTTTTTGATAAAATCTTGGGGAGACATCCCCAGTTTTCCTAACCACTGACGCTGATAATCAAGTTCCCCTTTATGAGGTTGGAGAAGGTTTCCACCATCAATAGACCGCACCCGGAAAATTCCCCTTGTACCACCACCAGAATGACAACTATCTAAAACAACAGTGACATTTTCCGTTTGCAACGCAGACACAAGTAAAAATAGCGTATGTCCCATAATGTGCTGCACAGTACCACCAATTTCAGGATATCCCAGTGGTAAATCACCATCAATAGGGACTAGTGTACTATTCAGTCCATCTGGAGAGTCGCCGTCAGGGTCTTGGACTCGTGAACCGTGTCCAGAGAAGTGAAACACCACCACATCCCCCGGTTTAGCTTGCTTAATCAGATGTTCTTCAAAAGCCGTGAGGATACTTTGACGAGTAGCCTGTTGATCAGTCAAAGTCAGGATATCTTGGGGATTAAAACCAAAACGGTAAGTTAATAACTCCTTCTGCATCAACACATCATTGACACAGCCATATAAAGGTGAAATATTACCAGAATACTCATTTATACCCACCAGTAGAGCCAATTTACGGGGGGTGTTTTGAGCGAGAACTTGACCCATGCGATTCCTACGGAGCGCTTCGCTATCGCCTTGCTGCATAATATCCCATTGGCTGATACCTAGAGTTGCCAATGCAGAACCAGAAAATTGCAGAAATTGACGGCGTTTAATGTGAGACATAGTAACTTTTAATTGAGGATTTGCTATTTATCTATATTTCTGGGAGATTTCAGAGTATGCAACTTTGACTCTTTCTCTTCTGTGCGCCTCTGCGCCTCTGCGTGAGACATTAACGCCATTCACCTTGAGCAATAAACCCAGACCAAAAATAAGGATTGCGTCGGTTATCTGACTTCCACATCTGCAACTGAGCCTGACGCAAAGCCACATTCGGTGATTCCCCGTGCTGTAACATTTGCTGATAAAAACGCTGCATCAATTCTGATGTCCCTCTGTCATCCACCTTCCACAGAGAAACAGCCAATCGTTCCGCACCTGCATACATCAAACCCCTTGTCAAACCCACCAAACCCTCACCGCTAACCTCTCCACCCAAACCAGTCTCGCAAGCACTCAACACCACCAAATCTGCCGGGAAATTGAGATTAAAAATATCACCCAAGCGCAAATAACCCCTTTTTGGTTGACCAGATTCATCTACTAAAGAGAGAACAATACCTGATAATTCGGGGTTTTTGGGGTCAGCGAAACCGTGGGTAGCAAAATGTAGAAACCTATATTGAGATAGTTCAGGATTTGTCGCCCAATTGAAAGTAGCAGCAAAATCAAAAGCTTGTAATCGTTCTTTGGGCGAAACCAGTTTTAAAATTGCCTTAGCTTCCTCACGTGTACCAGGGATTCGAGGCCACATCCCCCGATTGAGATTGTTGGCGGCTCGTTTCAGGGCAGATTCATCTAAACTCAAACTGAGAGCATTTTTAGTATTCTGGGATTTACCTTGAACTCGTGAATCATTGAGAGAAAACACAGGGTCAGCCAAGACAGCTAAAGTTTTGGGTGCGCTAGTACGACCTTTGAGGGCTTGTCTTTGGGTAGCAATAGCCGTCATGGAAGGTAAGTGGACAATTTCATGATTAATCAGTAGCGGTTGGTAATTCACCTCTTCTTCAGTTGCAGTTGTGGTGACATCAGGTAAAGCAGCAAAAGGAATCACTTGCAATGCACCATCAGCCACAACTACCAAGCGTTTTTGACCTAACTTATCAGCAACTGGTGAGAGTATCATCTGACTCAGTTGCAATGCGGTATTTCTCGCAGGAGTTTCATCTGTAGAAGTGGCGATGATTCCTCTGGGGGTAGTCAGTGAATTAACACGACTTTGCAACAATTTATGAAATGTGTCCGCAGCAGCAGCAATGTCTGCACCTTTGGGTAGTTCGTAGGAATGGATAGAGTCGGGAGTCACAGCCCACAGATAGCTGCGTTCTTTGCCCAAGGAATATTGCAGCAATATAGTATCAGGGTCTAGTTGTTGCTGAATTTGGCTGAGTGTCAGAGGTTGGGGATAAATCAGGTCAGCATATTTGGGGCTAGTAGTGCGGATTTTGGTTTGCAGTTGTTTGTGTTGATTGAGAAGGTCATTAATTTCTGTTTGTAGTTTCTCTGTTAAAGTTTTAAAGTTGGATTCTTGATCCTTGCGACTATTGACGATTTCGTATCGCTGTTTTTCTCTAGCATCAATTAATTGCAGCAAACGCTGTTCTTCTGCCAAAAGTTTGGGGTCAACATCTTTACGAATATCTGCACTGGCTTCGGTTAACAGTTCGACTAAACCCCTAGCACGGGAGCGTTCGCTGATGTGTAATGCTAATGCGTCATAGCCCTGGGAGGGGTCTTGCTTGTGCAGTTGCATTAACAGGTCGATGTAGAATTTGTAGTGACCCTGTACGGTGGCAAAGTAAGAAGTACGCAATTCTTGGCTATCTATTTTGGTGCGGAGGTCTTCAACAATATTTACTGCGGCTTGAATATGGGTGAGGGCTTGTTGCAGATTACCTTGGTCGCGTTCCACGTTAGCTATGCTGCCGAGAGTGGCGGCTTCCCCTTCCCTGTTGCCCACGGCACGTCTGAGGGTCAGGGCTTGGTTGTAGTATGTCAGCGCCTGCTGCTTTTCTCCCAATGAGGAGTAGACAAAGCCTATATTGTTGAGAGCGGCGGCTTCTCCTCCCCTATCGCTCACGGCACGATATAGGGTCAGGGCTTGGTTGTAGTATATCACCGCCTGCTGCTTTCCTCCCAATAAGGAGTAGACACCGCCTATATTAATTAGAGTGGTGGCTTCCCCTCCCCTGTCGCCTACGGCACGTCTGAGGGTCAGGGCTTGTTTGTAGTATGTCACCGCCTGCTTCCCCTCCCCCAAATTAAAGTAGATTAAGCCAATATTGTTGAGAGTCCTGGCTTCTCCTTGTCTGTCGCCCACATCACGGAGTATTGGAAGGGCTTGGCTGTAGTATGTCAGCGCCTGCTGTTTTTCTCCCAATGAGGAGTAGAAAGCGCCAATATTGTTGAAAGTGGTGGCTTCTCCTCCCCTGTCGCTCACGGCACGATATAGTGTCAGGGCTTGGTTGTAGTATGTCAGCGCCTGCTGCTTTTCCCCCAAATTAAAGTAGATTAAGCCAATATTGTTGAGAGCGACGGCTTCTCCTCCCCTATCACTCACGGCACGACATAGGGTCAGGGCTTGGTTGTAGTATGTCAGCGCCTTCTGGTTTTCTCCTAAATCTTTATAGACTATGCCAATATTGTTGAGAATGACGGCTTCCCCTTTCTTGTAACCCTCAGCACGAGATAGCTCTAGAGCTTGGTTTAAGTATGTCAGCGCCTGCTGCTTTTCTCCTAAATCTTTATAGACTGTGCCAATACTTGTAAGAGTACCGACTTGCCACAATTTATCATCAGCTTGCTGCCAAAGTTTAAGCGCTTCTTGCCATTTTTTGATTGCCTGTCGTAGTGATTCTGCTCTTCCTTGGTCAAAAAGCTGCACCCCTTCTTGAGTTAATCTTTCCGCCTCAGCGCGAGTTCTATCTTGTTGTGTTGTTTGTGACTGTTGGGCTATTTGCAACCCTTGTTTTCTCGATGTTGCTCCCACAGCATCAGATAGCAAAATCACGCTCAGTAACAAGGTGAAACTATAGCGGCTTAAATTCGGTAATAAGTGGGAGACAATCTTGAAAATGTTGGGCTGTATTGAGTTTTTAAGCCGCTTCTTCATACTTTTGGGTTAATTTACTGATTTATACCTACAACTCACTATACTTCTAGTGGTTTTGAGGTTATGCAGTTTTTCTCTTCCTTGACGGAAAACTCTGAAATTCTGTATTTCAAGTTAGGTTGAGCAACGCAAAACTCAATATTGAGAAGGGGTTTGGATTTATTTACGTCAACTCAACCTACATCTTAATTACGAATTAATTACCGTCTTCTCTTCACAGCCTGCACTGCTGCATCAGCATTCACCAGTCCTTGACCAAAGAGGTGTTGTTGAACTGGTTTTGATGGTGAACCGTAGGATTTGATATCTTCATCGGAGATACTCAGCCCTTGATAACTGGCTGTAGATTTGAGGATATCAGTTAAGCGATCGCGGTTCAATCTTCTTTGACGATCTTCTCCTTTCATTAAGGCCACAACCCCAGAAACGGCTGGCGCAGAGAATGATGTACCTTGTACCCACCAATATTTACCTCTAGAATCAACCTCAGCAGACCAACGCGACGTGGGATTTGGTATTCCTTGCCAAAAAGCATTTAGCCAAGTTCCGCCTGTGGTGGGGATTCCACCTAACAATCCTGGTGTATCTAAATCGCCTCCTGGTGCAACTACATCTAATCCCACTCCGTAATTACTATAAGACGCACGATGACCCCTGAGATTAGTTGCGCCCACAGCCAAAACTCCCGGATAAGCCGCAGGATAAGCTGCTCGGTCATGGTTAGAATTACCACTAGAGGCGACAATTACCAAGTTAGGATAGGCTTTGAGAATGTCAGCGATCGCTTGTTCTTCTTCTTCACTAGGCAACATTGCACCCAAGCTGAGATTAATGATATCAGCACCGCGATCAGCCGCATAGCCCAAGGCTTCAATATAAGTAACAGGATTAAAACTACCATTTAGCCCAAATACCCGCACTGGTAAAATTTGAGCATTGGGCGCTACACCCACTAATCCTTGACCATTTTTCGGTTTTGCGGCGATTGTACCACTGACTTGAGTACCATGAAATTCGCCTCCGACTCGGTTAGTGCGGATTGTGTAACGTAAACTATTGGCGATTTCTGCTAGTGACGCATTTGGATATAGTCGTCTCAAATTCACGAACTCTCGCGGATATTGCTGGGCTAATTTCACATCTGATAATTTAAAAGTATCCTGAAATTGTGAACCCAAAATTGCCAGTTCTGTAGGATTAATCCGAGTATCAGCATCACCAATTTTACAAGGGTCGGCGTTATTCCCACCACTAGAAAAATCCCAGCCGTGAACTTCCCCCGGACATTTATCAGCCGATTCTACTTTATACAAACTATCTGCCAAATCAGGGTGATTCCACTGAATGAGACTATCTAAAACCGCCACAACTACACCTTGTCCGCCGTTGCTATTTTTCCAGGCTTCTTTGACCCGGATATCTGTGCGGGGAATAGCCGATTTAGTTGTAGTCTTGGGTTTTTCTAAACAATTTTTTAACGCTCCCCAATTAGGTATATCCTGCTGTAGACATTGTTGCATAGGTGTGCTGTCCAAATGCCAAGCTAAACCTAATAAGTTGCTTTGGGGTGAAGTCTCTCTATTCACTTGGGCAACAGTCTTGGGTATACTCTTATTCAGTTGCCATTGTTCCATGCTCTGGACTTGTGGAACAGTCGTTTCTAAGTTTCTCTTACTGATAGACTGCACAAAGTTAGGTGAAACAGAATTTATACCTTTAACTGTAGTGAGTTGGTTAGCAACACCGAGAACTTTAGCACCTTCAGCAACTGTAGATTTAACCAGATAGCGATCGCTATGAAAGCGTAATTTCCGCACAATTGCTAAATTATTTTGCTGTAAGATTTCTGTTCTTTGACTTGCTGATAATTGAGGGTCAAAGCTGAGGATAATCTCATTAGGTAAAACAATCACATCTTGCTCGTTGTTGCGACTCAGTACAGGTAAGGTAGTTTGGACATAGGGTTGCTGCTGAATACTTTGTTGTATAACATTTCCCGATTCTCTCGGCACAGTTACCACAGCATAGTTTTCACCCAAGGGATTAACTATGACTGGTGTAGTTAGTCGTGCATTGCGCTGGATATCTTGTTGGAGTTGCAGATATAGAGGTTTGGCCGCCCCTAAACTGCGAGTTGGAGGTAAATCTTTAAAAGATACGGCGATCGCATCTTGCCGTTGATTTAGAGGTATACGTTCCCCTTTATACAGATAAAATAAATCACCGTTTTCTTGTGTTTGAGCGATCGCAGATATCCGCTTTGGCATTGAGAATACACCCAAGCCAGACCAAATAAAACCAGTGAGGACGATGCAAGTTGTGATGCGTTTCATAAAGTTGTTTCCTTGTTTTTTTAGATGAATATTTGAAGTAAATAGATCACATGGTAGGGGCGCAAGGCCTTGCGCCCTTACGACTTCTTTTATTGGTGTTGCTGATTAAGAGTATGATTTTGTTTCACGCAGAGGCGCTCCAGTCACAGAGAGTAAGAGTTTGAAATCATTGATTTTTAAATTTCATACCCTAATATGGCTATCGCCACGCAGGCTATCAGCAACGCCCTTTTATTCCGATTCCCCAATTAAAGTAAATGCAGCCCAATATTTAGGTTCAGGATGTGTTTTCATGGTGTTAAGCATGGCATTTCTTAAGGCGGTAGCTTTGTCAACATTTTGTTGTAGATTTTGATAAAATTCAGTCATCAACACAGAAGTAGAATTATCATCCACAGCCCATAAAGAGACAATTACACTGGGGACACCTGCGCTAATTAAAGAGCGAGATAAGCCGATGACACCATCACCAGTCACCCGTCCGCGTCCGGTATCGCAAGCACTGAGAACAACTAAATCTGCATTTAGCTTCATGTTAAAAATGTCTTCAGCCGTGAGTAACCCGTCATCTTGACCAGAGGGTGCTAAAGCGATCGCACTTCCCAAACCCCGAAGATCATCAAACAATCCATGTGTGGCTAAATGAATAATTCTGGCTTGGGTCATTTGCTGGACAGTCGCAGCTTTAGTGGCTTGATTACCTGTTATAGCTTGAGTTTTAAACAGTGCAGCAATATCTTTGGCTTCCTTTTCTGCCCATTTCAAGTTAGATAATTGTTGAGCCGGTTTTCCTGGTTCTAAGACCACTTTTGGCATAGTTGGATTACCAGCCACCAACACTTCCCCTTTCCCAACTCCCGATTTCCCATTCCCTAATCTTTGCTGACGAGTTAAATCTAAAACTTGAATAGATGGTGCAGTGAGAATAGTATGTTTTTCAATTAAGTATTTGCCTTTGTCATCTTGTAGTGCAGGGAAGGGTACGAGGAATAATTCACCTTGAGGAACGAAAATCACCCGTTCATTTTCATTGCTGGGGAGAAGGTCGGCTATGGGTTCAATTAGTAGTTCATGGAGTCGGCGGAATTTTTGTTTTACTTTGGCTGCATCAGGAATTTGACTGAGAATAATACCACGACCTCTAACACCAATGGATTGACGGCTTGTAGTAATTAGTTCTCCCAAAGTCGTATTTTCTTTTTCCCAGAGGGATTTGAGATCAGCTTTGCGGAAAGTAACTTCACCTGTGGGTTTAATTACCCAAATATACAATTCTGATTCTTTATTTTGTAATTTACCCTGAATCTTGAAATCATCAGAAATAATTGAATATTGGATCAAAGTAGCTTTTTTCACTTTAGCAATTTGTTTAATCTCTGCGATTGTTGGGGAGGTAGGTAATTGTGCTTTGCTGTCAGGAGATAACCGGGAAGTCAGTAATTCCACAAAAGCACGTCCTCGTCCGCGTTCGGCTATTTCTAAAGCTGTATCAGTTTTATTTTGGGCAATCAGGACTTTTTGTAAAATTGCATAGGTGTTACGTTGCGTTTCAAAAATTGAAACTTTTTCACTATCTTTTAATTCTCGACCTCGTAGAGATTCATAAACTTTTATTCCTTCCAGTAGGGTACTCTCTGCTAAAGAAAGATTTCCTAGTTTATATAAAGAAACTCCTAAATTATCCAGTGACTGTCCCTCACCCAGACGGTCTTTGATTGACCGCGCAATCGCTAAACTTTGTTGAAGGTACTTAATAGCTTTAGGGTAGTCTCCCAAATTATGGTAAGTAACACCGAGACTTCCCAGTGCGCCACCCTCACCAAAACGGTCGTTGATTTCCCTAGTGATTGCCAAAAATTGTTGCTGGTAGTCAATAGCAGTGGAGTATTCTCCCAAACTATTGTAGGCAATACCGAGATTTCCCAGTGCGCCACCCTCAGTACGAGGGTGTTTGATTGACCTCGCGATCACCAAACTTTTTTGATAGTAGTCAATAGCTATAGAATAGTCTTCCAAACTGTTGTATGTAATACCGAGATTTCCTAGTGTATGACCCTCACCACTAATATCTTTGATTTCCCTATCGATCACTAAACTTTGTTGATGATAGTCAATAGCTGTAGAATAGTCTCCCAAAGCAAGGTAGGCAACACCAAGATTTCCCAGGGCATTACCCTCACTACGAGGATGTTTGATCTCTCTAGCGATCGCTAAAACTTTGTTGATGATAGTTAATAGCTGTAGGATAGTCTCCCAAACGATGGTAGGCAATACCGAGATTTCCCAGTGATTGACTCTCACCAAGGCGGTCTTTGATTTCTCTAGCGATCGCTAAACTTTGTTGATGATAGTCAATAGCT
>NZ_VILD01000010.1:214707-215340 GCF_009712085.1 Anabaena sp. UHCC 0253
CTCACCAAGGCGGTCTTTGATTTCTCTAGCGATCGCTAAACTTTGTTGATGATAGTCAATAGCTGTAGGATAGTCTCCTAAACTATTGTAGGCAATACCGAGATTTCCCAGTGATTGACTTTCACCAAGACGGTCTTTGATTTCTCTAGCGATTATTAAACGTTGTTGATGATAGTCAATAGCTGTAGGATAGTCTCCTAAACTATTGTAGGCAATACCGAGATTTCCCAGTGATTGACTTTCACCAAGACGGTCTTTGATTTCTTTCGCGATCGCTAAACTTTGTTGATGGTAGTCAATAGCTGTATGATAGTCTCCTAAAACATCGTAAACAGCACCAAGACTTCCTAGTGATTGACCCTCACCAAGACGGTCTTTGATTTCTCTAGCGATCGCTAAACTTTTTTGATGGTAGTCAATAGCTGTAGGATAGTCTCCCAAACGATGGTAGCCAACACCGAGATTTTCCAATGCATTACCCTCACCAAGACGGTCTTTGATTTCTTTCGCGATCGCTAAACGTTGTTGATGATAGTCAATAGCTGTAGGATAGTCTCCTAAACTATTGTAGGCAATACCGAGATTCCCAGTGCATTACCCTCACCAAGACGGTCTTTGATTTCTCTAGCGATT
>NZ_VILD01000010.1:215365-221788 GCF_009712085.1 Anabaena sp. UHCC 0253
AGGATAGTCTCCCAAACGATGGTAGCCAACACCGAGATTTTCCAATGCATTACCCTCACCAAGACGGTCTTTGATTTCTTTCGCGATCGCTAAACGTTGTTGATGATAGTCAATAGCTGTAGGATAGTCTCCTAAACTATTGTAGGCAATACCGAGATTTCCCAGTGCATTACCCTCACCAAGACGGTCTTTGATTTCTCTAGCGATTATTAAACGCTGTTGATGGTAGTCAATAGCTGTGTGGTATTTTCCCAACCCAAGGTAGGCAACACCAAGATTTCCCAGCGCATTACCCTCACCAAGACGGTATTTTGTTGACTGGGCGATCGCTAAACTTTGTTGATGGTAGTCAATAGCTGTGGGGTAGTCTCCCAAAGCAAGGTAGGCAACGCCGAGATTTGCCAGTGATTGAATCTCACTAAGATGGTTTTTGATTTCTCTAGCGATTATTAAACGCTGTTGATGGTAGTCAATAGCTGTGTGATATTTTCCCAAACTATTATAGGCAACACCAAGATTTCCTAGTGCTGCACCCTCACCAAGACGGTGTTTGATTAACCTTGCAATCGTTAAACGTTGTTGATGATAGTCAATAGCAGTGGGGTATTCTCCTAATGCAAGGTAGGCAGCACCGAGATTTCCCAGTGCATTACCCTCCCCAAAACGGTTTTTGATTTCGCGGTAGATTTGTAGTGCTTGTCCCCAAGACTGCAATGCGTCCGTAAATTGACTAGTTTGAAATTGCTCAATACCTTGCTGTAATAGTCGGTCTGCTTCTGCTTTGCGTGCATCTGCTGTTTGTGCCAAGACCGGCGAAATTTGTAAAAAACTAGGTAATTTTGTAGATACAGGCATAGAAGCAGTCAGGATGAAAATAATAAATGCAGTGGTGCTGATTGTCCGATAACGCATGGCTGGTATTTGCAGTTAGGATTTTCGGCGTTGCTGAATCAGAGTATGAAATTTAAAAATTAGATATCTTTAACTCTTAATTCTTTGCGCCTTTGCGCCTTTGCGTGAGGCTAATTCATACATTCAATCAGCAACGCCAGATTTTTTATATAAAGGAGAGGCGTTGATCACATATATCTCTCATGGTTTCAGGGATATGCAAAAATGGCGAAGATATAGCAGCTACAACCGGATATAGATAAAATTTACCAACCCGGTTTTAGGCAAATAGCTCTAAATCGCCTGTATTTCCTCAATAGCATTATCTGCTCTTTGGGCAAGTTCCAATTCTCCTTCTTGGGTAAATAGGGTTGATGCTTTTTGTAAATCAGCGATCGCGCCTGGTTTATCTCGTAAATTCATCAGGGTAATACCTCGAAAATAGTACCCGTATGCAAAATTAGGACTAATTTCTATAGCTTGATCAAAATCATCTTTGGCTGTGTGATAGTTGTGTAAACTAAAATTACTTAATCCCCTGCCAAAATAAGCAAAACTATTATTAGGTTCTAGTTTGATAACTTGATTAAAATCTGCGATCGCTTCCTGATATTTCTCTTCTTCTAATCTTTTAAAACCCCGTTTTAAGTATATTGAAACATCATCTTTATTGCTTGAATCAGAAACTTGTGCGGTAACTGTAGATAATATTCTGGGCTGATTTGTCCATAAATTTCTTGCTTCGGCTTTGGGTGTAATCGCTATGGTGCTGAATACCATGATTACTATTGCTAAATTAAATTTTTGCATTTTTATATCTCCTTAATTACTGGTTGAAACTACAGCAAAGCGGAATTGGTAATTACGACAATATAAAAGGTTCATTGAATGGGAATGAGTGCTTTATTCTCGTAGAATTTTCGCTTTCTATCTATCTATACTTCTGGGTTATGCTGGGGTTATGCAAAAATCTTAAGTAGGTAGATGCTAATCAACCCAACTATGTAACGAACTGTAAATTACCCAAAACTATTGGGATTGCTTCGTTCCACTCGCAATGACATAGTTATAAGTTTTCCCACCTACCTACTTAGTTAATCAATCCCATTTTTTTAGCTTTAATTTGTGTAATCATCCGCAGATTCTTTCCTTGAATTTTTTTGAATATCTTGAATGTGAGTTAATCCCTGTAAACACCATTTAACTCTGTTGAGAATTTCTGCATAGCCAAGGCTTTTATTTGCTAAAACAAACCCTCCTTGATGTTCATCAATTTCTGACTTAATTTGAATTAAATTATTGATGTGTTCACTCTGCACCATAATATTTAAATGAGGATACTTTTTCATTAAAGTCTTTAACAATTGTATGCCTGTAGAAATTTGTGGGGATTCTCCATGCTTTGCAGGTAATAAAATATCTGTAATAATTAAGTCAGGTTGTATATTTAAAAACTGTTTTAGAGTGTCTTCAGCCGTCATTAATGTTATGGTTTTAGCTTTTGAATATTCATCTGTGATCATGGCAATTGTGCCACCAATAAATATTTTATGACAATCCGTTACTACCATTGACTGACTCATTTTGTTTACCTCCAATTTTAATAATAGGTAATAGACATCAACTGAATTTAAATATGCGTGACCTAAACGCCTATAGAGACGTTCCATGGAACTTCTCTACTTTTCCAGAGATGTCTAATGGGGAGTGAGAATCATAGACTAGCTATTATTTTCGCTTTCTATGTATTTATATTTCTCAGTCCTATTGGGGTTATGCAAAAACTAGAATTAAATTCTCATTCCCCCTGATTTCTAATTACCTGATACTTGATTAGCTATCACTGGTTTACATAAATTATGGACAATATCTTGACGAAATGTGGTTAATTCTGCCGAAGGTTCGGGTACAGAATAAACTTGTTGCAAGACATCACTCCACAAGTTCTTTTCAGCAAAGTAATTGGCTTTAGCTAGAGCGATCGCTTCGGTATTTGCACCTGTAGATTGGAGTTGTTTTTCTATATTTTGTAATTCAGAACTAATGCGATCGCGTTCTTGTTTTTCCATAACTTGAAAGGGGATAAATTGCCCACCATTAACTACCCATTGATAAACTTGTCCTGGTTGTAATGGTTCGCCTGTATAGGTAATATTTTGAGTATGAGATGCTGGGTGAATCCATGAATTGATATTACTACCCTGATGCCGCACTGCTATTGTAGAAACGTAACCTTGCCAAAGAAATAAAGGGCGATCGCTCCAAACTTTCCTATATACACTTGGTACATCTGGAGAAATCATACATACTGGTTCAGTAGGACGAGAACCACCATTTCGAGGTTTTATAGGCGGTTCTTTTTTCTTAAATAAATTCCGATAAATACTTACTAATAAAGATGAATCTTTTGTATTTTCGGCAAGCACAAATTCCTTAGGTAAGACAGCCAAACTTGTAGAAGCTACTGCTGATAAAACTAAAGTAGATATTAGAAGATTACGCATTTTTGTTTCTTTCAAAATAGGGAAGGATAAAGTAAAGCCAAACCATTGTCGAGGGTAAAATCCCAGGTAATAGTATGGCTAGGGAAATATAAACTTGTAAACTAACCAGTCCATAAACTCCTGTTATGATAGTTGGTATAAATAACCATTTCCATATAGATTTCTGCCTTTTTATTGGCAAAATTGATAGGCTTTTACCTACTAATATCGCCATAGCAGTTATCCAGAAATCAGGAATTGGCACAACTAATCTACGAGTCAGTAAATGATGCGCCATGAAAGCATGAGTTTCACCTCCTGTAATTACCCGATTTTTATTCTGAGAACTTTCTCGATTACGCCAGTATTTAACTGCAAGTGGTAAATCTCTATGAAAATTATCTTCACCATCTTTGCTAATTCCAGCTTCGTTATATCCCCCCGGTGCAATCATCACAATTTGCTGCTGTAAATTTGGAATCATGGCGGGATTTTCTAGTAATTCCCAAGCAGGAAGAGAACGATATACTTGCTGAGGGGGAATAGAAAAATCAATAATTGGGTGCATCCACATTTGATTTAGCCAATAACTAAAAACTGTAATTGGTTGTAAATGCGATCGCTGGGATGACAAAATTGTTTGATGACTTTTATTACCATCTTTAAGAAAAGCATTTATTTGTTGTAAAAAATCCGTTTGACTATCTAATTGCGGCTGGGGTGAATTGGGAATTTTTTGTAATTCATAACTCAGGGTTAATAAATTAGAAAAATGCCAAGGTTGAGTTTGCCAATCATCAACAGAAAACAAGCGCATATACCAAGGCAAAACTTTGATATCACCTTGTAGACTCCAGTTTAAACTGGTAATTTCAGGTAATGCTTGTAGCCATTCACCCTTGAGATTGTGAGTTGCAGCCAAAACAAACCATGTCGGCTGGGGGTGCAGAAATAGCATTTTGGATCGATGCCGCGAGGATAGGATCTGCTTGCTCTTGGGGTCGATCTAATAGATAATCAATACCAATTACTCTAGCGTTATTAGCCACTAACTTATCAACTAACTTCGCCAAATATTGACGATTCATCGGTTTGGGATTAGAGATGTTGGCTTTTCTAATAGATGTTTCATCAATTTGCACTAAGAGGATGGGCGCATAGGTAACACTTTCGACTTGATTTGTTAGTTGACGATATATAGCCTGTACCAATATGCGGCGTTGTAATATCCCTTTTTGTAGGGGTAGAGATAAACTAATAGTTAATATTAATAATAGTGTGATCGCTTCTAGGCGAGTAGGCTTTAATTCTATTCCAGGTCGTTGGATACAAAATGACTTTGCTCCTGGATGTCGGAATAAAGAAGGAATTAAATACGCACTAGGATAAGTAAAGTTTTTTTCTAATTTAATATATTTTGTTGCCGTTAATAATGACTCATGGACATCTTTATATTGAGCTAAAGTTTGGACAAATCGCAGAAAAAATTCCTCAGCTACCCGATTATGAATGGGTTCTCGCATTACTGCCACTTCACTAATACCCCAATCTATGAGTGTATTAGCAATACTTAACCCCTTGCAAGAGTTAAAAATTGCCACCTGCAAACCTCGCTCTTTTGCTATAGTTAAAGCAGGTTTTATTTCACTTAATAATAAAGCTGTATTTGGAGCGATACCCAACTCACCACCAGTCAAATTAGTTTCATTACTATGACCAGCAAAAAACAAAATATCCCAACCAGAATCAGCAGATATAGCTTGGACAATTTTAGTTTTTAACTCAGTAATACTTTCATGCGATCGCAAACCAACAAAAGTTACATCAGCCACAGAACGCAAAGAACGAATAGCTTGCTTTTCTGCGTTAAAATTTAAATTAGATTCATCTCCTAAAATAGCTAAAATCTTGGCTTTCCTGGGAGCATGATTTGGCTTGATATTAGCAATGAGACTTCGCCGATTTAAAGGTGTGCGAACAACCCGAAACTTAGTAGAATCGAGAGCAAATTCCGTACCAATTTCCCAGACTTCCCAAGGTAAACGATCTAAATCTAGAGAATCACAAATCAGAAAAATATCATTATTAATTTCTTTAGCTATAGTGGATCTAATTTCATATAACTCCGCACTACGTAACCAGTGATGAAACTCATATAAAAATTGTGCTTCCGCCTCCACCAAACGAGCGTGCCAATCAACTGGAGGTGCAGTAAAACTACCAATTTCTGCTACTCTTCCTCGCAGTTCCGTATTATAAAAACCTAAATAAATTCGTTGCCATTCCTGGTACTTAAAATTCAGCGCATCAGGATAAGCCAGCTTCACCCCAATCTGTTGCCCTTGCCCCCAAGACAATTCAAAATAACAAAGCTGATCAAACTGTTGCACCTTCAAATGAAAATTAGAAACAACCATGATTTACTACGGATAAAGACCAATGCACGCTGATAAATTAGACCTTTGACTCTCCAACAAAATGCACAATAAACAATCCTCCAAACGAAATGAGATCAGATTAACCGCTAACTATCTATATTTTTCAGCCCCAGGGAGGTTATGCAATTTTGCTTCCTTGTATCTTTGTTTACCCCCTTATTTCACCTCAAACCTTGTCAAAAAGCCGCAGTCGAGCATGACATAAATGAAAATAATCCATAAATCTCAAAATTTATGCTGATTTTTATGATGCTATAAGTAGGGCTTGCTGAAAAAGTAGAAAAAGGCAAAAAAAAATTAACTAGGTAGTTAGGCAAAAGCAAAGATAAGTTTTTGTTGTTTAAAATTAGGCAAAACATCACTTTTTCTAATTGAATTAAAGAAAAAAGAGATTATTTGGAAAAATTGCCATAAAAATCCCCAAAAAACCCTTGATAGTAAGGTAGAAAGATTCATAACTAAAAAAGTAATAGCAATAGCAGTTAGAGAGGTATGAGGAAGTTTAGCCATGACTCTACCCAAACTAAATCTTCGTTTACCCTGCCCAAATTTACCTTCAATACAGTTACGAATACCTTCGTCATAAGCAGCCTGTTTCTTATTTTCTTTAC
>NZ_VILD01000011.1:0-9946 GCF_009712085.1 Anabaena sp. UHCC 0253
ACGAGAGGACCGGGAGGAACGCACCGCTGGTGTACCAGTATCGTACCAACGGTAAACGCTGGGTAGCCAAGTGCGGAGAGGATAACCGCTGAAAGCATCTAAGTGGGAAGCCCACCTCAAGATGAGTACTCTCACTACAAAAAGTAGGTAAGGTCACGGGCAGAACACCCGTTAATAGGCTCTAAGTGGAAGTGCAGTAATGTATGTAGCTGATGAGTACTAATAGACCGAGGGCTTGACCTCTTCTACAATTGATAATTGACAATTGACAATTGACAATTGATAATTAAAAATGTCAGTTTTTGGTAGTTAATTATGACGGCTGATTCTCTTTCTTTTTGCAGTCTTCAGGGTTGTGAGCGCCCTAAGTTAAAAACTGAGAGTTAATTTTTAATTCTAAATTTTTAATTTTTAATTGTTTCCTGGTGTCTATGGCGCAGTGGAACCACACTGATCCCTTCCCGAACTCAGAGGTGAAACGCTGCTGCGGCGACGATAGTTTGGGGGTAGCCCCACGTCACAATAGCTCGATGCCAGGTCTATTAATCAACATCACCCTCTCATTTCATCATGAGGGGGTTTTGTTTTGGGTTTGTTATGTGAAAGTGGGCAACTTTAGCTTAAAATTGATCTCTTAAATAGTCAAATAGCATTTCAATTATTGCTTCACTGATTCTTTCCCAAAGCCATTCCATAGCAGTTTTAATCCATGATTCAAATGAGTTTTCACTCGCAAGAACAGCTTTTTTTTGTGCATGAGAAAGTTGACGATAACGGCTAATAATTTCTTGTTCTTCATCTGATAATTCCATCTTTTACTCCTGTTTAAAGTGTTTTCTTAAAGTTCTTAGAATAAACCTTTCAGCAAACTCCATAAATCGTTAGCATAGCCTTTAATTTTATCCCATACCCATGAAACCGAAGTTTTAATCCAATCAATAAAAGACTGCTTACTAGCGGTTACTGCTTTCTTTTGAGATTGAGAAAGTTGTCGAAAGCTTTTAATGATTTCTCTTTCTTCTGGATCTAAATCATCATAATCCATTGGTTAGCGTCTCCTAACGTAGTGAAAAAAATTAAACTGTTATTTTTAGTGTTTATATTCTCTAAGGGTTTTGATGAGTTTTTCTTCATCATCAGTTAAACTAGAACTGGTTAGTGTGAGAAGATAAGTTTCACTGTTGCCAACATCAATTTTCCTAACTCTTTAATTTCAAATGCGGCAGTTTTTACATAAAATGGTACACTTCCACTCCATTTCCCTGAATAGCCACTATTCCTGGCGTAGTAAGCATAATAGTAATAATATCTATTCAGAAGTTGTTTTGCGTATGGGGTAATAGTACAACCGGGTTGAATCGTCCACCATCCTTCAGATATCCAATCATCTTCGATTCTGTCCCAATAACCAAATGCTAGATAAATCTTCCCATTCGTCTCATTTGTGAACTGAAACACAAAAAGTATCTCTCCTAATCTTCTAATTGCTTTCTCAATAAATTCTGGACAGATGGATCTGCTAGTTCAATAGGATCAGCAGGATTAATACTAAATTTCCAGCCGACATTACCCGATGCTTTGATAATTGTTGCTAGAAGATGATAAAGTCTGTATCTTTTCTCCGCTGAGTAATATTCGACTTGTTCAACTTTAATTGAAAGGGCAGAACTTAACTTCTTCTGAATATCTTGACAACGACGATTGATATTGTCTTCCTGTTCAGGAGATGGATAATTAAACTTGGTATTCCATGTACCAGGACCTATTTTATCAACTTGATTTAATCCCACTACTAAACGACCTTTTAAGTTACCCATGACGTTTTCTACAATGTCTCTGAGTATTTTTTGATCTTCTGTTAATGCCTTTAAATTTCCCTGAATAACATAGAGAACAACATCCGCTTTTGGTAAAGTTCGCTCGTAAATTTTAGCGTATTCTTCATCTAGTTCGATGTCTTCTCCTAAACCAGGCATATCAATAACTTCTAATTTTCCTCCTTGGGGTAATTCAATTATTTGTTTACTTGCTTCTGTTGTTCCATGACCCGTGTGACTAACTTTTTCTTCTAAACCAAATAAGGAGTTAATGGTGGTACTTTTCCCAACGCCAGATTTACCAATAATAGCTACTTTGGGAGGATGTGCTAGTTCTTCTTGAACTAATCTTTCAAAAAGTTTAAAGTCTTTATCACCTAAAACTTTGCGTAAGTTATCTACAACTTTTTGTTGTTCTGGTGATACTTTCTTCTGAAAAAGTCCCATTTTTGTAACTCCTCTAATTCAAGTTATTAATTGGATTTGCAAGATAATTAAAGTTGTTAATTGTATTGACAAGATTGTCTAGCCCATAATTATTAACAACAGAACAAGGAATAATATGTTGTTTTTCAATGGGTATGTAGGGAGAGAAGCGTTGATAGACAATTTCTAATTTCTCTGGGATTAGAGATAATTGTTCTGGTGATGGTTGATTTTTCAAAGTATCCCAATTTTCAGGATGTACTCTATCAATTTGATTAAGAACAATTAGATAATGAGCATCAGGTACTTTTTGTTTGTTGTTGGTTAATTTCAAGATTGCTTTTTGATCTTCTGCAAATGCACGGGTATCAGCCTGAAGAACCAACAAAATTACATTTGCTTTGTGAAAAGTTTCATAAATATGTTCAAAATGCTGATCATCCGCATATTCACTCTCTCCAACACCAGGAGTATCACAAAGTCGCCAAGTAAAATCTTTACCCTGATGAATTTCAGGTAACATTTTACCTTCGTATTCGGTGACGGTTTGAGTACAAGCAACAGCATAATCTGTACGCCAATTTACCCCAAATAAAGCATTGGAAAGACTTGTTTTCCCTGTACCTGTTTGACCAAATTTAGCTATGGTTGGAGGACTAACCTCTATATTAACAGGGGGTTGCTGGGTTTTTCGTTCACTACTTAAGTAAGACATTGTGATTAATTTTTGAGTGACTCTATTTTTTGATCACGAATAAAATCAGATTCTCTGAAAAATATCAAACATTGCTTTGAGTAAGTTGTTTTTTTACTTAATTATCATTGTTTCAAAAATCTGAGTCATCTGTCCATTGGAAAACATCGGATTTTATCGGGAGATTTATTACAAATTTTTACGTATAAAATCGGAAAATATGCGTAAAAATAGGATTATCTTTTGCTATAATTACCGAAACCCTTAACCTATATAGTTTTTATGACTGTAGATGAAGTTGTAAAATTTGTTGATCAAATGGTATTTGAAAAAACGGGAAAACATCTAGATGATATCCAAACTGCTGTAGTTGAAGGTACATGGAAAAGAGAAACTTATGATCAGATTGCTAGGGAATATAATCTTTCTAGTAGTCATGTAGGAGATGTAGGATCTGAGTTATGGCAACTTTTATCTAAAATATTACATGAAGATATAAAAAAAACTAATTTTTGTTCTACTTTGGAAAGAGTATATTATATTATATTAACTCATCTCAAAATTCCAATATTTATTGGAGTGGGAAGAATCCTTATTTTGATTTTAGTTCGCCAATATTAAATCAACCTAATAAAGAAGAGGAAAAAAGTAATATAAATACGGAATCTAAATTATCTAGTTATGATTTAACCTTAGCTCCTGAAATTATAAAATTTTATCAACGTGGAACACAGTTAGAACAACTCTCTGATTGGATCTTTAAGCAAAATACTTGTTTGATTTCAGTATCAGGATTATATGGAACTGGTAAAACTACTTTAGTTAAAAGATTTGTTGATTTAAACTTACATAAATTTGCAGTCGTTATTTGGAGAAGGTTAAAATATCCTCAATCTTTAAATTTACTTGTTAGCGATTTATTGAATGTTTGTCAACAAGAACCTCAATCAACTTTAGATAAGCAATTAAGGCAATTATTTGATATTCTTGCAAATCAGAAATGCTTAATTATCCTTGATGATTTACAAAATATATTTATCCCTGGTAAATTTGCTGGACAATACAAAGTTGAATATCAAGATTATCAAAACTTTTTTACTATGATTAGAGAGGTTAAACATCAAAGTCATGTAATTGTGATTAGTCAACAACAATCTCCAGAAATGGAATGTTTAGATGATGAATTATATCCGATTAAGTCTTTAGAACTATCAGGATTATATGATGTTGATATTCTCCAAAATAGAGGATTGAAAAATGAAGATTATTGGTTACAATTAATTGATTTATATGCAGGTAGTTTTATTGATTTAAAAAGTGTGAGTATCTTAATTAACAAGAATTATGATGGTCAAGTTGCTGATTTTTTAGCCGAGAATACTTTGCATATTACTAATCAAATGCAATCTCGACTTCAGGAAATATTTAACCATTTATCAACCCAAGAAAAAGAAATAGTATTGCATTTAAGCAAGTTTGAAATACCTGTTACTAGAGATTATTTAAAAGAGAGTTTAAGTTTATCTGTTATTGATTTTAATAATGGTTTACAATCTCTACAACAAAGGTATTTGGTAACGAAAATAAAAAATAATAAAATCTTGTTTCTATTGTCTTCAGTTTTTAGGGAATATGTGAGAAATTATTGTCAAAATTGATGATGATTTCATAAAAAATATAGGTCATATTTCTTTATATATGTTTAATCAATTACATAAGTCCTAATTTTACAGATAAAATTGTACTATATTTTTAACAAAACAAAAAAATGCAAATTATCCAAAGTCTTCATACTGCTATTCTAGTGACTGATTTAGAACGTGCTGAATATTTTTATGGTCAGGTATTAGGATTAAATAAAGTAGAACGTCCTTTAAAATAT
Source organism: Anabaena sp. UHCC 0253 (assembly GCF_009712085.1). Taxonomy (NCBI): domain Bacteria; kingdom Bacillati; phylum Cyanobacteriota; class Cyanophyceae; order Nostocales; family Nostocaceae; genus Anabaena; species Anabaena sp. UHCC 0253. The sequence goes on from NZ_VILD01000011.1 coordinate 4,820, forward strand.
CCCGGTGTCTGGTATCAAATTGGTAATTATCAACTTCATCTGATAGCTGCGGCTACTGTACCAACCGATAAGCAACAGGAAAAATGGGGACAAAATCCTCATATTGCTTTTGCTGTGGTTGATTTGCAGGTTGTGAAAGAGGAGTTAATCGCTAAAAACTATCCTTTTCAGGCTAGTGCTTCTGGTCGGGCGGCGATTTTTATTAAAGATCCAGATCGCAATATTATTGAACTTAGTCAACAATGAGATTATTCTCCATGACAAAAGCTAAAATGGATGGATTGTGAAAAGATAAATAGCAAATGTTTTGGGCTGATAAAATCGCTGCTGATGCAGTAGGCTACCAGGTAGTTAATGATTCTAAGACTCCATCAGGAAGAGTACACGTTGGGTCATTGCGGGGTGTGGTTATCCATGATGTTATTTACCGTGCTTTGAAACACGCAGGTAAACCTGTCAAGTTCTTGTATGGTGTGGATGACTATGACGCATTGGATACGGTTCCAAAATACTTAGATCAGGAAAAGTTTTCTCCTTATTTGGGCTTTCCGCTGTGTAATGTGCCTTCTCCTGGTGATGATGCTAGTGATTATGCTAAATATTTCATTGGTGAATTTTTTGAAGTTTTTGAGTATTTAGGAATTAAACCAGAAACTTATTTTCTCCGGGATTTATATCGTTCTGGAAAACTTAATTCTCATATAGATACTTTCTTGAAAAATGCTCATTTGGTGAGAGAAGCATATAAAGAAGTAAGCAAAGCAGATCGTCCAAATAACTGGTATCCTTTTCAAGTTGTTTGTGAAAATTGCGGTAAGATTGCCACAACTGTCACTACAGATTATAACGGTTCAGAAGTATTTTACACCTGTAAACCTGATGCAACTGACTATGTAAAAGGTTGTGGACATTCTGGTTGGGTTTCTCCTTTTAATGGTAATGGTAAGTTACCCTGGAAAGTTGAATGGGTGGCTAAATGGGATGTGTTGGGTGTAACTATCGAAATGGCTGGGAAGGATCACTCGCAAAAAGGTGGTTCTCGTGATGTTGCTAATGCTATTAGTCGCAAGGTTTTACAAAAGCAACCTCCTTTCCATTCTCCCTATGAATTCATTCTTGTAAATGGGACAAAGATGAGTTCTTCTAAAGGAGTTGGTTCGAGTGCAGAAGAAATTGCGGCTTTACTTCCACCGGAATTGCTGCGCTTTTTAATGTTGCGGACTCAGCCAAGAACTGTAATTAATTTTGCGCCAAATTATGAAACTACTACTCGTTTATTTAGAGATTACGATACTTTAATTAATAAGTATTCTAATTCTCCCGAATTAACTGAGGAATTAATGTCGTTATTTTACGCGCAGGTAGGGGATGAAATTAAAACTTTCCAACCTTTTGATTTTAGTACGTTGATTTCTCTGTTGCAAGTTCCGCGTTTAAATATTCAGGAAGAGGTTGTACAACGTAGTCCACAGCCTTTAAATGAGTATGATCAGCAAATTATTAATCAAAGAATTGCTGCTGCTCAAAAGTGGTTACAAGATTATGCAGATGAGGAAGAAAAGTTAGTTCTTTATTTGGAACAAGTTCCAGAAAAAGCTAATGATTTGAATTCCGAACAAGTTGCTTATTTGCAAAAATTGAGGGAGAATTTGCAGAATATTCCTAATTGGGAAGCTGAAGAATTACAAACTTTGATTTTCTCGACTACTAAGGAGTTAGGAATTCAACAAGCCAATGCTTTTAAGGCTTTGTATCTATCTTTTTTAAATAAAGAAAAGGGTCCGAAAGCTGGCGGGTTGTTGTCTTATCTAGAAAAGTCTTTTGTAATTTCCCGGTTACAAGATGTTGTGGCTTTGAATGCAGATAAGGAAAAAGCGGAAGTTTCTTAATTACTTTTTTGATGGTGCGTTATGCTGTGGCTAACGCACCCTACAAGTTTCTTATCACGATATTTGGGATTTCGTATCTAGACTATTAACGTAAATTATCAAATTTCATAATTTAGCTAGTATTTCCTCATAATCTGTAACGACATTCTCCGATTCTGCATCTAGACTTTTATCACGCTGCTTAAACTCATCTAATAATCTAAAAAACAGTTAAAAGCATCTTTTCATCACGGGTAAATAGCAAGATAATATTAGACCAAGAATTGGAAGTTCTCACATTAAAATGTCTTTGTATCCAAGGCTGGAAATTATCATAAAAATCAGTATCTTCTTGTGTTAATTCTAACCCCATCTCACTCCGCGCAAATTGATATCCCACTAAAAAATGACGTAAAATAGTGATGGTAAGATTTACCAATATACATTCCTGGTCTGTTTTTTATTTTTTGCAAAACTTCATAGATTCCTTCCATTTTAAACTCCTAGCTGTGGTGCTGCTTCTTTTACTATAGCGAATCTATCTCAGTGACGGTAAATTGATGACTAAGACAATCAAAATCATTCAGCCAATCTTCTCGCGTCATTCCCTCGACTGAGAGATTATCGAAAACTTTACCAAAAACTTCGACTCCATAATGAGTACCGTTATCTGTAATCGAATCAGTAATATCTTGTTTTTCTAAGCGCCAACTCAAAATATATTCATCGTTCCGAGTTGTTGTTTTTAATTTGATAATTTTTCCTTCAATATTATTTTGTTGTAACCATTGGTAGATAGCTCTGGCACAATCATCACATTGATAAAGGTCAAACTTTTGAATTATTTTACCAATTTCTCTAAAAATCTCATGATGAGATAATTGAATCACCAAGTCCTCCAGTTTTCATTATAAGGTTAAAGTTGTTAAGGTGCTTCAGATATCAAAAATCTATTTATGGCTGGCTGAGTTATCGAGTCTGACGCACCCTAAGATATATTGGTTTTGATAATTTCACCGTTTGGCTAATTCTGGAGTTTTTCCCTTTAAGCCAATCATCAATTTCAGGGCGAATATTTTTACAATGGGAACTCGCTGCATTATCCATAAACCCAAACGACGAATTATTACCACTGGTAAAAAGTTGTTAGAAAAAACTCGATCTAATAAATCGGTGAAACCTAAAATTGCGAGGTTTTCTTTTTTTCTCCAGCGTTCATATTGCTTGAGTATGGAAATATTACCAATATCTTGGCGATTTTGATGGGCAGTTTGGATGATTTCAGCTAATGCGGCTGCGTCACGAATCCCTAAATTTAAACCTTGTCCACCGACGGGATGACAATTATGTGCTGCATCACCAATTAATGCTAATCTAGGGAGGACATAGCGATCGCTCTGCATTAACTGTACCTGAAAAATAAATCTGTCTCCTAATAATTCTAATTTACCCATTTGATCACCATAACGCTTTGTCAGTTCTGCTAAAAATTCCTGATCATTTAAAGCACATAAAGCTTTCGCTTCCTCATGGGGTGCTGTCCAAACAATGCGACAACGGTTTCCAGGTAAAGGTAAAATTGCAAATGGACCACTAGACCAAAACTTTTCGTAAGCGGTGTTATTGTGGGGATTTTCTGGTTTGACAAAAGCCACAATACATGATTGCCAATATTTCCAACCTTTCGTTTTAATACCTGCGGCTTGACGAATTGGAGATTTAGAACCATCGGCAGCTACTAACAATTTACTGCGAATTGTTTGGGTTGTTTCATTAATTTTGATGTTAATTTTAACTATATCTAACTGATTTTCCGTACTAATAACTGCCGCTGGACACAAGATAGTTACATTTGCACAACTTTGCACAAATTCCTGTAAAGGTGCTAACAGTGCAGAATGTTCCGCCACATAACCTAATTCTGATGTCCCTAAATCAGCAGTTTGGAATTTCACCACATCAGGATAATCAGCATCAGAGAGACGAACTTGGTTATATTTGGCGACATTGGGGAGAATTTTGTCCCATAAACCAATTCCTTGGAAAATTTTTGCTGACAACATATGTACAGCATAAGCTTGTCCTTTAGCGACTGCGGCGGATGCCACTCTAGCCTCAATGAGGAGAATACTTAAACCAGAATCTTTTAAAGCTGCGGCTAGGGTTAAGCCGACAATTCCACCACCAACTATGACTAAATCATAATCATATCCCCAGTAGTTGTCTGTGGGGATGTGGGGAGAGGAAAGGGTGGGAGTAAGTTGGGAGAGGGACATTGTAAAGATAAATGAAGGCGTTTTAATTATTATTTTGACGCGATCGCGGCTGATAAGCAAGCTAACAACAAAAAATACTAAGCCATACTTAAAACCATCAAATTATCAGCCATTTCAAAATTCGCTGTCACGTTTTGGACATCATCTAATCCTTCTAGGGTATCAATTAATTTAAGAAGGGATTTAGCCTGATCTGCATCAGTAACTTCTACTTGATTACCAGGAATCCAACGCAGTTCTGCTTCAATAACTTTAAAACCTTGGGCTTTCAATGTTTGGCTGAGTTTCTCTAAATTTGTCACTTCCGTAAATACCTCAGCGGTTTCATCTGCAATCATTTCATAAGACTCAGCATTTCCTTCTAAGGAAGCTTCTAAAAGCTGTTCTTCATCAACAACACCTTCAATCACACAAACACCTTTTTGGGAAAACATCCAACTTACACAACCGATTTCTCCCAAATTTCCGCCATTTTTACTAAAAGATACCCGCAAATCCGCAGCAGTGCGATTACGATTATCTGTAAGGGCTTGAATTAAAATTGCTACACCTCCAGGACCATAACCTTCATAGCGAATTTCTTCTAAACTGGAGTTATCACCACCAAGAGTACCTGCACCTTTAGCAATCGCCCTATCAATATTATCATTGGGAATGCCCGCTGCTTTGGCTTTATCAATCGCTGTCCGTAATTGGAAATTACCTGCTGGATCTGGTACACCATTTCTCGCAGCCACAATTATTGCCCGCGATAGTTGGGTAAAGATATTTCCCCTTTTGGCATCTACTACAGCTTTCTGGCGCTTAATATTCGCCCATTTACTATGTCCTGACATAATCAACAAAAATATTCATCATCTTTCAAATATAGAATACACCCAGCTTTTACTCAAATGTAAATGTTGGCTTGATGCACTATCTATATTTGTCGGTAAAATCCATCTTAAAATAATTGAACAAAGTTAAATCTGCAAAATCAAAAA
>NZ_VILD01000011.1:9971-15956 GCF_009712085.1 Anabaena sp. UHCC 0253
CTGCAAAATCAAAAATGTTTTTAATTCCTCGTAATTACTGGAGACTAGCTAAAAAATACCTGAAACCCTTACTGCTAGTCCTATTTTTGGGTATAGTATCTTTACATGGATGTCAGGCTATTCGGTCTCATCAGGTTATTCATATTACCTTATGGCATGGGGGTAAATCCACCACAAAATCGGGATGTTTTGCAAAAGCTGGTAGACAAATTTAACCAAAATCACCCCAATATTCAAGTTGAATCTCTTTATGTTGGGCAACAAGATCAGCAAATGCCTAAAATTTTAACGGCTGTAGTTGGAGATGCCCCGCCTGATTTATTATGGTTTAATCCCACAATTGCCGGTCAATTAGTGGAATTGGGGGCGCTTTTACCTTTGGATGAAAAGTTAGCGAAAACGACTGTTAAGGATGAAATTGATCCGGCTTTACTGACATCCATGAAATATAAAAATCAGATTTGGTCTGTACCATTTGCTACAAATAATGTTGGTGTTTATTACCGTCCTAGTTTATTTAAAGAAGCAGGAATCACGGAGTTACCACAGACTTGGGAAGAATTACGACAAGCCGCTAAACAATTAACTCGTGACACTAATAATGACGGCAGAATTAATCAATATGGAATCATGTTACCTGCGGGGAAGGGAGAATTTACAGTATTTACTTGGTTACCGTTTATGTGGAGTGCTAGTGGTAAATTGGTAGGTGATAATTCTCAGAGTGCAGCCGATGTAGTTTTAGAAAATAATCAAGGGGCGATCGCTGCTTTGGAATTATGGCAAAATTTAATTAAAGATGGTTCTGCTGTTTTATCGGGAATAGAACGGGGTTATGAAATAGAAAATATCGTCAATGGTAGAGTAGCAATGCAAGTAACAGGACCTTGGAGTTTAGGAGAATTTAAACAGAGTGGTGTTGATTTTGCGGTTTTTCCCATACCTATGAATAAAAAACCTGCAACTGTCATTGGTGGTGAAAATCTGTTTCTATTCAAAACTACACCGAAACGAGAACAAGCTGCTTTCAAATTTATTGAATATACGTTAAGTGCCGATTTTCAGACAGAATTAGCTTTAGGAACTGGCTATTTACCTATAAACATTAAATCTCGGCAAAGTCCAATTTATCAAGAGTTTCTCAAAAAACAACCACAAATTCAAGTATTTTTAGATCAAGCTAAAAATGGATTTTCTCGGCCAATTTTTCCCGGTTATACTCGCATTTCTGACAGTTTAGGAAGGGCAATTGAATCTGTAATTTTGGGTAAAAGTTCTCCAGCAGAAGCCTTGAAAGTAGCCCAGCAACGTTTAGATTTAATTTTTAAGTAATTAGTCGAGGAGTCAGGAAGAAGGAATCAGGAGTCAAGAGTTATGTGTCAATTGTTAACTATCAATACTACGCTATCAGCAAACGCTAATTATTGCTGAAATTGGCTTAACAACCAACTACAAACTTGGCTATGATCCATTTGTCGAGTTTTTCTTAATGCTTCATTCAGTAGGGAAATTTGTAATCCTGGTAATACTTGAGATTCAGTAATTCTTCTACTACCGCCATTTTCAATAACAAAGGGGATAACCTGGACATTCTGAACATCAAGTACCCAATATTCAGCTACACCTAAATCTTCATACATGAGGCGTTTTTCCCCTTTATCATCTGCGAGGGAACTATTAGCAACTTCAATTACTAAATCTGGTACTGGATAAACATCTAAATTAACAATAGAAGTTCCATAGGGAATAACATTTGCTTTTTCACCAATGTAATAAGAAACATCGGGTTGGACTTCTTGAAATCCAATTTTTCTATATGTACAATTATCTTTGCTATTAAAATTAATTCCCTGAATTGTTGCAAATAAGCTAACAGCAAATATAATAATACTATGGTCGCTGGCGTGATCATTCCCAATTGGTGACATTTCTACCCTCATTTTTCCATTGTGATAATAGCCTTTGGATTTTATATATTTAGGATTTTCAATTAATTGAATATATTCATCCCAAGTTGCTGTTACCCAAGTTTCAGTTAGTAATTGCATTTTGGTAATTGGTGATTTGTCAGTTGTCAGTTGTCAGTTGTTAAGAAGTTTTCCCTACTCCTCTGCTCCCCTACTCCCCTGCTCCTCTGCTTCCTTGCTCCCCTACTCCCCTGCTCCTCTGCTTCCTTGCTCCCCTACTCCCCTGCTCCTCTGCTTCCTTGCTCCCCTACTCCCCTGCTCCTCTGCTTCCTTGCTCCCCTACTCCCCTGCTCCTCTGCTTCCTTGCTCCCCTGCTCCCCTGCTCCTCTGCTTCCTTGCTCCCCTGCTCCCCTACTCCCCTACTCCCCCTGCTCCCCTGCTCCCCTGCTCCCTTGCTCCCCTGCTTCCTTGCCATTAAGGCTTAACAACTAAGTGAAAAGAATTTAAATAGCCTGTAGTAGTTTTATTTAAAGTTTCATGCTGTTTTTCAGAAGTAATTGCCATAACCTTATATAATCTATTATGAGCAACAAACATCCTCGTTTTTGTAACTTTTCCGATTGCATTTACATATTCAATTTCTCTACCAGGATGAAAGTTAGAACTACGAATATTTCGCTGATTGATTAATCTACTTTGGGTAGTTGCTAATTCCATATACTGGGCTTCCTCCATGAGTTTTTGAGGGCTATTCATCTGCACATAGCTATCAGGAAACTCATTGTATGTAACTATATATGCAGCTTCTTGTTCCGGTGGTTGGATTAAAAATATTTCTAATTTTATTTCCCCCATGTAGGTTTTTTGAACTTGGTTTTTTCGTGTGGGCATTCCTGGCATTAATACTGTAAAATGTCCATCTGGGGAAGTAAATGTCCTCCATTTAGGCTGTACTACTTGAGGAACAATAGATTTTTGGGAAATTGTTGGTTTGGATGAATGCACACTAGCGACAGCATAACCGCTAGATAAAAAAGTGGCAGTAATCAAAGATAGTAAAATTTTGCTATTCATAAGTTATAAAATTTGTAGATGCAGATTTCACTGTTGTTGCTAGTTATAACCTAGAGGCACACAAAGCTGCACCAATTAACCCGACTTGTTGGTTAAGAATTATGTGAATGGGTATTTCTTCGAGTAGAGAACGCATTCTCCCTTTTTGGGTAAAACTCAAGAGAAAACTACCATTTTGCATTAAAGGTAGGATTTTGGGAGCGATACCACCAGCAATGTATAATCCTCCATAGGGTAGGAGTTTCAGGGCTAGATTGCCTGCTTCTGCACCATAAGCTTCAATAAATAATTGCATAGTTTGTTCAGAAAGGCGATCGCTTTTTTCCAAAGCTGCACTACCAATAAATGCACCAGGGTCAACTGTTTTTTCAGTTGTCTGTGCTTCTTGTTCCCATGTTCTTACAGCTTGGGCAATTTCTGGAGATTCAGTGGCTATTTTTTTATCGCGTAAAAATTGGTAAATAGAAGTAATTCCCAACCCGGAAACAACTCTTTCTACAGAAACTCGTTGAATATCATGTTTATCTAATAGATATTTCAACAATTGAAATTCTAACTCATTTCGGGGGGCAAAATCTGCGTGTCCACCTTCTGAAGGAAAGACTTGATATTGACTTTCCTGTTTAATCAAAAATCCCTGTCCTAAACCTGTTCCTGCACCGATTATAGCCATTGGTGATGCAGGTTGGTGTTTACCAATTTGCAAAGTTAGCAAATCCTGCTTTGTTAACCCAAAAATACCATAACCAACAGCCGCAAAGTCATTAATCAGAGAAATTGCCGGAATACCCAGTTGTTGAGATAAACGATCTGTATCGAGAAACCATGCTAAATTGGTCAACTTAGCGGTATTTTTGACCACAGGACCGGCGATCGCAAAACAAGCTTTTTCTGGTGTGCTGGAGTTAGCTGTAATCAAAAACTTTTGGACTATGGGGACTAAATCGGGAAAATCTCCACTACGAAAACTCTCCTCATACAGAGTTTTTAAACCTAGTGTTTCTGAGAATTCCACCAAACGTAAAATAGTTTTTGTTCCACCTATGTCTCCGGCTAGTAGCAATGTCATAAAATTTATTAGCTAGTAAGTTATTTTTGCTTAGTTACTGTCAGTTGCGATTTATAGAAAACCACAATTCAAAAATCTACACAAAGCGGACAATTTCCTCAATCTTCGTCAAATGAGAAGTATCTCCTTTTAGTTCTAGCAACCATTCTGAATCTTGACGCACAACTTTTACTAAAGAACATAAAGAAGCTTTAACTTCACTTTTGGCTATGTCTCCCACTAATCCCATTGCTGCCCCCAATACAGAAGCGCCATGAGCCACCAATAGGATATCATGGGGGAAAAATTCAGTAGATAGACACCTAGCAGTTTGGGCTGAACGTTCCCGCACCTTTTCATGCGTTTCCGGGTATTTTGCAGCTATGCGCGATGTATAACTAGTATCAATTCTAGGAAATAATTTTACTAAAGCTGAAGTTGAGAGTTTTTCCGGTTCTTCAGTCATCCATGCTGGATTAAGCCATTCACTCAAACCTATTTCTAGTTTAATCGCTAAATCCAAAACTTCAGCGATCGCATTAGCAGTTTGGATGGTTCGCAAAAAGGGAGAAGCGAAAATATGGGCAATTTTTTTCCCTTTGAGTCGTTTTGCTAATTGCTGCGCCTGGATCATACCGTCATCAGATAACGGTGGATCATACCGTCTTTCGGCAGTCAGAAACCAATCGGGATATACGAAATCGAGGCGGTTAGCGTGTCTTGCTATCCAAACAATTTGACTCATGGATGAAATGATCTTAACGTGTATTAATTTTGGATCTGCGATTATGATACAATATATTACAGATATTTGAAATACAAAATCTAGGTATACTCTATGACAGAGTTGAAAGTCTATTTGTGTCTAATTAAAATTAGATAATTTCCAGACCTTTAACTAAATCTTTACCTGCTTGGGCTATATCTTGTTGTAATGCACCACAAGCAACACACAAATAGCAACCATCTTTTACCAAAGGTTGTTCCTGGAATTACATTTATTTTATATTCTGTGAATCAGTTTTTTCACTAATTCCCAATCATCTCTAGACATAAAACAGAAGGTTAAAATACGATTATTTATTTGTATCATTATTGATATATAAAAGAGAAATTTTCCAATGACTATTTACTTTTACAAAGTTTGGCAGCCCTATGGTTGTTTTTCTAACTTTTCTCCCCACGGTATTGAGATCGCTGGGACTTACTGGCCAACTGTTGAACATTATTATCAAGGGCAAAAGTTTGTCGGTAGTCCAGATGCCTCAATTATACCTTTAATCCATGGGGCTGCTACTCCGGAAATTGCCGCTGCTTTAGGGCGTTGTCACACTCGCCGTCTCCGTCTAGATTGGGAATTAGTCAAAACTCAAGTTATGCGGGTAGCTGTACTAAAAAAGTTTATCACTCATCCAGAAATTAAAGAAGTATTATTAATGACAGGTGATGAAATCTTGATGGAAGATTCACCTACAGACTATTTCTGGGGAGGTGGTGCAGATCATACAGGGGAAAATCACTTAGGTAAAATCCTCATGAGTGTGCGAACAGAGATCCGGACTTTATCAAACAAAAATTCCGTAGTCCAGAATTATAGAAATTCAGAATGAACTATAAAAAATGCAGTTGATAGGGGATAGATTACGTTTAGATATATCTCTATTCTAAGATTTTAACGTCAGGTAAGTTATACTTTTTTTATGGCAGGCTGACTGGGTGAATTCTGCTGTAGAGTTTAAATTTTGAATTAGTTTGTTCTCACTTCTGTCCCAGAATGATACAAAAATTAATCAAAAGAGCCGTATATGAAAATTTACTTTAGTATTATTACTGAGATTGGATAAAAGATGTAATCATATAATAAATATATTCACCCTAGTATAAAATTAAGTGCAGTTTTTATTGAAAATTAAAGATTGTAAATTTACAATTCTATAAGCTATAAACTTTTATTAG
>NZ_VILD01000011.1:16142-30787 GCF_009712085.1 Anabaena sp. UHCC 0253
ATTTACAAAAATTTATATTTGCGATTAGGTGAAGATAAGCAATGACATTTACCGATAAACCAAACGGTTCGCAGCAAAATTTAGACCAACAAAGTTTACTGCACCGGATGATCAAACAAATTAGGCGATCGCTCGATCTTCAAGAAATATTAACAACGACTGTTAATGAAGTCCGTGCATTCTTGAATACAGATCGGGTGAAAGTATATAAGTTTGATCCTGATGGTAGTGGTGAAGTCATCGCTGAATCCATCCATGAACAACGGCTACCATCCTTATTAGGCTTACACTTTCCCGAAAGTGATATTCCCTTGGCAGCCAGGGAAATGTTCTTATCAGCACAACAGCGTTCAATTGTTGATGTAGCTGGCGGCACAATTGGATTATCACCACTTGTATCTCAGGAGACTGGGAAAAGCTTACTATCCCAGAATATTTACTACCGCCAGGTTGATTCATGTCACATCCAATACCTACAGGCAATGGGTGTACAGTCGTCTTTAGTAGTGCCAATTTTAAACTATGACCTGACAGAAGAAACATCACAACCAAAATTATGGGGATTATTAGTATCACACCATAGTCAACCCAGAACAATTTTCCAGCGGGAACTTAAATTAGTCCAGCAAATTGCCGACCAAGTAGCGATCGCCATCTCTCAAAGTAACCTCCTCAGCGAAAGCCTTACCCAGCAAAAGCGAGAAGCCATCATTAACCGGATTAGCACTCTCCTGCATCAACTCCCCACCATGCAAATGCAAACAGCAGTAGAAGAAACCATAACTGCTTTTAACGGCATCGGTGGCAGACTTTATATCGAATCTACCCAAGAACTATACATATCAGGTCAACAACCCCAACTACCCTACAAATCAGAAAACACCATCATTGAACAGCATCCTGTTTGGAAACAGTGGATAGGAGAATCCAACCCAGGACAAATTTATGCAATTTCCGACCTTTATCAAGAACCATCATTGCGAGTATTAGCCCTAGCCTTTAAACCCACATCAATCCGGGGCATGATGGTAATACCCCTCCATTATCGGGAAAACTTTCTTGGTGTATTCAGCATTTTTCGTCCAGAATTTGACACCAAAATTCTTTGGGCTGGACAGCGTGAACAAAATCATTACCAAACATTCCCAAATCGTTCCTTTGAATTATGGCAAGAAACAAAAAAGGACAAGCACCAGAATGGAAACGAGAAGATATATCACTAGCTACAGGTTTATGTCATAACTTCTCAATGGCCATTCAACAACAACAAACATACAAAGAATTATATATTCTCAATAACCAACTAGAACAAAGAGTTAAAGAAAAAACCGCTGAATTAGAAAAATCATTATCTCTGACCAAAGCACTTAAAGAAGTCACAGATCAGATGCGTGGCACATTAGACCTGAATATCACCCTACAAACTATCGTCAGGGAAGTACGTTCTCTTCTTAATACTGACCGAGTGCTGATTTATAAATTTCTGAATCAATTTGAAGGTAATGTAATTGTTGAAGATATCAACAGTAATTGGCCATCAATCCTGGGAACTCAGCAACCATCAGGATGCTTTCCCGAAGCATCTGCGAATCTTTACTTGCGGGGTAGAACCAGAACCATTAATAATGTATCCACAGAAATATTAACTCCTTGTCATCGAGAATTTTTACAAAGTTTACAAATCCAGGCTGATCTCATCGTCCCTATTACAATTGATACTCAACTTTGGGGATTACTCATAGCCCACCAGTGTGCAGCCCCTAGAACCTGGCAAGAAACAGAAATTGACTTATTACAACAGTTAGCAGACCAAGCCGCAGTTGCTATCCAACAAGCCCAACTCTATGAACAAAGCTGTGTTGCCGAAGCAAAAGCTACTGCCAAAGCCGCACAATTAGAACAAACTCTCCACCAACTCCAAGAAACCCAGACAAAATTAATTCATAGTGAAAAAATGTCTGGTTTAGGACAGTTAGTAGCAGGTATAGCCCATGAAATCAACAATCCCGTTAATTTTATCTACGGTAACTTAAGTCATGCCAATGACCACACCGAACAACTTCTAGAAATTCTCCAACTCTATCAGTCCCAATACCCTAAACCAGAAGGTAAAATCAAAGCTGCTTTAGAATCCATAGATTTTGATTTTGTGGTACAAGATTTACCTAAAATCATGTCATCTATGCAAGTAGGAACAAATCGAATTCGCTCAATAGTTTTATCATTACGCAACTTTTCGCGTTTAGATGAAGCAGAAAACAAAAGCGTTGATTTGCATGAAGGCATTGATAATACCTTACTAATTCTGCAACATCGTTTAAAGTCTCATGGTAGTTTTTCTGGTATTGAAATCATTAAAGATTATGGCAAATTACCAGAAATAGAATGCTATGCCGGACAAATGAATCAAGTATTCATGAATGTTATCAGTAATGCTATTGATGTCCTCACCTGTGAGTCAGAAACAAAAATTAAATTTTCACCAACTATCCGCATTTCTACTAGAGTCTCCACAAGCAATACTCATGTCCTAGTTAGTATTGCTGATAATGGCGCAGGAATGAGTCAACAAGTGAAACAACGAATCTTTGACCCATTTTTTACAACCAAACCAGTTGGTAAAGGTACAGGATTAGGACTAGCAATTAGCTATCAAATTGTGGTGGAAAAGCATGGTGGATTGATGGAGTGTATCTCAGAACCGGGTCAGGGAACAGAATTCTGGATTGAAATTCCCCTGAAATTCAGGACAGTTGAAGGGTAAGTTAAGTGACAAGGGCGAAGCATTCGGTGTAAGGGCGTATCCCTGACGGGACTGGAAGCATCAGCATTCGGTGTAAGGGCGAAGCATTCGGGCGACAAATTCTCGGTTTTTCCCCAAGTTTATTTTCCGAATGCTTCGCCCCTACTGGGAAAAATCTAAAGTTTTTGGGTTTTCCATAAATAACTAGATAGACAATTTGTGACAATGTGAGCAACTATTGGCAATAACAAGTTGCCGCTTAATAGGGCGCTATAACCTAAAATGATACCAATGATAGTTGCCCAAACTACATAAGGCCATTGTTCGGGTCCACTGAGGTGTAAGACTCCAAAACAAAGACTGGATACGATCACAGCAGTATGATCTGCGCCTAAAGCGGGTAGCATTACACCTCGAAATAATAATTCTTCGCTTAAACCTGGTAGTAATCCTAACCAGATTAAATCTGGTAAAGCTAGAGGTTTAAGAACTAGTTCTAGATAATAATCTGCACTTTTGCGATAAGGAGGAGAAAGACGATAAGCCAAACCACTTAAAAAAGTAATGATTAGTCCTAAGCCAATTCCTAATAATAAATCTTGTTCGTGCCAATGCCATCGGAAAAGGATGATATTGCCCCAACGTAACCATAATTTGGCAACTATCCAGAGAATAATTGCTGTCACACCCATTGCTACTAAGACTTGGGTGCGTGTTAGGTAAGGAATTTCTGGTTCTTGTTTTTGTTGTTCAACCACAGGATTTTAGATAAATAATTGCTAATTGGATAATGGGTAATTGTTAATTATCAATTGTTAATGATAAAGGATTAATACCTGCTTTATGAGCGACTAATACGCCTATTGCTTCCAAGTATGAGTTTACCTGTAAGGTTTGAATTCTTAACATGGGGGCAGAAACTTGGATCAAAGTTTTATTTTCTGATATTGTAATTATCTGACATTGTTTTTGGCTTAAATTCAATACAGCACTGCTTCCACAGGCGGTGGTAGGAATAACTAAAGCATCAACTTGATCTGCCCAAATATCAGTGGATAGAGAATTGTGGACTTCTGTGTTGATGATAAATTGCGGGGCGTTACTCAAGCCAACTAAAACACAAGGTAAGAATGTGTAGCCTAGTTCTTCAGCCGCTGTACGGGGTGATAAATTGGGGGCTGGAGGACTGGGAGAAAGGGCTGGAGCATGGGCGCAGGGGATTTTAAAGGTGCGGACTAATAAATGGCTAATGACGGCTTCTGCACCCGCTAGAGGGTCTACTCCTTGACCTTGGCGATAGTTTTGGACGGCTGTTTCGTCCATATCGTCGGGAAAACGGCTAACAACAGCGATCGCTTCGGCTTTTTCTTCTATAATTAATTTCTCAGCAGCCCGTAATAAACTATCAGGATTCCCGATTGTTCCCCAACTTGTACCTGATGGAGATGTCCGTAATTCTACGTTTAATGCGGCATCTGTAATTACATGATTTGTGATATTTAATCCTAGTGTTGCTCTGGCTGCATCGGCTACTTGCAGGTGTCGCAGCATTAATTCTGGTTCGATTCCCTGGTCTAAAAGTAAACCGACTCTATTACTACGAACGGGACGTAAACCCCATTCTCCAGCCGCAAATTTATCTAAACCATAACCTTCGACATAGAAAGCGTTGGGAATATTCCAGTATAAACTCGCTGCATTCATGACGTTGGGGTGAGTAATCAAGCGATCGCACACCTGTGATATAATTTTAGCTACTGGTAAGGCATCACCAGCATAACCGCCAATCGCTGCTCCTATGCCTGTGGGGATAATTAAAAGTACGGTATATGGTTGGTGCATAGTTAAGACTAATTACTAATTTGCAGCAAAATTCAGGAGTTAGAGTATTCCAAGTAAAAAAATGCCCAATTGTCATTGCGAATGGAGCGGAGCGGAATGAAGCAATCTCTGGTTTTGGATCATTTATTGTTTGGAACACACTTATCAAGGTAGGTTTTGTATATAAAATGCTGCAATAATTATGTTAAATATCAAGATATTGAATATTTCAGGAAGATTACAAAAGCGAATTTCTACACAAAATATTGCCTGTGAAAATCTAGGTTGGGGGGGTAAAATGAAATTACAGTTAATAGATTTTAGTTAAAAAATGTGCGATCGCTTGGTATGATTATAGGCGATCGCTGCCCATTAATTATTACTTATTAACCAACACTTCCAGTCGTCACAACAGCTTCTACTGTAGCAGTTTGGGATTCTTCATCAACAGCAGTAATAGCCCAACGCAGGGGTTCACCTTGTTTTTGTAATTCGGCTGTAATCGCTTTTTCTAATTCAGTTGGAGTTTCTTGTAATTCGATTTCGGCTGTAATAAAGTGAGTTGTCATAAGTCTCAATCCTTTGTATTGTTGATTTTGAGAATACAGAAACTTAGTGGTAATTAGTAATTGTCAATTGTCAATTGTCAATTGTCCATTATTACCTAAGCTTTCCCAAATTGCGCTTGATAAACGATATCTTCTTTTTCTGTTTCAATTTTTAAATCAGAAAGAGGTTTAGCAACACAAAGTAGCGCATAACCTTGTTTTTGCAATTCTGGACTTACACCCATACCATCTGCTTGATCTACAGTTCCTTCCGTAATCAAAGCAGCACAAGTTGTGCAAACACCAGCACCGCAAGAAGTCGGTAAGTCTAAACCAGTAGCTGAAGCGGCTGAGAGGATAGTTTCAGTTTCAGGAACTTGCAGAGTATATATTTTACCTTGGTGATTAATTTCTACGGTGTAAGCTTTGGACATATATAACAGCAGTTTTTGACAATAGACAAATATTTTATTCTACTTGATAATATATAGCAATCTTGTCAGATTTGCGAAAGTTTATCTTTTTTAACATTGCTAAATTCTGATCGGATACTGCGGCATTAACCAATTTATTTATATCTATACAATAAATACGTATAATATCTTATACTAAATTAGTAATTCTTATATCAAAATAGGTTAATTGACCGATGACTGATAAACGAGAACTTTCAGAACAGGATATTTGTACAAAATATATTTTACCTGCCTTGGTGCGTTCAGGATGGGATATCACCAAGCAAATTCGAGAACAGGTATATTTTACTGATGGTCGAATTTATGTAAAAGGGAATCAAACACGCCGGGGAAAGGCAAAAAAGCCGATTATATTCTTTATTATAAACCGAATATTCCGATTGCTGTTATTGAAGCTAAAAAAAATATTTATCCTGTTGGTGCTGGTATGCAACAGGCTTTAAATTATGCAGAAATTTTAGATTTACCTGTGGCTTTTAGTTCTAATGGAGATGGTTTTTTAGAACATGATAAATCAGGTTTTTCTCATTTAATTGAACGAGAATTAAATCTTGATGATTTCCCCACTCCTGATCAACTTTGGCAGAAATATCAGAAATTTAAAGGAATAGAAACACCAGAAGCGGAAGCAATAGCGAGTTTTGATTACTTTTTTGATTCTCAAGGTCGTCAACCTCGCTATTATCAACAAATTGCGATTAATCGCACGGTGGAGGCTATTGCTAAAGGTCAAAATCGCTTACTTTTAGTTATGGCTACAGGTTCAGGGAAAACTTACACTGCCTTTCAAATTATTTATCGGTTGTGGAAAAATGGTATTAAGAAAAAGGTCTTATTTTTAGCTGATAGAACTGCTTTAATTAGTCAAACAAAACGTGGTGATTTTAGGCATTTTAAAAACAAAATGACAGTGATTAAAAATAAAGTTATTGATACCGCTTTTGAAATATATTTAGCCTTATATCAAGGTTTAGTAAATTATGATGATGATTTGCTAGATGCCTATAAAGAATTTAACCCTGATTATTTTGATTTAATTATAGTTGATGAATGTCATCGCGGTAGTGCGGCTGATGATAGTAAATGGCGAGAAATTTTAGAATATTTTAGTTGTGCTACCCAAATCGGTTTAACTGCTACTCCCAAGGAAACCAAAGAAATTTCTAATACTGAATATTTCGGTGAACCAGTTTACACCTATTCTTTAAAACAAGGGATTGATGATGGGTTTCTTGCACCTTATAAAGTGATTCGGGTGGGTTTAAATGTAGATTTAGAAGGTTATCGTCCTGAAATGGGAAAACGAGATAAATCAGGTTATTTTGTGGACGATAGAATTTATAATCTCAAAGATTTTGATAGACATTTAGTAATTGATGAAAGAACCAAAACCGTCGCTAAAAGGGTAATGGAATATTTAAAAAAGACAGATGTTTATGCAAAGACAATTATTTTCTGTACAGATACAGAACACGCGGAAAGAATGCGTCAAGCAATTATCAATGAAGCGGGGAATTTAGCTTTAAAAAATCATAAATATGTGATGCGTATTACTGGAGAAGATAAGGAAGGAAAACGCGAACTTGATAATTTTATTAATCCTGAAGAACGTTATCCGGTAATTGCGACAACTTCTAAATTAATGACGACGGGGGTTGATGCACAAACTTGTAAATTAATTGTACTTGATTCTAATATTGAATCACCTACGGAGTTTAAACAAATTATTGGTAGAGGTACAAGAATTAATGAACAATTTGATAAGCAGTTTTTCACAATCATGGATTTTAGAAATGTTACCGATAAGTTTGCTGATCCTAATTTTAATCATCATCCCATTATGATTAAAGAACTCGCTCAAAATCAACCATTAACCATAGAAGATATTAATGGGAATTTAACGGAATCTATTATTGATCAAGATACTGGGGAAGTGATTAATTTTAACGAAAGGGCTGAGGATTTTACCTATAGTAAACCGAAAATTATTCAAGGCGGAAATATTGTTTCTGAAAAACGGGATAAGATTTATATTACAGGGGGTTTCTATTGCGATTCTTAATGAAAGAGTGCAATATTTGAATGAAGCAGGAGATTTAGTTACTGCAAGTTTAAAGGATTATACTAAACAAAATTTATTGCAGGAATTTAGCAGTTTAGATGAGTTTCTAATACGCTGGAAGGAAGCAGATAAAAAAACGGCTTTAATTGCAGAATTACGAAACCATGATATTATTGTTGAGGAGTTAGAACAGGAAATTAAAAAAGATTTAGATTTGTTTGATTTAATTTGTTATGTTGCTTGGAATCGTCCACCTTTAACTCGTAAAGAAAGAGCAGAAAATGTCCGAAAACGAGATTATTTTACTAAATATGGTGAAAAAGCAAGGGCGGTTTTAAATGCACTTTTAGAAAAATATGCTAATGAGGGAATTGAAAATATTGAAGATTTGTCTGTACTGAAATTAGAACCGCTAAAACAATTTGGTTCTCCTCCAGAAATTGTGAAAATATTTGGTGGTAAATCTCAATATATTTCCGCTTTACGAGAATTAACCTGTGAGTTGTATAAAATAGCAGAATAATTAGTTATGAATAAAATTGGAACGCAGATAATACTAGGTGATTAATGAATACTAACAAATATGCTATAATGCCATCAACATAGTAGGTAAATAAATATTAATCCTATGACCATAACTGTCACAAAAACAAAACAATATATTGAACAAAGAAATGAGGGTTATTGGATTCAAGGAACAAGAGTTTCGCTAGATTCAATAGTATATAGTTTTCTCAATGGAGATGCTCCTGAAATTATAGCCCAAAACTTTCCTTTATTGTCATTAGAACAAGTTTATGGAGCGATCGCCTTTTATCTTGCTAACCGTGAAGCAATTGATACTTATTTAAAGCAAGGTGAAACGGAGTTTGAGAAATTACAACAATCAACTAGAGAAAAAAACCCTTTGCTATACCAGAAATTAAAAACCAGTCAAATCCAAAAATCAGAAAAAATATGATATTTAGCTATTTATGACAGTTATTAAATTTCAAGCAGATGCAGACCTGAAACAAGCGATTGTTACCGGGACTATTAGAAGACAACCCAATATTGATTTTCAATCAGCATATACAGCAAACCTAGAAGGTAAAAAAGATCCAGAGGTTTTAGAAATAGCAGCACAGCAAGATAGAATCTTAGTTACTCATGACAGAAAAACCATGCCTTTGGAATTTGGTGAATT
Source organism: Anabaena sp. UHCC 0253 (assembly GCF_009712085.1). Taxonomy (NCBI): domain Bacteria; kingdom Bacillati; phylum Cyanobacteriota; class Cyanophyceae; order Nostocales; family Nostocaceae; genus Anabaena; species Anabaena sp. UHCC 0253. Next base: position 24,979 of record NZ_VILD01000011.1, read on the forward strand.
TATTATATCAAAAACCAGTGCTGGAGTTTTAATTGTTTCCCAAAATTTATCAATTAGTGAAGCGATTGAAGCAATTATTCTTGTTTGGGAAGTTTCTCAATCAGAAGAGTGGATTAATCAAATTATGTCAATTCCATTTTAATTTTTCATCTATTCTCAAATCCTAAAAATCCTTAAATCCTGGATATTATCTCGACTTCGCGGTAGTTGAGCGGAGTCGAAACTCGATAACCACCTGATTCTGACAATCTGACAAAATGTAACTATTTTATGTTATTCTCTTACATTATACATTTTCCATAATTCACAATGAAAAATCTCGGCGGTAGTATTAAAAGTTTACGTAATTTCATGCGAAAAGATCCAGGAGTTTCTGGAGATGGACAAAGAATTGAACAGTTAGGTTGGTTATTATTTCTGAAAATTTTAGATGCAAGTGATCATGAATTAGAATTAATTAAAGATGATTTTATTTCCCCTATTCCTGAACATTTACGCTGGTGTAATTGGGCGGTTTCTGTACAGGGAATGACTAATGGTAAAAAGTCTTTAACAAGTGATGAGTTACGAGATTTTATTGATAAGGATTTGTTCCCTAAATTGAGGAATTTAGACACTAGCACGGGTAATAAACGGGCATTAATTATTAAAGAGATTTTTCAGGGTACTAATAATTATATGAAAAATGGGACTATTATCCGTCAGGTGTTAAATAGTCTCAATGAAATTGATTTTGAAAGTTCGGAAGATCGACATTTATTCGGCGATATTTACGAAACTATTTTGCGAGAACTTCAGACAGCGGGCGCTTATGGGGAATTTTACACACCCCGCGCTTTAACTGAATTTATGACGGAAATGGTTAACCCCATGTTAGGAGAAACTGTACTTGATCCTGCTTGTGGTACGGGTGGTTTTTTAACCTGTGCGATTAATCATTTACGTCAGCAAGGTGTTGATAATGTCCGGGATTTACAAACTTTAGAAAAGACGATTAAGGGGATGGAATTTAAGCCTTTACCCTTTATGTTAGCGGTGACAAATTTATTTCTCCATGAAATCGAAGTTCCGAATATTGAATATACAGATAGTTTAAATCGAGAATATACTTCTATTGGTAATAAAGATCGGGTAGATATAATATTAGCAAATCCGCCTTTTGGGGCTTCGGTGACTGATGGTGTGGAAGAGAATTTTCCTATGAGTTATCGCACGACAGAAAGCGCAGATTTGTTTCTATTATTGATGGTGCGGTATTTACATGATGGCGGCCGGGCTGCTATTGTTTTACCTGATGGTTCATTAACAGGAGATGGGGTAAAGGCGCGAATTCGTCAGCATTTATTAGAGTCTTGTAATCTGCATACTATTGTCCGTTTACCTAATTCGGTGTTTCAACCTTATGCGTCTGTGGCGACTAATTTGTTATTTTTTACCAAGGGTGAACGGACAAAGGAAATCTGGTTTTGGGAACATCAATTACCGTCAGGTGTGAAGGCTTATTCTAAGACAAAACCGATAAATAAAAATGAGTTTCAGTCTTTAAAATAATGGTGGAATAAACGTGAGGAAGGTGAACAAGCATGGCGGATAAGTTTTGATGATTTAGAGAAAAATGGTTTTAATATAGATGTGAAAAATCCCCATGTTGCGGAAGTTGAAAGGGGTTATAGTTCGGTTGAGTTGTTGGATATGTTGCATGATTCTTTTAGAAAGAGTGATGAAATATTAGAGATTTTAAAAAAGGACATTTAAAATGAATGATTTGGATAATATTTTTAATGTTAATATCAGAACCTATGTTCAAATTATCTCTGATTGGCTTATTTCAGATATGAAATGGGAAGAAATAGATGTAGAAGAGTCATTAATAAAAAAGAATTTTATCATAAAAGAATCTGTATTACAGAAAGATTATAAAAAAGTAGGACTTTATCCTATTGTTTCCCAAAGCAAAGATTTAATTTCAGGATATAGTGATGAAAAAGAATTATTGATTGATCAAAACATTCCTACTATAATATTTGGTGATCACACACAAGTTGTTAAATATATTGATTTTCCATTTATTATTGGTGCTGATGGGGTAAAAATATTAAAACCAATAGATGAATATATCCCAAAGTTTTTTTACTATTTAATAAAGTCTATTGATCTAAATTCTTCTAAATACGCACGCCATTATAAAAATCTAAGATTACAAAAAATCCCTTATAAAGATAAATCTTTTATAATTCAAGAAAAAATAGTCTCTTTCTTAGATGATTTACAAAATAATTCTTTAAGAGAAGTAATATATTTTGATAATAAAATTGAATCTAAAATTCTACAATTACATCAATTTATTTTAAATAATAATTATGTAATTCATGAAAATGAAAAGCAATCAAATATAATTTCTCAACTCAAACAAGCGATTTTACAAGAAGCTATTTCTGGTCAATTAACAGCAGAATGGCGTAAACAAAACCCAATCCAAAAAGGTGATCCAGACACCGACGCAGCCGCACTCCTCGCCAAAATCAAAGCGGAAAAACAACAATTAATTGCTGACGGAAAACTCAAAAAAGAAAAACCTCTCTCTGAAATTTCACCCGATGAAATCCCCTTTTCTTTACCTGATAGTTGGGTTTGGTGTCGTTTGGTAGAAATTGCAGATGGATTTGAATATGGATCAAGTTCTAAATCACTTAAAGCTGGAAAAATCCCTGTTTTAAGAATGGGAAATATACAAAATGGATTAACTGATTTAACAAATTTAGTATATACAAATGAAGAAAAAGAAATAGATCAATATGCTTTATTTTATGGTGATTTACTATTTAATAGAACTAATAGCCGTGAATTAGTGGGAAAAACATCTTTATTTCTTTCTGATAAAAAAATGATTTATGCAGGTTATTTAGTCCGTTATAGAATGCTTGGAGAAATCAGTTTTTTCTATACTAATTATGTCATGAACTCTAAACTTCATAGAGAGTGGTGTAATACAGTTAAAAGTGATGCAATAGGACAATCTAATATTAATGCAACTAAATTACGAAGTTTTTGTTTTCCCCTTCCCCCCCATGCAGAACAAAAAGCAATAGTTGAAAAAGTAGATTATTTAATGAAAATAATAGACCAACTAGAAGCACAAATCAAACACCGAAAACAACTAGCAGAAGACCTGATGCAAACGGTTTTAAGAGAGGCTTTCGTCTAAATCAGGATGTCCAGGATTAAAGGACTTACAGGATAGAATGTAGAATGATTTTGATAATCTCAATTCAGAAAATGATTAATATAATAGTATTATTCAACAATAGATAATTAGTAAATAACATCCTGTACATCCTCAAATTCTGGATATCCTGATTCAGACAAATAAATATCATTCAACAATGGACAATTGGTAAATAACATCCTGTACATCCTCAAATCCTGAAAATCCTGATTCTGACAAATAAAATTAATTAAACCTAGTTAAAAATTCATTAGCAGTAATAATTTCAATATTTCTAAAAGGATTTAATAGCAATAAATACGGTTATTCTTCTTCATCTAAAATCGCCTGTAATATCTCTGGTGTTAAACCTCTCTTTTCAGCTTTATCAGCAATTTCTTCCATCACTTGACTAAGACTTTTATTAGCTAAATCAGGTTGAAAAAACAACTTAATTATGACACTTAGTTTTTGTTGTTTGTTAACTTCTGCTTCTCGGTAAGCTTTCGCTACTTCATTATCAACATTAATAGTAATTGTTTCCATCTCAAACTCCTAGATTTGATCCAAAAGACAATTGCCTTTATATGCCTATTTTACCATTATCTTTCCAACACCGCGCAAACTGAATGAAAACCTCATATAGCTTGCTTTCTAAAGGATATTACCCCTACAGCAGCATTAAAAATCAATATCCTGTACATCCTTAAATCCTGTACTATGGCTAACGCCACGCTCCGCGAACGACTTCGCGGTAGTTGAGCGGAGTCGAAACTCGATAACCAGATATCCTGATTCAGACAAATAATTAACTAACAGCTTTTTGTTGCTGATATAATTGTTTAAATAAAGCTTGCTGTTTTTGATGATCAACAATTGGTGTAGGATATCCGACTCCATGACATTCTAACGGGGGAATTTTCCCAGTTACTAAATATTCTGTATCTACAGAACGCAATTCTGGTATCCATTGACGAATATATTCAGCTTCTGCATCAAATTTTTGAGTTTGACTAGCTGGATTAAAAATGCGTAATGGTTTAGGGTCCATACCACTAGAAGCACTCCATTGCCAACCTCCATTATTAGCAGATAAATCACCATCAATGAGTTTCTGCATAAAATATTTTTCTCCCCATTGGGGATTAATCATCAAATCTTTAGTTAAAAAACTGGCAACTATCATTCTACATCTGTTGTGCATCCAGCCAGTTTCATTTAATTGACGCATAGCTGCATCAACTATAGGATAACCTGTTTTGCCCTCGCACCAAGCTTGAAAATATGTTTCATTATTTCGCCAAGGAAATGTTTTAAAAGTATCTCTATATGCACCATTAGCTAATTCTGGGAAATGATACATAGCGTGTTGATAAAATTCCCGCCATGCTAATTCTTTTTGCCATGTTTGGATACTGGCATTTACTTCTTCACTATTACTATTTGCTAATGCTTCTATTGTAATTTGCCAAACTGTTCTAATACCAATTACACCAAACTTCAAAGCCGCACTTAATTGAGATGTACCATCAACTGCGGGAAAATTCCGCTGTTCTTGATATTCATTAATAGCAGATTGGGCAAAATTATCTAATCTTTCTTGTGCTGCTAATTCACCAGGAGAAATTAGTAATTCTCCATCCCAAATAAAGCCTAAATCTTCAGCAGAAGGTAAATTAATTGTCCCTGCTTGTTGAGCAATTTCCTGTTCTTTAGCTGTTAAATTTTCTAGATTTTCTAAAGTTTTTACTGGTTTAGCTTTAGGTTTAGTAATCCAATTTTTCCAGAAAGGAGTATAAACTGTATAAGGAGTTTTCGCGCCACTAAAAATTTCCGTTGGTGAGTGAAGTAACTGATCCCAATTTTGGTTAAGAAACTCAATCTCTTGAGTTTTCAAAGCATCAATTACTGCTAAATCTCGTATTTGAGAATATGGTTCAACATCCCAATTCCAAAATACTGCTTTTGCTTTTAATGCTGCTGCTAATTTGGGAATAGCAACAACAGGATCATTTTGTAAAATTAATAATTGACTACCTGCTTGCTGATATCTTTCCTGGAGTGCTTGCAAACAGCCAATCATATATTTTACCCTGGCGGGGGCAATATCATCACGTTGAAGAATATGGGGATCTAAACAAAATACACCCACAATTTTTGCACTTTTTTCTCTGGCCGCAGCTAGTCCTGTATGATCAGAAATGCGTAAGTCTCGACGATGCCAAAACAGAATGAGATCAGACATTGAATATTAACATAGTTCTTATGTACTAAATTAGATTTTAGCAATTAATTGTACCAAGTTTGCACAACACGACCTGTAATTTCTTGACCAAACCAAGGTGTATTATAAGAAAGAGTCTGGAGATTTGCCTTGTTTAGATTCCAGGTTTGCTGAGGATCAAATAACGTTAATTCAGCTTTTTCACCGGGTTGAATTGCTTTAATTTCCTGCTGCAAACAAGCTGCTGGTTGATGACTCAAAACGCGCCACAATTCTAAAGCTGTAAATTCCCCAGTGGTGACAAGATTTTGCCAAAGTAGGGGTAATGCTAATTCTAAACCAATTGCTCCCGGTGGAGATTCTGCAAAGGCTTGAACTTT
>NZ_VILD01000011.1:30908-39597 GCF_009712085.1 Anabaena sp. UHCC 0253
CTGCAAAGGCTTGAACTTTCTCCTCATAAGTGTAGGGTGCGTGATCAATAGCGATCGCATCTATAACCCCAGTTCGCAAACCGTCCCGCAAAGATAGCATATCTTGATTATTTCCCAAAGGCGGATCTAAATGCAAGGATGTGTGATAACTCTTAATAGATGTTGTATCGAGTAAAAGGTGCATCCAAGTTGTACTAGCGGTAATGGGGGACACCTTGAGCCTTAGCTTGGGCAATTAATTCTACACTGCGGGCAGTAGAAACACGCATAATATGGACTGGTGTGCCGATATCCGCAACTAATTCTAATAACGATGCAATAGCAGTTGTTTCCGCACTCACTGGAATGGGAGGTAAACCTATCCGCAAAGCTTCCGCGCCTTCACGCATTGTACCATTACCTGCTAAGTGGCGATCGCATGGCCAAAAAGCCACAGGTTTTCCGAAGGGTTGAAGATACTCCAAAACCCGTCTGACTACCCCCAGATTTTCCCAGGATTTACCATCAGTAAAACCCACAACCCCCGCAGCGGCTAAATCTGCTACTTCTGTTAACTGTTTACCTGCTAAATCCAAGGTAATTGCTCCCCAGATGTGCAGATGAGGACAAGGTTTTTGTTGATCTCTGTGTTGTTGTAATTGTGTTACTAGGGCAGGTTTATCAATAACTGGCGATGTATCTGGTAAAACACTAACTCTAGTAAAACCACCAGCAGTAGCAGCTTGTAAAAAAGAACTTAGGGTTTCTCGTTCTTCAAATCCAGGTTCACCGGAATGACTATATAAATCAACTAATCCAGCACCAAGAATTAAGCCTTGACAATCACGAATAGCGGTATCGGGACTAAAATCTGTAATTTGCGGAGCGATCGCTTGAATATAACCATCAACAATTAATACATCTGCTACTTCGTCAATTTCCCGGAGAGAATCAATTACTCTTACTTGTTTTAATAGTTCTTTTGTCATGAGAAATATTACTTATCAGTGCTTTAGCCGTTCTCTATTTTACAGGTTGACTATGCAAATTGGTGATTTTGGGTATAACTTTAGGATCAAAAAAATTAGAATAGGCATCTTCTAACACCTTGCTATGATGTAAATATCGTTTGCAAATATCAGCCATGACTACTTATAACATCGAATTTAAAGAGGGAATTTTACGGATTAAGTTTGGTGAACCTGCTCAAAATGACCAAATTGTTAGAGACGCAGCCGCACGGTTAGAGGAAATGGCGGAATCTGGAGAATTACCTGGAGGACAACTATTGAAAATAAATGGTCCGGTTTCCATTCCTGTAGCATTTGTATTAGCGCATAAATTGGCACATATTTACGGTGCAGTGAGTTTTTATGATCCAAAGCTCGGCAAATATGTGATTTGTATAACGCATAATCCTGCTTATAAGCTGGGAGATTTGGTTGATTAATGTCAGAATCAAGTGAAGTACAACAAAAAATAATTAACCGCAGATGGAAGAAGATGGACGCAGATAAACGCAGATAAATTTGTACTTCATTAGACTAGGAAAGGTTATAATTTAGGTAAAACCGCTGGTAATAATTGTCCAGGCAGTTTAGACAAAGCTAAATTCTGTCCTTGAATACCTAACTCATTGTGGAAAGTCCGAATTGTGTTGATAATATGGCTGATTGTTGTTTGATAATTTTCTGTTTGCTGACTAAATCCACTTAATGCTTGTAAATGATTTTCTAAAGCAGATTCTAAATGTTGAGACAGCGTTTTTTTGTCCCCATGAAAAGAGACATCTGTAACTAAATGATAATGAGCTAATCCTAAATTATTGTGTGTCACCCATAAATCAAAACTTAAAGGTAAACCATTGAATGAGTGAGCAGTTTGCACCGCTTCTTGATAAGCATGAATACATAAATTAACAAGTTTTTGTTGTTCTGCTTTGGTTATTTGCGATTGATTTGCTAAATGCCAGTAAGCGATACCAAGATTATTTTGAGTAGCTGCATAGGCATGAGGAACATTTGTTGATGTTCGATATTTTAGTGCTTCACTGTAGACATGAATTGCTAACTGGAGATTTTCTATGGGTTCTTCATATTGGGAAAGATTCCAATAAGCCGTACCAATGTTATTTTGAATCATCCCATATTTGAGAGGTTCATCGGCTGGTTGATAGTGAACAAGTGCTAATTTATAAGCAGCGATCGCTTTTTTGAGATGTTCTAGAGGTTGATTATACTGCCCTAAATGCCAGTAAGCTGTACCTAAGTTATTTTGACAAGCAGCATATTTTAACGGTTCTATTTCCTCTTGTCGGTAATGGAGTGCTTCATGGTAAGCAACAACTGCGGCTTTCCAGTTTTCTACTGGTTCAGCAAACCTCGACAAATCACCATAAGCTGTCCCCAGGTTATTTTGAATCCGTGCGTAAGTTTCTGGCTGAAGATCACCTGTAATTAGCTTTAGTGCTAACTTATAAAAATCTATGCCTTGCTGAATATAAATTTTTGCTTCTTCGACATTATCAGGAATGCGGTGCAACATCCAATAAAGAGTACCCAAATCATTCAAAATATCTGGAAGTTGTGGAGAACTCTCATCATGATTAACAGCTTCTTGGTAAGCCAGAATTGCTACCATTAAGTTCTCTATAGTTGACTGTCCTTGTTCAATTCGCAACCGATATAAATTACCAAGATTTTGATAAGCTAACGCTAATTCTTCACCCGCAGCTTGCTGAATATGTAATTGCTCAATTTCTCCTAATATTTCTGGAGTTTGTCCATGATCTTCCGTCTCTGATACCTTCAGTGCAGCTTTAATTAGCTCCTGTAACTCTTGGTTAATATGAGAAAAGGAAGAGATATTCTGGTTATTACTTGTTTGAGAAAATGGTATTTGTGTTAGTACATCTTCATTTTTATTTACTGGAAAATCAGGTTTAGCTGTTTCTATAACTTCTGGAGGAATTTCCTCTTGCTCAAAAATCAACTGCTCAAAATTTTCCAGATCCAAACTGCGACGATTATCTACAGTTGGTGTTGGTTCTCCTGCAAATATAAAGACACCCGTTCGACAATGCCAAAATTTTGGTGCTGATTGCACAATAGCAGATAACCAAGGACGAGAAACCCAAAATAGTAAACAAGATTCTAAAAAGCAACTAGATTCCTGACTCGATAGATGTTGTTCACCTAAACGAAGATAATTCAAAAATAACCGTTGTACTGCGACAGGTTCTTTCGTGAGCATTTCCACACCCACAATCTGAAATCCTGGAATTGGTAACGGACGACCAGGAGTATCTTTTGATCCCCCTATAATCGGAGGTGGATAATTAACTAGCCATTGATTTATTTGCGCTATAGGATTAGGATCACTTACATTTAGTCGTAAAGTGACTAATCGTGGATAAGCAGGAGTGCTAAACTCTTCTACATTAGCTTTCTGATATAATACCTTTCCTACCGGATAAGCTAAAGTAGAATGCAAACGCGCTGCTATTTGGTTTCTTAAATGTAAATCATCACATACAGCAAATAAGATTTGTCTACGGAGACCCAGACTAAGAGCAAGTTTTAGGCGATGATATACTTGCCGATTTAAACTAACGTTTTCTGTGTGTACAGTTTCATTCACGCTTGTATTTAGTTGAGCTTCAGCCCTTTTTTCTGTATACATCCTGACTGAATATATTCAAAATTAATATTACATCTCATGATTTTGATTTTCACAGAGATGTTCTCTTTTTCAGGATGAATCAAGTTTTCCCCGTTGGATTGTCAGAAAAAAGACTATAATTATACTGCTATTTTAGTATTTTAACAAAAAATCAGGCTCTTTATTATGAACCTGATTAAAATTTTATAGTTCAGTTTTGTAATTAACCGACATTAGAAACAGAGAAGGCTACAAAAATAACTCCTCCAACTAAAAGCGCCGCTGCAAGTCCTAAAATAATATAAGTCCGCTTTTGAGTGGTTGTTGGTGGTTCTGCTTGATAAACTTTGGGTTCTTTCGCAAAATTATTGAGAAGACCACCTTCTTCGTTTGTATAGGGCATGAAGTGATTCCTTATTATTTTCTTTTACTTAATGTTACATAAATTTTACATCACTCTCATAAAAATAAATAAATAGTTACATTACTCAAAGCTTCTGATATTTTGAATTATATCTTGACAAAATAAACAATTTGTGTTTACCTCTGTCATTATTCCTTCGCTATTCTGTTTTACCTTACTGCTAATTCAGGAAGAGAATTCTTACCTAATTGAGCGCGAATTTTAGTTACATGATTATTTGTAATAAAATTTTTGTTACACTGTTAATAGTGATTTATATTTTTGAATCTAAATCGAAACATCATCATTATGCAAAGAATTTCTATAGAAAATTTTGGCCCTGTGAAAAAATTTGAGGCTGATGTAACAGATGTAATGCTGTTAATTGGTCCCCAAGCAAGCGGTAAAAGTACAATTAGTAAATCAATTTTTATATTTAAATCTCTTAAAGATGAAATACTTAACCATATCTATGCCTATAATCTAGAAAATCTTCCAGATCATCATCATGTATTTTTATTATTAAACTTTATCAAATTTAATTTTTTACAATATTTTGGATTAAAACTAGATTGTAAATCATTTTGGTTAGAATATCACTATTCAAACGAAAAGCATATAACAATTCATAAATATATATCCGAAGCTTCTCTAGATATAGAATTAAGCTTTTCCTTAGAAAATGAATTAAATTTACTAATTACAGAAATTTTAAATTATAAAATAATCTCTAAAGAGCAACAAAATAATTTTAAGTCATTAGAAGAACTACGAGAACTAGAATTAAATAGAAGATTACAGTTTAATTATTTTAAATCACGCATTGATAATATTTTTGAGGAAACACACTCTCATGTATTTATTCCTGCAGGTAGAAGTTTGATGTCTACATTAACCGAACAACTACAAGATATCAAAAATCCAGATACATTAGACTACTTTACACAATCTTTTGTAGAGAGAATTAATTTATTAAAAACTTACTTTACAGATGATTTAAACACGCTCATTCAAAATAAAGATGTTGCTTTAAATTTAGGTGATAATTTATCAAGATTATTAAAAAAAATCCTCAAAGGTGAATATAGATTTAATGCTGATATTGATAAAGAAAGAATTTATTTCAATAATAACCAATATGTTAAATTACAGTATGCGTCGTCAGGACAACAAGAATCTGTGTGGATTCTGTTGCTGATATTTAGATATATTTTAGATAAAACGAGTGTATTTATGGTGTTTGAAGAACCGGAAGCACACCTTTATCCAGAAACCCAAAGTGATATTGTAGAACTGATTGGTTTATTAGCAAATGTTTATAACAATCAAATAATTATAACTACTCATAGTCCTTATATTTTATCTGCTTTCAATAATCTTTTATATGCTTATCAAGTAGGTAAAAATAAAGTTGGTGATGAAAGAGACGCAGTAGAAAGTATTGTTAATAGTAAAAGTTGGATTGATCCAAATCGTATTTCAGCTTACTTTATATCAGAAAATGGCTATGAATCAATTATTGATCAAGAACTAAAATTAATTCAAGCGGAAAAAATAGATAGCGCATCCAGTATAATTAATGACAAGTTTAATGACTTGTTCAATCTGGATGACTAACTATGTGTAACGATTTTTTCAGAGAAAGTGAATGTAAGGAATTTTGTGATCATAGAAAAACCATAGTTGTTAAAGATTCTGGTAATAAACAAGAGTATAGAGTTACCAATAAAAATGGTAAAGAGATTTGTAAACTTATGGTAGATGGTTGTTTAATTAAAGATGGGGAAAGATGTGATTACCTAATTTTATCTTGTGAAGATAAATCAGCCTTTTTTGTGGAGTTAAAAGGACATGATTTAAAAAAAGCAATTGGACAAATAGATTCATCTATCACTAAATTGAAGAATGAAATCAAAGAACTCAAAATTTATGCCCGTATTGTATTAAATAGAAATCCCACACCTGATATTAATAGTTCTATGGAAATTAAACTCAAGAAACGTCTTAAGCAACAAAATGGTAAAGATTTTGGTGATTTGATCAAGTATAAAAGTCAAGTTTTAGAAGAAAGTATTTGAAGATAATACAAACTTTTACTCCCAAAAATATAAATAATTGAATGAGATCAAAAATCCTATTTTACCTTGCTGCTAATTCAGGAAGAGAATTCATTTGTAATTGAGCGCGAATTTCACTAATTGGAACATTCCAAAACTGATCCCATTTTTGAGAGATCAATTTAACAGGAGTATGCGAACCTAAAGAGTAACCACGGGATATTTCCATCATTAAAGGTTTGAATTTATGAGGTTGATAAAGACTAATCAAAACCATGCCAAAACTTACTAACATGATGCTAATAGGCATAGGGGTTTGTGCTAAGACAAAAGCTTGTAAACCCAATTCACCCATAACATCAGTATCAAACCCAGTGACTACATGATAAATATCATGAGTAGTTCTCCAAAGCATCTTCAAATAAGAAATATCATCAACAACAGGAACTTTTTTATAGAAGTTAGGATCAAAGCCTTTAGCTTTCATTTCCTTAGCATAAGTATGACCTAACGTTCCTTCGGGAAGTTTGCTTAATTCATCTAAATTTATCGGTGCAGGTAGCCAACGTTCTGTAAATAAGGAGTTAATTTCAGGATTTTTTTTAAGTTCATCTACGGTTAAATGTGCTATTTCTGTTTGATCAAGTGCATCTTCAAAATCAAATATTGGATCAGTTCCATCATATTGGGTTTTTAATGCTCTTGATGCCAGAAATTGAATATAAGCTAGGAGTCCTTTATCGTTGTTATAGGTAATAAGATAATCCATCATAATTCTTCATTTATAAATAATGAAAATATACTCTTATTATTGGAGAGATGAGAAGTATTTTTCCTGTATCAAAAGAGAGATATATTTATATAATTAATTTTGCTTTTGGTAGACATAAAAAAAAGAAAAGCGGGCAAAATACCCGCTCCAAAAAATGATTTAAAACTAACCTGTAATTGTTCCCGTCAAAGGAGAACTAGCACTAGCGTAGTTTTTCATTGGCATTCTTCCTGATAAATAAGCCATCCGACCGGCTACCGTTGCTAGATTCATCGCATAAGCCATTGCTGGGGCATTCTGAGCCAGAGCGATCGCACTATTAATTAATAAGGCATCCGCACCCAATTCCATCGCCTCAGCAGCCTCAGAAGGCGCACCAATACCAGCATCTACCACCACAGGGATATTGGCATTTTCAATAATAATCTGAATATTGGCAGTAGTTTGCAGCCCTTGTCCAGAACCAATCGGTGCAGCTAAAGGCATAACTGTGGCACAACCCACTTCTTCTAACCGCTTGGCTAACATGGGATCAGCATTAATATAAGGCAATACAGCAAAACCTTCTTTAACTAACTGCTCCGCAGCTTGTAAAGTACCAATGGGATCAGGTAATAAATATTTAGCATCCGGTATCACTTCCAACTTGACAAAATTATTATCTTCCTGTCCTAATAACTTGGCCATTTCCCTTCCTAACCGGGCTACTCGAATAGCTTCTTCAGCGGTTTGACAGCCAGCCGTATTCGGTAACATCCAGATTTTACTCCAATCTAGAGCTTCTGCTAAACCTTCATGTCCTGGGGCGTTGGTTTGTACCCGTCGTACAGCTACCGTCACAATTTGACAACCACTAGCAGCGACACTTTGCTGCATTTCCTGGATATTGCGATATTTACCAGTTCCTGTCATTAACCGAGATTTAAAGCTTTTGCCGGCAATAATTAGGGGTGAATCTTGAACAGTTAGATCTAATAATTCTGGGTGACGGTGGCCGTTTGTAGCCGGAGTAGAATGAATCAACATCGGTGTAGTAGTAGATGACACAGCAGAAAAGCGGGAATAATGGAAATTAGCCAAAAGAGGATCTGCTTTTTGTTCGCAAATCAAATCAGCAATTAATGTAGCTGTGACTGGTGCAAGTAAAATACCATTGCGGTGATGACCAGTAGCCAAGGTTAAATTATCGCAATGACTATGACCTAAAATAGGTAATTCATCGGGAGTAGCAGGACGAAATCCCCACCAAAGTTCCTGAATCGGATAATTCTCTAATTGGGGATATAGCCGCATGGCTGATTGCAGTAAACTTTGAATCCCCCCCCGGAGTATTATCGCCAGTAAATCCCCACATCTTCGCTAGTTGCACCAATAATTATAGAACGCTCGCGTCGGGGGACAATATAAATACCTTCTCCAAATAAAACCCGCGTCAAAGGTAATTCAGTCAGAAAATTGGGAACTTGTAAACGCAGCATTTGTCCTTTCCGGGGACGCACTGGTACAGGTAATAATTGATTTGTCCAAGCACCAGTGGCTAAAAGATAATGGTCAGCGCGAAATAAACCTGTATTAGTTTGTACACCAATAACTTTTCCCTGTTGTTGAGAAATAGCTTCTACTGTAATTCCATCTTTGAAGACAACACCCAAAGACTCAGCCGCAGTCAGCAGCACTTTAACTAAAGCCTGATTATCAACTTGCCCATCTTCAGGATACCACCAGCCGCCAATTACATCTGTGCCTAAACCTGGTTGGTATTGGTTAATAGTATCTTTATCTAACCAGTTAGCTGGGGACTGGGAAGAAAACATTCTC
>NZ_VILD01000011.1:40394-47944 GCF_009712085.1 Anabaena sp. UHCC 0253
TCCCCTGCTCCTCTGCTCCTCTGCTCCTCTGCTCCTCTGCTCCCCTGCTCCCCTGCCCCCCTGCTTGTTGATAAACTGGTGCAAGAATACCACAAGGCCAATAACCAGTATTTAAACTAGTTAATTCTGTTAATTTTTGTGTCCAGTCTAAATATAAATTAAGCGATCGCCTACACAAAGACAACATCGCCTCATTCGTAATATTTTCCGCATCAGGAGCTAACATCCCCGCTGCGGCATGACTGGCTGCGGCAGTAAAATCACGTGACAGTACAGTTACATTTGCACCCCGCAATTTCAGTTCTACACCGCAAGCCAACCCGATAATACCACCACCGATAATTAAAACGTCATTAGTCATTACTCAGTAGGGGCGCAAGGCCTGCGCCCAGTCATTAGTCCTCAGTAAATAACTAATAACCTATCAGGGCTGTTATTTGGTAATTGGTAATTGGTAAAAAGAAATTAATTACCCATTACCCACTACCCAATCCCTTACCACAAAGCCCGAATTGGTTGTTTACCTTGATTAAGATTACTACTAGAATTTGAGCCACTCTGTGTAGTTCCAGTTTCATTAGAAAAACTAGAACTGTTATTACTACCACTTGTTGTTTCTTGTGTAGTATTAGAAAAATTGCCTGTATTCTCAGTAGAAGCATTACTTTGAGCTACACTGGTGCGGCGATTTTCACTAGAAGAATCGTTTCTGTTAATAGTTTCTGACTCGGTACTAAGATTACTTTCAGAATCATTCTTACTTGCAGAGCTATTAACATTAATATTAGCTGGGAGAACGCTGGATGCCCTGCGTCCAGGTGGTACATTAGCGCCTTGTTGTCCGCCCATAGGAAAATTAATTCCTAGTAACGTACCTAGCAAAATTGCCACGCCTCCAGCCATTAAAATTAAGGGTGTCCATCTACCCATCTTGTGTCTCTCCTTGTTAACCTTCTGGTGTCCAAACTATTTGAGAACCTTGACCCCAAAACCCATTAAATTTTGTTACTTTTACATTACCTAAAACCTGAGTTTGACAAGCTAAACGCAGGTCATTTGTAGGAGAATGAGGAGGAAGGGAACGCCGTGTTTGATCACGCCAATTCACTGCGGACACTTCGCCCTCTACCTTAACCGCACAAGTGCCACAAGTGCCAATTCCCCGACAATTGATGATTCCAGAACCGCCATTGTAGAGGTCAACACCATTTGCTAACAGAACTTTACGTAAATTGGCTTGGCTTTCACACTCAATTAATTTACCTTGAGCTATTACCTGGGGCATATTGAAATTACCAACATAGCTTTTTGTTGTATAGCGATCGCCAGCAAGGTGAGGATCTCAAGTGATAATGAAACTCGGATCACAACAGGGTTTTACTCCTGAATTCTGACTCCTGCTATATATTGGCACATCGCCACAAAGTTGTCTCTTAGGTGTCAGTTTTATGACCATAACTCCCTCAAATCAACTTTGGCTCTATGACACTACACTCCGAGACGGGACTCAACGGGAAGGACTATCAGTGTCTATAGAAGATAAGTTACGCATTGCCCACAAACTCGATGACTTAGGAATCCCCTTTATTGAAGGTGGTTGGCCAGGTGCAAATCCTAAAGATGTCCAATTTTTCTGGGAACTCCAAGAAAATCCCCTCAAACAAGCCGAAGTTGTCCCCTTTTGCTCCACCCGTCGCCCCCATACCAAGGCCGCAGATGAACCCATGCTGCAAGCGATTTTAGCAGCAGGTACGCGCTGGGTGACAATTTTCGGTAAATCCTGGGATTTGCACGTTACAGCCGGACTCAAGACCAGTCTGGAAGAAAATTTAGCCATGATTGGGGACACAATTGAATATCTCCGTTCTCAGGGAAGGCGGGTAATCTACGATGCTGAACATTGGTTTGATGGTTATAAGCAAAATCCTGATTATGCTTTACAGACATTAAAAGCAGCAATGACAGCCGGTGCAGAATGGTTAGTTTTATGTGATACCAATGGCGGGACTTTACCTCATGAAGTTTCGCAAATTGTGAAAGATGTCAGTTGTCAGTTGTCAGTTGTCAGTTGTCAAGAAAAAACTCTTTCCCAATCACCAACCCTTCGGCTACGCTCAGGGCAAGTCACCAATCACCAATTACCCATTCCCCAAATTGGCATACATACTCATAATGATTCAGAAATGGCAGTTGCTAATGCCTTAGCAGCAGTTATGGCAGGGGCAAAGATGGTACAAGGAACAATCAACGGTTATGGGGAACGCTGCGGTAATGCTAATCTGTGTTCTCTGATTCCTAATTTACAACTAAAGCTGGGTTATAGTTGTATCGGTGAACACCAGCTAAATCAACTTACAGAAGCTAGTCGTTTTGTCAGCGAAGTTGTCAATCTCGCACCTGATGAACACGCCCCTTTTGTCGGACGTTCGGCTTTTGCTCACAAAGGTGGTATTCATGTCTCTGCGGTTGAACGCAACCCTTTAACCTATGAACATATTCAACCAGAATTAGTTGGAAATCAACGCCGCATTGTCATTTCTGAACAGTCTGGTTTAAGTAATGTCTTAGCCAAAGCCCGAACTTTAGGAATTGAATTAGATAAGGATCATCCCCAAGCTAGACAAATTCTCCAACGCATGAAGGATTTGGAAAGTCAAGGTTATCAATTTGAAGCCGCAGAAGCTAGTTTTGCACTGTTAATGTATGAGGTTTTAGGACTTCGACAACAGTTTTTTGAAGTTCAAGGTTTTCAAGTTCACTGTGATTTGGTGGAAGTGAAAGAAACTACTAATTCTTTAGCAACAGTAAAAGTAGCTGTTAATGGTAAAAATATTCTCGAAGCAGCGGAAGGTAATGGACCTGTCGCAGCTTTAGATGCTGCCTTGCGTAAGGCTTTAGTTAATTTTTATCCCCAAATTGCCGACTTTGAATTGACTGATTATAAAGTCAGAATTCTCAACGGAAATACAGGTACATCTGCAAAAACCCGTGCTTTAGTAGAATCTGGAAATGGTCAACAAAGGTGGACGACTATAGGCGTTTCTAGCAATATTTTGGAAGCTTCCTATCAAGCGGTAGTTGCAGGTTTGGAATATGGATTATTGTTACATTTTCAAGCAGAAAAGGCGTTAAAAGTTGAGACGTAAATAGATTTTTCTCCCTTTTACTTTCTGTCTGATAGCGTAGCGTGGCGAAAGCCATATCAAGATTGCTAAGTAGGTGGGCGTTAAAAATTGTCGTTGGGGTAAGGGAACAGGGAACAGGGAACAGGAAGAGAGTTTTGGGCGATTTTACTTTTCTTCACATACCTT
Organism: Anabaena sp. UHCC 0253; assembly: GCF_009712085.1. Taxonomy (NCBI): domain Bacteria; kingdom Bacillati; phylum Cyanobacteriota; class Cyanophyceae; order Nostocales; family Nostocaceae; genus Anabaena; species Anabaena sp. UHCC 0253. The sequence continues at coordinate 43,706 of NZ_VILD01000011.1, forward strand.
TAATTTTTTCTGTTCACCTACTTAGGATTTGAGGATGTACGGGATGAAGAGAAACATACATCACTGTTAATCCTTTCATTTTAAGGCGTTGGTGAATGAAGGTATGAATTGGTCTCACGCAAAGGCGCAAAGACGCAAAGATTAAGAGTTTCAGAAATGGAATTTTTGATTTTCATACCTCAATATGGCTATCAGCAATACCCGTTTTAAGCATCCTGATTCAGACAACTCAATTTTGTGGCTGTGTAATCATTAGCGTCCGGAATGTGAGTTTGATTTTGCAATAATGGACGGACAATTAAATACCCAGCCCCAAAACCAGTTATCATAATTAAGACAATAGTAATTACTAACCACCAACCATTTAATCCCTTTGTTTCTGTCTGCGGATAAGGAGAATAACGGACTTCTTGTTCTTCTATAAATACTGTTTCTGACACTGGAAAATTCATATCCATGATATGTACAGCCGACTCCTGACGAAGTTTTTGAGGAGGTGCAGCTTTTTTTACTTTTTCTTGAGGGGGACGATTAGCCTCTCGACGTGGAGAAGTGCCATTAACTAGAGGCTTGTTCGCATATTTTACATCCTTGTCACGAGGTATAGGTTGAGGCTGGGTTGGAGATGAAACCTCATTATTATTACGGTGAGGTGAATTTGTGCTAGGTGCTGAACTATCAACTAACTTTTGGAGTTCTAAACAAGACTGAATTACCTTAGTAATTTCTTGACGCAGTTGCTGATTTTCTTGGGATAATTTCTGATTATGATTTGTGACTACATCCAACTTAGCTTGGACCGCTTGTAAATCCGCTGTCAACTCCCGGTAAACACAAAGGGGAACTGAGGGAGATTGGCTGGTAGGTGGTTGACTATAGTTAGATCCTGTAGTTGTTTTCATGGATATTAGAGTATCAAAATACGGTAATTAGAGTAAAGGTAACAAGGAGCAGAATATATTTTTTTCTTCGATTATGCCCAAGAATAATGGAAAAAGGCATAAAAGGCAAAGATTTGGAATAGTAGAAATGTCCGAGCAATTTATGAACTGCCCTACTCATCAGTATGGTAGCTAATTATATGTTATTAATGCAACTTACTAAAAATTTTATTTTGTCAATAATGGGAAAAAATGGCCTACAGGTCCTTGTCCTTTACCAATATCTAGGGAGTAGGTAAGAGCATTTGTAACATATTCCTTGGCTATTTGCACTGCTGTCCATAAGTCTTTACCTAAAGCTAGATTAGCAGCGATCGCCGCTGATAAAGTACAACCTGTACCATGAGTGTTTTTTGTCTCTATTTGTTTCGTTGTCAAAATCTCCAACTGTTCCCCGTCAAACCAAACATCAACACCCCGCAAACTTCCAGACATTCCCCCACCTTTGACTAAAACAGCCTTTACTGCTAATTCCTTGTGCATAATTTCCGCTGCTGCTTGCATATCTGCTAAAGAAGCAATTTCTAACCCGCTTAAAATCTGCGCTTCATAGCGATTTGGTGTAATAATAGCTGCTTGAGGAATCAGCTTATTCCGTAGGGTTTGCACAGCATTATCATCAATTAATTGCGCTCCTGTGCGTGATACCATCACAGGATCAACTACTAAATTCTCAATATTGTAAGCTGTTATTTGCTGGGATACAGCTGTGATAATTCCTTGATTAAGCAACATTCCCGTTTTAGCAGCGTGGACACCAATATCCTCTACAACGGCCTGAATTTGAGCTACAACAGTATCTGAAGACATAGCATCAACACGGGTAACTCCTAAAGTATTTTGGGCGGTAATGCAAGTAATAGCACTCGTTCCGTGAACGCAATGAAAAGCAAATGTGCGTAAATCGGTTTGAATTCCTGCACCTCCACCACTATCCGAACCAGCAATGGTTAAAGCAACAGGAATAAAAGTTGTGTTTGTTATCATTATGAGAGAGTCTGATTATTTAAAATACATATATATTACTGTTTTATGTCCAGTCAATCTCCAGATGACGAAATTACCTTTTTACGTCAACGTGTTGCTGAACTTGAAAAAGTATTAGAACATCATCATCAATTGCAACAAGAAGTTGAAGAATGCAAACAGGCAAAGGCAGGATTAGAACAAGATTTACAAAAAACAGAAGAACAATCTTCTCTATTTAAAATGATCATTGAGAAAAGTCTTGATTGGATATTTGTCAAAGATCAAAACTATCGTTATCTTCTAGTTAATCATACCGTAGCTAATTCACTCGGTAAAACTATTGAAGAAATTATTGGTAAAGATGATTTGGAACTAGGTACTGCTGAAGAAATAGTATTTGGTAATCCCGACAAAAAAATTCGTGGCTTTCGCACAGATGATAAACTGGTTTTATCAGGTGAAACCATTCATAATCCTTATGATCCTGCACCCGACGGTGATGGTAATTTATATATTTTAGATACCCATAAAATCCCTTTACGTAATAGTAAAGGAGAAATTTTTGCTATATTGGGTGTCAGTCGTGATATTACAGATCGTCATCGAACTGAGGAAGAATTACGAAAATCAGAAAATCAATTGAGACAGCGCACATTAGAATTAGAAGAAACTTTAAAAAAGCTACAATGCACCCAATCGCAACTAATTCAAAGTGAAAAAATGTCTTCTCTAGGTCAATTAGTAGCAGGAGTTGCCCATGAAATTAATAATCCTTTAAACTTTATTCTTGGCAATCTTATTCACGCTGATAAACATAGCCAAGATTTACTAAATTTATTAAAACTTTATCAAATAAATTATCCACATCCCGTTAAAGAAATTCATGAACAAGCCGAAGTAATTGAACTAGATTTTTTACAGCAAGACCTACCAAAACTTATATCTTCTATTAAAATTGGTACAGAACGTATTCAGCAAATAGTTGATTCTTTGCGGATATTTTCCCATCTTGATCAATCTGAGTTAAAACAAACTAATATTCATCATGGTATTAATAGCGCATTGAGGCTTTTGGAACATCGGCTGTATACTCAACTCCATATTCCCAAAATTACAGTTATTAAAGAATATGGGAATTTGCCATTAATTGAGTGTTTTCCAGGACAACTAAATCAAGTATTTATGAATATTTTAATTAATGCTATTGATGCTTTGGAAGGAATCGGAAGTCACCATACTAGATTACCCATTCCCGAACCCAAAATTTACATTTCTACTCAAGTATCTAATTCTGAGTATATCACTATCCGCATCGCTGATAATGGTTTGGGAATGTCCACAGAAATCCAACAAAGAGTATTTGATCCTTTCTACACTACAAAACCTGTAGGTAAAGGTACAGGATTAGGTTTATATATCAGCTATCAAATTATTAATGAACAACATAACGGTTTATTAGAATGTATTTCTTCTCTTGGAAAAGGAGCAGAATTTGTAATTAAAATTCCCATTCGTCAAACAAATTCTAAGAGGGAGTGGGGGTCATAAAATTGCATTATGAGTAATGGATATTGAAAGAGTTATACGTCATTATGTAAAACCTTAAATGGTTGATTTTTGGTTTCCCATAAACGAATTTCCAAGTATAGCTGAGTTTTACAAAAATAAACTACTTCATAAGCAAGTCGTAAATTACGTTCAAGACTATTTGCTTCAACATCAGCCGTTTTATTAGTTCCAATAGCTTTGCGTAAACCAAGTGATAGAATTTCTACTAAATCATGACCACAACAGACTTGCCAAGGATCTTGATTATTACTTTTTTCAGTAATTAGCCGTTTTTCTAAATCTTCATCTTTCAAGTAAAAAGCTTGAGATTTATTCTTGACTTCTTGAATTAGTTTCACTTCATTAAATTGCCAAGTTTTTTCATCAATAAATTTGCTAAAAGTTATACCTTCAAAAGTGAGATTCAATCCATCAGATTGAGAAATATAACGTAAATAACCAATTGCAACACCACTGACGGGATGACGAAAATGGTTAAGATGCAGACAGAATAAGCCTCATAGCTCTCTCACCCTGTTGATAATACTTCCACTTATTAGGAGATAATCTCAATAGTGACCTAACTAATTCCCTACAATTATCTATGAAATTAACCCAAGATTGGGCATATAATCCAATATAAAAACTACTATGTCTTCTTTGAGTCCGCCCATATTCCTTCACTCGACCAATATATTTCTGGATACCTTTGCGTTTAATTTCTTGCCCTTGTATTGTGGCACTTGTATAAGCAATTGATATTAATAAAATTATCGATATT
>NZ_VILD01000011.1:47969-72154 GCF_009712085.1 Anabaena sp. UHCC 0253
ATTATTACTTTTTTTCAGTAATTAGCCGTTTTTCTAAATCTTCATCTTTCAAGTAAAAAGCTTGAGATTTATTCTTGACTTCTTGAATTAGTTTCACTTCATTAAATTGCCAAGTTTTTTCATCAATAAATTTGCTAAAAGTTATACCTTCAAAAGTGAGATTCAATCCATCAGATTGAGAAATATAACGTAAATAACCAATTGCAACACCACTGACGGGATGACGAAAATGGTTAAGATGCAGACAGAATAAGCCTCATAGCTCTCTCACCCTGTTGATAATACTTCCACTTATTAGGAGATAATCTCAATAGTGACCTAACTAATTCCCTACAATTATCTATGAAATTAACCCAAGATTGGGCATATAATCCAATATAAAAACTACTATGTCTTCTTTGAGTCCGCCCATATTCCTTCACTCGACCAATATATTTCTGGATACCTTTGCGTTTAATTTCTTGCCCTTGTATTGTGGCACTTGTATAAGCAATTGATATTAATAAAATTATCGATATTAACCGATTATTTGTAAGTTTTGTGTCTTCTAAATTATAACCTCCACTTTTAAAATCACGGAACATTTCTTCTATACAAAATCGCTTCTTATAGGCGGAAATTGCTAATTCCAAACTATCTAAATTGGTTAAAATAAACCACCCTTCCTTTGGGGCTACTCCTAAGATTTTACGTTTCCATTTACAGGCAACATTAAAACTTGTAAAACCATGTTTTTTCGTAACTTTAACTCCGGCTAAAAAGAAAGCAACTCCTGGTGACAAACCTAAATTATTTAAATCTACCCAAATTTCTTTTTTTATTTCTACAAATTCACTCTTTTTAAGTCTTGTACAAAAACATAAACCCTCGTCTTTTAACCAGTTTGCCAGTTTTATGGAACAAAATTCCCTGTCCCCTAATACGCAAATTTTATAGTTATTAAAAATTGGTAAAATTTTCTTCACCATTCGTGACTGCTCCTCAAAGTTACTGCTGCCTAACTTTGGCAATAACTCAAAATATACAGGAATTGCTCTTTGGTCCCAAACTATACTAATCATGAATAAATTTATGCGTCCCCAAGCCGTCCTATCCATGACTACATAAATTAATTCTTCATCTTTCAAATATGTTTCTAAAAATGTTTTCACAATCGGAAACCAGATTTTCTCAATTGTTAGGTTTGGTAAACATAGAAATCTCTGTATTTTTCTTTTTCTACTTTCAAATTTAATCGGAATTGGTAGGGCAGTAGCCAAAGCTTCTAAACTTACTCTTTTCAATGATTGCAGCAGAATAATCATAATTTTGAGCAAGATATACTCTGCCAGATTCAATTGATTTTTTAAGTGTGTTTTGTAGAATTCAGGTAACATTATCAATAGATAGTCCTTATTGAGAAAAGTGCTTCTATCTTTTTTTACCATAAATCGGTACAATCTCTATCTGATAAGCTTTTTAGACTATTTCGTCATCCCGTCAGGCAACACCAACTGAAGTTAATACTTCTCTAATGTTTCGATTTAACTGGGTAATTTTTTCTTCAGAACCAAATTCACTAACTACTTTTTCTAAAGCCGGTGACTGAATTAACATAGTTTCCAGATCATGAGTATCGGTGAGAAGTAGATTAGGACTTGTGACTGGTGTATTTTGCTGACGATCAAAATCTGCGTCAACAATTGCTAAAACTCCCTGAAAATTTGATTTTTCCAAAATTTCTAAAATGTTAATAGCACGCTGTTTACTAGAAGGTTTTCCCGCAGTAATGACTAATTCACAACCTAATTTATCAACAAATCGCTCATAGAAAGTTTTATCAGAACTTCCTTCAACTAATAAGAAAGTTCCTGCATAAGTGCTACGTCGTAATCTTATTTGGTTAGCAACACGGTCAACGGTTAAAAATTCTCTCATTTTACCGGACCTTTCAATTCAACTGTTAAATCCCAGCGATCTTGTATTATATCTGGTGAATGAGTAGCGATGAGAATATCTAAATCAGTCAGCTTTGTAATCTCTTGCAAGTCCTTTAAAAACTGCACTTGCCAACCTACATGAAGAGATAATTCAGGTTCATCAATCAAAACTAAGGAATTAGGTTCAACTTTAAATAGTAGTTCATATAAAAGCACTAATTCATGTTGTTCACCTGATGACAAATCAGTTGGTGAAAGTATTTTTGAATCAGATAATGAAGAATCATAAAGTGTTGTAAAAGTGAATCCCTTTTCTTTGCTAAAGTTGATCTCTTTATAGGAAAATTTATTATTAATAATCTTCTTCAATAAATTAATTTTAGTCGCTATTTCGGTAAAAACATTTAGCTTTTTTTCTACGTCTTCAATATATACTGATAAAGCATTTTTTGTACTTTCATCTATGTCTTGTGGCTGAATTTGAAACTCTGAATTTTCATCTTGATCTAAAAGACCTACTTCTATCAGACGAGAGCGAGTTTCTTCAAGTTCATTGAGTTGATTACGCAGTTTTTCATCTGTTATATCTGATGATAACTGTTGTTTTACTACCCTCATGGGAAAACTTCTATCCAGAGATTGAGATATTGTTCCATATTCCTTAAACTTGTCTTGCATCAACTTGGCAAGTTCATCAGAATATGCAGATACAGTTGATAACATTGAAGGTCTTATATCATCCAACTTATCTTCTATACCGCTCATCTCTCTTGTCAGTTCATCACTATATAGAAGTCCAGTTGATAACATTGAAAGTCTTCTATCATCGCTTAATTTAGAATGACGATTAGGAAATACATTTAATAACCGTTGCGATTCTATAAAACGAATATGAATATTATTCTTTAACTTTTTTAACCATTCAACCTCTTCTTTTGATTTTACTATAGATGATATATAATCATATAATGAGACAGATTTATCTTCTGCACTTGGGAATTTTGGTCTAAAAGAAGTATTTTCTGGAGTAAAAGTATAAACCCATTTTTTAGCCGACGTATTCGGTTGATAAAAATTAAAAATAATATTATTCTCTATCTTTTCTCCATCATTATAATTTTTGATAATCTCAATATTACTACCATCATTAAATTCAACGCAAAATTTACTAAAGGGAATAGTTTCTAACTCCGAGTATTGGGAGTTAAAAAATCCATTTAAAATTCTCAACATGGCTGTTTTACCAAAACCATTAGGACCATGAATGACGGTGATTCTATCATCCATATTCAACGGAATTACATGATCAAAAATTCCGAATAAGCCATTAACGGAAATTTGCTTAATTCGCATAATAATTAACTCCCATATTCCTAAACTTTATCAAGCTTTATAGCTTCCTGATTTTTCACTATGTTTCAATTTGTAAATTCTTTAATGTCTCCTGTAAAAACTTACCCCATTTTGCTGCTAAGGGAACTTCTGTAAAGGGAACACAAATTGATTTAGTATTATTCAATAAAAACTCTAATTCAATTTTGCGACCTTTTGGGGGTGGATTTTCTATATCTACAGAATTACCATTTACCAAAAAGCGAATTTCTTGAACATCTAATAAAGAAAAAGTTTCTAAATTAATTGGTCCTTTAGTTGTGGGTTTTCCCCAAGTAATATCATTACCCTTTTGAGCTAATACTGCATAGATATCATATTTAGCCCGTTCAAATTCTTCTGCCCAAATTTGATATGTTTGGAGTTTTTTAAATTCCTGTGAACCTTGCCACGCTAACCAAAAAAATGCCACTAATAAAGGCAACCATAAAAGACCACGTTCCATATTAATTCGTAATACCTCTTTTAGAGGAGCTTTGCTAATGTATATTCCTTAAAATTATAACCGTTCTGGATTCAATCAGAATACCAAAGTCTTGAGTGGGAAATAATTTCAAGAATTGTTGCGGATTTCACTCAACTGCATACCCTTATATGCAATATTAGTACAAATACAAAATATCGCTTATTAGATACTAGTAAATTCAGTAATTACAAGTAACTCAAAATTTAAACCTTGACCAATATCATTGGTGTGGAGAAGTCTGTAATTAAAACTTACTAGACATTTAAGGTATTACGCAGAATAATCAGGAGACATGATGAGTTTATACCGTCTAATTTACAGTAGTTATGCAAAATCAGATATGGGGTATCATGATCTCAAAGATATCATGGAAAAATCTGAGAACAACAACCGTTCTGAAGGGGTTACAGGACTACTCTGTTATGGTGATTCGATATTTTTGCAGATATTAGAAGGCGATTCCTGCGGAGCGCTTCGCTATCGCACAGTAATTAGTAAAACTTATCATCGCATTGCCCTAGACACGCGCCATCATACACCTGAATTGATTGAATTTATTCCCATCGAAAGCCGTCTTTTTGGGGTTTGGTCTATGAAAGCAGTAAATATTAGTGATTTGAATTCTCAGCAAGTGAGAAATTTGATTTTAAAGTATTCAGCATCTACTACCTTGCAACCACATACTATGACATCACAGCAGTGTCTTAACCTAATGCAAGCACTGGCTATATTATTTGAGAAAGCCATCTAATTTTGATAGAAGCGATGATACCTAATACTCCCTATTATGAGTTATCGTAGTGAGCAAACTGACAAGAAGCGGTGATGAAAAAACTTATATTATTGTGCTTGTTTATCATCGGACTGACTGCTGCTGTGTTTGGGTTTCTGAATTTTCAGGGACTAGCAGCTAAAGGTGACTTTGAGACAATTCTGCTCGATTTTCGGGAAGATATTGGAGAAATTGCCATTAAAAAGGATTTAGAAGCGATCGCACAACAATATCATGTTACCCCCCAACTGGATAATAAATATTCAGCAGCGGATAATGTGTATATTATCAAAGGAGATCGCCAACGGCTGAAAGAGTTAAGAAAATCTCCTTTTGCCAAAGTCACAGAATTTATTGAACCAAATTACATTTATAGAACCGTACCCGAAGGTAAAGCTACTTGGTTGGGTGAACTTTTAGCACCCCAAAATGATCAAGAACCAACTTCTTCCTTAATCGGTCCCAATGACCAGTATTACAGCAAACAGTGGAATTTGCACAAAATCGGCATAGAAGCCGCATGGACTCGCAGTAAAGGCAGTGGTATCACCGTTGCCGTCATTGATACCGGGATTACCCAAGTCCGCGATTTACATGAAACCAAATTTGTCAAAGGCTACGATTTTGTCAACGACACAGAAGAAGCCAAAGACGACAACGGACATGGAACTCATGTAGCTGGTACAGTTGCCCAAGCCACCAATAACGCCTATGGTGTCGCTGGAGTTGCCTATGAAGCCAACCTGATGCCCTTAAAGGTCTTAAATGCTGACGGTGCAGGAACAGTGGCTGATATTGCCGAAGCCATCAAATTTGCGGCTGATAACGGCGCAGATGTGATTAACATGAGCTTAGGTGGTGGTGGAGCCAGCCAACTCATGGAAGATGCTGTTAAATACGCCTACAACAAAGGTGTAACTATCATTGCTGCCGCCGGAAATGAAGACACCAACGGCGTTAGTTATCCCGCCCGTTATGATCATGTTATCGGTGTTGCCGCTTTTGGACCAGACGGCGAAAGAGCATCCTATTCTAACTATGGTGCTGGTGTGGATATTTCCGCCCCTGGTGGTAGTGAAACCGGGACAATTCTCCAAGAAACCATCAACGAAGACGGCGAAGGTGTATTTCTGGGACTCCAAGGCACAAGTATGGCTTCTCCCCACGTTGCAGGTGTAGCGGCATTAGTTAAAGCCTTGGGAATCAAAGAACCCGATGAAATTTTACAGGTTCTGCAACAGTCAGCCAGAGTCATTCAAGATGACGGTTTGAACTATTATGGGGCTGGACAACTCAACGCCGAAGCCGCAGTGAAATTAGCCAGCGACGGCATAATAAGTGTTCCTGACTTTTTCCGGTGGTTGCGAGAACAGGGTTATCTTAATCCCGGCTTTTGGATAGATGGCGGTGCGATCGCTTTAATGCCTAAAATCTTAATGGTAGTAGGTTCTTATCTCCTGGCTTGGTTCTTACGGGTTTACTTCCCCTTTGCTTGGAGTTGGTCTTTATCCAGTGGGTTAATTTTTGGTAGTTCTGGCTTATTCTTCCTCAAAGGATTTTATATCTTTGATCTTCCCCAATGGCCTTTCCGGGTTTTAGGTAGTTCTATTCCTGAATTAGGTAATACTTTACAGGGAACGGACGCATTAAATCCTCTTTTTGCCAGTGTTTTAATTCCCCTGGTTTTAATATCCTTGTTTTTAGGACATCCCAGTTGGAAATGGTTTGCTATTGGTTCAACTTTAGGAATAACGGCTTTTTTAACAGTTAGTGCTGTTTATGATCCTGCTGTCTGGGGTTTAGGAAGTAGTAACCTAGCAAGAATCTTTCTCCTCGTCAATGCTTTACTTTGTTACGGACTAGCTCGTTTAGCATTGAAAAAAGACGAACAAACTGCTTAATTAGGTAATTGGTAATTGGTAAGAGTTTTTCTATTACCCATTACCAACTAATAATTGACAATTGACAATTGACAATTGACAACTAACAACTGAAAATTGACAACTAACAACTGAAAATTGACAACTGACAACTGACAACTGACAACTAACAACTGACAACTAACAAATGACTATTACAGCTACTGGTACTATTGAACGGCGAAATATTGGTCTTGGTGCTTGGGCTTTTGTGACAGAAGATGGTGTTACTTATGAACTACCCAAAAGTTCTGATAAAAGCTTACTCAAAGCAGGACAAAAAGCCAAAGTTACAGGAAAAGTCAGAGAAGATGTGATGACAACAGCAATGATAGGTTCTGTTCTAGAGGTTCATGATTTTGAGGTGTTGTCATAATTTAGATAATTGACAATTGACAATTGACAATTGACAATTGACAATTGTCAATTATTGAATGTGATTTAGATATATTTTCTTAATTTTCCGCATATTATTACTTTTTTATACGTAAATAGGACTTACACAATAACTCTCTGAAACTCTTATTTCTCCGTGTCCTCTGCGTCCTCTGCGGTATGGCTAACGCCACGCTTCGCGTTAGCGATACGTTTTTTCATGATTTTGCGTAAGTTCTGGTAAATTTTTGAGAAGCCCTGCGTTACTAAAAGTCTGTCAAATACATTTTGACGAATAAAGAAGAAACGAACCACGTTCTGCAAAGCAGTTCCCGAAGGGTAGGACGCAAAGAGCGCGAAGGAAGAAGGAAGAAGAAAGAAAGAAGAATAAAGATTATTTACCCGTCAATTACTTTTTGACAGACTACTAGAAGTCGCGAATACATAGACAAAACCCACGGAGGTGGGTTTCAAACTCTTGATTTTTCATTAGCTTACTGAGCTTGCGATGTCCTGAGCGAAGCCGAAGGGTCGAAGTAAGTAGGCTCTATTATATTCGCCCGAAACTTTTCCTTGTTTCAAATATTCCCCTTGAAAAGTTCATTAAATAATTGTAAAATGTCACCAGTATACTGAAAATAATGAGTATGCAAAAACACTAAAAATCAGATCAAAACTTTAAAGTAAGAAAACTGATGATTCACTACCTAAAATATATATGGTCATATATCTATGCCCTGTTGAATTATGCTTTGTTTACTTTTGGAGAAGTCAACTTTTCCGTTAGTAGTCTGAGTTTTTTATTGTTTAACTTGACTATTGTTTGGGGAATAATTAAAGGAGTTCAATTTTTTCTCAAACAGTTTCTATTGATTCGCTTAGGAATTGATTTAGGGACTCGTGAAGCCATTACTACCTTAATTACATACTTTATTGGCTTAGTTGGTAGCTTAATTGCTTTAGAGTCTATTGGCTTTAGTTTATCGTCTCTTGTAGTTGTTGCTGGAGGTTTAGGAGTCGGAATTGGGTTAGGTTTACAAGATATGGCTCGTGATTTAAGCAGCGGAATTATTATTCTTTTGCGACGCACAATTAAAGTCAATGATTTTTTACAATTTGGTAGTAATCAAGAATTTGAAGATCTCCAAGGTACAGTTAAAAATATTTCTCTGCTTTCTACCTTGATTAATACTGAAGATGGTGCAACTTTAATTATGCCGAATAGTTCTTTAGTAACTTCACCTATTTTAAATTGGAGTTATGGGGGAAATTGTAATCGTGTAAAAATTCCGATTCGGATTCATCCTGATAGTGATATTGTTCTATTCACAGAAACTGTTTTAACAACTGTTAATCAAGAGCCAATCGTTGTTAATGATCCTGCTCCCGAATTAATTTTTAATGAATTAGGTTTGAAATATTTTGAGTTTGAGTTACAAGCTTGGATAAATAGTGCTAGAGATGACGAAGACGCGAAAACAAAGCTTAATTATGCCATTGAATATAATTTGAGACAACGTGGTATTAGTGTTAGTTTTCCTGACTATAGTATTTATTTACATAAATCTCCACCACCTTTAGAAACTGCTCCTAAGCCTCCATTATCTCCTGATATCTCGATTAGAGATTTACTCCGAAAAGTTCCTTACTTTGCCAATTTTACGGAATTAGAACTCCGTAAATTAATTGAAATTGGTTCTCGGAAACGTCTGAATGCGGGAGAAGTTCTCTTTCAAGAAGGTGAAGCTGGAGATGCTTTCTATATTATTTTAGAAGGTTCTGTAGATATTTTTGTGGCTAAGATAAATAAACACTTAACTACTTTAAATAGGGGGGCTTTTTTTGGAGAATTATCTTTAATTTTAGGAATTCCTCGGACGGCTTCTGTAAAAGCGATAGAAGCAACAATTGTCTTTGGTATTTATCGTCAGGCGTTTGAAAAACTACTACAAGATCAACCTGATTTTGCGGAATTAATTATTCAAGAGTTATCCACACATCAAGAAGAATTAACCGAACGTAAAAAACAATTACAACAAATGGGAATAGTTGATGATGAAGAAGATGATGGTAATTTAGGAATTTGGGTGCGTAAACGCTTACAACAAATCTTTTCCTTGTCTTTTTAATGATCTCCTTGGTGGGCATTGCCCACCATAATCATGACTAATTTGCTACCTCAGCCATTTCAATTACGCGCCCGTCGTAATCTTTGATCAAAAAATTCAAGGGCTTTTGGTTACGAATCTTGAACTTTAAACCCCGTATTTCCACTCGCATTAAAATTAATTCTAGACAGTCATGGTCAAAGCAAACATGGCGTTGCTGATCTTTTTTGCCTAAACTTGCACCTGTAATGATATGTAATTGAGTATTTTTCTTGAGTTGATACCAAAGCCCGTCATTACCATTATTCATGGTGCTGTTAGACCAACTGGGACTTGTGGACATATACAGCGGGTCAATACCTGTTGCACCAATAGTTTGCTCGTAGTTGTAATAATAGTGCAAAGGAACTTCAGCTACTGGCAAATCTAGCAATCCTTCATATAACTGTCGGGCAATTTCTAAATCTGACACCATGACAGTATAAACTTTGGGGGCGCTAGTCAGGAACATCCACATAGCGCCGGCGTAAGCTGCCAGGAGCATGATCATAATCCCTTGGGTGGAAAATAGGCTATCCAAGGGTAGGGAAGGTAAAAACGACCCTAAAGTAAGTGGACTAAGCAGGGACAAAATGGAACTAGCTGCTATAACCATGAACAAACCGTATCAAAATATTGGTATAAAGGAGGCGCTTTGAGTATTGTCAATTAAGACTAACATTAAGTCCTTGTTTCTAGTTTATCAAGAGTCTAGTAGTCTGAGCTTAGTCTACCAACTAACAGACATCAAGATATTATTAACGATGCTTCCGCTAGGCGTTGCGATCGCATAACCATTCCTTAGTATATTCTAACAACTATCTAGTCAAGAGAATTGTGCAAATTCCTCATTTTCCCGAAGCTAATCACCCATTGGTGAAGTCGCTATTTCATCATAGTGATCAAGAACTACTGAGTCTGTTTCAACGATATCCAGATTATGGCAAGTATTTTACGGTGATTTTTTGCCGTTATAGCCCTATAGTTTACACTTTAATTCGGCATTCAGCGCGATCGCCTGTGCAAGCTGATTATTTGTTTGCTCTCATCTGGCGACATATATATTACGAATTAGGTGGACTGGATTTAAACCAACCAGGCACTGGACAAGATTCTATCACCCTGCAAAACTGGTTAATTAACATTACTGCCTTCTGTATTAATGATATTAAACTACCACCAACGGAAGCTATTCATTATTCTCTCAAGGATACTTCACCGCCCCTCTGGTGTTATGTAGAACAGGCATTAGATCAACTCCCAGCAATATCACGTTTAATAGTCTTAATGGCGCAAACTTTCCACTGGAGCGAAACTAGAATTGCTGCTTATTTGCAAGCTGAAGGAGAACAAATTTCCCCGGCTGAAGTTGCAAATTCTCTCCAAGCAGGTTATCAGATGCTCGAAGATAAATTACCTGCTGATATTCGGGCTATTTACTTAGGCGAAGATTCGATTTAGTCATAACTTAGCTATAATAATCACAATAGCTCATCTACTGCACTCAAACCAAGTGTGAAAGCTATTACACCATTTATTTACAGCCGGAATTTCACGGTTAAATATTATGAAACAGCGGCATTTTTTACCAGGGAAGACAATTAATATAGCCAATTTGCAGCTTTGCACCTTTTACATTTTACTATTCACCTGTTTGTTTAATACTACAAGTGTAAAAGCCAATGATATTACACAACAAATTCACCGTCCCTTAAATAACACCGCTAACAAACCGTCACGAGATGGAGCAGATAGATTATTAAAATTGGGTAGACAGCAATTATCATTAGGATTTCCAGATAAAGCCCTGAAATCAAGTTTACAAGCCTTAGAAATTTATCAATCATTGGGTGACTTAAAAGCCCAAGGTTTAACCTATGATTTATTAGCCAATACTTATCTACAATTAGATGATATCAAAAATGCCGAAGATGCTATTCGGAGACAATTAGCGATCGCTCGTGATAATCGAGACTTCCAAAATCAGATATTTGCTCTCAATAATCTGAGTAGTTTATTTCTAGAAAAGGGCGAAAATGTCGCCGCAGAACAAACACTTCAAGAAGCTTTAGTCATTGCCAGAAATGTAACTAACATTGAAGGACAAGGACTATCTTTAAGTAATTTAAGCTTAGTTGCCCTCAGAAGAGGTGATTATAATAAAGCCATCAAAATTGGTGAATATGCCTTAACATTCCGCCGCCAACTTGGTGATGCTATCGGTGAAGCCAACACATTGAATAACCTTGGAGATGCTTATTTAGCGATCGGCGATTATCAAAATACCATTGGTAGTTATGGTTCAGCAATGCGGTTAGCTAAAAAGAGTTTTGAGCGCCCTAACCAATTACGAGCCATTGATGGTTTAGTCACAGCCCATGCTGCTGTAGGGCGTTATAGTCGAGCATTAGAACTGTTAGAAAATCGTGTCGCCATCACCGATTCAATTAGAAACCCAGCCGAAGATTTAAAATATTTAGCAATTTCTGGGGAAATCTATGAAAGAATGGGTAACTTTGCCAAAGCCAAAGATTTATATCAGCAAGCTATTTCCATAGCTCAAAGATTAGAAGATAGTAAACAACAAAGTTTCTTAGTTAATAGACTTAACGACTTAAAAGGACGTTAATTTTTGCAGAAAAATTCCGAATTTTAGGGACTTCCAAATAAAAAAACACTCAACCACCTAACGTAAAAAACCTCACTTCGACCCTTCGGCTTCGCTCAGGGCATCGCAAGCTCAGTGACCACTCAAACCCTTATTCCTCTGCGCCTCTGCGGTATGCGCTGCACGCACGCTACGCTAACGTTACTCTAGATAATTTATTTCTTGGAAGTCCCTTAACGACTGGAAATCACAAATAAACAGACAAAACCCTTAATTTTTCATGAGTCCACGGAGGTGGACTTTGTTTGTGTAGTAGCGATTTATAATCGCCCAATATTAAAATCCGTTGAGCAAAAGTTATAGAGAATAGTATATAGTGTCATACGAGATGACATTTTCAATGGCTTCTTAATTTATTGTCTCTGTAAGTTAGCAAAACATGAATGAATCAATCATTACTCAGTTTTTCTCACCTCAATTACAGAAAATTTATGAACAAATTATTACACCTTACCAAAAATGGCTAATATTTACTTGTTTATTGAGCATTAGTGATATTTTCTTATTAATCGTTCTACAAAAAAGTTGGCTTAAATATATAGAAATTCCCCTGGGTTTATCAATAGCCATTGTCGTAGGTGTCTTAACCGCTCGACTATTTGATAAATTCTTCAATTATTACTTGCTAGAGTCAGCTATTAAGCAAAAAATGAATGGTGAAATATTAATAGTATCTAATATTATCGCCAAAGGTCTCATTTCTATCATCATCTTCTGCATTTTTGCCCAGACTCATCAAATTAATCTTTTAGGTTTAGTAACGAGTTTAGGAATCGGTGGAGTTGCATTAGCATTTGCAGCTAAACAAACCTTGCAACAGTTATTAGGTGGAATTGTAATTTATATTGATAGACCTTTTGTGGTTGATGATTATATTGGTTTACCTGATGGGACATTTGGTAGAGTAGAATCAATAGGTTTACGTTCTACAAAAATTAGAAATTCCGGTAAAGGAACTTTAACTATAGTTCCCAATGATTCCCTCATACAATTAAGTATCGAAAATTTTACCGGCGGCAAAAAAGTTGTTTCCTTAATTTATTTGAAATTCTATCAAGAAATTAATGACAACGAAAAAGCTTTAATTCGTCAAGTGATCTTAGAAAGTAGCAAAGATTTATTTGGCATAGATTCCCGGAATACAGAAGTGAATTTTAAAGATATATACCACAAAGAAAAAAATAATACTACTCAGGCACAAATTAGCTTTTTTATTCTCGGTGCTGGTGAAATAGGTATGGATATACGTCATCAATTACTAGACATAGCTAAACAAAATATTACTATGCAGCTTCAAGGATTTGGTATTGATTTTGATGTTGCAGATGAACCAGTTAATATTGATGCACCCATCACAATTTAAACAAGTAAGTACATAAAATGCAGATTTTAGTTGATATTCAAACTTGGTTGTCAATAGATGAAGAAACACGCAAATTTCTGATTTTATTAGGAATAAATTTAGGAATTTTCTGTTTCTTTTTTCTCATCTCTTTGTTAGTTGGTAAATATACTCCTGGGTTGTTAAAAATAGTCGTTCATAAATTTACACCCCAGACAATAGTCAAGATTTATGAAAGCTTAATTGATCCTCTAGAAAACCTCCTGAAAATTACAGGTACTTTCGTTCTTATTTCTGTATCTACAAATTTACTGCAACAATATTCAGGCTTTTATCTATTCCTGAAATTTTTTCTAAATTTAGCAGTAATTAGCAGTTTTGCAGCTTTAGTATCTCGCTTGTTTCGTCAAGTTCTGCGCGTCTATGGCATTGAGTTAATTCGCAAAGTAGGGTTAGAAATTGACGAATTACTACTGGTTTCGGAAACTGTTTTTAATATCATGATTGGGTTTATAGCCGCTTTAGCATTTGCCCAGAGTCAAAATATCAACTTAATAGGTTTAATTGCCGGTTTGGGTATTGGGGGTATAGCTGTTGCTTTTGCTGCTCAAAGCACTTTAGAACAAATATTTGGCACAATTGTTTTATATCTAGATCGTCCTTTTGTTCCTGGAGAATACATTCGTGTCAATTTAAGTTCTCAAGGGATATTATTTGCTCGCATAGAATCTATTGGTTTACGTTCTACAAAACTAAGAACTGCTGCAAAAAGTACCTTGGTAATTGTTCCTAATTCAGTTATGGCCAAAGTTGATATTGAAAATATCACCAGAGGTAAAAAGTTAATGGTTTTACTTTATCTTGATTTTGCTCGCTTCCTAGAAAAAGCTGAAGAAGCATTACTAGAAAAAGTGATCAAGGAAAGTACCAATACTTTATTTGGAATTGATCCTAACAGTACCAAAATTAACTTATTTCCCCAAGTAAGATAAATCAGGAGTTCGCGCTAGGGTGAGTTTCTTTATTTTGGGTTCTCATGAAAATTCAATTGATTTTCGTAAGCGGTTATTGGAATTAGCCAATGAACATATTTCTAAAAAGTTGCTTAGTTACGGCATAGAATTTACCATGAAAGAACCAACTCTTTATGTTGAGTCACCGATGACAATTTAATTGTATAAATGAGAGAGTTAGCACAGCCAAATCCGCTTTGACTAATTTGCAAAAATCTGTAAAATTCCTGGTTCTTGTTCTTGACAAGACAATTAACAACTGTTAAATTAATAAGTGACTACACACTTATTTATGGCACGCACAACAAAAATCACTAATGAGCAAATTTTAGATGCAGCCCGGGAAATATTTCTACAACAAGGATTTGGGGCTTCAACCTTAGAAATTGCCCAAAAAGCTGGAATTTCGGAAGCATCTATTTTTAAACGCTTTTCAACCAAAGAAAAACTATTTTTTGCGTCAATGGGAATTGCGGAAAGACCCCCTTGGGTGGAAGAACTGGATTCTTTATCTGGAAAAGGGAATCTCAGAGAAAACCTCATTAATTTGTGTCTACAAACCTTAGAGTTTCATCGTCAAGTGATGCCACGATTGATGATGTTAAAAGCGTGCGGTAATCTACTTCCAGAAACGGCAAGTATAATCAAATCAAAACCTATCCGCGAGGTCAAAGTATTTACTAACTTCCTAGCAAAAGAAATAGAACAAGGACGTTTGCGCCCTAGCGACCCTCAGACTATTGCTATGATATTGTTAGGATCATTAATGAACTATGTTTTTTTAGAGCAAATGCACCCCGGAGAATTTATCAAAACCGAAGAAACAATCTTTGTCCAGAATCTCGTAGATATTGTTTGGCAAGGAATTGCACCCATTCAAGATTAATTGTACAACTTCACCTTAACCTTTTTTTTCAAGGATTAATAAGTGATTACTTACATTTTATTGGTGGTGCTATTTGATTGGTAATTATTACATATTCATCTGCGTTTATCTGCGTTTATCCTCTTACATCTGCGGTTAATTTTTTACTTCTTGTACCTCACTAAAATGAGAATTGCTATATATTCACCCAATCAGGTGATGGCTCATCCTAGATTTAATTGTTAGTATCAATGAAAGTTAATACTCAAGAATGTATTAATTTTATGACTTTTACAAATAGTATTTTTGCATCTTCAATTCCAAAACAATTAACAACCTTCAATTTTAGTAATTGCTGCCAAATAATATGACGTTCTACATAGAAATTCCCTTAATTCGCAAAAAAGTTAAATATCCATTGCGTTGGTTAATGGGTTTAATCGCTAGTGGTGTCTTAATTGTGGGAACAACAACCACTATCAAAACCATACAAGAAAGAAATAAACCGCCAGATATTAGTAAATTGACTGTTCCTGTAGCAGCACAAAGCGTCACCGTGAGAATTACTGCTAGTGGAAAAGTACAACCGGTTGAAAGTGTGAATATTAGTCCTAAAAGTCCTGGACTTTTAGCAGATTTAAAAGTTGAACAAGGAGAAACTGTAGAAAAAGGACAAATTATTGCGCGTATGGATAATTCGGAAATTAGAATGCGAATTCTCCAATACAAAGCTAACTTAGAACAGACAAAAGCACAGTTAGCGGAAAGTCAAGCTGGAACTCGTCCCGAAGATATTGCCCAAGCTAAAGCCCGTGTAGCCCAAGCACAGGCACAATTAGCGATCGCCCGTGATGGAAATCGTTTACAGGAAATTCAACAAGCACAGGCTCAAGTAGACTCAGCAAAAGCTTCTGTAGAACTAACTCAATCTAGATTAAGACGTAATCAAGATTTGGCTAAAGAAGGCGCTATTTCCCAAGATACTTTAGAACAATATATCAGTGAAGATAGAAAAGCAAAAGCTAATTTGCAAGAAGCTCAAAAACGATTATCTTTATTGCAAATTGGCAACCGCACCGAAGATATTCAAAGGCAACAAGCAATAGTTAATCAAGAACGGGAAGGATTACGAAAACTAGAAAATGGTAATCGTCCCGAAGAAATTGCCAGATTCAAAGCAGCGGTAGTTGCAGCAGCGGCTCAATTACAACAACAACAAGTACAATTAGAAGATACAATTATTCGCGCTCCTTTTTCGGGAATTATTACCCAGAGATATGCCACATTAGGAGGATATGTAAGTCCAGCAATTTCCGCTTCTAGTAATGCTTCTGCTACCTCAACTTCGATAGTTGCTTTAGCTAAAGGTTTAGAAGTTTTAGCTAATGTTCCCGAAGTAGATATATCCCAAATTAAACAAGGACAAAAAGTAGAAATTATTGTTGATGCTTATCCAGATGAAGTGTTTCAAGGTACTGTGCGTTTGATTGCTCCTGAAGCTGTGGTAGATCAAAATGTGACATCTTTTCAAGTACGAGTGAATTTGAATACAGGCAAAGATAAATTACGTTCAGGAATGAATGTTAGTGAAGTCACTTTTATTGGTGATACTGTTGATAATGCTTTGTTAATTCCCCAAGAGGTGATTGTTACCCAATCAGGAAAAACAGGTGTTTGGGTGGCAGATACTCAGAATAAACCAGAATTTCGTCCGGTGAAAATTGGGGCAAATATTGATAGTCAAATTCAGGTTTTAGATGGTTTAAAAGCTGGAGAAAGGGTATTTATTGAACTACCTAAAGAGAAGGGGCGTAAACCATCGCAATAGTAATTTATGAAGATTGCATGAAAATGTTAAACTTTTATTTCTGTCTTGAGAATGGACTCAGACATTGGCTGAATTAAAAGAGGAATTAGGAATTGAATTGTAAATTTCACATTTAACAAAATTATGGATATTTTAGAAAGTGTAAAAATGGCAACTACTACTTTATTAGCTAATAAGCTGCGTAGTAGTTTAACAATGTTAGGAATTATCATCGGTAATGCTTCAGTTATTGCCATGATTGGGATTGGAGAAGGAGCGCAAAAATTAGCTACTGAACAATTTGAATCTTTGGGACCTAATTTACTATTTATCATTCCTGGTAGTCCAGAAAGTCGTAACCGAGTCATAGAGATACCCAAAACTTTAGTTTTAGAAGATGCTAAAGCTATAGCTAAACAAGTTCGTGCTATTAAAGATGTTGCTCCAGAAATTAATACCAGAACTACTATTACCTACCGCAACAAAAACTCTAGTAGTTCCATTATTGGGACTACTCCTAATTATCTCGCTGTGCGGAGTGTTGAAATAGAAAAAGGAAGATTTTTCAATGAATTAGATATTAAACGTAGTTTACCAGTGGTGGTATTAGGTCCAGAATTAGCAAGAAAACTGTTTGGTAATCAAAGTCCCATTGGTCAAAATATCCGCATTAAAAATGTTAGTTTTGAAGTGATTGGTTTAACCGTAGCTAAAGGGACATTTTTAGGAAATAACAATGATGATATTGCCTTTATTCCCATTACTACTATGTCCGGTCGCATTGTGGGGAGAACATCTCCCTATGGGATTGATTTATCTTTGATTTCTGTATCTGCTAAAGATGAAAATAGCATTAGAGCGGCAGAATTTCAACTTACCAATTTATTGCGATTACGTCACAAGATTACCCAGGAAGATGATTTTACAATTCGGACTCAGAAAAACATTTTAGATATTATTAGCACGATTACAAATGGCTTAACTTTAATGTTAGCTGCCATTGCCGGTATTTCCCTATTAGTTGGTGGAATTGGAATCATGAATATTATGCTCGTTTCCGTCACTGAACGTACCCAAGAAATTGGACTGAGAAAAGCCATTGGTGCAACTCAACAAGACATCTTAATTCAATTCATGATTGAAGCCGTTATTCTCTCAATTGCTGGTGGTATATTGGGAATTGCTTTAGGTGGTGGAAGTGTGATTTTAATTAGTATGGTTACACCTTTAGAAGCTGGGATATCTGCTTCCGCAGTCATCTTAGCTGCTAGTGTTTCAGGGAGTATTGGTTTATTTTTTGGTGTCGTTCCGGCTCGTCGTGCGGCTCAACTTGATCCCATGGTAGCACTGAGAACGGCGTAATTTTTAATTTAAAAAAAGGCAATAAATATTTATGGCTAATACTCTGACTTTTAATGATGCAAATATTCCCCGTTCTACACCAGAATCAGGAATTATTCGTTTAGAGGATATTTTCAAAGTTTATGGGATTGGGGAAACAGAAGTAAAGGCACTCAATCAAGTCAATTTGGTGATAGAACAAGGTGAATATTGTTCAATTATGGGTCCTTCTGGTTCAGGTAAATCAACAGCCATGAATATTATCGGTTGTTTAGATCGTCCTACTAATGGAAATTATTATTTAGATAATTTGAATGTTGCTCAAATGAGTGATACAGAATTGGCGCATATTCGGAATAAAAAACTAGGGTTTGTCTTTCAACAATTCCATTTATTAAACCAATTAACAGCCTTAGAAAATGTGATGTTACCAATGGTATATGCTGGTGTGAAAATTAGTGAAAGAAAAGAACGAGCCACATCTGCATTAATCAAAGTCGGTTTAGAAAATCGTCTCCATAACAAACCTACTCAATTATCAGGTGGACAACAACAAAGAGTAGCGATCGCTCGTGCTATTGTCAACCAACCCGTTGTTCTCCTCGCAGATGAACCCACCGGCGCTCTGGATTCTCACACTACTCAAGAAGTATTAGAATTGTTTAGTGAACTGAATAGCAGCGGTATCACCGTTGTTATAGTCACCCATGAATCAGAAGTTGCGCGTCAAACTAAACGGATTGTTTGGTTTCGTGATGGTGAAGTTGTTCATTCTCATCTTACTCCCAATGAATTACACCAATTAGTATGATCGCAGGAGTCGTAGGGGCGAAGCATTCGGAAAATGGCCTTAGACAAAAAATGGATAATTTATCACCCGAATGCTTCGCCCTTATAGGAGTATGGCTTACGCCACGCTGCGCTATCAGAAAGAAGAATGAATAGGACTTACGCAAAATCTCTCTGAAACCCTCTTTTCTTCGTGTTCTTCGTTCCTTCGTGGTTCGTTCTTTCCTAACTTGTACGTAAGTCATGATGAAGAAAGAAGGACATTTTTTCTTCTCCTCCCAATTACCAATTACCTAAAATGAATACAATACCTGAACCTATCCCCAACTGGGAAGAAGAACTAGACAACGCCATTTTTACCTTTGACGATATTCAAGCCGAACTTAACTATAAACAAGCCAAAACTGCACTGAAAAACTTAGTTAATAATCTCGATCTTTCTCCTGCGGAAAAATCAGGTTTAGAAACAGAAATTAACGACTTAGAAACCATGCTAGATAAACTAGAAAGTATGGTAGTTCAAATTGCAGCTTTTGGAATGGTAGGACGTGGTAAATCTTCTCTTCTCAATGCTTTAGTCGGTCAAGAAGTCTTTATTACAGGTCCCCTACATGGTGTTACTCGTGATGCTCAAACAGTTAATTGGAGTATTAGCAAAGAAGCTTTAGGAACTTTAAAAGCCACATTACCAAGCAATGGCCAATCCCAAGTAGAATTAATTGATACTCCTGGATTAGACGAAGTAGACGGTGAAACCCGCGCAGCTTTAGCTGAACAAATTGCTAAACAAGCCGATCTAATTCTCTTTGTGATTTCTGGAGATATGACTAAAATTGAACAAATGGCTTTATCTCAGTTGCGAGAAGTAGGTAAACCGATAATTTTAGTATTTAATAAAGTTGACCAATATCCCGAAACAGACAGACAAGTAATTTACAAAAAAATTCGAGATGATCGGGTAAGAGAATTACTTTCACCATCAGAAATTGTCATGGCCGCAGCTTCTCCACTGGTAAAAATTGCGGTGCAAAATCCAGATGGGACAAGAGGTATAAAATTGCAAAAAGGCAAATCACAAGTTGAAGAATTAAAACTGAAAATTTTGGAAATTCTGCAACGAGAAGGTAAAGCATTAGTGGCTTTAAATACTATGCTTTATGCTGATAACGTGAATGAACAATTGGTACAACGAAAACTGATAATTAGGGAAGAAAACGCCAATCAGTTAATTTGGAAAGCAGTAATAACTAAAGCATTAGCGATCGCTCTCAATCCTGTGACTGTAGTTGATATCCTCAGTGCTGTTATTATTGATATTGCTTTAATTTTAGGCTTATCTAAACTTTACGGTATCCCCATGACAGAAGCTGGTGCAGTCCAATTACTCCAAAAAATCGCCTTGAGTATGGGTGGTATTGGTGCTAGTGAATTATTAGCAAACTTGGGTTTAAGTGGTTTAAAAACCTTACTGGGTATCTCTGCAACAGCAACCGCAGGCATGACAATTGGACCCTATTTATCCATAGCTATTACTCAAGCAGGAGTAGCTGGTGTATCATCTTATGGTATTGGACAAGTCACCAAAACTTATTTAGCAAATGGGGCAAATTGGGGACCAGATGGACCAAAAGCAGTAGTTAGTCGAATTTTATCAACATTAGATGAAACTTCAATTTTAAACCGGATTAAAGATGAATTAATGACTAAAGTTAAATTGAGAAAACAATTATGAAATCCGCCCAAATCTTAGAACAAACAATTAGTATTAATGCCCCAGCAACAGTAGTAGAAAGCTGTTTTACCGACTTAACTCTCATGCACCGTTGGCTTAACCCTGTGCTGCGTTGTGAACCTGTAGGAGAAACATGGAGTACAGATATCGGGAGTCAAAGCCGATTTATTATCCAAATTCCCGGACTAAAACCGACTTTAAACACAGTAGTTGTAGAACGACAACCAGGTTTGGTAGTATGGGGATTCAAAGGATTTTTCCAAGGAAGCGATCGCTGGGAATGTCAACCAATTACCAATGGAACATTATTACTCAACCGTTTCGAGTTCCAAATTCCTAACCCTTTAGTTAGTTGGGGTTTTAACACCTTTGCAGCAAGTTGGACAAAAGCTGATATGGAAGCCCAACTCCGTCGTCTCAAAAGAATAGCAGAAACATCATAGTTATTACCAACAAATCATTAATTCAACTTAGCCAGTAATTGACGAATTACATCTGCATCTTTAGCATTAGGAACTTTGACTAAATAAATTTGTAGATCCTCCACCGCTTGGGAAAATTGCCCAAGTTGGTAATACAGTAACCCTCTATCTCTCAATTCCAAACTGGCTTCGGGAAACAACATTAAAATCCGTTCTACCGTTCCCAGACTCCTTTCCAAATCTTGCTGCTGAAGATAAATATACTTTAAATTCGTCAACATTCGCGCCAAAAATTGCCGATTACTCACAACTGCTAAAAACTCAGGTTTTAGAGTTACAGAGTGTTGATAAATTTGTGAAAGTCTTTCTTGACAGTCTTGGGTAAACATCACCTCACCACCATTAAAAGCATCCACAAAAATGCCTATATCTTCAACATCTGGACGAATTAGGAAATGTCCCGGCATTCCCACCCCCACCATCGGAAAATCAATCCGTTTAGCCACCTCCATATAAACCAAAGCCAAACTAATGGGAATCCCCATTTTCCGTTCAATCACATCATTTAAAAAACTATTCCGGGGATCATAATAATCAATTTTATTACCATGAAAACCCAATTCCTCGTATAAATATTGATTAATACTCTGAATAACCCGCAGTGGATACCGTGAAGATGGCAACCGTTCCTCTAACTCCAGTGCCATTGTATCAATAGCATTAAGATACTCTTCCGTATCAATATCAGGATACTCTTCCTGGGCAATATACAAAGCCGCCCTTGCCAAGTTAATATACTCGTCAGGCTGCTGAATCTCCTGGTAAAAATACTGTCGTGCTGACGAAAAATTCATAAGCAATAAGGATGAAGCAACTGGAGAAAAGTACAGAGTTTTTTTGTACCTACTCCTATTTTAGGGTATTGAGCAGATTTATGAATATAAATTCTCCTATTTCTCTGAAAATAACAACCCTGAAAAAATAATTTAAGTTGCTTTACTGTATTTTGACAAGTAGAATAGAAATATTTATACTCTCAAAACAAAAGCTTGCTTATGACACATTTATTCAAATTCTCGCCATACTTACAAAGATGAAACTACCTGAACTAGATTCTGAAACCATAGATCGCATTATAGAAATGGCCTGGGAAGATAGAACACCATTTGATGTGATAGAAAAGCAATTTGGACTCTTAGAAAAACAAGTAATTGCCCTCATGAGAAGGGAAATGAAATCATCCAGCTTCCAAATGTGGAGAGAAAGAGTTACCAAACGCAAAACTAAACATTTAGAAAAAAGAGAATTTATTGCAGGTAGATTTAAATCCCAAAATCAGAAAACATAAATTCACCCAAAATATACAAGCTCAAAACTGGTGGAATATTCATAATTATCATACCAAATAAGCGTTTCTTGTTACCAGTCTGGAAACTAATCTTCTTCCTATTCTCCGCGCCTCTGCGTCTCTGCGTGAAAAAAAAACAACTTCCATAACCACACCAATAGCCTTAAAATAAAAATAAACATCTACTAATAAAAAAAACCGATGCTTACCCAAGATAAAAAAGATCAAAAACAAATCAACTGGAAACCCATCATCAAAAAATTCATTGCTGTACTAGGTGAAAAAGGCGTAGTTCAACGCAAAGAAGAACTCCTTACCTATGAATGTGACGGCTTAACCAGCTATCGTCAACGTCCCCCAGTCGCAGTATTACCCCGAACAACAGAACAAGTAGCAGAAGTTGTCAAAATTTGTAATCAATACTCCGTTCCATTCATTGCTAGAGGTTCTGGCACAGGTTTATCAGGTGGTGCTTTACCATCAGAAAATTCCGTTTTAATTGTTACTTCCTTAATGCGACAAATCCTTAGCATTGATTTAGAAAATCAGCGGGCTGTTGTCCAACCTGGAGTCATTAATAGTTGGGTAACTCAAGCCGTTAGCGGTGCTGGTTTTTACTTTGCACCTGATCCTTCTAGTCAAATTATTTGTTCAATTGGTGGTAATATTGCCGAAAATTCAGGAGGGGTACATTGTTTAAAATATGGTGTCACTACTAACCATGTTTTAGGTTTAAAACTTGTGCTTCCTGATGGTTCAATTGTTAATGTCGGGGGACAAATTCCCGAAACACCAGGTTATGATTTAACAGGTGTATTTGTCGGTTCAGAAGGAACATTAGGAATTGCTACAGAAATCACTTTAAAGATTCTCAAAAGTGCTGAATCAATTTGTGTATTATTAGCAGATTTTACCAGTGTAGAAGCTGCCGCAGCTACTGTTTCTGATATTATCAGTGCGGGGATTATTCCCGGTGGTATGGAAATGATGGATAATATTAGTATTAATGCCGTAGAAGATGTTGTTGCTACTAATTGTTATCCCCGTGATGCTACGGCTATTTTGTTAGTAGAAATTGATGGTTTAGAAGTAGAAGTTTCTGCCAATAAACAGCGGGTAACAGAAATTTGTAAACAAAATGGGGCGCGAAATGTGACTACTGCTAGTGACCCAGAAACTAGATTAAAATTATGGAAAGGTAGGAAAGCAGCTTTTGCAGCAGCGGGGCATATCAGTCCAGATTATTATGTACAAGATGGGGTGATTCCTCGCACTCAGTTAACTTATGTACTGAAGGAAATTGAGAGTTTAAGCCAAAAATATGGTTATTCAATTGCTAATGTTTTTCATGCTGGTGATGGTAATCTACATCCACTAATTTTATTTGATAATTCTATACATGGAGAATTAGAAAAAGTAGAAGAATTGGGCGGAGAGATCCTCAAACTATGTGTAAAAGTTGGTGGTAGCATTTCCGGTGAACATGGTATTGGTGCTGATAAAAAATGCTATATGCCGGATATGTTTAGTGAAGCTGATTTGGAAACTATGCAATGGGTAAGACAGGTTTTTAATCCCCAAGGTTTAGCAAATCCTGGCAAGATTTTTCCCACACCACGGACTTGTGGAGAAGCTGCTAAGGCATCTATTCAGAGTTTCCCTGGTGTGGAAAGATTTTAAGTTAATTGTCGTTGGGGCAAGGAACAGGGAACAGGGAATAGGGAATAGGGAATAGGGAACAGGAAGAAAGTTTTGGGCAATTCTTTAAATTTTTCTGTTCACCTACTTACAAAATTTGGTGTTGCTGATTAAGAGTATGATTTTGTTTCACGCAGAGGCGCAGAGTCACAGAGAGTAAGAGTTTGAAA
>NZ_VILD01000011.1:72790-82803 GCF_009712085.1 Anabaena sp. UHCC 0253
TTTTTGTGCCATTTCAGTGTTTTATCAAAAAATATTTATATCTTTATATAATCCCTACAAGAAATTTGAATTTTGTAGTTATATGGATATTAGCAACTTAGTTTAGTGAAGAAATGAATTGTGTATTACGGCGATTTTTTGGGTATTTTCTAGGTTTAGGATTTGTAATCAGTTTAACAATATTTCCATTTTCTGCAAGTCCTAATTATACTCGAAATTCTCAACCTGTAACTACGGAAATTCGTGGTGTGTGGCTGACTAATGTTGCTAGTGGTGTGTTTTATGTGCCTTGGGGAATTGAACGGGCAATAAATCAATTAAAAGCACTCAATTTTAATACTATTTATCCAGTAGTTTGGAATAGGGGTTACACTTTCTACAAGAGTCCTTTAGCAAAAAGTGTTACAGGTTCAGATAGTCAACCTTTGCTCAATTTTGTGCATAGAAAAAATGATTTTTTAACAAAGTTAGTCACATTAGCTAGAAGTAAAGATTTGACGATCATTCCTTGGTTTGAATATGGGTTAATGACTCCTCGTAACTCTGCTTTAGCTAAAGTACATCCAGAATGGTTGACTATTGGACAAAAGGGTGTAGAGTCTATATCTGAAAATTTGATAGAAGATATTAATAGTGGGGCTTCTCAACAGTCTTGGTTAAATCCTCTACATCCTCAAGTCCAAAATTTTATTCAAGGTTTAATTTTAGAGGTTGTTAAAAATTATAATGTAGATGGAATTCAAATTGATGATCATTTTGGAATGCCTGTGCAGTTTGGTTATGATGCTTTTACTGTGCAACTTTATCAAAAAGAACATCAAGGAAAAAAACCGCCTACTAACCCTTTTGATGAAAAATGGATGCGTTGGAGGGCTGATAAAATTACCGCGTTTATGACAAGCATATCTAAGTCTGTGAAGAAAATTAAGCCCTATGCAAAAATATCTCTTTCTCCTAATTCACAATATTTTGCTTATAAATATTATTTACAAGATTGGGAAAATTGGATCAAACAAGATTTGCTAGATGAGTTAATTTTACAGGTATATCGGACTGATAAAAAATCTTTTATTACAGAAATATCAAAACCGTCTATTCAATTGGCTATGAATAAAATTCCTGTAAGTATTGGGATATCAACCGGGACTTTATCAAAACCTGTGGATATTACTAAAGTTCAGGAACAGATAGAAATAGTCCGCAATCAAGATTTTGCGGGTTTCTCTTTTTTCTATTGGGAAAGTTTATGGGGTTACATTACACCTGAATCACCTTATCAGCGTCGTCAAGCTTTTTTAAAAATGTTTAATACTAAAGCTCTCAGACCATTAAATTTAAAGAAGTTATAATGCAATTATCATCTGTGAGAGTTAAATATACAACTATAGATTTTACCTGTCAATGGATTTTTGCAACTTTATTGGGGTTTGGATGTAGTTTATTGATGGTTGAAATTAGTGAACAACCAGATATGGGGATTCTAGAAGCTGCTATGGGTAGTTTAGCGATCGCTCTCCCCCAAAGTTATCTACTCAGAAAAACCATTACACCTGTAAAATGGATATTATCTACTATTCTCTCTTGGGTGATTATTGCAGGAATTGATATTGGTGTTTTGGGTTGGACTGTTGCTAGTGTTAATTTTTTACCTGTGAGGATTTTAGGAGGAATTATTACTGGTGGAATTGGTGGTTTATTAATTGGTATATCACAATGGTGGTTAGCTATACCCCCATCATTTTCCAGCGGCTGGAAATGGGTATTTGTAACTATTATTAGTTGGATGGTAGCTATACCCATTGGTTCATCTATCGGTTTATTTTTACGCCATATTACTAATTTATTTTTCGGGGAAATTGTGGGATTAGCTATTACTTGGTTACTGGTGGCATTATTAACAGGAGTTGCTGCTACAAGAATTATTAAAGATTTGTAATAAATTTGGGAATTGGTGATTGGTGATTGGTAATTGGGAATTGGTGATTGGTGATTGGTGATTGGTGATTGGTAATTGGCAAAACAACTGACAACTGACAACTGACAACGGACAACGGACAACGGACAACTGACAACGAACTCCTACTATATTCAATTACATAGTGCTGTATAATTATCTTTGGTTTTTGATTTTAAATTGTGATGACTATACCTAATTGGATTACTTTTTCTCGACTTTTAGGAATACCGTTTTTTACTTTATGGGTTATATAATCCTACAAATGAAGCTAGATGGATTTGTTTGACTATATTTTTAATTGCAGCATTAACTGATTGGTTAGATGGATATTTAGCCAGAAAACTTAACCAAATTAGTGAATTAGGTAAATTTCTCGATCCTTTGGTTGATAAATTATTGGTACTTGCACCCTTATTAGTATTAGTAGAATTAGGAAAAATTCCCGCTTGGGCAGTATTTGTAATTTTAGCACGGGAATTAGCGATCGCTGGTTGGCGAGTTAATCAAACTACTATCACTGGCGCAAATATTTGGGGTAAACTGAAAACCATCAGTCAAATCGTGGCTATATCTCTACTTATTGCCCCTTTATCACCAATTTGGCAAACTCCTATTTTAATTGCCTTTTGGTTATCTGTAGCATTAACAATTATTTCCGGAATAATTTATTTAATTCCTCAAAAAGTCAGTGAGTAAATTATCTAGATCCCCGAAGTCGGGGATTTATTCAATGGAGATTAAAACCGATAATTGGCGCTGAAATATAAACCATCATCTTGAGCATTTGTTCCCCTATCTTTGAGGTTAATCAGGGGAATACCATAATCTATTCTCAAATTCAGGTTCGGAATGGGTTGAAATAATATTCCTAGTCCTGTACCTGCTAAAAACTTTTGAGACTGTAATAGATTGGGGTTGTTATCTACATTCCAAATGTATCCTAAATCAACAAAAGGCATGACTTGTAACATAGGATTACCAGATGCGTCTTTTTGGACTGTGATTCTGTCCTCTAAAGAGAATTTGATACCGTTGTCACCAGCGCGAGCATTTTGCCGATAACCGCGCACGGATTGACCGCCACCGATGATATATTGCTGAGATGGTAATAAAGCATTGGGAGTCAGTTGGATTTCAGCTTGAGCAATTAAGAGATTATCTGCGCTAAGGCGTTGTACTCGCTGGACTTGTGCTAACCAACTAAAAAAGCGACCATCAGGAACAGGATTAGGGTTGCTTGTGGCATCAAATAGACCTGTACCTAAACTAAAGAGCGATCGCATAGCCCAAGCACCTTTAGTATCTCTTCGCACATAATCTTGACCGAATTTCAAGACACGAGTCCGACTATTACCTTGAGTATCTGGACCAAAGCCAAATGGTGTGGGACCGGCAAAAGTAAAGGTTTGACCATCTTGATAACTAAAACCGGCAAATAGGGCAAATTCTTCTCGGAGCGATCGCACTAATGGCTGTCTATAACTAATTTCATATAGTTCAGATTCTCCGCGAATATTTAAAGCTTTAAATCTCGGTTCAATGACTTGATTATTATTAATAGAAGTCCGCAATTGCAAAGTCCCATTCATCGCATTCAGCGGGACTTTATAGGTAAAATCATAAATATTGGCAGCTCCTTTAGTAGTGAAATAATAGGCAATCCCTAATTCATCACCCATCCCCGTCAAATTACGATGGGTAGCACTCAAACCCAATCTTTCTGAACCTACACTAGGAGGAGAATAATTATCAATGCTGACATTGGCATCAAAAGGGTTAGCTTCTGTGACGCGCACCATTAAAATACTTTGACCGACACCAGTTCCCGGCTGCAAACTGGCTTCTACATTAGAGAGGAGAGGATCTGTGCGTAATATCTTTAATTGCTCTTCTAATTTAGCTGTAGAGAGAGGTTTACCAGTTCCCAAAGCTATGCGCGATCGCACATAATTAGGATTTAAACGCTTAGTTCCTTGAATTTCAATTTTTTCTAAACTACCTTCAATTACCTGAATTTTCACAATTCCATCGGTAACTTTTTGATCTACCAATACCGCCCTAGATGTAATGTAACCCTGATTTAAATACAATTGGGTAATAGCATCAACAACTTTTTGTAGTTCCGCAAAAGTCACAGCCCGTCCTTCTACGGGTTGAATAATCGGGTTTAATGCTGCTGATTGAAAGAGGGTATTACCGACAACTTCAATTTTCTGAACTTGAATAGTTTGATCATTAGTAGGTTCTGAAGATTCTGGAGTCGGACTAGGTTGAAGAGGGGGTTGTTGTTCTGGTTCTAGAGGTGCTGGTATCGGTAGAGACTGAGGAAATCTATCTTGGTTGGAATCTCCGCCAGGATTTGGCGCTTGAGCAAGACTAGAATATACAAAAGTAACCAAAACTATACCCAAAGCCGAAAACCCGCAAAAACTAATTTTACAAGCTATTTGCAGGAAAGTAGGAAGTTTCATAATTAGATTACTATACAGCTATGAATTATCAATTGATACATTTAGCAGTCCTCAATACTCTATCAAGGACTGCCAATTTTGAATAGCTATTGTCAATTTTTACAACTATCATCTACACAGTATACTGATTCATAGGTTTGCGATCGCTTACCAAACAAAACATAGCGGTGATCCCGAATTTGCTCATAAAATCTATCTCCTGCCCATTTCATCCCTGGTAACGCCCGATAAGCCTCTACAAATACACTTCCCAGCGGTAATAATCGCCCAATTTCCTCAGCCGCATTACTACCTTGCCAGCGTCTTTCCATGTCATTACCATCAATTAACATCATTCCCTGTTGACAATCTGTAGAAGTAATTTCCCATTGGGATAATGTCTGCTCATCTTGCATGGGAACGTAGCGAAAAAGTTTTCCTTGATCTAAAGTTTCCAACAACTGCACTAAAGTCACACAAAGATTGCAGTTGCCATCATAGATTACATAGTAATTCATAAAATTAGCCCCTATAGTATCCTTTTGGTAAGTATCTTACTTTTCAGTGCGTACTTGTTAATTTATCTGTACATACTTTACTATATAAAAAGTTAAAAAACTACTTCCAGTTTCGCAATTTCTCAATCCCACGTATTTTTAATAAAAAGGTAAAATCATGTCTCAAACTACAATTAATTATGTGATTCACCATGGAGATTCCCGATTTCATAGTCAAATTGACTGGTTAAATAGTTATCATACATTTTCCTTTAGTCATTTCTATGATCCAAAACGGATGGGATTTCGTTCTTTACGAGTTATTAATGATGATCGCATTGCTGCTGGTGCAGGATTTCCTACCCATGGACATAAAGATATGGAAATTCTCACTTACGTTTTATCAGGTGCAGTCGAACATAAAGATAGTTTAGGTACAGGTTCGGTAATTCTTCCTGGTGAAGCA
Organism: Anabaena sp. UHCC 0253; assembly: GCF_009712085.1. Classification (NCBI taxonomy): domain Bacteria; kingdom Bacillati; phylum Cyanobacteriota; class Cyanophyceae; order Nostocales; family Nostocaceae; genus Anabaena; species Anabaena sp. UHCC 0253. The sequence continues at coordinate 78,161 of NZ_VILD01000011.1, forward strand.
CAAGTTATGAGTGCAGGTTCTGGCATTATGCACAGTGAATTTAACCCCTCACAAACTGAAGAATTACACTTATTACAAATCTGGATTTTACCAAATCAGCAAGGCATAAAACCTAGATATGAACAAAAAGCTTTTCCTCTGGCAGAAAAGCAGGGAAAACTACGTTTAATTGCAGCGGAAGATGGACGTGATGGGGCTGTAACTATTCACCAAGATGTATCTTTATATGCGGCAAATTTAGTAGCAGGAGATATTATTAATTATCATCTTCCCAATAATCGTTATGCTTGGTTACAAATAGCCAAAGGTCAAGTAAATTTTAATAATCATGAATTGCAAGCAGGAGATGGAGTAGAAATTACTGGAGAAGAAAAATTAATAATTAGCAGTAATTCAACAGCAGAAATATTACTGTTTGATTTAGGTTAGTATTCTGACTATCAATTTAATTTTTGCATCTAAAATTGGAGATTTAAGTAATGAATAATATCAATCTTTTCACACCTGTTAAATTGGGAAATTATCCTCTGCCTAATCGAATTGTTATGGCACCAATGACTCGGTTACGAGCTATTAACAATATTCCTAATTCTTTAATGGCAACTTATTACGCTCAACGTGCCACTGCTGGTTTAATAGTCACAGAATGCACAATGGTTTCACCTTTGAGCGTAGGATACCTCAACTGTCCGGGAATTTACACAGAAGAACAAATGGACGGATGGCGGTTAGTAACAGATGCTGTCCATGCCGAAGGAGGCAGAATTTTTCTGCAATTATGGCATTCTGGCAGGGTTTCTCATCCATCCTTGCTAGGTGGAGAATTGCCTGTTGCTCCGAGTGCGATCGCTGGTATTGGTTCTCTACATTCATCTATTGGCAAAGTATCTCTAGAAACACCCAGAGCTTTAGCAACAGAGGAAATTACTGCAATCGTTGAGGAATTTCGCCAAGCTGCCAAAAATGCCTTAGAAGTTGGTTTTGATGGTGTTGAACTGCATGGTGCTTTCGGTTATTTAATTGATCAATTTTTACAAGATGGTTCTAATCAACGTAGTGATAAATATGGTGGTTCAATTGAAAATCGCAGTCGCTTTCTTTTAGAAGTAGTAGATGCTGTGGCTAGTATTTGGGGTGAAAACCGTGTGGGTATTAAGCTTTCACCAAGTAATACATTTTACGGAATGCAAGACTCAAATCCCCAAGCAACATTTAGCTATATTATCAATGCCCTTAATTCCTTTGATTTAGCTTATCTTCACCTCATGGAAGCAAACGAAGTTGATTTAGCAAACCGTGATGTTATGAAAAACCTCACACCTTATTTCCGGCAAATATTTCAAGGTACTTTGATTACTAATGGTGGTTATGATCGCAGCACAGGTGATCAAATTCTTAGTAGTAATAATGCTGATTTAGTATCTTTTGGTAAACTATTTATAGCTAATCCAGATTTACCAAAACGTCTAGAAATTAACGCCCCATTAAATCAAATAGATCCCAAAACCATGTATGCAAATGATTCCCAAGGGTATACTGATTACCCCAGCTTATAATTTCATCAAAACTGCATAAAATCTGGTTGATAATTATCCTGAAATAATTAAAAAATCTGGATAATTTAATATAGCGGTATGCACTCTTTGTGAGATCCAGTCATTAAATCGCAAAACCTGTAGGGGTGGGGTTTCCCCGCCCTCGATTGTATCTCATCCGACCGATAACCGCTATATATGAATAATATTTGATTTTTGAAAAAAAACGTAGGGTGGGCATTGCCCACCAACACCTTACCACGATTGGTATTACCTATGCTACTTAACAATTTTCAACTATCATTTATGATTTATAGCATTGTATCAGAATTTATCCAATACTTGAATTTTAGGCTTATTTAACCAAACCTTAAAGTCTGTGTTTTAATATTAGGCAATAACCTCTCATCGGCATTCACAAATTATGGATTTATCAAATTTTACTACCCTACAAAATTTAGAATCTGCCTTTGGTGGTGAATCAATGGCAAATCGTAAATACTTATTTTTTGCAGCAGTAGCACGTAAACTAGGTTTTTCCGATTTAGCAAAGCTTTTTAAAGAAACAGCAGATCAAGAAACTGAACACGCTTTTGCACATTTTGAGTTATTGCATCCAGAACTTGTAGTTAAAGATGCCGCAGTTTTAACTGAAGAACAAAAACGGGAAATTATCTCTCGCTGTTTATCTTTAGCGATAGAAGGGGAAACCTATGAATACACTACAATGTATCCTGAATTTGCTGCTGCTGCCCAAAGCGATCGAGATCATCCCGCAGCGGAAGAATTTCTCAAACAAGCTCAAGAATCTAGTGATCACGCTAACACATTTCGCTCTGCCGCCCACCGTTTTGGGTTACTCAAATTCATTGAAAATTATCACGCAGATCGCTACACTGAAGCCTTAGAAGTATTAAATGGTGGAGAAGCAGTAACTAGAGTTGCAGGTGAAAATCCTCAAACTCAAAAATGGATTTGTAGACAATGCAGCATGATTTATGATCCTGTTACTGGTGATCCAGATTCAGGGATTGCACCTGGTACAGCGTTTGCAGATATTCCTGATGATTGGAGTTGTCCTATTTGCGGTGCTACTAAAAAGACTTTTAAACCCCTAGAAGAAAAAGTTGTTGCTCAAAACAAGTAAAACTCTTATAGGGTGGGCATTTTAACCATCCTGATCATCCAAATTAAAAGTTAATCCCTCTTCCCCTATAATGTATAAAATATGGAAGGGGGATTTCTGGAGTTAATATGCCAAAAATAAAAAAAATATACAGACTAGAAGAGTATTCTCTACAAAATATACTATATCATTCTATTGCTCCTCTCATGGCTATACTCTTCATTCTTTCTGGTGATTGGGTATCGGCTTGTTTTTGTTTATTAACAGGTCTATTAATTAGTCTTTTATGGTTAGATATTGATAATTGTCATGAAGTGCTAACCTGTAATTTTAATTCCTCATTGCGTTGTATTACTTTAAAACAACGAAATTCATTTTCTCATGGAGTGCTGGAATTCCCTCTAGATGAAATTGAAACGGTATTGATTAAATCTCGTAATTCTACTTTTAACGTTAAAACCCGATTCGGTAAAAATGTCCAAATAGATAATCAGTTTTACTGGATTGTGATAGTTCTAAATTCCGGTAAATCCCAGCGGTTAACTTATTATGAAACCACACTATTTAGTTGTAAACAGCAAATGGTTGATCATATTACATTTCTAAAAGACAATTCATGAAATTAATAATTATGATGATGATTTGAGTGACTTGTATCACACAACTAGAGTGTTTAATAATTGTATTTTAATGCAAACTACAATTGTTAAGTAATGAAGTTAAACTTAAAACTTATATTATTTCGTTCGGCATTAATAACAGTATTAGCTTTAGTTTACTACGGAACTGCACAATTTTCTCGAATTCTCGCGTCTACTCCCCAAAATGTTGCCCCAGTTTGGCCACCTGATGGTTTTGCTGCTGCTGCTATGTTAATTTTCGGGTATTGGATTTGGCCAGGAGTGTTAATTGGTTCGTTTCTAGCGAATATTTGGGCATTTATCAATACACATAATCTAGTTACGCTGATTTCTTCAATTTTACAGGTATTAGGAATCGCTATCGGTACAACTTCTGGCACAGTCTTAGGTAGTTTTCTACTTCGTAAATTAGTCGGTACACAATCTCCCTTAGAACGACTAAGTGATGTGATCAAATTTTTAATATTAACAGGGATGATTGGACCAATTATCAATGCAACTGCGGGAGTTACAGCATTAACATTAGGGGGAAAAGTAGCTGTTACTAGCTATACCGAAGTATGGACAACTTGGTGGATATCTAACGTAGCTGGAATCTTTATTTTTACTCCTGTATTGCTCAGTTGGGGAGAGTTATTTCAAGAATATTCATCAACTAATAAACACAAATTTCAATTTGAATTAAAAACACCAATTTTTTGGAAAATTGCTGAAGCTTTTCTATTACTAAAAATTGTACTTGTTATCAGTGATCATGCCTTCTTTAGTACCTATGTGATCGAGTATATGCTCATTCCCTGTTTGGTTTGGGCAGTTTTTCGCTTTGGGAAAATAGGTGCTACTAACTTAATTTTAATTGTAGCTGTAATTGCTGTTTTAGGAACAGTGAGAGGATTAGGAGCATTTAATCGGGTTAACTTAAATGAATCCCTCTCATTACTACAATGTTTTATTGGAGTAATAGTTTTGACAACACTTGTATTAAATGCTGTGATTTCTGAAAAGAAAGAAGCTATATTAATACTCAAAAATTCGCAGATCCAATTATTAGATAAATCTTCAGAACTTCAGCAAACAGCCGCAATTTTAGAGCGCCAAAAGGAACAACTTATTCAGCAAAATTTAGAATTACAAGTAGCTAAACAAGCGGCTATAGATGCTAATCGTTCTAAAAGTAAATTTCTCACAAATATGAGTCATGAACTACGGACACCATTAAATGGTATTTTAGGGATTGCTCAGATTTTTCAAGATTTACCAAAATTAACAAATGAAGAAAAAGAAGATATTCAGATTGTTTATCAATCAGGGTTACATTTATTGACTTTGATTGATGATATT
>NZ_VILD01000011.1:82828-91956 GCF_009712085.1 Anabaena sp. UHCC 0253
CTAATTTTCTGAAAGGGATAGTAGAAATTTGTCGTTATTCTTCATTGGAAAAAATATTATTTTTAACTGTCAATTTGATTCAGAAATACCTGTGATTATTCATGCTGATGAAAAACGATTCAGACAGATTTTGTTAAATTTAATTGGCAATGCTATTAAATTTACAGATACAGGAGAAGTAAAGTTTATTGTAAATTTTATTAGCCAAACACCAAATAACGAATCATTTGACTTGACTAGAATTAAGTTACAAATCATAGATACAGGTGTCGGTATTAGCCCTGACAAATTAACAAAAATATTTTTGCCTTTTGAACAAGTAGGAGAAAATAAATTCAAATCTCAAGGGACAGGATTAGGTTTAGCAATTAGTCAAAAACTAGTAAAAATGATGGGAGGTGAGATTAAAGTTAGTAGTAAATTATCTCAAGGAAGTATATTTAGTTTAGAACTAGATTTCTTAACCCCATTAAATCAAGGATTTCCAAACATAGAAGAACCAAAAAATAAATTTGATGCTAATTTCTCCCAAAAATTTCCTTTAAGAATCCTAATTGCTGAAGATAATATTATTAATCAGAAAATCGCCACAAAATTATTTCAAAAACTAGGATATCAAGTAGATATTGCCAATAATGGGGTTGAGGCATTGAAGTCATTAAAACAAGAAATGTATGATGTTATTTTTATGGATATCCAAATGCCAGAATTAGATGGTATCGAAACAACAAAAGCAATTTATCAAGAATGGGGTGAAACTAACCGCCCTTATATTATTGCTATGACTGCTAACGCAATGCTATCAGATAGGGAACACTGTTTATCTGTTGGTATGGATGATTTTATTTCTAAACCTGTAAAAGTAGAAGTAATTATAGAATCAATTCAAATCCTGCAACGAAGACGTTTTTATTGCCGAAGTCAGAAGTCACAGGTTTAGCAAAAAGTACCCAAAAAAAGAGAGTGGGAGGAGGCATTACCAAGCGCCTTTCTCTCCCACTCTACCATTTGCTGCTGAAGCGTTTAGGAATTTATTCATACAGACGATAACCGTTAAATTAGGGGGGTAATTTGCAGGTTAACGATAACGCCTATATTTAGCAGGTATTCCTATGCAGCAAATACTAATTCTATTTATTTTTAGGACAATCTCTACAAGATGATGATGTTAATTGATTCAGCTTCTTAACAACTCCCTTGTTTTCGCTTGTCTAATATAATTTAGCCTGCTTCCTGATGTGATGGTTGCCAATTTGGCATTTATTTTTATTTTTTTTGATTGTTCAGTCCTAACATTTTTTTACCTACATTTTTGTGAGATAATTAACAGGGGGTCACACCCAGCACCCCTAGTATGACTTGATTTTACGGACTTTTAAGGCATTAGATCTATAACGATAAAACCGATTTTAAAATATTCTTATAATCTAAAATCAAGATTTTCAGGATGAGGGGTGAAACCCTTCATTAGTCTATTAACAGTATTCTCAATCTAGCATTGAGGCTATATCAATTTAAATTGTTAACTCTATGCCTCCAGCGGCAAAATCAGCATTGGTGTGATGAGAAAATTCATGGGTAGCTATAGTTGTCAACATTGCCAAAGCTAAGGTGAGATGCGGCTGTTGTCTGTGATGACTTGATACTAGCTGCTAATTAGTTTTTAATTTTTAATTCCCCATGAGGTGAATATCGTGTGTTCAGTTACAGTTATCAGTCAGCAAATTAAGTCACAATAGCGGTTAATAAGAGAAAATACAGAAGTGAGAATTAATCAAATGTAATTTGACCTGATTTGATTGTTAACTGCTTATATAAGTAGGTGAACAGAAAAATTTAAAGGTATGTGAAGAAAAGTCAAATCGCCCAAAACTCTCTTCCTGTTCCCTGTTCCCTGCGATGCACTGAGCTTGTCGTGGCGTAAGCCATAGTGTTCCCTTGCCCCAACGACAATTTTTAACGCCCACCTACTTAGATATAGAGTTTCATTTCTATACCATTTCCGGGAAGTGCTGTATCTACAATTCAATAGTTCGTTCTCAATTGTTGATTGATAACTGATATGTAGTCCCTGATATAAATATTATGTTGTTGTTGCATGAAACCTCGAATTATTGTTTGTGGCTTAGGGCGTACTGGATATAAAATATTTCGATTACTCAGACAACAAGGTGCTTTAGTTGTGGGTATTCATCACAAACCTATTTCTGGAGAAACTGCTGCTAATGTGATTGTCGGTGAGTTATATGAAGCTTCTATATTACAAGCAGCGGGAATTGAAGAAGCACATACTTTAGTAATAGCAACTTCAGATGATGAGCTAAATTTGTCAATTATGATGCAAGCACGGGTACTTAATCCCCAGATTCGGATTATTAACCGTTTTTATAATACAAATTTAGGTGAACGTCTGGATCAAACTTTGGCAAATCATTTAAGTATGAGTGTTGTTGGTTTGGCTGCTCCAGTATTTACCTTTGCGGCTTTGGGAAATAAGGCGATTGGACAAATTAAATTACTTCAACAAACTTGGCCAATTCAGGAAGAATATATTCACGAAAATCATCCTTGGAAAGGAAAGAAATTGAGTGATTTATGGGAAGATCCCTCGCGGATGCTAATTTATTATGTCCCAATAGAAGGAAAACTCAATTTAGTATCTGCGGTTTTATCAGAACAACAGTTAAGGGTAGGCGATCGCTTAATTATTGGCGCTCAACCCCGCATCCGTCAACCGCGTAAATCGTTGATGAATAGACTGCTAAAAGTTATTTCTAATATCCGGCAGTTTCAAAAACACGCCCAATCAGTTGTTGTGATGGCAATTGTCTTATTAGTAATTATTTTAATAGCTACATTTACATATTATCTTAGCACTAAATTAAATACTTCTTTTATAGATTCTTTGTATTTTGCTGTAGGCATGATTACGGGGGCTGGAGGTAATGATAAAGTTGTAGAACACGCTCCCGACAGTATTAAATTCTTTACTGTCATCATGATGTTAGTAGGGGCAGCGGTGTTCGGGATTTGGTATGCTATGCTCACCGATTTTGTTTTAGGTACACGTCTCAAGCAATTTTGGGATGCTGCCAGAATTCCCCAACGTCATCATTATATTGTTTGTGGCTTGAGTGGGATTGGTATCCGCATAGTTCAACAACTTCATAACAGTGGCCATGAAGTAGTCGTAATTGAAACAGATGTAAATAACAGATTTGTGAATACTGCTAGAGGGATGAGTATTCCTATCATTCTGGCTGATGCCAGTTTTCGCGCCACTTTACAAGCCAGTAATATTCATACCGCTACCGCAGTTTTAGCTGTGACTAGTAATGATGCAACAAATTTGGAAATTGCTCTGAAAGCTAAGGCTTTAGCACCTCAAATTCCTGTGATTGTCAATTATGCTGATCCTGATTTTGCGGGTATGGCACAACAGGTATTTGATTTTGAAGCCGTACTCAGTCCGGCTGAACTAGCCGCTCCTGCTTTTGCTGCTGCTGCTTTGGGTGGTAGAATTATTGGTAATGGCATCATTGCTGATAGTTTATGGGTGGCTTTCGCCACGGTAATTACACCTATACACCCTTTTTGCGATGAATGGGTGAAAGATGTGGCCAAGTTTGCGGATTTTGTGCCTTTGTATGTGGAAATCAACAACGAAACTGTTCAAGGCTGGGATTTGTTAGAAACTATTCTTAGCCCTGGAGATGTTCTTTATCTAACCATGCCTGCTACCAGATTAAATCAGTTATGGCGAGAAGAAGGACGGGGTATGGGAGTTTAATTTGCTGTTGAAATCTCTAATTTTTCTGATAATTTTTATGGTTTTCAAACATTGGGAAATTCAGTTGTAGGCGATCGCATAAAGCTGAGTTTCGCTATAACTACTATATAATTATGAATATGTTCATCAGTACCACTGCTCAGTTAAAAACTTTATTTATATTCTGTACAACGGAGATCCAGATATGGTACAGCAACTTACACCACCAGAAATCAAACCAGAAATCATCTACCCTGACAGTGACGGCAACCCCATGTCTGATAATACTAAACAATATCAATGGATTGTTAAAATTAAAGAAAATTTAGAAATATTATTCGCCCCAAATAATGATGTATTTATAGCTGGTGATTTACTTTGGTATCCCGTAGAAGGAAATGTAAAAATCCGCCAAGCACCTGATGTAATGGTGGTTTTTGGTAGACCAAAAGGTGATAGAGGTTCTTATAAACAATGGCAAGAAAATAATATTCCTCCTCAAGTGGTATTTGAAATTCTTTCACCAGGAAATAGTACCAAAGAAATGGCGAAAAAAATCCTATTTTATCAACGTTATCGGGTAGAAGAATATTATATATATAATCCAGATACAATCGAATTAACAGGATTTCTCCTTGAAAAAGAATGTTTTGAGGCAATTGAAGAAATCAATGGTTGGGTAAGTCCGCGTTTAGGAATTCGTTTTGAATTAACACCAGACAATTTAGAAATTTCTTATCCTGATGGTAGTAAGTTTCTCACATCTGTAGAATTACATCAACGAGCCGAACAAGAATATCAACGAGCGGAACAGGAAAAGCAAAGAGCAGAACAGGAATACCAACGGGCAGAACAAGAACGGCAAAATTATCAAGACCTATTAGCAAAATTAGCAGCCAAAGGTATTGATATCAATAACCTGTAAAAAATTGAATGTAGGTTGGGTTGACGCAAGGAAACCCAACATTATGAAATCAAAAATAGTTAAGTAGTGGTGCAAAATAAATTATATACCTCATCACTCTATAGGAAACCCAGGAATAATTATGTCAATTTCCTGCATTAGTTGTAAAGTTTCTGTTAAAGCAATAACGATTTTTTGATAATGGGTAATTTCCTCGTTAGATAATTCTCGCTTGGCGTTTTTTCTGTCTCTTAGCCATTTATCTAATACCTGATATCCACCAATTTTAAATTCCCAGATATGTGAGGGAATATCTGTAAAATAACTCTGTTTATTGATATAAACTCTGTGCAATTCTGCATTATAGGTAACTTCACTAACTTGATTATCTCCTATTCTTTGATATGTTGTAATTAAATTCTTGAATATATCCGATTTCATTAAATGTAAATTAACTAATTTTTCTCCTTTGATAGCTAATTCGTTAAATAGGTTTTCGTTACTAGTTAAGGGAAGATGTGGAAAATCTATTTTCAGAAATTCAGCATAGCGAGTGCGATAAGTGGGACTATGAAATATTGCATAAGCATAGTAAAATATTTGTTCTGGAGTTGGTATTTTACCCAGTTTAGTTTTAATAGCTTCTAAGAATTTTGTGGATAAATTAGGAGTTTTTTCTAGGAAAAGGTTAGTTTGTTGATTTTCTGTATTTGGATAAGTGTACAGTGGAAAAATACTTGGTCTTCCTCTATTACTAAAAAAACTACGATTATCAGCAATTGTATTAGAAACCATAAAATGCGTATATTGATTATCTCCTGAAGCTACTTGTCTCATTAATAATAAACCTAAATTATCTTGAATTAAATTATTTAAAACTTTTTCTTGCATCCTTCTTAAAATACTGTGATAATAGGTAAATCTTATATCAAATGGTCGGTAGTAAATAGGTTTAATTAATTCTTGGTTTAAACCGTCTCTTACAAGTAGTAAACGAGATTTAAAAAAGTTCCAGTTAGGAGAATCGGCAATTTTATAAATTTCAGCTATATCTTGATCCAAAACACTATCATTGCATAATTTTTGCAGAAATTGTAATAATGTATCTCGTTCAAAAGCAATTAAAACATCATCTTTACCTGTTTCTATAACATTAGAGTAAACTGAAAATATATCTTGAACACTCCATAAACTTTGATATTCTTGTTCTATGTCTAGGGAGAAAATTCTAGGTTTAAAAAAGTAATTAGGTGCAGTAGGTTGTACCTCTATCCAATCAACATTATCTAAACTTGCAGATTCTAAAAAATTATATTTATCCTCACGATTTCCCCATAAATCATAATATAATACCTTAGCCTTTTCCTTAATACCATCTCTGGATTTATAAGCAGTAGAACCATAATCAGGTTTACTTTTTTCGCGCACAGCAATTAAAATAGCCACACCTTGTTGAATATCAAAAACATTTTGATCAATATTTCCCTCTGGTGTAGTTTCCTTTAATAAAGAATTACCATGTAAATCCATAATATATAAAGTATCAAAATATTTTAATAATTCCTCCCTCATTCCTCGATGAATTAAACCATTAAGATAGGAATGATTAGTAATAAAACCAATAATACCCGCATTATGACTATTATTTTCTATTTGATATTGGGCAAATCTAAGAAATTTGATATAATCATCATCCAAAGGTTGAATATTTTTCTCACCTTCTAATCTTACCCTACCTTTATATAATTCTAAAAGTTCCCCAATGTGGGTTAATTCCGTAATAGTTTTACCTACTTTACCAGTTTTATAAATTCTACTCCACACTGAACCAGTGTATTCCACATCTGCTAAATATTTTTCATCTTGATTTAAGATTCTCTTGCGTTTACTAGCATTTTGAGAACTGACAGAATAGGGAGGATTTCCTAATACTACAGTAATGGGAATTTCTGTTTTTACCTTTGCTGCTTGACTTGATTCTTCCGCAATAATTTGGGTAATACCAGAGATTAAATCACCTTGTTTTATGCCTTCTTCCAACGCATTAGTTAAATATATTTTTAATCTTTCATTTGGTGCAAATTTATAGTTTAGATATCCCAGTAATACACCTATTTTTAAATGTGCTATGGTATAAGGAGTCATTAATAACTCAAAACCAAAAAGACGGTTTAAAAGTTCTGTATCTCTTAATAAATTATGCAAACCACGAACATCATATTTAGCAAAATTATGACAAATTTGTTGAATAACTGCATATAAAAATGTTCCTGTTCCTGTTGCGGGATCAAGAATTGTTACTCTTCTATTTCCTAAACCATATTCTAAATCAAAAATTTTTCTATCTACTAAAATATCATTCACAGCACGCACGATAAATTTAACCACAGGTTCAGGAGTATAATAAACTCCACGACTTTTTCTTAATGATGCTTGATAAGCAGCTAAAAACGTTTCATAAAAGTGAATTACTGGATCTTGTGTGCGGGTTTCTCGACCAAAATTTTCTAAAATATTGGTCATATCTATCCTGTTAAATAATTCAATTAAATTCTCAATAGATTTGTGAATTTTACTAACACTACCAGTTCCTAAAACTAAATCAAATAAACCTTTTAAAAAAGGGATTCTATCACTAATATAAATACTGGCTGTAGTGCGATTAAATATTAATTCTAGAGCGTTTTCTGTATGACCAATTTTTGCAGTAAATAACCCATAAGCAATAGTTTGGGCGTACATATCCGCAAATTTATCATTATCTATATCTAACAAGAGTAATTTTTTAAATGTTTCTTTTAGGCGATTTAATTCCTCTGTAGGATCTTCTATTACTAAAGATAAGTCAATAGCATTTCTAATAGTTTTAGTATAAGCAGCCATTTCTTTAGCCAAATCATAATAATTATTAATATCTTTGGCTTTTTGGTTCAGAAATGATTGTAATAATTCTGTGATAGGTTGTAAATCATCAACTAGGGTAATTTCTCCTTGTTCTAAAGTAGCTAATTCAGCGATTTTTTCACATTCTCCATCTACATACCAACGGAATTGTAGGTAATTAGTTAAAATGAAGTTATAACCTATATTTGATTCTAAATAACGTTTGATTTGCTGTTCATTTTGTTTGTCTAATTTAGTGATATTGATATTAATATCTTTAGCTTCTATATATCCCACAACGCGCTCATTTTTTCTGATAGTTAAATCGGGTATTCCTGCTTGATTACCTTTTTCTTCTACTATGGTATTAATGCCAACTTCTATGCCCTCTATTAAACTTTGTAAACTGGAGTAGTGACTACGCTCTCCACCATGTTTAATATTTTTCTGTAGGTTTTGGATATAGAGATTAAAATTAGACATAATTTTAAGTAATTTTCATGAATATTAACTTAGGACTTACGCAAAAACCCTCAAACTCTGATTTCTCCGTATTCTCTGCGTCCTCTGCGGTTTGTTATTCCCTAACTTTTGCGTAAGTCCTATTAATATCAAACATATCCCAACCTTAATGAATTTTAAAGTTTAATTTATATTTAACTGTCACATTTATCACTCAAAAAAATTCCCAGGGAAAACCCCATTGACACCATCAAAAAAAACTGTTACCATAATTTTGATGAGGAAGAACTATCTTTATCGTATAAACACGACAAGTTATAACGAATATTGTCTGAATTAGAGTTATATAAATCATCCTTCCTCTGTGTCTCTGTTACCAGCTAAAACACCTTCAAAATTACGGTTTACCAGATCAATCAGTTGCTAGAGTCAGATAAGCTGGTATTGAAGATCGTTAAAAACTTACCAAATATTCTCAACAGACTAACTACGTTGTAACTGAATTATGTTTGATGCACTATCTGACCGTTTAGAATCCGCCTGGAAAAAACTGCGAGGACAGGATAAAATCTCCCAATCCAATATCCAAGACGCTTTGCGGGAAGTGCGTCGGGCTTTGTTGGAAGCAGATGTCAATCTCCAGGTGGTCAAAGATTTTATTAGCGAAGTCGAAACCAAAGCCCAGGGGGCTGAAGTTATCGCCGGCGTGCGTCCTGACCAACAATTCATCAAAATTGTTCATGATGAATTAGTGCAGGTGATGGGGGAAGAAAATGTTCCTCTGGCTGAAGTTGCAGGTAAGACCACCGTTGTCTTAATGGCTGGTTTACAAGGGACTGGTAAAACCACAGCCACCGCTAAATTAGCTTTGCATTTACGCAAACAAGACCGTAGTTGTCTGCTAGTGGCTACAGATATCTATCGTCCCGCAGCTATTGACCAGTTAATTACCCTGGGTAAACAAATTGATGTCCCAGTATTTGAACTAGGAATTGAAGCAGACCCCGTAGAAATTGCCCGTCAAGGTGTGGAAAGAGCTAGAGCCGAAGGAATAAATACAGTAATTATTGATACTGCCGGACGCTTACAAATTGACGAAGATATGATGGC
>NZ_VILD01000011.1:91981-150041 GCF_009712085.1 Anabaena sp. UHCC 0253
CTGAATTATGTTTGATGCACTATCTGACCGTTTAGAATCCGCCTGGAAAAAACTGCGAGGACAGGATAAAATCTCCCAATCCAATATCCAAGACGCTTTGCGGGAAGTGCGTCGGGCTTTGTTGGAAGCAGATGTCAATCTCCAGGTGGTCAAAGATTTTATTAGCGAAGTCGAAACCAAAGCCCAGGGGGCTGAAGTTATCGCCGGCGTGCGTCCTGACCAACAATTCATCAAAATTGTTCATGATGAATTAGTGCAGGTGATGGGGGAAGAAAATGTTCCTCTGGCTGAAGTTGCAGGTAAGACCACCGTTGTCTTAATGGCTGGTTTACAAGGGACTGGTAAAACCACAGCCACCGCTAAATTAGCTTTGCATTTACGCAAACAAGACCGTAGTTGTCTGCTAGTGGCTACAGATATCTATCGTCCCGCAGCTATTGACCAGTTAATTACCCTGGGTAAACAAATTGATGTCCCAGTATTTGAACTAGGAATTGAAGCAGACCCCGTAGAAATTGCCCGTCAAGGTGTGGAAAGAGCTAGAGCCGAAGGAATAAATACAGTAATTATTGATACTGCCGGACGCTTACAAATTGACGAAGATATGATGGCGGAATTAGCCCGCATCAAAGAAATAGTCCAACCCGATGAAACCCTCTTGGTTGTTGACGCAATGACGGGTCAAGAGGCAGCAAATCTGACTCGCACCTTCCATGATCAAATTGGCATTACTGGGGCAATTCTGACCAAAATGGACGGTGATAGCCGGGGTGGTGCGGCGTTGTCAGTGCGGCAAATCTCCGGTGCGCCGATTAAATTTGTGGGTGTGGGGGAAAAAGTTGAGGCACTACAACCCTTTTATCCTGACCGGATGGCTTCGCGGATTTTGGGTATGGGGGATGTTCTCACCTTAGTAGAAAAAGCCCAAGAAGAGATAGATTTGGCAGATGCCGAGCAAATGCAGGAGAAAATTCTGTCAGCGAAATTTGATTTTACTGACTTTCTCAAGCAAATGCGGTTATTGAAAAACATGGGTTCTTTGGGGGGCATCATGAAAATGATTCCCGGAATGAATAAGCTTTCCGATGATCAGTTGAAGCAGGGGGAAACTCAGCTAAAACGTTGCGAAGCTATGATTAATTCCATGACTGGTAAAGAACGCCGTGATCCAGATTTATTATCGAGTTCTCCCAGTCGCCGCCGCCGCATAGCTTCTGGTTCTGGGTATAGAGAAGCAGATGTAAGCAAACTGGTGGCAGACTTCCAAAAAATGCGATCGCTCATGCAGCAAATGGGACAAGGTGGTATCCCCGGTATGGGAGGAATGTTTGGCGGCGGTGGTAATCCTCTAGCCGCAGGAGGAAATCGTCCTTCAGCCGGTTGGCGTGGCTACCCCGGCGGCGCACCACCAACCAAGAAAAAGAAAGAGAAAAAGAAAAAAGGCTTTGGTACTCTTTAGAAATAATTGATAATTGACAATTGACAATTGACAACTAACTAATAGCCATTCATGGCTAGGAAGTGCTAAAATTAGCATTTCAGTGTGGGAAGTTTTGAATGTGGGTATTATCGCCTAGTCACTTCCTCATTCATTCAATTACAAATTCACTCTCTAGGAACAGGAGAAACATTTCTCAACATGATCAAACTGCGTTTAAAAAGATTTGGGAAAAAGCGGGAAGCAAGTTACCGGATTGTTGCCATGAACAACCTTGCTCGTCGTGACGGTCGCCCCCTAGAAGAACTAGGATTCTATAACCCCAGAACTGATGAAGTAAAACTAGACATTCCTGGTATCGTTAAGCGACTACAACAAGGCGCTCAACCTACCGATACAGTTCGTCGTATCCTTGTAAAAGCTAACGTTTTTGAACAGGTCCGTGCAACAGCCGCATCATAGTCTTGAAATTAAATCCCCAGCAACCGGTCCCAATTATGTTGGGCTGGTGAAGTTTCTTGTGCAGCCGTTTTTAGAATCTCCAGAATCTTTAAGCGTAGATTGTGAAATATCTCAAATCCTCAAGCGGGTTTGGGTTCGCATTGCTTTTGACAGCACAGATAAAGGTAAAGTGTTTGGTCGGGGGGGACGAAATATCCAGGCAATTCGTACTGTTATTGCCGCCGCAGCAGAACTAGCTGGGCAATCAGTATACTTGGATATATACGGTAGTAGTTCCCAAAGTCGAGATAGTATGTCTTTTGATGAAGAACAAGAAGATCGCATACTACCACCCAAATCGAGAGAAAGAGAGAGTAATATTCCCAGACCTGTTGTTAAACCACGTTTACGCTAGTACAGCTTGATCGGAATTAAAAAATTAAAAAATTAAAAAATTAAAAAAAGCAAATTAAAAAAGCTTTTTAAGGGTTTTTAATTGTTAGTTATTTTGACCGCATTGCCCTAGTTAGTTTAAATAGTGGAGAACAGATTAAATTCTGGGACAGACGGAGACAGGGGACAACAAAATTGTAAAATCTTGGCTGATAATTCCGTGTTTATTACGGATTTACAAGCCAAGAAATAGCAAATGTTGTCAGCCCATTTCCAAATAATAAAAATTCTAATTAATAGAAAATTATAGGATTTTCATCCTACATTTAATCAATAGGAAAATATTAATTTTGTTAAAAACAACTTTTCACCCCATTCAGGAATAATATGGCAGATGATGTCACCATTCAACTGCCTAATATGTCCAGTGCGATCGCTCTAGCCGGATATAGTGAGGCAAATATCAAGTTTCTATCACAACAAACAGGAGCTAACATAGTCCTGCGTGGACAAGAACTGTTAATTTCGGGAACACCCAAGCAAATTGAATTAGCAAATCGGTTAGTGCGATCGCTGGAAAATTTGTGGAGTAAAGGTAATAATATCTCCAGTGCTGATATTCTCACAGCCCGTCAAGCCCTAGACACCAATAGAGAAGACCAACTCCAAGACTTACAGCGGGATATCCTCGCCAAAACCCGTCGGGGGTTTGAAATTCGCGCCAAAACCTTCCACCAACGCCAATATATAGACGCACTCCGCAGACGTGATTTAACCTTTTGTATTGGTCCTGCGGGAACAGGAAAAACCTATCTGGCTGTAGTTGTCGCCGTTCAAGCCCTACTCAGTAATCAATTTGAACGGCTGATTTTAACCCGTCCCGCAGTGGAAGCAGGGGAAAAACTCGGCTTTTTACCAGGAGACTTACAGCAAAAAGTCAATCCCTATCTACGTCCCCTTTATGATGCCATTAATGAATTTATAGACCCCGAAAAAGTCCCCAACTTAATCGAACGGGAAATCATCGAAGTCGCACCATTGGCTTATATGCGGGGACGAACATTAAATAACGCCTTTATCATCGTTGATGAAGCCCAGAATACCACACCGGCACAAATGAAAATGGTTTTAACCCGATTGGGTTTTAACTCCCGCATGGTAATTACAGGTGACATCACCCAAACCGATTTACCACCTCATCAAAAATCTGGTTTAGACGTAGCCTTACAAATTTTAAGAAACGTGGAAGGAATTGCAATTTGCGAATTCTCTCAAAAAGATGTGGTTCGTCATCCTTTAGTACAACGCATTGTTTCTGCCTATGAGAAATACGAAACGTAGGGGCGCAGGGTCTGCGCCCTCTTGCTTTCTGGATTGTATTACATCAAAAAAACGCTATAAATCAAAAATTGAACAATAAGCAACTGAAAAACAAAAAACTATGACAACAACATTGAAAGAATTTTTAGAAGCTTGTGAAACCTTGGGAACTTTGCGCTTAATTGTCACCAGTAGCGCGGCTGTTTTAGAAGCTAGAGGAAAAATTGAAAAGCTATTTTACGCCGAATTACCAAAAGGTAAATATGCGAATATGCACACCGAAGGCTTTGAATTTCACTTAAATATGGATATGATTCAAAAAGTTAAATTTGAAACAGGGGAAGCCAAAAGAGGGAACTTTACCACCTATGCAATTCGGTTTTTAGATGGAGAAGAAAAACCTGCATTAAGCATATTTTTACAATGGGGTAAACCCGGCGAATACGAACCAGGACAAGTAGAAGCTTGGCAAGTTTTAAAAGAAAAGTATGGAGAAATTTGGCAACCTTTAGCCCTAGAAACCTTGTAGTTTGAAACAGTTCCCCGAATTCTTAAAGAAATAGGGGAATTTAATTTTTAATTCTCGATTTTTAATATGTTAATTAAACTAATTGTTAGTTTTTGCTTAATGCTTTTCTTGGTTTTAGGAAATAACGAAGCCCAAGCCGGAGAATTAGCCGAACATTTAGCCAAGTTTCCTCAATGGGAAAAATTAACATCAGTCAAACCAGCTAAGGGAGACTTAGTTTATCCTGAATGGATGACTGGTAAGTGGAAAGTTACCAGCACATTAGTAGATTTAGCAGCACCTTTAGCACCGGATATAGTTACACCAGGTTTTGAAGGTAATCGCAGTCAATTAAATCAACCAATTAGTTTTTTAGTTAAATTTGTGAAAGTTAAACCAAATAATTCGGGTTCACAAATTTTTCCCAACCTCAAAAATCAAGCATCAATATTAGTAGCTGATAGAGAATTTAATAGTTTAAATTTAACCAGGGCTTATTTAGGAGATGAAGCTGTATTATCATCCAAAGTAGATCCTGAATCTCCCAATCGTCAAATTACATTTTTCCGTGGTGAACGCCAATTAATTTCCATTGTAAGCGATCGCGTCACAGAAACAACACCAGATGATCAATTCATCACTACAGAAGTTTTTCAACAGTTATTTAAAGGTGGTTCTCGCCCCTATTTTAATTCTGTAGAATCAACCACCGCTTATCAAAAACTTTCCACCACCTCTCCAGCCATTACAGCAGATCAAGTAACCGCAGTCTATCTTTCCCCCCAAGATCCTGATTATTTTACCGCAGGTTCTCGACCAGTAGCATTATATCGTTATCGGCTGGAATTTTCTCGATCATTATAGGTAAGTGGGAAAACTTATAACTATGTCATTGCGAGTGAAACGCAGCAATCCCAAAAGTTTTGGGTAATTTACAGTTCATTACATATTTGGGTTTATTAGCATCTACCTACTTAGCCAATTACATTTCAATTAAAAATCAGATGCTTCTTTTTTATTTTTAAATCCCCAAAGGGGGTGAACTTTTTGTAATCTATATTTAGTAGATATGTAGTATCAGTATTCCCGGCTAATTTTCGGGCTTTGGAATGTTATACATTATGGTTCAATTTAGAAATATTCTCAACTATTTTCGTCCTGACTGGAAACTGAGTATTTTCAGTATTACTGTATCTGGTATTTACGAAATTATTGATTTAGTTGTACCTTATGCAATTGGACAAATTTTAAATGTTTTGTCTAATCAACCTTTGGATAAAGCAATACAAGGAGTAATAATCAGTTCATCAAATATTACCAATTACCCAGTTAATCAAACTTTGTCTTTGGCTGTATTGCTTGGTTTAATCTTCCTCATTACAGTTGTGAGAGCGCCTACACAGCCTTGGTTAACAGCATGGTTTCACTGGGATATAGCCTTAAAAGCGCGACGAAATCAAAGTGAAATAGCCATATCTAAAATTCTCACTTTACCACTAGAATTTTATGATGAAAATAACCCTGGCAGGATTGGGGGAAGAGTAAGTAGAGGTATTGCTAACCACACCTGGAGTTATCCGGAAATTGCTGGACAATTTATTCCTAAACTCTTGTGTGTGGTGGGAATATTTTTCTTCATTGCTTTTATTGATTGGAAAATTGCGGTTTTATTGCTGATTTCCTGTATATTTATACTCAGCTTGAGTTGGAAACAATTGCAGCGGTTAAGTTTGTGTGAAACTCGCCTAGATAAATATATGGAGAACACAGACAGCCGCACTTCCGAGATAATTACTAATATCAAAACTGTTAAAGCTTATGCAACAGAACAGCAGGAACTAGAACGACAAAAACAACGTTTACATCGAGAATTAACCGTATTTGATTATCGTCTTCATAAAGGTTATGTGGAACTGGCTACTTTGCAAAAAACTGTAATTCAGTTTTGCGTCTTTATGATTTTATGTTTAACTCTAGCTGCCACTGTAAATGGGGAAATTTCTCTTGGTCATTTTGTGATGATATTGACTCTTTCTAGTATGGCTTATGGGGAGTTAGAACCTATCAGTAAATTAGCAGAATCTTTTATTCGTAGATATTCCGCAATGATCCGATTTCATGAATTTATACAAACACCATCAGGAAGAGATGCAAATGAACTTTTAACAGAATTAAATCAGCCAGAATCACCATATCAATTTTCTGGAAAAATTGAATTTTCTGGAATTAGTTTTGGATATGATAGCAATCGGCAAGTTTTGCAAGATATTAACTTGTTAATTGAGCCTTATCAAACAGTTGCTTTAGTAGGAAAATCTGGTTCTGGTAAGTCTACTTTAATCAAGTTGATATTGCGTTACTTTGAACCGCAAACAGGGCAAATTTTAATTGATAGTCAAGATATTTGCACCTTAGATGTGGGTAAGTATAGGCGCAGATTAGCAATTGTTCACCAAGAAGTAGACATTTTCAACGGAACTATTTTGGATAATCTCAAATATGGTAGACCAAATGCAACCTTGGAACAGGTACAGGAAGCCTGTATAATCGCCAGACTTGATGAAGTAGTTGAACACCTACCTCACGGTTATTACACCGTTGTGGGGGAGCGGGGGGTGAGGTTATCGGGGGGACAAAGACAGCGGCTAGGAATTGCGAGGGCGTTGTTGGTAGAACCAGACGTACTGATTTTTGACGAAGCGACCTCTAGCCTAGATTACGAATCTGAGCGTTCTATTCAATTAGCCATGCGTTCAATTCAGGGGACTCGCACCACAATTATTATTGCCCATCGCCTCAGCACTGTGAGGGAAGCTGATAAAATAGTAGTTCTCGATCAAGGGAAAATTGTCGAAGTTGGTAGTCATGCTGAACTTTTAAGCGTAAATGGCATTTACCACCGCTTACACGCTCTCCAAGAAACTGGAGAACTGATAGAATGAACTTCTGAAACTGGCTTGCTGTAAGGAATCTAGATTTTTCACAATTTCTTTTCTTTAACCCCTTGCCAAATCCAGGAACTGCTGCTATTATAGTTAACTGTGGGACAAAACGGGTCGATGTCCGAGTGGTTAATGGAGACGGACTGTAAATCCGTTGGTTTACGCCTACGCTGGTTCAAATCCAGCTCGGCCCATCTCCTACAGATATTAAGATTTATATATGCTGTGTAACTAAATAATTCACAGCATGATAAATCCTAATTATCGAATTTCAATTTTGCCCGTGTGGCTCAGTGGTAGAGCACACCCTTGGTAAGGGTGAGGTCACGAGTTCAATCCTCGTCACGGGCTTTTCAAAATGACGGAAAATTAGGGTTTTAGCCAGTTGCATAAGTTGGCGGTACTCTACCAGTATCTCATTACTGATGGTAACTTGCATAGAACTTGCATAACAGGATTAATTATTAAAACAAACTTATCTATAAAATCGTCTTATATAATAACTATCTTTCTGTGACTTAATCACGTATATCAGATAAATACTCGCGTCATATTGACCTGTAATGCCTCTGTTTTGAGTTTCAGGTAGAAACAGTCATGCAAAAGTGATATCGGCTGTTTCAGAGGTATATATAGTTAGGCGGTTTTAAATTACGTTTAATCAAGTTAGGAAGTAATTGCTTTTAATTGCGCTTGTATGGCAACAGTAGCGGCGTGATAGAAAAAATGATTATAGTTAGGATTCATGTCAGCTTTGATGGTGATGGTATTTACATCAGTTATCTGGTGTAATCTCAATCGGTAACATTAAGCATCTAAATATAAAGACTGATACTTGACTTGTATAAAAACGCAAAGTATAGTTAAATTACATAATTATCTATTAACAAAACATGATTAGAAACTTCTGCAAGATATTCCCGTCTTTGATGTTATTAATACTCACTGTATCTGCCTGTTCAAATCCAAAAACTCAAGACATAGAAAGTAAAACTAATAATTCTGATAATGAATTTGAAATCAAAATGAAATATTTCTTAGATAATGATGATGACAGTTACACACAAAAAGTTGCTTATCAAGAACTTTTTGGTAGAGAAAAGGCAATACAAGAAGCTAAAGAATACTGCAATAAGCTTGACCAAGGTAAGAATAAAATCACTATCATCAACGATATAAATGATGATTTAACAAAGAAAATTAAAGAGAATAAGATTACAGAAAAAGAAAGTAAAGCAATATTTTCTGTATATAGTAGTATCCATTTCATAGCGCAAGATATATATTGTCCACAGCATAGAGATAAAGAGCAAATTCCCCTAAAGGAACGGCTCAAGTAGAATTGATTTAACAATTTGAGGTTGTAAATTATTACGTTATTGGCTCAAGTAAAACAAGTTATGTATCCTACTGCCAATATCATACATAGCGTAACTTGCAAGAACATTCATCAAATTATCATCTATCAAATCACCACAAAATACAATATCAATCAATAACTATTTGTATAATTAAATGATAGATATTAAGCAGTTAAACCAATGTTTCTATTATCTGATTACTCCATAACTTCCTTTAAACGTGGTAGACGCAAAGGCAGTAAGAACAAACGAATTAAACAACATACATCTAATACCCACGACAAAGTAAGAAACATATTAAAGGTATCTAGAGGAACTAGAGGTTTACTTAGTAATATATTAGGTGCTGCTAAGGAAGTTCGTTATTGGTTAAGATAACAAACTTAGTTAGTGGCATCAAAGCTAAAACAGTTAATAAAAGTAATTATTATCCACTTATAGGAATAGTCTATTTAAAATATATGTATTAGCATATCTATTAACAATCTCAATAACTTATCTTCTTGATATTTAGGAAACAATTGCTTAGGTTGAGCATTATTATAGTCAACTCGTTCAACAATAAATTCATCAGAGTAAGAAAAATAAGTGATGCGGCGATCTCCTATTTGATATTGTTTAGCTAATTGATAATCGGGCGGACTAACCATCAAACTATCAAACTTAGTTATTGTAGGTTGTTTAATAACTAATGTTGATGTAAGCTTCGCTATATTAGAACTAGATAAACCAAGTGATTTGATACGATATTAATAAGTCATTTATTAACTTGATTGAATAATGAAATATCTTTTTTTTGTTGATATTAATCATCATTAATGTCACCATAATAAAAATTTATTCTGATAACAGTAATCAGGTTTTTGGTTATAAGGGTCAACATCAAAGTAGTGTTGACCCTTTTGTTTAACCCTAGTGTGGAGGCTTCTAACGCTTGCTATGACTGCATTTCAGGCAAAGGTTCCATGCTTGTTAGTAGATGCGGCGCAAAATATAAAGTTACTTTTTGCTTACCGCCAGGTGTGTCTGCTTTTGCCTCTTCACGGTTAATCTGTCCCTTTTGACATAGCTTATTTAAATTATTTCTAACAGTTTCTTCGTTGCTATTTAATTCTGTTGCCAGTTCCTTAACTTTGTATTTACGCCCTGGTTGATCTTCCAGAAACCCTAGTAATTTGTCTTTGAGCGATTTGGGAGCGTTTTCTGGTTCACCAAACTTACCTTGATGTTTCCAAGAGTAGTTATCTGTATCTAAATCAATTTGATGTTTTCCCGTACAACCAGATCGGGACTTACTTATTTCTAACACCCGTTGTGTGTCAGATAAATTCTCTTCTGCTTCACCCTTACGCAATCGCCAAACTTCAGATACATTGTCACAAATCGCTGTTGTACCTCTAGTACCACCAGCCTTATTTTCGTGGTGTAGAACCATAATTGAGCATTTAAACTCATTAGCTATATCTCGTAGTTCATATAACACACTACCGTAGGACGTGTCTTTTTCTTCTACACCACTGTTACGGTTAGCTGATGTAAGGGAATCAATAACCACAAATAAAGGACGTTCACGCTCGATCCATTGCTTCAATTGGCGTATCTGTGAAAACTGCCAGTTAGTTTCAATTGTTACTACTCCTTTTGGTATATCCTTAAAGCCAGCAATATTCAATCGTTCTGATGTGTCAACTTCTGGTTCATCAGTTTGAATAATTAATACTTGACCTTGTTTAGTTATGAAGCCATTCCAAGCTTCACCAGTTGCAACTGCTTTAACTAAAGCATAAGCAAGTAATGTTTTACCCACACCACCATCAGCATATAACAAGACGGTGGTGGCTAAACTGATATGAGCCGCAATAAGCCATTCACGTTCATCTGGGTTATTGGCTAGGAAGTCATGAATATCAATAGGAGCAAAAGTCTGACTAGCAGTTGACTTGGCTGTGTAAATTTCTACGAGTTTGCTGGTTTTAATTTTAGTTTGCTTTGATAGTTGTTCTAGATCCCACTTCTGCAATCCAGGATCTTCAATCTGTAATATTCGTTCCATTTCATTCATAACAGACACATACTCTTGTGAAGAATTAGACTTGTTCTGCTGTTCAATCTCCTGTTTGATGCCGTCTGGACAATTAGCTTCATAGACTTTCTTATCTAGTTTGCGAACTTTCAACCAGCAGTTAGATCCATCTCCCATAAATAACGCTGCTGGATGACAATCATCACTATCAACACTATCTAGAATTCGTTGAATCTTATCTGAATCAGTCCCCAACTGATTACCAGCTTCTTTAGCTAGTTCCTCAGTTGTGCCATTGTAGTCAATTCCATTTTCGTTGCACCAATTTTCCCAACCGAACCATTCTTTAATGGCAGTTGTGAGAGCTTCAGAACGATCATTATTGTCAGCTTGACCTTTCAAAATACTTTGACTCGTTTCGCTTCCTAACAATTCCAATTTGATACCAGATTTATTAGCTGGTTGAGGATCGCGTTTTGTTTCCTTTTTGGTGTTTGTTTCTTCTTTCTTCTTTCTTACTGGATAAATTCCAATTGACTCCAGCGAGTCTACTTCAACTAATGGAACTCGCTTAATATTTTGGTAAGTATTGCCAGGAACTCCCACAGTTGGAGCTAACACAGTAAAACTACCTTTACCAAGTGCCTCACCAACGTGCTTACCATTTAGTTGGAGAGTGAAGTTTTTGAAATCTGGTGATTGCTTCACTTTCACCCCAATTCGATATCCACCACTATGAGTGCGTTCCGTGAATGTTTCTTGTAGTTTTGGATGATCTTTCAGAAGATTATCAACTGCATTATTACAATCTTCTGGAGAGTCAAAATTTTTAACATCAACGTCAAGCCAGATAGTATTGTTCCAATCACCTAACGTGCCAACACCTGTATCTGGATGTAAAAACCACTTATTTAATTCATCTTCAGTAGGTAGCTGCTCTTGATAATTACTGTGGTAAATAAGATGTGGCTTACCATCTTTATCTAAATAAGATGGATTTTTACCAGTGAATAGTGATTGAGGATTACCATCTTTGTCTAACTCAATTTCTCTAGTATCTTTTCTCAGCTTGGGATATTTATTAGCATCTTGTGCTGGTGCTACTGGTAATACTGGATAACCATTTTCTTGTAGCCACTTAATAGTTTCATTACGAGAATTCGTGCCAGATTCGTTTGCTTTTGTGTTTGTCATGTTATAATAATTGTTATTAAGTATAGTTAAATCAGTCAGTTTCACATAATCAGTCAAATTCATAATAATTGAACTCCTATGAGTCGAAATACCAGTAATCAATTGCTGGTATTTCTTCGTTTTTATCTATCCACTCCATCAATATATGTCTGATTAAAGCGGAAGTTGTACTTTTATTTTGTTTAGCGATATCTGATAAAAGGTCATAGTTATTAAGGGTTAATCTGGTCGGTACAACACGCGTTAGAGAGTTTTGTTTAATAGTTGTCATTGCTATGTTTATAGTTAAAGTTAACTTGAGAAACACAACCTAGTTATCTGAATAGATAACTCTTCCTTTCTTACGAAAAGGAATAACCGGACTTGTTCTACAAGTATGGTCAGGTACTATGCAGAATATCCTCAGCCCGTTTTTTACCTACCGTCGGCATCCTTGACTATTCGATGCCTCTGTTACCTCAGAGCGTCTTGGATATTCATTTTTCAAGGTTCAGAGATGCTTGTTTTATTCCTCACAATTAATATTGTAAACGTAATCGCCAAGTTATGTTTACATTTTGTAAGTTTTTTGTATTTAAAAAAAATATACTTGAATTCTACTCGTTAATTTTGTTTTTTAATCACAAGGTTTAAATTACAATGACTTCGCAAAATAAGGTGATAGATAAGGAACATTAGTATTTGTTATATTTGCTGATTCTAATAAGAATTTAACATCTTATATCACATAACTCATGTTTCTCATACTCGCTATTTGAGTTATCAAGTTTTAGTTAGTTGAGATTGCATAATCTAATTAACGTAATCGCAATATCAACATAACTGTTATCGCTATTATTGTAATTATAGTTATGTGAGTTATCTTTATTCTTGTTATTGCAATACTAACGTTAGTTATTTGAGCATTATTAAAGTACGTTATTTGATTTCGTATTTAGCGGCTCTTATTTTGGAATTTAAAGTGATTTAAGTAATAACTGCGTTAACGAATAATACGCTAACTGCATTTAGTTGTAATGACGTTATTCTAAAGTGAGTTATTGTGTGCATAGTTAATGGTGCAAAATAAAAGGATAGTAGAACTGTGTTCATTACTATCCCTTGTTTTCTTACTGTATTTATTTGAAGTAGTGTTAGTTGCAGTAAGATAATGCAATTACAACTCTGACAGTTGTACCTGTTATGGCTATAGTTCTAAATTTCCGGTAACTGAACATTATTATGGATAATGTCATCATCTGGACTCCAGTAATGCTGGTTAATCATCTCTTCTGATGTTTCCATTAACGCCGCTACCGTAGCTATATCAACACCTTGACGTAAATAATGCGTGATACTTGTGTTTCTTAGGTTGTAAGTAGGTAAGTATTGCTTGACCTTACCTTCATTAACTAGATTTTCTACAATCCTTTTAGTGTAACGTTGTGTGAAGTTTCTCAAGTTGATGTAACTACTGTTTTGCGCTGGAAACAGTAGCTTGCTAGAGATAGTAGAAACATAAGTCAAACGCCGATCTAATAACTCTCTAATTTGCGGTGTTATTGGAAACATACGCGCTTTATTGTTCTTTGTGTTTTTTAAAATACCACAAGAGTATGCTTTATCAAAGACAATTACCTTATCTTTGACACAATCCCAAGTAAGTGCAATAGCTTCTTCCGGTCTACATCCAGTTAGAAACAAAAATTCAACAAAGTCAGCATACCAGCTATCTTTGAAAGCTGACTTGATATTGCAGTACCAATCACATCTAAACGCTTGAATAATAGCGTTGACCTCATCCCGTGAGTATGCTTTTTTTGTTCTACTACTTTGGGGTTTATCTGGTAACTGCTGTTTTAGTCTTCTCCAAGGGTTAATACTAATCAATCCAATCTCGAAAGCCCAATTACTACAAGCGTGTATATCATTAATGATGCGTTCTAGTGTAGTACCAGCATAGGTTTTAAGCAATTCTGGTATCAATAATTGAGCATTTTCTGGATTTAGCATCTCAAGTGATACTTTTGTTAAGCATCTATCAATCTGTAACCATTTCTCTTTTTGAGTTGTTTTAGCTACACTTGCTTGTTTAGCAACCTTGTACTGTTGCCATAATTCTTGTAGGTTTAGTGCTACATCTTTATTAATGGAAACAACGTTATCAGGCTGTTTAACGTTTGGTTGGTACTTTTTTAGTGTGGGATCGAAGTAACCAGCAATGATATCTGTTTTAATTTGACTAGCTATTTTATCGGCATTCGCCATTGCTAGTCTATCGCCATATTTACCACCGGGGGATAATAGGTATTGTTTCCCTTGGTATTGAAACCTAATTATGATTCCATTATTATTGTTGCGTGGGGTTATCTTGGGAACTCTAGACGATAGCTTTCCAGTCTCGTACATTTTCCAAGTTGCATAGTTCTTGCATAACCCAACTACGCAAATGGTTAAAAGTCTTGATATTTCGTTATTTTGCACACCCTTGGTAAGGGTGAGGTCACGAGTTCAATCCTCGTCACGGGCTTTTTAGATAATGCTGACGATAGTTAAGTTCTATGGTTTTGATTTCAGTAACGAAAAATCTGGGACTTTGACTCAATTTATCATTTATTTACAACATAAAAAAAGAAGTCAGAGATATGGGATTTGTGGTGTTTACCCTTCTATGATTTTAATCTCTTCTGCTGTTAATTCGTAAAGTTGATAAACTAGCTGATCTATTTCTGTTTCTAATGTGGTTGTATCTGCTTTTAAACCTAATTTTTTAGCAGTGAGAATTTGATCAACTAATGTTTCTAATAACAATTCTTCCGCTTCAGTCGGTTCTTTAATAGGAAGTATTTCAATTTTATACTTTTTCCATCTATTTGTACCCATTCCTGTAGTAGTTGAAATTTGATTAAAATACCATTGTGATAGTCTAGAATTTAATATTGCTAACAAATACTTAAGTTTTTCACCAGTCATTAAGAAGGTAGTAGCTTCAGCATAATAGTTAGAATCATCAAAAGCAAATTTAGGTTGATCAGAAATTTCACCCCAAACAATTTTAGGTTTTTCAAAATCCTTCCAGTAAGCAATAGAATCTTGGGTTTCAAACCATTGATTATTTGTCTTCTTTCTACTACCTTGAATACCAGATTGTGCTAATCTTTTTTTGCCAATTTTTTCCAAATAGGTCATAATAGCTGGATATTTTGTAATATCTAAAGCTAAACTAGGGAAGGTACATATTAACCATTGATTTGAGAATTCATAACTATATTTTTTTAAATCTCTACCTCTTAAAATTGGCTGAATTATTTCAGCAGAATTAGAACTTTCAGCAATTAATTGATTTTTAGTTTCCTCATTGATAATAAAAGCATCATTGTATCCTGTTTTAATCCCAAAATTTATTGTTATTTTAAAATCCTTTAACTGTTTACCTATTTGTTCTATTTTCTGTTTCAAACTTCCACTTTCTTCATTACCTATAATCCATTCTGATGTGTTAGGTATTGTAAATTGAAAACAGTGTTTATAGAAATATTTCTCTAATGAAGAACCGATAAGATAATTATTTTTTAGACTAGCAACATCAAAAAATCCATTAGCGTGATCTTTTTTCAAGATTATGATATTTGATTCAACAGTTGCTTCTTCAAAAATTTGAATATCTTCAATATTTAATAAAGTCTGGGGTTGCAGATTTTCAATTAAATATTTCTTTAGTGAATTACCATAAATAGTTTTTAACCAAGAATTAGAAGTAATGTAAGTTAAAAAACCTGCTTTTCTTAAAATGCAACTTCCTTTTTCATAAAACAAGCAATAAATATCTGAACCCTTTGTATAAGTTTGATAATTATTTTCAAAATAAGCAGTTTGATATTTTTCTTTAATTTTAGATAGTGAGAAATAAGGAGGATTTCCAATAACGACATCAAAACCAACAAAAACACCATCATTATTCAAAACTTCAGGAAACTCAAAACGCCATTCGAGAGCATTTTCATATATTTTACCACTTTCTATTTCTTCAACTTTAATTTTTAATTTATCAATCTCATTATTTAACTTAGCGATTTTTTTCTCCCGCGTCTTTTTCTCAGCTTTTGTTTCCTCAAACAATAAAATTTGATTTTCTAAATTATAAACTTCACCCTCTAACTTCCTTAACTTAGTTTTATTTAGATCACTTCCTTGTAATGTTGTTTTTAAATTACCTTTAATATCATTAATCAATCTTTCCATTTCCCGCTTTTGCTCCTTATTTTTAGCATTACGGTAAGTTTGTACAGTATTTCTATAAGCTTCTATACTGCATTTATTTTTATTTAAAGCTGTTCGCAAATCAGTATCTAAAGAAAAACGACTAATTAAAGAATTACCACATTTAATATTAATATCAATATTGGATAAAGTCTCCAATTCTGTATAATCACTTTCGGTTTGATAATAAGCATTTTTTAAAAGTTCAATCCATAACCGTAACCGACATATTTTCACGGAATTTAGATTTATATCTACACCAAATAAACAGTTTTCAATAATCGTTTGTTTTTCATAAAATAGCGTTTCTTGAACTCGTTGACTTTCCTTATTTTTAGGATTATATTCAAATAATAACCCATCTTCATCAAGAATAATCAATTCATCATTGACAACTTCAATATCATATTCTTTTAATCTTTTACCTTCCCTATCAAGTAAAATCTTCAATTCGCTTTTTATTGCTATCATTTCATTGAGAGCAGAAACTAAAAAATGTCCTGAACCCACAGCAGGATCACATATTTTTAAACTATTGATAATTGTATTAGCGTCTTTTTTATCTTCTATCTTTTCATATAAATCATCAATACTTACACAATTCCAACCTTTAATTTCATTAAACTTTTGTATAACTGCTCTTCTAATTGTTTCCCGACACATATACATAGTAATGAAACCGGTAGTAAAGAAAGAACCATCTTTATAACCGTTAATTTTCTCGAAAATCAAACCAAGTACAGACGCATTAATTAACCTTTTATTCTCTTCTTGAATTTCTTCCCCGCTTTCACTACTAAAATCATAAGCATTGAGAAATTCAAACAGGTATTCTAAAGCATTAATTTCACCAATTCGTTTTTTTCCATTATTGTCTTTTAAGACAGTAGCAGAGAAAATTTCTAGTTTCTCATTTCTAAGGTTATTAATAAAAATAGTTAGTTGTTCAATATCCGTAGGTTCAAATAAAGAACTATTCAAATAGGGAACATGAGCAAATATCTTTTTTACACTTTCGGTTCTTTCATCTTGTTTGCGAGCTAATACGCTGAAAAAAAGACTGTTAAGATCATCATAATTTTGGACTTTCTGTAAATTCAAGAATTCCAACGACTGATCATTTTTATGATATTTGATTAATTGCGCTTCTAATAACTTCAAAAACAGAATTCTATTTACCCAAGTAATTGCTAATTCTAACCCAACGTTAAAAAGTTGTTCTTGATAAGTTTCTCCAAATTGTTCTGGTTTTTCTATTCGAGAAATTTTATCTAAACTATCAAGTTGGATAATTGCATTTTCAATTAGTGAACCCGGATTTCTCTCATTTTCTTTTTTGCGTTGAATGAGTTTTTTACCACCTTCTTTAGTTTCCGTCAAACCGATAATATGTAATAATTCACTGTAAAATCCTTTATCAAGAGTATTGCTATCATTCGCAAAAGGTAATTTTAATAAATGTTCTGGTGAAAATAACTTAAACAGCGCAATCAATTTATGATCATGAGGATTTTCACGAGGTTGTAAATATTTCTGATATTCTCGAATATCAAAATGTGTGAATGTAATTTGATCTTGAATTTCTGTAATAGCAACTTGAGCAATTTCCTGATAAAAGAAATCAGTCTTCTTATTTGTTAATCTTCCTGATTCAAAATCTGTAAATTGCTTAAGTAGGGGTTTATTTTCAATAAATGCTTTTTCAAAATTATTTGCATCAAAAATAAACCATTCATAAATATTAGTAGCTATTAAATATTTAATTTTTATATTTTTCTCTATTAGACGTTCCCGCAGAAAATATAAAACCAATTCCTGGAAAGCTTTAGTATTCAGATTATCAACTTTGAGCATTTCGCTTTTGTTGGTTGGCTTTTTAGTTTCCAGAATTACACCAACACTGCTTTTAGGATCTTTGCCATTATGAATAACAAAATCATTTCGTCCTTTAGTATTAATAAAATAATTTTTACTATAATATGTGTTCTTTAAAAAATCGCCAATCAGATTTTTATGAAATTCTTCTGATTCGGTTTCGTTAATTTTTTCAATTAGGCTTTGCAAATTCTTTTTAAAATGTTCAATATCGTTTCTGTTAGGCTTAACTTTTAGAAAGGCTTTATTTAATGATTCTCTGGGCTGCATTTTATGTAAATTCATTTGCTTTAAATCTGAATTAAAGTACATTGTCTGAATCAGGATGTCCAGGATTTAAGGATGAACAGGATAAAAACAGGGATTTTAAATAATTACTTTTCAAACAATGTCTAATATAAATATACCAAGATTTCTTCCCTCCGTGTCCTCTGTGCCTGGAGTGGTATAGCTAACGCCACGCTTCGCTATCGTTTAAAAAAAAGAGTTTTAGGCTTAACCCAACCTACTCATATACATACTTGTAGTATAAATGCAACACATTTTATTCACCAATATAAACAAAAAAAACCCCCAAGAGGGGGACTGAAGGTTATTCGAGTGGAGTGAACAACTAAGTAATAAATACCTAGAGTAAATAGAGTAATCCGAACAAAATAATCCAAATTACGTCTACAAAGTGCCAGTAAATTTCCGCAGCTTCAATACCGAAACGCTGTTCATTGCTGTAGTGTCCGGGAGTACGCGATCGCCACAAAACTGCTAAAATCGCTAAAACACCGATAGTAACGTGCAAACCGTGAAATCCAGTCAAAACGTAAAATGCACTAGCGAATAAATTGGTAGTCAGACCGAACTCTAAATGAGTATATTCATAAACCTGACCTACCAAAAAAATCGCCCCCATAACTGCGGTAATTGCTAACCAAATCCGCATTCCCTTGGCATCATTTTTTTTAATAGCAGTATCAGCATTGTGCATGACAAAACTGCTGGCTATCAAAATAGATGTATTCACAGTAGGTAACAACAATTCTAAATCTGGTGTTCCGGCTGGTGGCCATACAGGAATACTAGAACGGTAAGTTAGGTATGCACCAAACAAACCCATAAAAATCATTCCTTCAGCCACCAAGAACATAAATAGACCAAACAAACGATGATCTGGATGTGCTTCGTGATGAGAAATGGCTGTGTGGCTATGATCTAATTCAGTATTCGCGGTGTCAATAGTTTGACTTTGCATAAATTGGTAATTGGTTATTGGTGATTGATAAGAGGCAAAAGAATAATATATTTCTCCCCTGCTCCTCTGCCCCTCGGCTCCCCTGCCTCCTTTCCCCCTGCCTCTTCTAAAGTGCTGATTCCGTTTGGGGAGTTAATACAGGTTCAGTTTCAATTTGTTCCTTACTTACGCCGTAATCATAAGGTCCATGAGTCAAAACTGGGAGTTGTTCAAAATTCTCAATACTTGGTGGAGAAGTAGTTATCCATTCCAAAGTCAGTGCTTGCCAAGGATTATTGCCGGCTTTTTCCCCATAGAACCAAGACCAAATGGCATTGATCATAAAGGGTAATGTAGAAACCGCCAATATATAAGATCCGTAGGTACAGATTTCATTCAGAGAAGTGAATTTAGGATCATATTCAGCAATCCGGCGGTTCATACCCATGAGTCCGAGTTTGTGCATGGGCAAGAAGGTCATATTTAGACCAACCATAGTCAAAGCAAAATGCACCTGACCCCAAAACTCGTTCATTTTCCGTCCCGTCATTTTCGGAAACCAGTGGTAAATAGCGGCAAAAATCCCTAACACACTACCACCAAATAAAACGTAGTGGAGATGTGCCACCACAAAGTAAGTATCGTGAACGTGAATATCAAAAGGAACTGCGGCCAACATTACGCCACTAATCCCACCAATCACAAAAGTTGCTAAAAAGCCCATTGCAAACAACATGGGACTATTAAGGCGGATTTTACCACCCCAAATAGTTGCCAACCAACCAAAAATTTTAATGCCCGTAGGGACAGCAATGATCATAGTAGTGATCATGAAAAACATCCGCAACCAACCGGGGGACACCGCTAGTAAACATATGGTGCGCCCAGACGATTAAACCTAAAAAGCTGATAGCTAGAGATGAATAGGCGATCGCTTTATAGCCAAAAATCGGTTTGCGGGCATGAACTGGCAGAATTTCTGAAATTGCCCCAAAGAAAGGCAAAATCATGATGTAAACCGCTGGGTGGGAATAGAACCAGAACATATGCTGGTACACCACCGGATCTCCTCCACCAGTCGGATTAAAAAATGTTGTTCCTGCCAACAAATCAAAACCCAGCAGAATCAAAGCCGCAGCTAATACAGGTGTAGATACCAGTACCAAAGCCGAAGTTGCCAACATTGCCCAACAAAACAACGGCATTTGATAGATGCCCATACTAGGAACACGCATCTTCAAAATGGTGACGATAAAATTAATCCCCCCCAAAATCGAAGAAGTCCCCAATAGCAACACACTCATAATCCAAATTCCCTCTCCCACCTGGCCTGTCACCAAACTCAGAGGAGGGTAGGAAGTCCAACCGGCATCGGGGGCATCACCTACAGCTAAACTAGCAACCAGTAATACACCTGCTGGGGGAACCATCCAAAATGCCACTGCATTCAGGCGCGGAAATGCCATATCTCTCGCCCCAATCATCAGCGGGATCAAATAGTTGGCAAATCCCGCCCCTGTTGGCACAATCCAGAGGAAAATCATGATTGTGGCATGGAGTGTAAATAGGCTGTTGTAGACTTCTGGCGTGACAAAATCCACTTCAGGAGTGCGTAATTCAGTCCGCACCAAATCAGCCATTACGCCGCCAATGCAGTAGAAAATAAACGAAGTGACCAGGTATTGAATACCAATCACCTTATGGTCCGTACTAAAACCAAAAAAGTCTCGCCAATGCCTTTCCCCATGTTCTTCCACAGAGTTGGGAAGATTAGCACTTTCTTGTAACTGTGTTTGTGTCATATTTTAAAAAAGGAGTCATCGAGTCAGGAAGTAGGGGCGCAGGGCCTGCGCCCAGTCAGGATCAACAAGGAAAATTATTCCCCTGCTGCCGCTGCTCCTCTTGCTCCTGCTTGAATGTGTAACTAAAAGGTTTAACAGTTTATTTTGTAACTGCTGTAACTTCTGCAATTCCTAAATTACTTAATTTGATGCAGAATTTCTGAGTGAATTCCCATATCCTTGGTGTAAGGAGCGAGAAATTCATCGGCAGTCATTTCCTGAGAATTCATTGCCACCGCTTGATTTGGAACATCTTTACTAGCAACTAGTTGTTCTTGCATCCATTGATCAAAAGCTTCCTGCGTCTCTACAACTACTTGACTTTTCATCACCCCATGATAGGGTCCACACAATTCAGCACAAATTAGTTGATAATCACCCGGTATTCTGGGGGTGAAACGTAGACTAGTTTCTCTACCAGGAATGGCATCCTGTTTCAGCCGAAATTCGGGTATCCAAAAGGCGTGGATGACATCGTTGGCTGTCAAGTTGATTTCTACTGTTTTCCCAATAGGGAGATGAAGTTCACCAGTGGTTACGCCTGTGTCTGGATAAGTGAATAACCAAGCATATTGGAGTCCAGCGACATTGATGATTAATTCGTTGGGATTGACAACTGCTTCAGAACCAGGATCTAACTGTGATATTTGTATAGGCGATCGCTGAGTAGCAGGTGCATCATCTAGAGTGGCAGCCATTGCCGTTCCTGGCATACTCATAGCATCTTCCATCATCGGAGCAGCATGAGCAGAATGGGGATCAAAGCCGCCCATGTTGTTGTATACATCAAAACTGTAGACAGAAATACCGATCACGATAATTGCGGGGATCGCCGTCCAGAGTATCTCTAGAGGTATATTACCTTCAATTGGTGGTCCATCTTCGTTGTCACCAGCCCGGCGACGATATTTGACAACAGAGTAAATCAAAACACATTCAACAATCAAAAATATGCCTGTAGAAACAGTCATCATTGTGTTGAATAAACCATCTACCAAGGAGGCTTCATCAGAAGCCGCTACAGGTAACAGACCGTGATTTTGACCATACCAGAGACTGGTGAGGGTGAGGACAATGCCAATGAGTAATGTCCAGATTGCACTTGGAATTTTCACGGCTTTTTTCTTATGAATTGACTACTTGATCTTAAAGTTACTTCACTAGACTTCTTGTAGAAGTTGGGCAAAGGGGGAGTATTTTTCTGTTAGCCTTTCCCTATTCTGACAAAAATTACTTGTGAAAGAGGTCTAATTACTAAAGTGACTCCACTTACTAAGGTAGTGCAGGCTATAGGATATAGTATCCGTTGGTCTGAAATCTTTATTAATTTTTTTGATTAAGATCACAATTTTGAGTACAAGAGAGATAAGTTGTATTGCGAGTGAGCAGATGACAATTAGTAAAAAAATTTCCGGGAAATTTGCGGAAATTCCCATGAATTGCCATTTATCAATTATTCCCATCTGCAAAAAGCACAAAATCTTACAGCTAAAACTAGCTAAAGTGATCCAAAGTATAGGGGAAAGCTAATTTCTACATTCTGACGGATACGTTAGGGTGATGATAGGTTGACGCTGAATCAAAATAGAAAATTTTCAAGTTCAAGCACAAGCGGGCAAGAAGGTATTGTTAATGAGCGAATTTGTCCTAGAACAACAAAATGAAGCGGCTTCAGTTGCACTACAGCCAAAGGATATGATTCGTCGCTTAGTGTGGAAAATATGCGTAGCCACCTTAATTTTGATGGCTATAGGCAGTGCCACCAGGGTGATGAATGCTGGACTAGCTTGCCCTGATTGGCCTTTGTGCTATGGGGAGTTAGTTCCAGCCAAGCAAATGAATCTCCAAGTGTTTTTGGAGTGGTTTCATCGCCTAGATGCAGCTTTAATAGGCTTTAGTGCGATCGCCCTTTGCGGTTCATCTTGGTGGTATCGTCGTTCCTTACCCAAATGGCTGCCTTGGGCATCTACATTTGCGCTGTTTTTAATTGTCTTCCAAGGTATTTTGGGAGGACTGACTGTGACTGAATTGTTGCGGTTTGATATCGTTACCGCCCATTTAGGAACGGCACTGCTATTTTTCACCACTTTGTTAATTATCGGTACGAGTCTTATCCCCTATCAAGGAACAGGAACAGTCGGTAAATTGCCTGTGTTGGGTTTCACTGCTGCTGTTTTCGTTTACCTACAAAGTTTACTCGGCGCTTTAGTGGGTTCTCGCTGGGCTTTACACCAATGCTTGGCGGGTGATCAACTTTGTGATGTCATGTACAGCCATATTTTTGGGTTAGTACCGCCAACAATAGCTACTTTGGCAGTTGTCTTAATTTCTTGGCGCACACCAGCACTACACCCGACTTTGCGGAAACTGGCAAATATGGCTGGTAGCTTGTTGATTTTACAACTCTTATTAGGTGTGGCTACGTTCCGTTTACATCTACAAGTTGAACCTCTCACTGTTTCTCACCAAGCTATCGGTGCGACTTTACTAGGTACTTTGGTAGTATTTACGGTTTTATCAATGCGGGATGGGTTGACTAATTGGGAAGTGCAGGCTTCCACCGTGACAACAATAGCAGAGTGAACTACTTACACTTCCTTTGCGGCTAAGTGTAGGCTTCCTACCCAAAGACCTGCTTTTTACTCCGAAAAGCAACGAGTCTGACGATCTGGCGATAGGCTACTCCCACGTTCCGTAGGTAAAACAAGGATTAATCAAATTATTGATTATGTATCTAGCTTGGTTTTCGCTATATTCTCGCCTTGTCGAGATCCTGAAAATGATAACACAAATTACCGTGTTCGTTTCCTCTATGTTCTCTTTCCTCGCCTTCGGCATTGGGCAGGGAACTATCGTCAACTCACTCGCATTCATCTCGTCCCTTCCCTTCGGGCAAGTGAGAGGCTTCTGCTGTTTTAGCTAAAGTTTATTGACTCTACAAGCAAAGTTGTAATGAGAACTCTTTGAGAATAGCTCACTCTCCCGTCAGGGATACAGCCCGAAAGACATAGATTCCCAGCCATACAGAAAAAGACGCATCATCGCAGAAAGCGGGTTGCGGATGGTGTAGCGCTGCGGCAAGCAGATCAGTTCTTGAAAAATAAGGAAAGAGAGCCAACATGATTGAGACTAATGTCTCTCGTCGTCAGCACGACACATTTCTCCAAGTCGTTCAAAGTTACTACCAGCTAACCAAACCCCGAATTATTCCCCTGTTGTTAATTACCACGGCGGGAAGTATGTGGATAGCCGCAAAGGGTGAGGTAGATCCCTGGTTGTTAATTATCACGATGATTGGTGGGACTTTAGCAGCAGCCAGCGCCCAAACGATTAATTGTATCTATGACCGTGATATAGATTATGATATGGAGCGCACGCGCCATCGTCCTATGCCTTCTGGTAAGGTACAACCCCGTGACGCTTTAATTTTTGCGATCGCTCTAGCGGTACTTTCTTTTACTCTCCTCACTGTCTATGCCAATCTCCTGGCAGCATTTTTAGCATTTTCTGGGATCATTTTCTATGTTTTAGTCTATACCCACTGGCTAAAACGTCATAGCACTCAAAATATCGTCATTGGCGGTGCAGCCGGCGCAATTCCGGCTTTAGTGGGTTGGGCTGCGGTGACAGATACTTTAAGCTGGGCGGCTTGGCTCATTTTTGCCATTGTCTTTTTGTGGACACCTCCCCATTTCTGGGCTTTAGCTCTAATGATTCGTGATGATTACGCTAAGGTTGGCATACCTATGTTGCCTGTAGTAGCGGGTGATAAGGCAACAGTACGACAAATCTGGTTTTATACGGTGATTACCGTCACTGCAACAATCTTGCTGTTTTATCCCTTGCACGCCAGCGGTATTGTCTATGCTGGTATTGCCTTGACTTTAGGTGGGGTATTTGTCCATAAGTCTTGGCGCTTGTTGCAAAATCCCGAAGATAAAACAATAGCGCGGGAGTTATTTTTGTATTCCATTTCCTACATGATGCTGTTGTGTTTGGGAATGGTGGTTGATAGTCTACCAGTTACCCATCATTTGGTGAGTACAGTTCTTCAGCAATTGCACTTGTAGTCATCGCTGGAGGCAGGAGAGCAGGGGAGAGAATGACTTTTCCTCCCGCTCTTTCCTGTTCTTTGTTCCCTATTCCCTATTCCCTATTCCCTGTTCCCTGTTCCCTGTTCCCTGTTCCCTATCCCCTATCCCCTATTCCCTATCCCCTATTCCCTGTTCCCTGTTCCCTTTTTTTGTAAACCACATTTGTGAAGATAAAATAAATTTTCTGACCTGAGATTATATCAAAATATTTTCAGACTTTAGATTTTTTAATAAAAATAACTTATCTATCAACTAAAGCTATTGACATTAATATATATTCTGTGATATTAAATTTTATTTGGGACAACTATTAAAAATCTCAACATTAATAGTTAATTATTGGCATTAAGTCCCAAAAATACTGGTAAAATCACTCTCCTCAGTACAATAGCTACATAAAAAGTAATCAATAATTACTCATTAACCTATCAACCTGTGTCATCGTCCTGGGATATCTAAATTCTTTATACAGATACCCAAAATTTTAGCCTGTGCTAAAATCAGCATACCGGCACGACGCAGGTGATGGGAAAAATGCCATGTTTGAACGCTTCACAGAAAAAGCCATTAAGGTAATCATGCTGGCCCAAGAAGAGGCCCGCCGTTTAGGTCACAACTTTGTCGGAACTGAGCAGATCCTCTTGGGTCTGATTGGCGAAGGCACAGGAGTAGCCGCCAAGGTGCTGAAATCAATGGGAGTCAATCTTAAAGATGCTCGCATTGAAGTTGAAAAAATCATAGGACGGGGTTCGGGCTTTGTAGCCGTGGAAATTCCGTTTACGCCACGGGCAAAGCGGGTTTTAGAACTATCCTTGGAAGAAGCACGCCAATTGGGGCATAACTACATTGGTACCGAGCATCTGCTGTTGGGCCTGATCCGCGAAGGGGAAGGTGTAGCAGCCAGGGTGCTAGAAAATCTCGGTGTAGATTTGACCAAGGTGCGAACCCAAGTGATTCGGATGTTGGGAGAAACGGCGGAAGTTACGCCGGGTGGCCCCTCTGGTCGCACTAAGACCCCAACTCTGGATGAGTTTGGATCAAACCTGACCCAAATGGCCATAGATAACAAGCTCGATCCGGTGGTGGGACGCGCCAAGGAAATTGAGCGAGTGATTCAAATTTTGGGTCGCCGGACTAAAAACAATCCCGTGTTGATTGGTGAACCAGGTGTTGGTAAAACAGCCATTGCTGAAGGTTTAGCTTCACGTATTGCTAACAAGGATATCCCCGATATCTTGGAAGATAAGCGTGTAGTGACTCTGGATATTGGGTTGCTGGTAGCAGGAACTAAATATCGAGGTGAATTTGAAGAACGCCTGAAAAAAATTATGGATGAAATCCGCTCTGCGGGTAATGTCATCCTCGTCATTGACGAAGTTCACACCTTAATTGGTGCAGGTGCGGCTGAAGGGGCAATTGATGCGGCAAATATCCTCAAGCCAGCTTTGGCACGGGGTGAATTGCAATGTATTGGTGCGACTACTTTAGATGAGTACC
Source organism: Anabaena sp. UHCC 0253 (assembly GCF_009712085.1). Taxonomy (NCBI): domain Bacteria; kingdom Bacillati; phylum Cyanobacteriota; class Cyanophyceae; order Nostocales; family Nostocaceae; genus Anabaena; species Anabaena sp. UHCC 0253. Next base: position 118,373 of record NZ_VILD01000011.1, read on the forward strand.
GGAAGCACATTGAACGGGATGCAGCGTTGGAAAGACGCTTTCAGCCTGTGATGGTGGGTGAACCTTCTGTTGATGAAACAATAGAAATTTTATATGGTTTGCGCGATCGCTACGAAGCACACCACAAGCTGAAGATATCCGATGAAGCATTGGTGGCAGCGGCCAAGTTGTCTGATCGTTACATTAGCGATCGCTATTTGCCAGATAAAGCCATTGACTTGGTTGATGAAGCCGGCTCACGGGTGCGCTTGATTAACTCCCAACTGCCCCCAGCAGCGAAGGAATTAGACAAGGAACTACGGCAAATCTTAAAAGAAAAAGATGATGCAGTGCGTTCCCAGGACTTTGATCGGGCTGGAGAATTGCGCGATCGGGAAATGGAAATCAAAGCCGAAATCCGCACTATTGCTCAAACTAAGAGTAACGGTGCTAGTGGTGACGGTATTGAACCTGTAGTTACAGAAGAAGACATCGCTCACATTGTCGCTTCCTGGACTGGTGTACCGGTGAACAAACTCACCGAATCTGAGTCCGAGAAATTGCTGCACATGGAGGACACCTTACACCAGCGCCTGATTGGACAAGAAGACGCTGTGAAGGCTGTTTCCCGTGCTATTCGTCGCGCTCGTGTGGGATTGAAAAATCCTAATCGGCCGATCGCTAGTTTTGTCTTCTCAGGTCCGACTGGGGTAGGTAAAACTGAATTAGCGAAATCCTTGGCTTCCTACTTCTTCGGTTCGGAAGAAGCAATGATTCGCTTGGATATGTCCGAATACATGGAGCGTCACACCGTCAGTAAACTGATTGGTTCACCTCCTGGTTATGTCGGCTACAACGAAGGTGGTCAGCTAACAGAAGCTGTCCGTCGTCGTCCTTACACTGTGGTGCTGTTTGACGAAATCGAAAAAGCACACCCAGATGTGTTCAATATGCTATTGCAAATTTTGGAAGATGGTCGGTTAACCGATGCAAAAGGTCGCACCGTGGACTTTAAGAACACCTTGCTGATTTTGACTTCCAACATTGGTTCTAAGGTAATTGAAAAAGGTGGTAGCGGTATCGGCTTTGAGTTCTCTGAAGATGCGACTGAGACACAATACAACAGAATTCGCTCTTTGGTGAATGAGGAACTGAAACAATACTTCCGTCCTGAGTTCTTGAACCGGTTAGATGAAATTATCGTCTTCCGTCAATTGAACAAGCTGGAAGTTACCCAAATCGCCGAAATCATGCTCAAGGAAGTGTTTGGTCGGTTGACAGAAAAAGGCATTGTCTTAGAAGTCACAGACCGCTTCAAGGATCGCTTGATCACGGAGGGTTACAGTCCGAGCTACGGTGCAAGGCCATTACGTCGGGCAATTATGCGCTTATTGGAAGATAGTTTAGCGGAAGAAATTCTGTCTGGACGCATCAAAGATGGCGATACTGCTCTTGTTGATGTTGATGAAAATGGCATTGTTCAAGTTAGTTCTCAACAAACACGGGAGTTATCAACCCCTGGTGTTGAGTCGTAGTTAGGATTTTTTAATTGTTAATTGAACGGTGGAGGATTTCGGTTCTCTGCCGTTTTTTTTGTTTTTTTTCTCACGCAGAGGCGCAGAGTCGCAGAGAGGAGGAAGGGAGAAGATCAAAGTTGAAATAAACTGAGTAATGATATAGTCTGAGATTTGTATAATAAATTTTCGCGTTTTCAGATCAAGATTTATAATATAGATGTACTACACTGCTTCTCAAGGATAATTATGTCTATCCAGTTTCGGTTTCACCCAGAAAAAGCTGTAGAAGCAGCAGCTATACTGATAAAGCTGCATGGTAAGCCTATGAAGTATTTAGGCTTGCTAAAAATGCTCTATATAGCTGATCGTATTGCCTTAGAAAGAATAGAACAACCAATTACAGGTGATCATTATGTATCAATGAAATATGGTCCTGTTCTTAGTGGTATTTATGATTTAATTAAAGGTAAACCTATTGATGATGCTCTACCTCTGTGGTCTGAGTATATTTCTCCTGGTGATAAGAACTTTGTTTACTTAGTTAAAGATCCAGGAAATGATGAACTATGCGAAGAAGAAGAGGAGATTCTTCAAGAGGTATATCAAAGCTTTGGACATCTTGATCCATTTCATGTTGCTGAATGGACTCATGATTTACCAGAGTGGAAAGATCCTCATGGTTCTGCTATTCCCATTTCAGTAGAAGATATTCTGAAAAATGTTGGTAAAAGTGAGGAAGAAATTGAGGAAATTAGACAAATAGCACTTAGGGAAGCATATTTAGATGAGGTGCTAAGTGTCTAGTATTTCTATAAACATAGGAGATGTATTTTTAATTGATACACCTCCTAATGGCCAACATTTTTATGTCGCAATTGCAAAAACTTCTGATAATAAATATTTATTTGTTAATTTAACCGACAAGAAAAATAACTCTGAAAGAGTTTGTGTTTTAGCACCAGATCCGAGTTTACCAAGTTTTATTAAAAAGGAATCTGTTATAGCTTACTATTTTGCTCGTGAAATGGATGCAAATGATCTTGCTATTTGTATAACTTCTGGTAGTCCTATTCCTAAAGATTGTTTATCTGCTGATATTGTATCACAAATTCAACAGGGAGGATTAATTTCTAAGAAGTTGAAGAATAAATATAAAACTATGTTAAAACGCTTCTTGGGTAGCGAAGAATAACTATACTTTTACACAAGTATGGATTGATCCTATGTTATCACCTCCATACATTCTGTTATTATTTTGTTATAGTGAGGAAAATTGTCAAATTTATGATCGAAAATAGAGTGATAAGGTTGTATTTTCTAGTCATAATTATGAAGTTGCTAAGTTATGCTTAGATGTTTACCTATTTCTTGAATAAACCAGTTCATTGTATCTCTTATTGTTGTATAATTTTTTTCTTGTTCATCGAAAAATTTTTTAAGTTCATTTTTAGGTTGATAATTATCTAAAAAAATCTTGAAATCATTTCCTAGTTTATATTGGTATACAAGTCTTCTATTGTTTTCAATATATTCTATAATCGAATTAGGATCAAAGTATTCATCTTTTAAATTATATAAAAGAATATAAGCATATCCCTGTTTAGGATCACCAGTAATATTTGGATTCCATGGATGACGATAATCTATAAATTCAGAAAATATATCTTGTACTTCTTTTGTAAGAAGAGTCTTTTTTAATTTTTCCAATTTTATTTTTATACTCTTACCTTTAATTTCAACTCTGTTTGATATTGATCTACCTTTAGAATCTCCATGACTGCTAATATCCCTAATATTCATAATATTAGTAATAATCTTCTTGTATTGTTTATCTTGTTCTTTTACATTTTTAAAGAAAAAGTTTAATCTCCTAAATTTAGAAGATTCAATATCTTGAATATTGTCTTTATCATATTCCATTATAAATTTATTAAGCAAAATTTCTATTTGTAGATATACTTTACGGCAATACTCTCCAAAATCTTTATTCATGATAGCATTAACCGCTTCTTGATTTTCTTTTTCAAGTATTTCTCTCAAGGACTCATATTCTGATGTATTTAGCCATTCGTAAATTGAATAATCAATCAAATATATTTTACTATGATCTATCTTAATTTCTTCTCTAGCTAACTTTTCTATATATAAGGAAATACTTTGTAAGTTTGAATTTATTTGTTCCAGTAATATTTTTTGTAAATTATCCATCTATTAATCCTCGCCCTTTTTATTAAAAATTGATAATCTAGCTAATATTTTATATTGGTTCATATATTTTTGATAAATAGAATCTTCTTTACCTTTAACCATACCTATAAACTCAATTTTTCCCCTTAATACTTGCTGAAATTCTAGTTTTGGTTTTATGGATAATCTTGACTTAAATACATATTTCTCAAAATATTCATTTTCCGCAGCTTCAAGTCCAAACTTAGCCCAAGCATAAAGCATAGCGCGAATTTGACGCACATATTTTCTATCAACATTGGGAAAAACATTAGTTGTTAATCCTGTTACTTCCTGATGATTACCTTTCACTTGCAGTCTAATTTTCTGCTCATTTACCTCAAATCCATTTTCATGAATAATTGCTAGTAAACGATTACCAATAAAAATTTTTTCTGTATCTTCTTCAGTCCCTGTGTATGCTAAATAATTGGGAAATTGAGGTAAAGTTGTGGAGAAAGTAATATCATCTGCATATCTTGTATAAGTAGCTTTACAATCTTTAGCTAACCTTTGTAATTGACTATCCATTTTCGCGCAAATCATATTAGTAATTATTGGTGAAGTTGGTGCGCCTTGAGGTAACTGATTGTTATAACAACAAATTTGTGCTAAAACTGTTGCTACATCTGGATGTAAATTATAGGGAGTAGACATAAACATACCCCGCACCCGACCAAAATTTATAGAAGGAAAAAAATCTTTTAAATCAATATTTAGAACATAGCGTTTTTTAGCATGAGCTTGAGCATTAGTTACAATATTTTTACCATTCACAAAACCGTGTACTGATGGCTTTATTTGATATACAGCTTGTAAAACTTGATTAAGTTTTTTTTGAAGAATTTTAAGTGCAGTTATCGGGGTGGATATTTGACGAATACCACCAGATTTTTTGGGAATCTCAAAAGTTTTATAACGATTTTCAGTTTTAACAACATATATATGATAAACAAGACGACCATAGGAAATACCTAAAAGGTCGGCTATATCCATGGGATTTTTTAAAGAGTAAAATTTCTCTTTGAAAAATTCAGGTTTTTGTTTAAGAATTAAATTTGAGCCTCTTTGCACTTTGTCCGTCATAGATAATTAAGAAAAAATATCACTTGCAGTTGTATTCTCGCTTATTCCGAAAAGGAAAAGCCGTTCGAGACGATGGACGCGTCGTAAAGCTAACCGTGAAATACACCGTCGCAGGATCAACAACGGAAATCAATACTTATTACCGCAAGTGATTTAAGTAGCTAGTATAAGTAATCATCGAAACTTGATGATTTGTGTTTAGCTGTTATATATTGTATAGCTAAATGTACGCAAAGAGTCAAGACCTAAATTTACAAAATCTTAAAAATTTAATCAGATAGTTTTATGGTATAAGGTGTGCGATCGCAACGCATGACCGAGTAATCGCTTTTAAGTAAAAAGGTAATAAATGGTAAAATACATAACTTATTTACCATTTTTTCTGAGAAAAATATTTGAATGATTAATTTAGATACTGGCACTGCTATAGCTTTTATAGCCGAAAATTCCACTATCCGTTATGTGTTGCGACAATATGTAAATAAACAAGAAATGGTAATGACTCAAACCGCTTTTTCTGAGTTCACTAACATAGTGAAAACTATTGCTAGACTATCAGAACAAACTAGAGCTAATCGCTTTTTACAAAGAGTAACTATCATCCCGGATAACCCATCACCTAGAGCTTTAAATCTGCAACCAACACGAAAATTAGGAATAAACGATATTATTATATTAGGCACAGGTGATCAACTAAATATTGTCACCACCACAGCAGATGCAAAAGCAGTGAGAGCCGCTTCTGCTCAAGGTGTGGATTTTCATGTATATATTCATCTACCGTTTCCTTTAATTGGTAATTAATCATGCAAATCACTATTTCACCACATCTACAAAGTACATATAAATTAATTCAAAATGCTTTCCCCAAGGGAATAGAATCACAATCTTATTTACCGCTTTTAGCATTACTAAGTGAAGAAATGTCAGATAGAAATTTGGCTGAAGTTGTAGCTTACTATAGCGGTAAAGATTATAGTGTTGTCCTCAATGATGTATATCGGGTACAGTCAATTGATATACCCGCACCAGAAGCGATCGCTCATTTAAAGGAAAGATTACTGCTATGTGGTTATGAACAGTGGCTTGAGGAAGAATAAACTGTACTGCTAATCAAGTACAATAAATACATAATCACGAAAAAAGGATGAAATAAAATGCAAGCCATTCTCCTCAGCAGCGAAGAAGTCGCAAAACGAGCCAAAGAATTATATGACAATGGTATTCGTCAACAAGTCGAAACCGAAGACAACATCGGCAAAATGATCATTATTGATATAGAAACAGGTGAATATGCTGTTGATAAAACAGGCATAGAATCAGCGCATTATTTACGGAATAAAAACAGATTTGCTCGACTTTTTGGGATTCGCATTGGTTACAAAGTCGCTGCATCTTTTAGTGGAGAAATGGAGCGTGATTATCGGTGATAACTGGCATTATTAAAAATGGACGAGCAACTGTCAATGTCATATTTCGATTGCCAGAGCAACCAGATTTTAGTATTGAATTTGTGATTGATACAGGTTTTACAGAGTTTCTTTCTTTACCTCCAAGAGCAGTTAATCTTTTGGGTTTGCCTTTTGTTTATGATATGTATGCAAATTTAGCAGATAATAGTCGTGTGCTTTTACCAGTACATCAAGCGACTATTATTTGGAATGGTGAGGAAAGAGAAGTTAATGTTTTAGCTACAGGAAGACTGCCATTATTAGGCACTGGTTTACTTGATGGATATGAGTTATCTATCCAATTTACAGAAGGTGGTTTAGTGAAAATTGAAGAATTATAGTTAAATGATTTTTATTAAGTGCGTTAGCGGTAGCTTACCGAAGGTATCGCTTCTTATTAATGGTGAAGGAAGTGCGATAGCGAAGCGCTCCGTAGGAATCGCTCTCGTGTATCAAAGAAAAGAGATAGCTTACCAGAGGAATCGCTCATGAACATAGATCCCCGACTTCTCTAAGAAGTCAGGGGGCTATATTTTTTCACAGTAAGGATAACTGTTCATTAGGTGGTTTAAAACCCATGTGTTGATATGCCGCTTTAGTTGCTATTCTTCCTCTGGGTGTCCGACTCAGATAACCTATTTGCATTAAATACGGTTCATAAACTTCTTCAATGGTTTGAGTATCTTCCCCAGTGGTAGCAGCGATAGTTTCTAACCCCACTGGACCACCATTAAAGTTTTCAATTATCACACTGAGCATTTTTCTATCAGTCCAATCTAAACCGCAAGGATCAACCTGGAATAGTTGTAATGCTTCTGCTGCAACAATTGCAGTAATTTCTGTAAAAGATTTAACTTCCGCATAATCACGGACTCGCTTTAGTAATCTATTCGCAATTCTGGGCGTTCCCCGTGAACGTTTGGCTATTTCTGTCGCTCCATCTGGGTTAACTGGAGTTTGCAATAATTCAGCGGTACGAAGAACAATCTTAGTTAGTTCTTCAATTTCATAAAAACGCAACTTTTGAATTAAACCGAAGCGATCGCGCAATGGAGAAGTTAAAGCTCCGACGCGAGTTGTCGCCCCGACTAAGGTGAACTTAGACAAAGGTATACTTCTAATTCTGGCACTAGAACCTTTCCCCACCGTAATATCTAAGCGGTAATCCTCCATCGCTGGATACAGGATCTCCTCTGTCATCCGTGATAACCGATGGATTTCATCTATGAATAGTACATCTCCTGGTTTCAGGTTTACCAATAAACCTACGATATCTCGTGGACGTTCTAAAGCTGGGGCGCTGGTAATTTTACAACTTACTCCCATTTCTGATGCTAAAATCATCGCCATTGTGGTTTTCCCTAAACCTGGTGGTCCATACAACAACAAATGATCCAGCACTTCCTCTCTAGATTTAGCCGCCTTAATAGCGATATCTAAAACATCCTTTAAATCCTTTTGTCCTATATAATCAGCAAATCGCTGGGGACGAATACTCTCCTCTGGTTTACCTTGTTCATTAAGAGCCGCTTCAGACTGCAAAATATTTTCAGCAGGGGGGACTTTGACTGATTTCTGTTGCTGTTTTGGTTCTCCGTTGGGTTCTGGAGGCTGTTTTTTTGAGGAGATAATCGCCATAATTTTCAGTAATTCAAAAGTAGGGTTTTTATCTTAAACACCGTAATATCCCATACCTCTATCGGGTGAGGTCTAAATTTTTGGATTACAAAAACAGAAGAAGGGAAAGTTGAGTATTTAGCGATTTTAGGGTTTTATGTATACACTAATACTGGCATATAATACTATTGTCCAGGTCACAAAGTCAAACACTGATTGTTTTCGAGTGCCAATAACAAAACAAAAAAATATCTATAATAAAACCAGGATACAAATTATTAGCAAAAAAGATAATACTACTCATTAAGAATTTACAAAAATTCATGTTTAAGCAACTAGAACTGACACTTATTCGGAAAATTGGTCATAAATGACGTTATTGGCGATAATTAAAGATTAAAGATTGATATAGAGACTTTGTAAACTATGGCTGAACTACCAAAAACCCTAGAAGATGCGATCGCTCAATCTTGTGACGCGGTAAAATCAGCTTTAGCTGATGGTGTGAGTCGCATTCAAGTTGAGTTATTATTTCCAGAACTCAAATTCATGACAGTTGCAGAACAGTTTCTTCCCGAATTTACTGAATATGAATCCCGTCTCAAAGTCTTCTTTGCTGATGCTGGTGCGGCTGCTTTAGCCCGTCGTGACTGGCAAGACACACAATTCAAAATTTTAGATATTGGTACAGGTAGGGCTGCATCTTTAGAAGCAAAAATTCAACCAGAAGATGAAATTTTCCTATTTATTGCTCCCACATCCGTAGAAGTACCACAATTAGAAAAGTTGTGTGAAATCATCGGGGAACGCCCCGTAATTATGCTCACACCCCGGCTAGAAGATTCCAGTGTAGTCGGTATCGGTTACACAGCTAGAGAAACCCGTCGTCGCTTTATCAGCACCATCGAATCTTGTTACTATATCCGTCCCGTAGATGATGAATCTGCCCTTTTCCGTTGCTACCCTGGACTATGGGAAGTATGGTTAGAAACAGCAGGCGAATATCAAAAAGTTGCCGAACTCCCCAAAAAACCATCAGGTGACGAATTAGATGGGATTCTTATGGGGGGACAAACGGAAAATACTACCGACGCTACACCCGCCAGAAAACCCGGTGTATTTAAGAGTTTACAACGATTTATCAAAGCTTTGAGCAGTTAGAATCACACAGTAATGGGGAAATCGGTAAATACCTAATTACCCATTACCAATTACAATTACCAATTCCCCCATTTTTGATTTTAAAGATGAAATTAATTTGTTCTCAAGGTGATCTCAGCAGCAATCTTTCCCTCGTCAGTCGTGCAGTCCCATCTAGACCAACTCACCCTGTACTTGCTAACATCTTATTACAAGCAGATGCCGAAACTAATCAAGTGAGTTTAACCGCCTTTGACCTCAGTCTAGGTATCCGTACTAGTTTTAGTGCTGAGGTATTAGAAAGTGGGGCGATCGCTCTCCCTGCCAAACTCCTTGTAGATATCACTTCTCGCCTACCAGAAGGGGAAATCACCCTCGATGATTCAGTAGATGCAGGTGGAGAAGGTATAATCGTTACTCTCAAACCCAAAAGCGGACGTTACCAAGTTCGCGCCATGGGAGCAGAAGAATTTCCCGAATTACCAGTTATTGAAAACGCCGAAGCCATTCATCTCACCACAGCGGCACTAATTGAAGGACTGAAAGGTTCTTTGTTTGCTACTAGTTCAGATGAAACGAAGCAAGTTCTCACAGGTGTACATTTGACTCTAAAACAAGACACATTAGAATTTGCAGCTACCGACGGACACCGTTTAGCAGTCCTAGAAACCACTAATGAGCGTCCTGTTGAAGGTAGTGAACAAGTAGAGGTGACAGTACCCGCCAGAGCATTACGAGAACTACAACGGATGTTAGGGCATAATGCCACTTCAGAAGAAACTGTAGCCGTATATCTTGATCAAGGTCAAGTTGTCTTTGCTTGGCAAAATCAACGGTTAACCAGCCGCACTTTAGAAGGACAATATCCCGCTTATCGGCAATTAATTCCTCGGCAATTTGAACGCCAAGTCACATTAGAAAGAAAGCAATTTATCAGCACTTTAGAAAGAATTGCTGTATTAGCAGATCAGAAAAATAATATTGTCAAAGTTAGCATTGATAACGCCAATCAAGAAATTACTCTATCTTGTGAAGCGCAAGATGTTGGTAGTGGTACAGAATCAATGCCCGCGCAAATATCTGGAGAAGATATAGACATTGCTTTTAATGTCAAATATCTCATGGAAGGTTTAAAAGAATTACCATCTTCAGAAATTCAAATGCACCTAAATCAAAGTTTAACTCCAGTCATTTTTACTCCCTTGGGTGGTTTAAAAATGACTTATTTAGCAATGCCTGTACAACTGAGAAATTAATTTTTGATGCAACCAGGGACGCATTCTCACTATAGGTGCGTTCCCTAACTTCAGTTGTTTGGTTTTTCAGGCGTTGCTGATAGCCATATTGAGGTATGAAATTCCCAAATTGAACCGTTAAAACTCTTACCTTTGCGCCTTTGCGTGAGACTAAAATTCATACCCTTAATCAGCAACGCCGTTTTTCAGTACCTAATATGCAAAATTATAGGTACTAAATACTAGATTCTAACAATCCTTAACGCACCTCATTTAAACTCTCAATTTGCTTCGTAAACATCTCTGTAAACAAACTCATAACCGTGCGTTCTTCACGAACTTTAATATTAGCAGTAATAGACATCCCAGACTGTAAAGATATCTTTTGATCTTGATTAACAAGATTTAGATATTGACTATCTAACTTGATTCTGGCTGGAAATCTATAAAATTGATAGTTTTGATCTGGAGGTAACGCATCTGAACCAATATCAATTACCTTACCTTTAATATCACCAAATTGACTAAAAGGAAAAGAATCAATTCTCACATCTACGTTCATATCTTTTTTAACAAAACCAATGTCTTTATTAGTGATAAAAACTTCTGCTGTGAGGTTTTCTTTGGGAACGATTTGTAGTAATTTTTGTGTAGTGTTAGCAACAAAACCAGCATTTTTAGCCTGGAGATCAAAAACTACACCAGCGACAGGTGCGCGGAGTTCTTGATATTTAACGTTTAATTGTGTTTGGGATATTTTGCTATTGATATCTGCTAAACGCTGTTCATTGTCTAAGATAATCTTCATAAATTGACTATCAATGTCAGCAATGCGTTGTTTGTTATTACCTATTTTTTCTAAAATCCCTTTATCAGAACTAGCAACTGTATTGATTGATTCTTCTTTCCTTTTATCAATATCGAATTGGAGACGTTTTATTTCTTCTTGCAATTGTGATATTTCGGCTTGGAGAGTTTGTACCTGTTGTTGTTGATTAAGATATTGCAGTTTAGAAATACCACCTTCTTCAGCTAAGGTTTTGAGACTAGCTAAAATCTGACTTTGAATTGCTAACCCATTGCGAGTATCTTGTAATCTAAATTTAGTTTGAGAAAGTTGTTTTCTAGTTTTTTCAACTTCTAAATCTGCGGCTTTGGAACGAGATGCTAATTCTGTTCTAGCAACGTCCAGTAGTTGTTTTTCATCAATTCCTATCCCTGCTGTTCCCGGTAAATTTCTTAATTGAGAACGTAATAAATTATTGTCTGCTACTAAAGAAGCGCGACTTTTCAGCAAGAAAGCTGATTCTCCTGGTAGTCTACTGCGTAAAAATTCTATTTCCGAATCTATGCCTGTACTAGCTCCCATTAAGCGGCGATAGATGTTATTTTCTTGAATTAAAGCTACACGGATTTTATTTAATGAATTTAATTCTGCTAGGGTAGCGATAGAATCAAATGTTAATAATAAATCCCCTGTTTTTACCTCTTGTCCATCTTTGACATAAACTGATTTCACAACTCCATTAATGGGAGCTTGCACGTCTTTAACTGTTCCTTCTGGTTTTAATTGACCTGTTGCAGGTACTACTTGTTCAATTTTTGCTAAACAAGCCCAAATAATCCCAAAACAAGCTAATCCCATCAGGGTAATCATGATGGTTCTTGACCAAATTGGGGATTGTCGTAAAACTACAGATTGCTCAAAGTTATCGAAATTGAAATCATTGTTTGGCTGTTTTGGTTTGGGTTTAGAAGATGTTAATACTTGTGTATCTCTGGACAATGCTTTACCATTACCGTTGCCATTTCCATTACCGTTGGTGTGATTACCATTAAGTTGAGTCATAATAATTTTGGATTTTGGATTTTAGATTGAATATTTAGTGGGGTCTAATTTTATCTTTAATTTAGTTATCAGTTGAATTTTATGGAAACAACTGACAACTAACAACCGACAATTGACGAATTACAAATTAACTTCTTGTTGTTGATAAAGATAGAAATAATGGCCTTTAGTCGCCATGAGTTCTTGATGACTACCTTGTTCTATTACCCTACTGTTGTCCATAACAACGATAGTATCGGCATTACTAACTGTATTCAAACGATGGGTAATAAAGAAGACTGTACTACCTTTAAAAGCGCGAGCTAAATTCAGACAAATTTGTCTTTCTGTAGGATAATCTAGGGCGCTGGTGGCTTCATCTAGAACTAATAATTGAGGTCTTTGTAAGACAGAACGAGCGATCGCAATTCTCTGTCTTTGTCCACCGGAAAGGGATGATCCTCGTTCCCCAACTCGCGTATTATAACCATTAGGTAAAGTCATAATAAATTCATGAGCGACGGCAATTTGTGCAGCTTCAATAATTTCCTCAGTTGTGGCATCAGGATTCGTTAAAGCAATGTTTTCCTGAACTGTACCATCAAATAAAAGAGTATCTTGAGGAACTACGCCAATTTGTCGCCGTAGAGAATAAAGTTCGACTTTAGCAATGTCGTAACCATCAACTAAAATTCTGCCAGATTCTGTATCATACAGTCTGAGCAGTAATTTCATCATTGTACTTTTTCCAGAACCACTTTGTCCGACAATGCCCACAAATTTACCTGCGGGAAATTCGACGCTAACATTGCTGAGTTGTAGTGGTCCACTGGCTGCAAATCGGAAGGAAACATTTTCATATTTGATTGCACCCTTAATGGCCGGAAGTGGAATATTATTCCGATCTATTTCTGCTTCTTGGGGGGTATCAACAATATCACTTAATCGTTCTAAAGATAAGCCAGTTTCTTGGAAGTTTTGCCAGATTTGTGCCAAACGTAAGATTGGGGTAGTCACGTAACTAGAAATAATCCGAAAGGCGATTAATTCCCCTAATGTTAAGTCTCCTTGTAATACTAAATAAGCTCCCACCCACAAAACTAATAAGCTGCTAAGTTTGCTCAGAAACTGACTGGTAGAATTAGCTAATGTGGAAGTAAGAACGGTTTTAAACCCTGCGGCTACAAACTTAGAATATTTCTTTTGCCAAGAAAAACGGGATCTTAATTCAATATTTTGGGCTTTTACTGTTTGAATACCTGACATCACCTCAACTAAATAAGATTGAGTTTCGGCGTTACGTTCAGCTTTGCTTCTTAATTGTCTACTCACTGTGGGGGCAGCAATTAATGTCACCAACACAAACAGAGGAATTGTCCCTAAACCGACTAGAGTTAGTTGCCAACTGTAGAACAGCATCACAACTATATAAACTACTGAAAATAGGGCATCTAAGACTACTGTTAAAGCCGTCCCGGTGAGGAACTGGCGAATATTTTCTAATTCGTTAATTCTTGTTGATAGTTCCCCGACTGGTCTTTTATCAAAATAGCGGAGTGGTAAGCGGAGTAAGTGGTCAATAATTTGTGACCCCAAACTCATATCAATGCGGTTGGTGGTATCTACAAATAAGTATGTCCGCAATGTGGTTAATACTGCTTCAAATATGCCAACTGCTAATAGTAATACCCCTAAAATATTTAAGGTGCTAATACTATTTTGAACGATGACTTTATCAATAATTAGCTGAATTACTAGGGGATTAGCTAGAGCTGCTAATTGCACAAAAAAGGAAGCTATAAAGACTTCTATTAAAACGCGGCGATAACGCGATAAATAAGGAACAAACCAAGCTAAACCAAAGCGTTCTTTAGGGGTTTCTTTTGTGGGACTTAGTAATAATAATCTAACTTGTGGTTGTAAGTTAGTTTCATCGGTTTCTAATTCTTCTACGAATTGATTAATTTGACAGTTGATAATACCTTGAGATGGCAAACCTAAAACTACTTTTTTCCCATCTACTGCATAGAGGACTGCAAAACTGTCACGATAACGAATTAATGCTGGGGTAGGAATACGGTTAATGGAAACAACGGGAATATCAACTAGTTGGGATTTCAGACCAATTAATTCTGATAAATAAGCGCAAAGTTGAAAAGATACATTTCCTTGACGCTTAATTTGATCATTTAAAATGCGTCGGACTACTTCTTTCCGAAAGGGAATTTCTAAATGCTTGCATAGCATTTGAAAACAAGCAAGACTGGAATCTAGTTCTCCTTGTCCCCGGAAAAATGGATATTTTTGATTTTTGGGTGGATTTTTTGATGTATCGGGAGGAATAAATTCCGGTTCTTCTGCATAGGGAATTTCTCCAGCTACTGTGCTATCTGATATATTTTCTAATATTTCTGATTCTGTGGGAAATTGATCAAGTAATGATAAATCTGTAGCGTTGATTCCCAACAACCGGAGAGGAAGGTTTCCAGAAACTTCAATTACTTCTTTTTCTAAGCGAGTTCCAGGGGTTAAATCAGGGTGAGAATTACCACCACTTACAAACCAGATCCGATTACTTTCTAATGTCTGTAAGGGAGTTTTTCCTGGTGATAAATAATGAATTTTTGAATCTGATATAGCTTGTTGAGCTATGTCTTTGAGGTTGTGATTAATTAAGGCTCGTTGTGCTATCTGGAAACTCAAAACATCAAATACTTCAATTAGTTGACTTTGGTTTTGACGAGTGTTAGTAAAGGCTGAATTTTGAGACAATAATTGTAAATAATCGGCTGCATTCCAGGTTAAACAGACTACTTCTGTAGAAGCGATCGCAGTTTCGCAAGGAATCTGACGTAACCAGGAAATTTCGCCAATTATCGCCCCTGGTTTGAGTAGTTTTAAAGTTATGGGTAATTGGGTTTGGGGATGATATCCCAATAGTCTGACATTACCTTGATAAAGAATTGCTATCCTTTCTGGTAATTGTTCTTTGCTGATAATTTTTTGACCAATACGATAGCGTAAAGGTTGTAATAGTTGTGGTGATGAGAGTTTGGTAATTTCTTCAGTTGATAGTTGCTCAAACCCTTCAATAGTGGTGATGAAGTCTTCAAAGGTATTCTTAATATAAGTCATATTTATTGAGGTGAGTTATTTCAATTGATTTTTGCTAATGTCTCAATTTGATGATTTATGATGTCTGAATTTGCCATTTCTGTTCTGTCATTTGTGCTTGTAACCACTGATTAAATTTTTCATTTAATAACCGTTGTCGCATAGGGCGATCTAGTTGGGCTGGTAGTAATTTTTCTAATCTGACAATTAAAATTAAATTCCCAATTTGAATTGGTGGTGATAGTTGCTGTGGTTGGCTTTTAGATAGGATATTCGCCAATGTGGGATGGAGGGATTGTAAGTCTATGGGTCCTACTAAACCATCCGTTTGGGCTTCTGGTCCTTGAGCGTATTCTCGTGCTAATTCAGCAAAAGACTGTTCACCCTCTTGGATACGAAAGTAAATTTCTTGAGCGATACCAATTTCTGGGGTAGTAATGAGGGAATAGATCACCCTATCCAAGTTGGTTTTACGTTGAAAGAAGTAAGAGTTTAAATCCCCTCCCCAGGTTGCATCTTTGAACTTTTCTAATTTCCAAGAGCGGATACCCATGAGTTTTAATTTCTGGAAACTTTCTGGCTGTGGTTCTAGTCCTTGATATTGTTGGGCTAATTGTTCACAGACTAGTTTTTCTTCTTCTGGGGTACAGACAATTTCGGCTGCGGCGATCGCTTGATCAATGATAATTTCTTTGATCAGTAGCGGTAATATCTGGTATTCCGACAATAATGATAAAACCTCTCCAGACTCTAGGATGCGATCGCCCAATTGTAAAAATTGATTCATTTTGCTTGTGATCTGATTTGTCACCATTGTTAACTTCTTTATATAAAATAGTAGACTCAGATTTTAGCCAAGTTATCTTTTGGTTAAGGTTACTTATCTGAGGTGAGTTCACGGTTTGTCCAAAACCCTGATTTTGTAAATATCCTGGGAATTACACGGTTTCTCATATTTAATGCAGAAATCAAGATGTGGTTCATTTCCCTGAAAATAGCTGTAAGTAGTGAGTGTGTCGGTATTTTGGATATTATCGTACCAAAATACCATGAATTGCTAATTTTGTAATATCAAACTTACTATTAATCTGAAAAGCTTTATCAAGCTTAACTATTGCATATTTATCCATCAGCTAAGTTACTTGTGAGGGAATAGATCACAGGAAATCGGGCGGAATTACGAATTACCACCAGGAAATAGATAACCAAAAACTGAGGTTATTGCATATTATTGATGTAATAACTGATCTGGAAAAGTCAATCTAACCTGAGAAATATTTACAACACCTAATAGCTAAATACAGGACAAAAATTATATCAAGGGTAAATTTAATTTCTCTAAAAAGGTAAATATAGTCACAAAAATACAGCCGAGTTGAGGAGTTAGAAGCATAGCTTCTATCACACCAAGTAGGTAGGTGGGAAAATTTATAACTATGTCATTGCGAGTGGAACAGAGTGGAACGCAGCAATCCCAAGAGTTTTGGGTAATTTACAGTTCGTTACATAGTTGGGTTGATTAGCATCTACCTACTTACGCTCTCAGAAAAAGGAAAAAAGACAATTTCTGGACTTATTCTCTTAATCCCCTAACTCCTAAAATCAGCTTAATCAACGAAATCTACCAGGATTTAGACGAACAGGAGATTTGGGTTGGGTATTGCGTCCAATTCCTACTCCATTTGTCAAATTGCTGCCAGTTCCACCATCTCTGGGATCAAGATATGGTTTCAAATTAATACCGTTTTTAGAAGAATTAACTTGATTATTACCACCTAGAAGCGTTCTTCCTAAATTGTATAAGCTATCTCCATTACTTCTGTTACGATTAGCGTAAGTATTAACGGCAATAGTTTGTTGTCCACTATCAGCGGTAGCTAGGTTTTGAAATACACTATTACGAATAGCATAGGGATCTTTGCCGCGAGGTACTGTTAAGACAATTCGACAACTGGGCTGGGCTTCAGTAGTGACACAAATAATATTTTCGTTGTTTTCTACAGCTATTTGTAGTTCTTGTAAACCATCGGGGCGATATAATTCTAAGCGGCTGGCGATCGCTTGACAACGTTTTTGAGCATCCCAACCCCCTCCTAAATTTTGAGGTGCAGCCCAAGCAAAATACTGTCCTGGTTGACTTTGGGGCTGATACATGACTGTATGTAGCCCATTGTAGAATTGACAACTAAATCTTGTACTACTGTCTACTGGAGTAGAAGTTGGTATATTGGTTGATGAACCAGTTGGAACTGGAGTTGATGAACCAGATGGGACTGTAGGAACAACAACTTGAGCAACAGCTACAGCATTACCAAAAAATAAAGAACAACCAAGACTACTCAACAATAAAAACCGAAGCGATTGTAATGACATAATATAATCCCCGCTGGAGACAGGTAGATAACTGATATATCTATTGACGGAGAATATATGTTTTTGATTCATGAAAAAACATATTTTTTGGGTTTTCGTATCCATAGCAGAAACCGCCACAAGCTACGAAGGATACATCAGCAGCTTACAGCGGTTTCTTGATTAGATTGTAATTCAGCAAAAACTAGAAAATCCAAACTAAGGTGAACTTGACAGGCAATCAATATAAATCCGATCTAAATTGCGCTTCCCAATTTCCAAACGGCAGGCACTTCTGGCTGTTAATTTCAACACCTCCAATAACAACTTGGTGAGATTCAGGCGAAAACACTTTAACAGGAAGCAAAAACCTAACATTGATTGCCAATACACTAGAGCCGGAGGTACAAACTCTAATGAGAAAGTTTTGATTTAAGGTTGAACTTTTAACCTTTTTGTACCATGCCCTTAATCTAGCATGAGTTTTTTCATCTGTGTTGTATATTTACTAAACTTGAAATTCATTAATATATTGCAATAATTAGGGTTTGTGGAAAAGTCTTTTTGTCAGGGCTAGGAGAAAGTAGGGGCGCAGGGCTTGCGCCCAGTCACCGAGGAAGAATTAGAAGGAGTCATATTGTCCTTGATTTATCGAGGTTTTCACTTGATTAAGCGTTGTCAATTACCAAAAAGAAGCAACCCGAAGCATTTTCAACTTGGGTTGCTGAGAGTATTTTTGAGGGCAGGAGAAATGAATACAGAATCAATTAACCATTAATAGCAGGAGCAGCTAAAGCTATAGGTTGAATATCCCCAGAGGCTAGATCTAAGGGGAAGTTGTGAACGTTGCGTTCGTGCATTGTTTCCATTCCCAAGTTAGCGCGATTGATCACATCAGCCCAAGTATTAATGACATGACCTTGAGCATCAAGGACAGAATTATTAAAATTCAAACCATTGAGGTTAAAGGCAAAAGAGGATACGCCCAAAGCTGCAAACCAGATACCAATGACTGGCCAAGCGCCTAAAAGGAAGTGTAAAGAGCGACTATTGTTAAAAGATGCGTATTGAAAGATTAATCTACCAAAATAACCGTGAGCCGCAACAATATTATAGGTTTCTTCTTCTTGACCGAATTTGTAACCGTGGTTTTGGGATTCAATTTCAGTGGTTTCTCGAATTAAAGACGAAGTGACGAGAGAACCGTGCATAGCAGAGAATAAAGCACCACCAAAGACACCAGCTACTCCCAACATATGGAATGGGTGCATGAGAACGTTGTGTTCTGCTTGCAGTACAATCATGAAGTTGAAAGTACCACTAATCCCTAAAGGTAGCCCGTCGGAGAAAGAACCTTGACCGACAGAGTAGACTAATAGTACCGCAGTGGCAGCAGAAACAGGTGCGCTGTAGGCGATCGCAATCCAAGGACGCATTCCTAAACGGTAGGATAATTCCCACTGACGACCCATATAGCAGAAAATACCAATCAAAAAGTGAAAAATAATTAGTTGGTAAGGACCACCATTATAGAGCCACTCATCTAAAGTAGCGGCTTCCCAAATGGGATAAAAGTGTAAACCAATAGCATTGGAACTAGGCACAACCGCAGCAGAAATGATGTTATTGCCATAGAGTAAAGAACCACTCACAGGTTCACGAATACCATCTATATCTACAGGTGGTGCAGCAATAAAAGCGATGGTGAAACAAATAATTGCTGTTAAAAGTGTAGGAATCATTAGTACACCAAACCAACCAATGTACATCCGGTTGTTAGTGCTGGTAATCCAATTGCAGAAGTTATCCCAAAGATTGTTACTTTGGCGTTGTTGCAGAGAAATAGCCATAATTTTTAATTCCGAGGTTAATCGTTGTTCAAGGCAAGTTAACCTTATTCCTTTATTTAACTATATAGTTATATATTCTGTCAAGTAAATTCTCATATTATTTTGTAATTATTTTTCTGACAGTGAGGACAACCTTGGTGTGACTGGATTTCCAGTTTTATGACTCCTGAAAAAAGGGGATTTAATTTTAGCGATCGCCAAAATGCTAAAGTGAGTTCTTGGGTATATAAGTTAATTTTCGTGCTAATTCTTACTGGCAGTTGTCGGTAATTGTGAATCTGGAATTGGTGCGACTAAAGATAAACCCAAAATCCGTAAACCCCAACGCTCAAACCAGGGAACAGACATCCCCAACCGCATCTTCATTAAGAAAAATTTCTCAAAAGCTACCTTCATCCAACTCACCCAACGACCCCGTTTAGCGACAGAACTCCGGCGTTTTCCCGTTACGCAATCAGGTAATACCGGAGCAGCAATAAAAATAATCCCCGTATCGCCAAAATCTGCCATACAAATTGCTTCTAGGGTTGGTGTTACTGCTGCTGTTTTGATCACTCCCAATTCCCTAGCAATATTATGAGCAACAGCCATTCCCATTGCTTCTGTCATTTGTCCAGTTTTCGGTACACCAATTGGGATAGATGTCTGTTCTGGAAGAGTTAACTGTACCACCACACCCAAACTATAAATTGAGGGAAAGTCTGGATGTTGGTATGTCGGTAAAATTGGCACAAACCCATTCTCATCAGTTAATCCCTTTGCTAACCGCAAAAATTCTGCTCCTTGAAAAGGTGGCAATACCATTGAGTATTGAAAAGGTAAAATACGACCATCTGCTAAGGTCATCTTTTCCGGATTAATCTCAGTAATTTCCGTATTTTCAATTAATTCAATATCTCGTTGCTGTAGCAGTTGAGTCACCAACTCGGAAGAGTTTGCCATTCCACCAATCCCTAAATGACCTGCATAAGGTTCTGGTGTCACTAGAGTAATGGGTACTTGATCACGCAAACCCCGTTGTCGCAAAACATAATCTGCCAGTAAAGCAAACTCATACAGCGGACCAAAACAACTGACTCCGGGAACTGCTCCCACTACTAGGGGTCCTGGATGATCCAGAAACTTTTGCCAAGCTTCCCGCGCCAATAAAGCGTGATGGGGATTACATACAGATTGGGTATAACCTTGCTCTGGACCTAATCCCGGTACGGCATCCAGTGCTAAGGATGCCCCCGTCGCAATTACCGCGTAGTCGTAATTAATGGTTTTTCCGGCAATATTTAGGGTTTGTGCTTGAGGATCAAGGGCTGTAACTTTTCCTTCTATCCAATCAATACCTCGTCCTAAAAGCAAATTTTCTATATCTAATTGAATATTTTCGAGTGGGGTTAAATCGAAGGCTACCCAGGGTAGGGACGGAATAAAAGTAAATTTTGGGTGGTCAGAAATAAGTGTGATGCGATGACATTTTGGCAACAAATGCCGCAGTTCGTAAGCTGTTGGTAAACCTCCTATTCCTGCACCCAGTATGACAACGTGAACCATGTTAAATGCTCCGATTGCTACAAATTGGCGCAGAAACGATGGAAAAGTGCCAAGACAAAACTGCTTTCTATTCCTACGCTTTTTTAGAAATTCGCCATGACACTACTTAACTAGATAGTAAGACAATCATGTTTTTAGTTCAAGGCATTTCCAAAAGCGATCGCCGCAGATAGAGTGAGTATATTTATACCCATCACGGATAAAGAAAAGTAGGAACAGAAAAAGATTTAACTGAATAAATAATTATATGATTAAATAGTAGTATAATGAGAGCGTAAACAATGGTTACTCAATCAAAATATTAACCAAGGCACTCAACACCTATATTAAAACTGGAAGTGTAAATTTATGTCAGAGAGTCTTCCTTTAGAAAGCCCCTCAATGTCGAGACGACAATTACTCAACTTTCTTACAGGTGCAGTTGTCGCCACTACAGCCAGCAGCTTACTTTATCCTGCGGCTAAATTCTTCGTTGCCCCCACAGAAGTGGGTGAAGATGGTTCTATCCTCGCCAAGGATATTCATGGAAATCTCATTCCTTCTAGCCAGATTTTAACTGAACCTGTTGGTACTCGTGCCTTAGTTGCAGGTTTAGCAGCAGAACCTACTTACCTCACAATCCAATCAGATGGGACTCTGCACCCTTGGGGAATTGTTGATATCTGTACCCATTTGGGTTGTACATTTCCTTGGAATCCCAATGACAGCCAATTTCAATGTCCCTGTCATGGTTCTCGCTATGATCCTGATGGCAGAGTAATACGTGGTCCTGCACCGCTTCCCCTCAAGCTTGTTGGCGTTAACTTGGAAGGTGAGTATATCCGCATTTCTCCCTGGACAGAAATAGACCCCCGGACTGGTGAAAAACCTTGGTGGGTTTAGTAACTTAATTTTATAACAGGTTGCAATTAATATGGCATCTACATCTTCTATTCAACCATTGGTGATTAATATTTCTCCTTCTGAATTTGCTAACTTACCTGAACCTCCCTTACTGATAGATGTCCGTAGCAACTTTGAGTATGGGATGTTTCACGCCCCAGGGGCAATAAACCTGAGTTTGCCACGGCTGCTGATAGGGATGATACCAGGTTTTCGTCGCTGGCTTTATCCTCAATGGTTTCGGGATTTACCCAAAGATGAAGCTATTGTTGTGATTTGTTTAACTTCCCACCGCAGCCCCATTGCTGCTGAATATTTGGTCAAAGCAGGTTTTACCAAAGTCTTCAATATTAGTGGTGGAATGATGGAGTGGCGACAATTAGGACTAGAAACTTGCGCGGGTAAGTAATAATTGAGGTTTTCCCAGGAGTTTTTTCATGACATCAGACAGACAAACAACTCCAGACTGGTTAAAAAGTCTGTTTGCTTGGGGAATGGCTAAAGCAAATACCACAGATAACAGTGCCATCAAGTTGCATGGTGACAGCAGCTATGAAACTATGGCACAACTCAAACAGGCTTTCTTTACAGATTTAGACGGACGAGTTTTAGAAATTGGACCGGGAGCAGGGGCAAATCTCTGTTATTATCCCCCTAATATCCACTGGATTGGTATTGAGCCAAATCCTTTCATGCATTCTTATCTCCAGGAAGAAGCTGAACGCCTTGGTTTAGATAATATTGAATTACGCTTAGGGTCAGCGGAAAGGTTAGATGTTGAAGATAACAGTATTGATGTTGTGGTCAGTACCCATGTCCTCTGTTCTGTAACGGACGTTGCAACTACCTTACAAGAAATCGTGCGGGTACTCAAACCTGATGGTCGTTTCCTATTTATCGAACACGTTGCGGCTGAATGCGGTACTTGGACGCGCAGAATTCAAGATGGAATTGAACCAGTCTGGAAGACAATCTTCGATAATTGTCATCCCAACCGCGAAACTGGGGAAATTTTAGAAAATGTCGGTTTTCAAAGCATTGATTATCAACAGTTTAATCTTTCTTTTCCTATTGTCAGTCCTCATATTGCCGGAGTAGCTAGGAAGACAACTGTGGAAATAAAACAGTTTAATTAATACTGAAAAGTTCAGACTTGCAGGAGAGAAAAAATGGAAACTACAGTTAAGGATGGAGTCTTTATTCACATTAGTCGAGGAACAGAAGACCCCCACCGGGTATTGATGGCATTGACCCTAGCTGAAAAAATGTCTGAAGATAAAGATGTTCTAGTGTTTTTTGATATTCAAGGTGTAGAAGTTGCTCTTAAAAATGAGAAAGTAATTGAATTTAGGGAGTTTGAATCAGCAAAAACTTTGTTAAATAAGCTGATTAAAAAAGGGATTTCGATCTACGTCTGTCCGATGTGTTTAAAAGCAGCTAATCATCAACCAGAAGATTTGATTGAAGGGGCAAAGTTAGCTCAAAAAGAAGCTTTCTTTAATTTTACTCAAGGACGCATTTTGTCTTTGAACTATTAACACAAACGAATAATTGCTAATTTGTAATTAATGATATACAGCAACAGTGACAACGCTTAGGACATGGATTCCCGCCGTCGCGGGAATGACAGCCTTTGAATTGTCCTAACTGCCTTGTCTGTTGATATAAGTGCGTCAATTCATTTTAACTATTCGCTCAGTATTTTTGTAGATTACTTTCAAGAAATAATAACTCATGAAAATTCGACTTTGTTTAACTGTAATTCTATCGAGTTTGTGCATATTTATTTATGCCTTTTTTGGTGTTAGCTATAACTCATCAGCTATAGCATCCCCCTTATCACCACAGCAGAATATCTTAGTAGCATCTACTAATACTGACCTGCAAACAACAGTGGATAATTATCTTAAATCCATACCTGGAAACTATTACACTGTAGGGAAAGTGGAAGAGTTGAAACAGTTGTTAAAACAAGATAATATTTTTCTGGTGGATGTCAGAGAGCCTTCTGAGTATGCTTCCGGTCATATTGGTGATGCTATCAATATTCCTCTACGGACATTGGTTCAAAACCTCGACCAGATTCCGAAAGAACAGCCTGTAGTAGTTTATTGTTCTTCTGGTTATCGTTCTGCAATGGCGGTTATGTCTTTACACTTGTTGGGTTATGATAATGTGCGAGGTTTTCCTCCCAGTATGAATGGTTGGAAAGCAGCTAGTTAAAATAATTGGTAATGATGGTAAATTTGTACAGTTGTTAAGTGATATTGGTTGAAACCAAATTAATATGTAGTTGCATAGAAGTAAGATATCAATGAAAATTGACCGCAGATAAACGCAGATAAACGCAGATCAATACAGATGATAATTATTCTATGTAGCATTCTATAAAATTGGTATTACCTGTTACACATTTCCTATATATAAGAGTTTTACAGCAATGGAAATTATTATTGGTTGGTTATATCCCCAGTTGATGAGTACATACGGCGATCGCGGTAATGTGATCACTATCCAACGTCGCGCTCAATGGCGGGGGTATAATGTCATCGTATTACCCTTAGACCAAGACTCCACCGCAGAAGATATCAAATCAGTTGATGTGATCGTTGGTGGGGGCGCACAAGACCGTCAACAAGAAATTGTCATGCGCGATTTACAAGGGTCCAAAGCTGAGGCCATGCGGGATAAAATCGAACATGGCACACCTGGAGTTTTTACTTGTGGTTCTCCCCAACTACTAGGAAATTATTATGAACCAGCTTTTGGACAAAGAATTGAAGGTTTAGGAATTTTAGATTTAGTTTCTATTCATCCTGGTGAAAATACTAAAAGGTGTATTGGTAATTTGGTTATAGAAGTTACCGCTTCCCGGTTAGCGCAAGAACTAGAAGCAATGACAGGGACAAAGCCGTATTTAGTTGGGTTTGAAAATCACGGTGGCCGGACGACATTGGGGAAAGTGGAAGCTTTGGGGCGTGTGGTGTATGGATTGGGGAATAATGGAGAAGATGGCACAGAAGGTGCGTTTTATCAAAATGCGATCGCTACCTATTCCCACGGTCCATTATTACCCAAAAATCCTTTCGTTGCTGATTGGTTAATTCAAACGGCGTTAAGGTTGAAATATCAACAGGAAATTGAACTTTCACCTTTAGATGATACTTTAGCAATGGAAGGAAGAGAAGCTATGTTTAAACGGCTGAAAGTGAATTTACCAAATGCTGCTAGGGTTAAATAATTGACAATTGACAATTGACAATTGACAACGTTTAATAACCCAGATTCAAGACTCTTCTGATCTCCTTCTTTCTCCTGTACGGGCGAAGCATTCGGGTGATAAA
The DNA here is from genome assembly GCF_009712085.1 of Anabaena sp. UHCC 0253. Taxonomy (NCBI): domain Bacteria; kingdom Bacillati; phylum Cyanobacteriota; class Cyanophyceae; order Nostocales; family Nostocaceae; genus Anabaena; species Anabaena sp. UHCC 0253. The sequence goes on from NZ_VILD01000011.1 coordinate 143,539, forward strand.
TTATCCATTTTTGTCCAAGGCCATTTTCCGAATGCTTCGCCCCTAATACTCCTTCATTCAAAAAACTTTTCTGTACAACGCACAAATATTTCCACACCCATTGGTAAAGCAGTTTCATCAAAATCAAATCGGGGATGATGATGAGGATAATCTAATTTTTTTTCTGGATTTGCAGAACCGAGAAAAAAGTAACAACCGGGAACTTTTTCTAGGAAAAATGACATATCTTCCCCACCCATTGTTTGACATTCGGGAACTATACCAATGGGAGTTTCTATGACATCTTCAGCTACGGAACGGACTAATGCGGCTATTTCGGCATCATTAATCACTGGTGGATAAAGATGGATATAATCTAAGTCATATTTTGCACCATGACTTTGACAAATTCCCGCAATAATTTGTTGAATGCGTTCTTTAAAAAAGTTGGCTAAATCAGGATTAAAATATCTGACAGTTCCGCCCATTCTGGCTGTATCAGCAATTACATTAACCGTTGTTCCTGCATGGAGTTCTCCTACTGTCACCACAGCCGAATCAATGGGGTTAACGTTGCGGGAGACAATGGTTTGTAAAGCAGTGACTATTTGGGCAGCTACAACCACAGAATCTACTGTTTGATGGGGAATTGCCCCATGTCCACCTTTACCAAAAATGGTACAACGGAACAATTCTACAGCGGCCATTAATGCCCCTGCGCGGACTCCCACTGTCCCCAAAGGCAGATTATTCCATAAGTGTAAACCGATAATAGCATCAACATCAGGGTTATTAAGGACACCTGCGGCTATCATGGGTTCTGCACCACCGGGACCTTCTTCCGCGGGTTGGAAAATAATTTTTACAGTACCCCTAAAGTCTTGACGATGTTGATGGAGATAATATGCTGTACCGAGAGCGATCGCTGTATGTCCATCATGTCCACAAGCGTGCATCACCCCATCATATTGAGAACAATAAGTAACTTCATTCTCTTCTTGAATTGGTAAAGCATCCATATCAGCCCGAATTGCTAATACTTTGCCATTACCAGGTTTTGTTCCTTTGATAATAGCCACAATTCCGGTTTTAGCTATACCTGTTTGATGTTCAATTCCCCAATTTTGTAACTTTTGGGAAATAAACTCAGCGGTAATTTTTTCCTGAAAACCTAATTCTGGTTTTTGGTGAATTTGTCGTCTCCATTCTACTAATTGCGGCTGTAGCGCCCGAATTTCTAACCGCACATTTTTGAGACTTACTGTTGAAGCATGAGGAAAAGTAGAAACCATATTATCAATTAAAAATTAAAAATTGAAAATTAAAAAACTCTTCCCAATCACCCATTACCAATCATCAATTAAATCTAAAGCCGCAGCAACTTTAGCCAGTTGTTCTAAATCATGGGGATTTTCTAGATAGGGTAGACAACCTAAAACGGGTATATTTGTTAGTGATTGAATTAAATCCGCTGGAGTTAAATCAGCGATTTCTGCTTCTGTACGGGGTTGAGTACAATTAAGAATAATTCCCCGGAGATTGATTTTAGTTTGCCTAGCTAATGCTACATTAGCCACAGCATGAGCGATCGCTCCCAATCTCACCGGTACAACCAAAACTGTCGGTAATCGCCATTCACCAGCCAAATCAGCCACCGTCAACTCATCAGTAACAGGTGAACCTAAACCCCCCAAAGATTCCACCAACACAAAATCACGTTGTTTTTGCAACGCTAACAGAGTTTTCCAAACTATCGCTAAATCAACCTGACGATTTTCCTTAGCAGCGGCTATGGGAGGGGCTAAAGGTGCTTGAAAATACACAGGTGTAATTTCCTCTGGGGACTGTTCCAGATTAAACAGAGTTTGATACAGTTCCCTATCCCCTACTCCCGATTGAATTGGCTTCATAATCCCCAAACTGCGCTGGGGATAATATTTTTGCCAATAAGCTGCTAATGCTGTCGTGACAACCGTTTTACCAGCTTCCGTATCAGTTCCCGTAATCAGTAAAGTGTTCAACAACGTTTTTTGCTAAAAATGACAACTAATTGAGTTCTTTAACTCAGCACCTTATCCATTTTTTGTAGGTTGGGTAGAACGAAGTGAAACCCGACGCATTTGTTGGGTAACATACGTCAACCCAACCTACAAATCAAGACTTTTTTTGATTTGGACAAAGTATTATTAACTAATTTAGCCTTAATTAGTGCCAGTGAACCCTGATGTTGGTGTAACTTCAGGTGTAGGAATATTATCTTCTAGATTTGGAATTGGAGTTTCCGTTGGTGTGGGAGTTTCCGTCGGTGTGGGAGTTTCCGTTGGTGTAGGAGTTTCCGTCGGTGTGGGAGTTTCCGTTGGTGTGGGAGTTTCCGTTGGTGTGGGCGCTTCTAAAACCACATTCAAACTATAATCAGCAGCCAATATACCCCCAGACAGACCTAACTGAATAATATATCTGCCATTATTCTGTAATATTCCCTCGTAAGATAGAGATTGTTGATCTTGAGTATTAATGATTTCACCATCATCATTTAAAATCGTCAGTACAACCCCACTACCTTCATTTACAGATACAGTTAATTTTTGCCCTTCATTAGCTCGCAAACTATATTGAACTAATTCGTTTTCCCTGAGTGTTCCTGACACATTCCCTGTATTAGTCGCATCCAATCTGAGACGTTTACGATTAACAACAGGTTCACTAACTGTAGGAGTCGGAGTTGGTGTCGGAGTTGTTGTCACACTGGGAATAACTGGAGAAGGAAATGATTGTGGAGTTGTAATTATTTCTTCTGCTGGTTGACGGGACTGACTTTTCAGTGAACTCACCAATGTCCAAGACCCAAATCCTGCTAAAATTACCACAGCCCCACCAATTGCCCCTAACGCTAAAGGATTATCTAAAATAGAATTACTTTGGTGAGGAGAAGCTGAAGGTTGAGACTTTTCCGATTCCTTTAATATGGATTCAGGACGATGACCGACAGCAACAGTTTGCAGATAAGATACATGAGACGTAGATACATTGGGTTGATTCAGTTGATTAATATTTAATAATGCTTGAGTAACATCAACAGCCGTTTGATATCTTTCCCCCGGTATATAACTCAACATTCGCTGCAAAACTCCAGCAAATTGTGGATTAACTTTAGCCCAGTTTTGCCAATTCCAAGTTAGTTGCTGTTCATCAAATAAATCTGCTGGTTCTTTTCCTGTCAACAAAACGATCGCCGTCACAGCCAGAGCATACAAATCACTACTAGGATAAACTCTGCCTGTTTGCATTTGTTCACTAGGCGCATAACCCAATTTACCAACAGTAGTGACTGGTGTGGGACTTGAGGATTGTAATTTTGTAGCTAATTCCTTCACCACCCCAAAATCAATCAATACAGGTAGAGCATCCCTTTCTCGTAAAATTATATTTTCTGGGGATATATCTCGGTGAACAATTCCTAAACCGTGAATATACGTTAAAACAGGTAATAAAGCCCGTAAAAAATATAATACTTCTGCTTCAGTGAAAGTCGTTCCCACTTCTTGGCGTTCTTTCAGCAAATTGCGGTAAGTCTTACCTGCCACAAAATCTTGTACCAAAAATAATCTTTCGTTTTGGGTAAATTTTTCGCGGAACTTAGGAACTTGTGGATGTTCAATCTGATATAAGGTAGCCGCCTCTCGCTCAAATAATTCTTGTTCCTTCCCCCCACTAGATGTTCCCGTGACTAAAGCAATTAATTCCTTGAGAACACAAAGCTCATTAAAGCGTCTTTGGTCTTCTGCAAGATAAGTTCTACCAAAACCCCCTTGTCCAATAATGTGGATTATATGGTAGCGATTTTGCAGGATAGTACCAACTGTAATCGGTGATTGCATGGTCTATTGATTAAATATAATAGCGACTGAGCTAGAACTTAGCAAAAGCATCATTCATCCACAACATGAATTCAAATGTTTTAATTGTGACTTCCGTAATTTTTCTCAGTCACCCTGCCTAAAAGGAAGTGTATACTAGAATTAAGTTTTACATTATTCTATTCTCACATTCTGCCTTTAGTCAGGATATGTCCAACATGGTAGCAGCTATAATCCAGAATAGGTAAATAAAGCGGCATCACTGGCAATGTCAATGTTACTTTTTAATGCTTACAGACTTAATATATGCGGGAGTTTGGTGTATTGTTGATTTGGTTCAGGTTTTTGATTTATTACGTAAATATTTAATCGTTTATAAATTGGTCACTAGTATCCTAGAATAATTGTTTGCACATTCAGTGCTTTAATCATAGGTGTTTTACCACACCAGAGCTAACTTGAAGATTACTATTATCTGTGAGTTATTTACTCTAGGTCGAAAAAACCAGATAGCATAAGTAGAGTTGGGCATATTACCCTAAACCAAAAATTTGGAACTCTGAAACTATTTGACAACCTAGATGTCAGTTCAACTAGATAGTGATCTATTTCCCAGAAAGACTAAAAATTAGGAACTGTTAATTTAAAATTCAACAAAACTTACAGATGTTTTGTTTCCTCCATTTCGGTTAAATCTGCTCAATTTCTGATGATATGGCTATGAATGCACTTCGAGAATCTGCTGTGCTGGGTTCTGCAACTTTACCACTCCAGTCAGTGGCAACGGGACTATCTGATAATAATCGCCTGCGGCTGTTTTCTGGTTCTGCCAATATAACACTGTCCCAAGAAGTCGCTCGTTACCTGGGAATGGATCTAGGTCCGATGATTCGGAAAAGATTTGCGGATGGAGAACTTTATGTTCAAATCCAAGAATCAATTCGGGGTTGTGATGTCTATTTAGTTCAGCCTTGTTGCCAACCCGTCAACGATCATTTAATGGAATTGCTAATTATGATTGATGCCTGTCGTCGGGCTTCTGCACGACAGATCACAGCAGTAATTCCTTATTATGGTTATGCTCGTGCTGACCGAAAAACAGCAGGAAGAGAGTCAATCACTGCTAAGTTAGTTGCGAATTTGATCACTCAAGCAGGTGCTAACCGAATTCTGGCAATGGATTTGCACGCAGCGCAAATTCAAGGCTATTTCGATATCCCCTTTGATCATGTATATGGTTCACCAGTTATTCTGGATTATCTCATTACTAAAGGATTACAGGATATTGTTGTTGTTTCCCCTGATGTGGGTGGGGTAGCAAGAGCAAGGGCATTTGCGAAGAAGTTGAATGATGCACCTCTAGCAATTATTGATAAACGTCGTCAGGCTCATAATGTCGCTGAAGTTTTAAATGTGATTGGTGATGTGAAAGGCAAAACCGCTGTATTGGTAGATGATATGATTGATACAGGCGGTACTATTGCTGAAGGCGCGAGGCTACTGCGTCAAGAAGGAGCAAGTCAGGTATATGCCTGTGCTACTCATGCTGTATTTTCTCCACCGGCAATTGAGAGATTATCCAGTGGAGTGTTTGAGGAAGTTATAGTCACTAATACTATTCCTATCCCACAGAGCAGCCAGTTTCCTCAATTAGTGACGCTTTCAGTTGCTAATTTACTCGGAGAAGCGATTTGGCGAATTCACGAAGATAGCTCACTTAGTAGTTTATTCCGTTAAGTAACGAATAACTATCATCCAAAAGGATGAGATATAAATTGTGAAGGATGAAAATTTTCGTTCTTCATTTTTTGTATGCAGCTAACATTTCTAGTTCTGAAACTACTCTTTCTAATTCTGCTACTAAGGGAGTAATTTGATTTTTCTGAAAAGCATTTGCTAGGGAACGATAATACCAAAGTGTGCCTTCTTTACCGCCTTGAAATCGTTCCCAAACTACGTCACCGATAATGCGATAATCTTTAATAATTGACCGAACATTATGGAGTTTATCAGCAGCCGAAACTAGCAATACTTCCGGGGAAGCGGTAAGAATATGGGCAATATAGGCTTCTTTTCGTTGTTGCCAAGGGGGTTTGGGTGTAGCGTCTGAGTCTGTACAACCATCAACAATGGCTGTAACGGCATTCCCAAAGCGACGGCGAATTTCTTCTCTAGTGGCTGCTCCGCCTTGGTCTTCTATGGCATCATGTAAGAGGGCAGCGATCGCTTCATCTTCATTTGCACCATATTCTAAGGCAATGCTGGCTACTCCTAGTAAATGGGTGACATAGGGAATCTCACTAGCTTTGCGTTTTTGGGTGGCGTGGAGTTCGTGGGCGTAGGTAAGGGCTTGGGTAAAGCGTTCTGATAGCATTTTTAGTTTGAGGATGAAAAATTAGTTTTAGATAAAAAAGGGAGCTTCAATAGTCTTTATTATCACCTACTGAATTTTGATTTTTATTTCTAGTTTGTTGATCATTCTGAGTATCTTTTTTAGTTTTAGATTTCTCTTTCTCCTTCCAAAATCCAATTCTTAATAATTATTTTCTCCTGTAATTTTCACTATATCTTCAGGAGTAGAATTAATTTAATCACTGCTAAAGCTACATCTGCCATTTCTTTAGCACGAGGATCTGGCATAATTTTTAACTCTATTAATTCTTTGAG